>BQJU01000083.1 GCA_021604865.1 Saprospiraceae bacterium | reverse complement strand
CGAGTGCATAACCTATCCTGATACCAGGATAGTTGATTTTAAAGCGATTAAAATTGGGGATGTTAACTGCTCTTGTACTAATACTTCTTCCATTCTTGACACTATTGAAGTCAGTGTAAGTGAGGTCATCATATCAGGTGGTCGTAAATTAGAATTTAAATCTTCAGACTTCGATGATATCGCGGCCTTCCAGTTCGGTTTTGACTTTGATTCTGATGACTGGGTGTATGAAGAAGAAGTTGCGGAAGATTTACCAGCGATGACTTCTGATGCAATTGGCGAAACTCAGGCTACCAGTGGCAACTTAAAAATTGCCTGGTTTGATACAATGGGCAGAACCTTATCTTCAGGTGACAAAATGCTCAGCCTCGAATTTTCGGATCAACCCTGGGTATTTGGAGGAAGTTTGCTGACAGAACTTGCCCTAAATGAAACAAATATTCCAGCTTTGGCTTATCAGGAAGATGGGACTCCTTTGGTAATCAGGTTGGTAAATAATAGGGGTGGACACCGATTGCCCAATCCTTCTGCCAATACAAGCGAGGCAGCTGAAACGTTGGTAGAGGTACTACCTAACCCAACCAATGGATTAGTTAATTTCAAAATACTCAGTTCAAAATCGACACCTGCGCAATTATTTATTTTTGATACTCAGGGGAAGAAATTATTTGATGTTGCACTAGATTTGGAGGTTGAGAAAAATAATTTCCAATTGAAAGAAATGGCCAACTGGCCAACCGGGTTATACTGGTATCAAATAGCCGTTGAAGGCGAAATTGTTGGTGGGAAAATTGTAAAGGAATAAAATACAAAAATAATGCCTGGGAGTGAATAACGACTTCCAGGCGTTGTTTTAGCATTTTTACTTGTTGACAAAGTAAATGCCAGATTATGGTTCGAATAAAAATAATTTTTCTCTTCGTGGTCTTGCTAGTATCTCTAAAAGGCCAAAGTCAATGTTGGCAGACAGTATTCAATGTTGGAAATGAAAGTGGCTTTACAGATGCTTTCTTTCCTTCAGACTCTATCGGTTGGGTTAGTGATGCACTGGCAGGAGTATACAAATCTACAGATAATGGAATAAATTGGGAAGAAGAAGAAAATGAAGGATTAATTAGAGGGTTTTGTGTATTTTTTTTAGATGAGAGTATAGGTTGGGTAATCCGCTCTTCCCAAACAATCTATAAGACTATTAACGGTGGTCAAGATTGGGTAGGATATAATTTTTCCAGTGATGATATTGAACCCCCAACTGACATAGAATTTATAACCGCAGATACCGGATATATGGTATCTGCTTATGCAAGAGTGTATCAATCCACTAATGGAGGAGAAACCTGGGATATTGTTTTTGAAAATGAAGAATGGCAATTGGCCAGTTTAGATTTTGTCAATGGACAAGAGGGTTGGATCGCAGGTAATATTGGTTCAGGCGATTCAGTAAGAGTTTTGCATACGACCGATGCAGGCGAAAATTGGGAAATACAATTAACTGCCCCCTCTTCTGGACTCATCCCTAGTGTCGATTTGCATTTTCTTAATGACCAAGAGGGATGGTTTGTCAACAGAACTAATTCAATCTACAAAACGGAAGATGGAGGAGAAACATGGATAAGTTACCCCATTGCTCTTGAGGGCAATGCTTATTGTAGACGTATTTTTTTTGTAAATGATACTCTGGGCTGGGCTCCCTCTACTGATAATGCAGCTATTTATGTTACCACCAATGGTGGGGAGTCTTGGAACAAGCAAAGCACTGATTCTTATTTTGGAATTGGTAATACAGCCATTTACATGACCGGCCCTGATAATGGTGTTGCTGTTTACTGGGGGTACATCAAACACTACCAAGGCGGCCCCGCCAATTGCAACATCAACCTCATTTCTCCCTCCTCCACTACAACCGCCCTACAACCCGAAATCAAATGGAACAAAGTCCCCGGATGTGTAGATGGCTACCGGCTGAGTGTGGGGCTCATCCCCGGCGGCACGGAAATCATCGGTCCACTGGATGTAGGGCTGGATACTGGTTACCTCATGCCCTTCGCACTACTGGAGGATATGGACTATTATATCAGTATTGTGCCTTACAATCATGTTCATGGCCTGGCTACTAACTGTGGAGCGCCTTTTGCGTTTACTGCGACCACTTGCCCGCCTACCACGCTGATCGATACCAGTTTTTGTGATCCCCCCTTTGTCTGGGTTGATACTTCTTTTGAGGAGGCCGGTACTTATCTGTTTGAATACCTCACACCGCTGGGTTGCGACAGTGTTGTCGTGCTGGCTTTGAGCCAGGAGGAAGATATTTATACCCACATCGATACGGCTCTGACGCTCGGCCAGCCCTACAACGGCATTGTTTACGAAAGTGACACCCTGCTCACCGAAGTTTACGCTGCTAACAATGGCTGTGACAGTATTGTACAGGTACAGCTTACCATTATTACTGAAGTGCGGGAACCGGCTTTCATTTCCCAATGGCAGGTATTTCCTAATCCTGTAAGTTCCGGATTGTGGTTTCATTTTTTCAGTCGCATAGCCTCTTCAGCTAGGCTGGTTATTTATGATGCACAGGGGCGAGAGTTGTTTGCCACCGAATTATTGGTACAGGTGGGAGCAAACAAATACCTGGTTGAAGCCATCAGGGATTGGCCGGTTGGTTTGTATTGGTACCGGCTAGAAACGCGAGGCGGTAGTTTGAGTGGGAAAATAATTAAAAAATAAATTGGATTAAATGATGTGCCTGAAAGTGGTTCTACTTCCAGGCATTTGGTGTTTAAAAAGCTATTAGAAAAATATTCAAATTATGATCCACAAATATATTCTCATTAGTATATATTGCCTTATAGCGATTTCAAATATTAAAGCTCAATGTTGGCAAACTGTTTATTCGGGAGGGAATGGAAATGCCTTTACTGATGTTTTCTTTTCTTCTGATTCTGTAGGTTGGGTTAGTGAATATATTTCGGGAACAGGAGTGTATAAGACTATTGATAATGGAATAAGCTGGGAGCCAAATGATTTTGAAGGTTTAGACCAAGGGTTTAGCGTTTTCTTTCTAGATGAAAATATTGGTTGGGTAGGGCATTCTTCCCGAACAATTTTTAAAACTGAAGATGGCGGAGAAACCTGGACTGAATATGATTTTTCAATGGATGATTTAACGCCTCCTTACGACATTGAATTTTTAGACCCTGACACAGGATATATGGTAACCAGTTATGCAAGGGCATTCCGTTCAAGAGATGGAGGAGAAACTTGGGATATTGTTTTCGAAAATGAGGATTGGCAATTAGCTACACTGGATTTTGTCAATGCACAGGAAGGCTGGTTGGCAGGAAGCATCAGTTCGGAAGGACCAACTCGAATATTACACACTACTGATGCAGGTGAAACCTGGGAAGAGCAATTAGCAGCCCCTTCTTCCGGTAGTGGGGCTTTTGGATCTAATGTTGATTTGCACTTTCTTGATGACCAAACAGGATGGTTCGTCAACCGAACTAATTTAATCTATAAAACAGAAGATGGAGGAGAAACCTGGGAAAGCTATCCCATTGCCCAGGAGGGCAATGCTTTTGCTATGCGTATTTTTTTTATAAATGATACTTTGGGCTGGGCTCCATCCACTGATAATGCGGCTATTTATGTTACAATTGATGGGGGCTTAAGCTGGCATCCTCAAAGTACCGATCCTTATTTCAACTTTGGCAATACGTCCATTTTTATGACCAGCCAAGATAATGGCGCTGCCGTTTACTGGCCATTAATCAAACACTACCTAGGCGGCCCCGCCGCCTGCAACATCCAACTCATTTCCCCTTCCCCTTCCTCTACCACCACCGCCCTGCAACCCGAAATAAAATGGCACAAGGTACCCGGCTGTGTGGATGGCTACCGGCTGAGTGTGGGGCTTATCCCAGGCGGAACGGAAATTATTGGTCCATTGGACGTAGGGCTGGATACCAGTTACATGATGCCCTTTGCACTGCTGGAGGATATGGATTATTATATCAGTATTGTACCTTATAATCATGTGCACGGTTTGGCTACTAACTGTGGGGAGCCATTTGCTTTTACTGCTACCACTTGTCCACCGACTACCTTGGTGGATACTAGTTTTTGTGATCCCCCCTTCGTCTGGGTTGATACTTCTTTTGAGGAGGCCGGTACCTATCTTTTTGAATACCTCACCTCGTTGGGCTGCGACAGCGTCGTCGTGCTGGCTCTGAGCCAGGAGGATGATATTTATACAGTGATTGATACGGCTCTGGTCATCGGACAGCCTTACAATGAAGTGGTTTATGAAAGTGATACTATACTCACAGAAATTTATGCCGCTAGTAATGGCTGCGACAGTATCGTGCAGGTGCAACTCACCATCATCACCACAGCACTGGAACCGGCTTTCATTTCCCAATGGCAGGTATTTCCTAATCCTGTAAGTTTCGGATTGTGGTTTCATTTTTTCAGTCGCATAGCCACTTCAGCTAGGCTGGTTATTTATGATGCACAGGGGCGAGAGTTGTTTGCCACCGAATTATTGGTACAGGTGGGAGCAAACAAATACCTGGTTGAAGCCATCAGGGATTGGCCGGTTGGTTTGTATTGGTACCGACTGGAAACGCGAGGCGGTAGTTTGAGTGGGAAGGTGTTGAAGGAGTGAGGCAGATAAGATCTTTTTGAAGAAATGGTCGCCTTCGCTAAAGTTTCGGGGCCCGAAGGAAGGATTGGAATGCGCAATAGCTGATTTGCATGCTCACTTAAGGATTATATTTCCGCCATCGATGTTCTTCCCGATCAAGAACCTTATTGAATTTGGCCGGAGCAGGAGTTTCTACTTTGGTAATCTTTTTATGAATAGGGTGGGTAAAGGTTAATTCTATAGCAGAAAGAAACATGCCTTTGCCCTTCAGGATTTCTCCTTCCGTTCCATAAATTTTATCGCCCAATATGGGAAACCCTAATTGGGAAAGGTGGATACGTATTTGGTGGGTTCGTCCTGTTTTTGGAAAAACGTCTAAAAGAGTCAAATAACCGTTGCGCAATGAAGGCACTTTTCGTAGCATATAATAGGTGGTCAATGCCGGTTTCCCTTCAATGGGAGTCTCTATTTGTCCATTGGAACTTGTACCACCTATAACTACAGCACCGTATCGCTTTTTGATGGTTTTCTGCTCAAACTGTATCCCGAGTCCCTGACAAGCCAGTGAAGTTTTAGCTATCAATACCAGACCACTGGTCAGGCTATCGAGCCGGTGTACCGGTCTGAATTTGTATAGGGCATCTTTTTGTGTGGAAGGGTGTAGGTTAAAAGGTAAGGCATTTTCGAGGGTTCGAAATTGATTGCCGTTGACGACAAGCCCGGCCGGTTTGTTCACTACTGCCAGATGATCGTCTTCAAAAACCACATCCAGCTTTAAGGGAAAAATTTTGGGAGCTTTTCTTTCCAGGTCAATCAATTCTATTTTTTGCCCCGGTTCCACCCAGCGTCCACATTCGCCGGCAACTCCATCAATGTGGACTGCTCCCCGCTTAATCGCTTTTTTTATCCCTTTTCTGGATGGAATAAAGGTGGTAAATAGTTTTGGTGCATAATCACTCAATCTAATGCGCTCCGTATCTGGAGGGACGGTATGGGATTGCAAAACGATTGACACCTGATAACTTTATGTGTTGAGAAACAAATCTTTGTCGGTATGTAATTTACGCCTCAATTTGCGTAAGGCTCTGTCTCGGATTTGACGGATGCGTTCCCGGCTCAAGTCCAGATTCTCTCCGATATCCTGAAGGCTGTGGGCACGCTTGCGTTGAATGCCATAATGCATGGACAATACTTCGACCTCTCTCGGTGTCAGCAGGGTCAGCAGATGTTGCATGGCAATTTGCAAAGATTCATGCTCGGCCACTTTTTCATCGGGACTTTGTGCTGCTTCATCGGCCAAAATGGCTTCCAAAGGGGAGCTGTCGTCAGAGCTGTCCATCGGTTCGCTCAGTGAACGGCAATTTTTGTATTGGCTCAGACAGCGCTCGATTTCTCCGCTTTCCATATCCATTGATTCTGCCAATTCCTCTGGACTAGGCTCTCTTTCCAATACTTGATATAATGCATTTCGTTGACGGTATACCTGTTGGGATTTAGACAACTGGCTGATCGGCAGGCGGATTTTTTTTCCTTTTTCATTAAGTGCCTGTAAAATACCTTGTCTAATCCACCATACTGCATAGGAGATGAACTTAAATCCTCGGGTTTCATCAAAACGTTGAGCAGCCCGAACCAGACCGATATTGCCTTCGTTAATTAAATCGTCGAGAGGCATACCCGTATTCTGGTATTGTTTGGCAACAGAAATAACAAAACGCAAATTAGCTTGAATGATCTTTCGCAGAGCAGCCTGATCTCCGTCCTTATAGCGCTTAAATAAAGCTAGTTCCTCTTCTGCACTTAGTACGTCGTAGCGGGATACCTCAGTCAAGTACTTCTCAATCGATTTACTATCTCTCCTGGTTATTGAATTCGTGATTACTAATGCTCGCATGTATTCATTTTTGATTAATAAAAGGGTGCAATTCTGCACTTTTTCATGAACGAAATGAGTGGTTGATAAACTACCCCTGGAAGCTACACAAAAGCAGCTGAATTTTTAAGATTGAAGCAGGGGACACAATCAAAAATGGGTCTGGATTTTTATAATAATTGGCGTTTTTATGGTAGTATTTTAGGCAACTCCCTTGAGCTAAAAGGTTCAATAACAAGGGAGTTTCACTCACTCACCACTTTTATAACGCTATGTATTTGAAATCAGTTCATTATAAAACAACTTATTCTTTGCTTGCCTCTTCGTGAAAATATTCAATTGGAGGTACTTTTTAGGTTGCGGCTATAACGAATGTAAGTGATAAACCAGGTAAAGGCTTTTCTGATCGGTACTATTTCTACCCCTTTTGCCCGGTTTTGCGTGCTTATTTTGTAGATAATGTCCCATAAATTAAAAATCTCCCGATTGGCATTTAATAAGGAATACCCCGTGGAGTAAATATGTGCAAGTTCGGCACCTAATCCATTGATTTCCACCACCTGGAAGGTGCCTTTTTTTAAGTCAGCAAGCGAGGGTGCTTTCAAATCAACCCTGCCAATATGAATGCCCTCTAATTGTTGAAAGAAATCGTCAAAAGTGGCCCTCAGTGCATCATCAATTTGAGCCCTCGAATCATGAAATATGGTACCCCTGGAATGGTTCCCGATAGTGGATAATATTTTAGTTTCTCCGGAAAGAGGTACACTAGAGAGGGTCTGAGCAGACAGGTAGGGTTTTAATTTGTTGGCAAAAAAAGTCAGTCGCCGATCTTTGTCGATGAGTTGTTCTACACTATGAATGCCATCGCCAAGTATCGAAGGATATTCTTTGGTGACCAGAGAAATGACTTTGCCGGTTCGATCTTCTGGAAAACAGTAATAATACACACTGAATTCTTCCTTGTATGTGATGTCTTCCTGGATCACCAATGGGATGTTGAGTTGCTGGTAATGAGCTACGAGTGTTTCAGGATCATCGATCTTTTCAACCAGCCGCCCACGTTTTCCAACATCGGGTTTGGCAAATACCGGAAAACAGAGCAATGGGAGTATGCGCTCAAGCTCATCGGGTTGATTGCGATCTACAAAAAAGGTTTTGGGCAAAAACGATTGGGGTATTTTTTGATAAATATCCTGCTTGGATTCACCACTGATACCCCCACCCATAATGCCTGGATTGGCAGCAACAAAAAAGATTGGAGACCTGGCTTTGATGCTTAACCAAATCCAGTAAATGAAAAGAGGAGCGTAAATAAACCAAAATGGCCAATATTCCCATCTGGACCATTTCATTAGCCGGTTTTGCCAGCTAGTCGAAGTCCACCATTTTGGTTCGGAGGTGGACTGTTTTGCTTTCGAATTGCCCATTGAGTAAATCATGATAGTCCATCTTTAATTGACCAGTTGATTTTATAACTTGTGTAATGCTTACGGTTCTAACAATTCCAGCCCGGTTCATAATTACATCGTTCCAGGGATCGCCATCGCCAGCTGTTTGGTGAAAGCGTAGGATGGATTCTGGACTAAAGTTTTGATGTTGGCCTTTCCATTGTTCAAACCATCCTTGCCGCTTTTTTTTGACAGAAGCATCATATAGCGTAGCCGAAGACCATAGAAAACCCGTGGTATGGTCCAATTTTGTTTGATGGATTTTTTTTTCATCCCACCTCAATTCAAAAAGTTTGCCATCATCCACTATAATCATGGTAAAGGGTTCCATGCCCTCAAAGTCATAAGTTGAAAAAAACTTTTCGGCATTTGGGAATTCAAAAAAGTCCAACAGCATTAATCCCCTGCTCCGCTTATATGGTGGTTCATGATGGTGTTTTTCAAATGCCCCATTCAGTAGGCAGACCACACGGTTGGTATTGGAAATCGCAATCCAGCTTCCTCCGGAAGTATCCTGTGGGAAACACAATTGCATTCCCTGGGTTTCCATTATTGAAATCCGTTTTGGGGAACGGGCAGGTTGTTCATCCCGATTGGAGGTTATTACAAAATGGTTGCCGCCCAAAGGCAGATAGGTTACTGTACACATAGGTTTATGTATTCCTTTGTATAGATAGCAATAGAAAAAACTATGATTTTTCCTTAGATTCGTACCAAATGAGAACCTCGTCAGCTTCCTTGCGTTTCAGATCAGGCACATCGGCTTCTTTAGCCGGATAACCAACCGGAATCAATAGATAGGCACGCTCATTTTCCGGTCTGTCCAATAAATTTTGTAAAAAATTCATAGGGCTAGGGGTATGCGTAAGGGCTACTAACCCTGCATTATGAATGGCACTTAACAGGAAACCACAAGCAAGACCAACCGATTCATTAACGTAATAGTTTTTGGTTTTTTTATCGTCGACCAGATCGTAGGCTTTTTTGAAAACGACGATCAGGTAAGGTGCAATTTCTAAAAAAGGCTTATGCCAATCTGTGCCGAAAGGAGCAAGGTCTTCCAGCCATTCTTCACTCATCCGGCCATGATAGTTTTCGTATTCCTCTTTTTCGGCAGCTTCTCGAATTTTTTGCTTGAGGGCAGGATCGGAAACGACACAAAACATCCAGGGTTGTTTATGGGCTCCCGAAGGCGCTGTGGAAGCCGTCATAATAAGGTTTTCAATAATTTCCTTCGGGAAAGGTTTTTCTGAAAACTCCCGGACTGTTCTCCGCTTGTCCATCTCCTGATAATATTCCCGACTGCGGTTCAATATTTCTTCTTTGGGATAGCGAACCCCTTTATAAGGAATAAATTTTTGATTGGTCTTTTCCATTTTTTTTGCTTGTACATGTAAATATAGGAGCCAGGAAGAGAATTCAGCCTATTCAAAGAAAAAATAATCATCGCTTGATTGCCTCTGCTAAGGCGTTGAGATACTTACAGGCAGTATCTTTCCATTAAAAAACCGGTGGCCATTGGTTGCAAACCAGGCTATAAATGCGCCCATATCCTGACTTCCCACCGGTGCTTCGTAGCCGGGAAAGGCTTCTGCCAACATCTCTGTTTGCACAGCACCTAATGACAAGCAATTAAAGGCAGGACCTTTTTCCTTATATTCCTCAGCCAAACATTCTGTCAAGTTCGCCAAGGCCGCTTTACTGGCACTATAAGCCGAAAGGCCCGGAAATTTACTGCTCCCCTGAAAACCACCCATACTACCAATATTCAATACATGGCCATGATTGGCCGCTTCGAGTTTTGGCAGTAATAAACGCACCAGATCTACCACCCCAAACAGATTGGTTGTAAAAATAGATTCCCAATCATGGCGAGTAAGCTCAGTAAAAGGTTTGCTTAATAATTGGCCTGCATTATTAACCAGAATATCTATATGATTCCAGGGTTTGATTTTTTCCAATAACTTCGCCTCCTCTGCCCGGGTCAGGTCATAAGCGAGCCAATCAATATTGGCATGAGGACTATTAGCTGACAATTCCTGCAGTCGGTCTACATTGCGTGACAGCAACAAGATTTTATTTTCGGCTTGTTTGGCAAAAAACTTTGCCAGTTCATACCCAATTCCCCGGCTAGCGCCAGTAATGATGATGTGCATTTTTTTTTGAATTACTTTCCCTTAAAAATTGGCTTTCTCTTTTCCAGGAAAGCATTGACCCCTTCCTTATAATCCTCCGTTAAGCCGGCTGCTGTTTGCAATTGATCCTCTATAGCCAATTGTGTAAATAGGTCATTGGACTGAGAACAATTGAGGGCACGTTTGGTCAATCCTAATCCCGTAGTAGGCATTTGAGCAAGCTGTAGGGCCAGTTTCCAAGACTGCTCAGCAAACGATTCAGCAGGGAAAGTTTTGTAGATCATACCCATTGCGGCAGCATCCGCAGCACTTACTTTTTCACCCAACATCATCTGGGCAGTAGCCCTCTGGCGGCCAATCAGCCGAGGCAAAAAATAAGTGCCTCCACTATCGGGAATCAGGCCAATTTTACTAAACGCCTGGATAAATGAGGCGGCCTCACTAGCAACAGTGATGTCACAAGCCAGCGCAATATTAGCACCGGCACCTGCAGCTACGCCATTGACTGCGCAGACTACCGGTTTCTCAATTTCTCGGATAATCTTGATGATGGGATTAAAGTGCTCTGCTATTATCTTAGACAGCGATGGACCATCTGCTGAAATGGCTTCCTGCAAATCCTGTCCGGCACAAAAGGCTTTGCCCTGCCCGGTCAGATAAAGTGCTCTGATATCAGGATCTTGTTTACATTCCTCCAGGTAATGTTGCAATAGAAGGGCCATTTCCCGGTTAAAGCTATTGTATACATCCGGACGGTTGAGTGTAATGCGTGCTACCTGGTCTTGCTTTTTAAATAAAATTGACTCCATAAATAATTAATGACATTTGAAGTAATCGAATGGTTCCAGGCAATCGTTGCACTGGAATAAGGATTTACAGGCTGTTGAACCAAATTGACTGATCATTCGGGTATTGGTTGATTGGCATCGTGGACAAGGCACCTTCCGGTCTTCGGCAAAGAGCTTGTCTTTGTCAGGGCTCTTGTCCAGCGGCGGGGCAATCCCATAAGCCTCTAATTTTTTTCGCCCATTTTCTGTCAACCAATCGGTGGTCCAGGCCGGACTGAGTACCGTGGTTATTTTCACCGGGTCAATGCCATTTTCCTGTAGTGTGGCATGTATATTGATTTCAATGGTATTCATAGCAGGACAACCCGAATAGGTGGGGGTAATGACAACCTCTACCAGCCCATCCTCATGGATCTTTACCTCCCGGATTACACCAAGATCGACTACCGTCAGCACCGGAATTTCCGGATCACTCACATTTTCCAGCAATTGCCATATTTCGGCTGTGGTCAGAGTCATGTTTAAATTGCTTTTATCCATAATAACAGCCAAACTGGAAATTGGTTAGTCGTATTGTGTGTTTGCAAATCCGAAATTTAAACATCCGCTCAATCCATTTTGGTTAAATCCAGGTTGCGGATCATTAGGAGGTAAGATTTGGTGAATTCTACCAGAGAATCAAAGTTGAGCGTACTCACCGTTGGTGTCAACCGAGTAAACCGGTTGCGGTTGGCATCCACTATCTTGTCAATGGCTTTACGAATAGTCCGTTTATTTAATTTCTGTGTTTCTGGATCATAAAAGTCCAGATGAAAGCCCAATTTTAGGAAATATTCTGTCTCAACGATTTGAAAATAGAGATGAAAAAAGTCCCGATCAGGCTTGGGAATGGCATAGTTAAACATACAATACCCTACAATATACCCAGGAATGGCCAAGGCTACTCGGGTATGCTGATTTTCAAAATACCAATCCATGTTGTTGAGTTCACCATCAATAAACCCCACTACACGATCGTGATTAACCGGAGTTGTGATCCCGAAAGTTGTCTTTACCCGGTACATTTCCTTAAAAAACAGATCTTTGGGACGATCCAATAATTTTTGCAGCTCCTTTCCAAGGATCATATTTTTCTCTATCAGTGTTTTTTCCTCTTTTGAAAAGTAAAGCCGATGAACCCGTTCCAGTGTTTCCATCATATAACCCTCCGGTTTGATCAGATAGTCTAGTTTGTATACCAGGTTTAGCAACAAATAACTTATACCACCAGGATACTGATCAGGGTTAAGTTTGCGGGATTCAATTTCATTTAATACCGTTTCAACCTCGCCTTGAATAAAATTGTATTTCACCTCTTTTTCCAATTCAGGCAAATCGGTAAGGTGTGAGGTATCCAGGGATTCTAACATTTTAAACTCATCAACTAACAGATCGTCCTGTTTGTCGGCTTGAGTAGCCACCTCCTTGAGCGCATAATACAACTTATACGGCGAACCATCGAGCGTATAACTATCAAAAACTACCGTAATATTATCAGCTTCATCAATAGCAAACCGGCTAAACTTCAAGCTGAAATTCTGTTCGATCAGCCGACGCATAAACCCAACGTTTAAGGTTTGAGATTTGGCAACTTTGGCCTCAGCTTTCAGTTTTTTAGCATTGGCAAAGCCAGTTATTTTTTTGGATCCCTGATAAATTTCAAAATGAATGCTTCCATTTTCTTCCCACCATTTCACATTGTCCTCATCTTCATCGCGTAAGTACCGAAAAAATTCTCGATAGGAATCAAGGTATTCGTCTCTTTCGAATTTCTCCAGCGCCAAATCCCAGGAATCATAGTTTGCATCCTCTTTGTAAGAGTCACTATAACGGCCAAAGCGAATATCCGGCTGTGGTATTTCAGCTTCCTTACCACCAAAAATCCGATCGAAAAGTCCCATTTAGATAATTGTTTTATTCAATTTATTCAATGCGAAAAATACGACAATTAAACGATTAGCATAAAAGGAAGTCTTAAAAATGAAGGAATCCTCTTGATTTGTTTAAAAAATTATATATTTTTGTAGAGTTCTTTTGCAAATCATGGATCTCCCTTCCCTTCAATAATTCTTGTAATAAAACATTACAACAGACTTTTTGTCTATTGTTTCACGAAACAAATTTAATCTCCCCCCAGATTTGTACTTGATACAGAGTATTGATGGTTTTATATCAAAAATATTCCGTACCAGTAAGTGCCAATACGTTTTGATCGTTGACTCGTGTCAAAACGCCATGTTTGGCATTTGTATTCGCTGAATTGATTTTGATCATTTATGAACAAATAATGTGTGTGATGGGAGCCTCAATAAACAAACCAAATTTAAACTGGTTAAAGAATGTAGATTCTACCATTCTTTTAAACCTGGACAATCCAAAACTTCTTGTAGCCGATCTGGCAAAATCCGCTTTAATGAGTGAGCGACAATTCTATCGGGAAATTAATAAAGCAACGGAACTCACTCCTAATAAATACATTCAATGGATTAAAATGAAAAAAGCTCAGGAGTGGATTAATGATGGGACCTTTTGCTCCCTAAAAAAGCTTGCTCAAGCACTAGGATATTCCCGTACAGATTATTTTAGTAAAATTTATAAGAAATATTTTGGCATTCCGCCTGATTTAAATAATCGGATGCCAAACAATTGAAGGTTAATTATTTAAATAATATTTTTTTTATAATTGACTTTCGGAGTTTTGGCAGGATTATGAAATTAAAATAATATAACTTTGTTTAATTAATTGTATATAAGGTTACAAGAATTTATACAATTACATCAAAGCATGTTTGGGGGCCAGCCTTACGCTTGCGCTGAAGCTTTCTCCGGCGGCCGTAGCCTTTGGCGAAGGACTCAGCGCCTTGCTTCGCGAAGGCAGAGTAGGAGCATGGGCTGCAAAGGATCACTTTTCGCTTCCAAAGACAATCTCCAAACAAACGCTCAAAGACGACCAACCAGAGATTCTAGACATAAATTTATTACGCTCTATTGCTTTTTGTTCCCTTTTTGTGCTCAATCAAGATAAAAACTACTGAAAAAATTAGATCTGGAAAACCGATTTCCACTAAAAAGAAAGACAGTATTTCCAGTATGCTCCTTGGCTGAAAAGTCCAAGTAAAGGGGTGTTTGTTTGGAGCATTTCTCCAAGAGGACACTTTGAGCATCGTTATTGTATTTAGTTAATTCCGGATTGAAGGGCTGGGATTGGCCAGTACAACCTAATATTATATTGAATTTATTAGAGTTGTTGCGCAGCAGTTATGCTACTTGCGAAACAACTTTATTGGCTGCTCTGTCAATCAATTGTACTGATGGGGCCCTGAAATAGTATTTTATTGATTCACCAAACCCAATTTTTAAATCAAAATTCTTTTTTAAAATGAAAAAATTCTTCTTACTAACCCTAGCCTTTTTTCTTACGGTTGGATTGGCTATTGCTCAACAAAACAATAGTAACGTAAACCAAAATGGAGACAAAAACCTCGGTAACAACACACAAATTGGAAAAAAGAATGATGCCGCTATAGACCAAGATGGCGACAACAACTCCAGTAGTAACGATCAACGAGGAGATGAAAACTTTCAAAATACCCTACAGAATGGTGATTGGAATAACTCCAATACCAATCAGGATGGTGACAAAAACACCGCAACCACGGAACAGCAAGGTGATGGCAACGAAAGCCTAACCAACCAGGATGGTGATCGTAACAATTCGGATGTATATCAATACGGACGCCATAATCGTGCTTATACAGACCAGGATGGTGATCGCAACGACTCGCAAACCAACCAGTACGGCCGCGAAAACCTGGCAGAAACTGATCAGGACGGCCGCGATAACTTTTCGAGCACCTTTCAAGATGGCTACCGCAATAGCTCTGCAGTAGAACAGGACGGCGACCATAATACTGGTTTTACGGATCAATACGGACGCAACAATGATTCCTGGCTTAAGCAGGATGGCGATCGCAACTTTGGAGGTATCCTCCAGGATGGCAATCACAACCGTTCAAATGCCGAGCAGCGTGGAGATAACAATGACATTTTTGTTACTCAATTGGGTGATAACAATGACTCCAAAGCCAAGCAGGACGGCGATCACAACATAGGTGCTGTTTTTCAGGGTGGAAATCGTAATTACTCCGACCTCAAGCAGGATGGAGACCGCAACGAAGGTTATATCACTCAGGAAGGTTTTGATAATTCTTCCAATGCCAGACAAGACGGCGATAAGAACCTGGGCGTTGTTTATCAGGGAGGAGCCTGGAACGATTCTGAACTGAAACAAGATGGTGATGAAAACGATATCTTTGTGACCCAATTGGGTGGAAATAATACTTCTTTTGCCAAGCAGGATGGTGATCACAATTATGGTGATGTTAGCCAGGATGGCTATTACAATGATTCTGAGTTGACACAGGATGGTGATCGTAATAATGCCGATGTTGATCAGTATGGAGCAGGTAACGATTCCAGACTGGAACAGGATGGTGACAAGAACGCGGGGGTTATTCTTCAAATAGGTTTGAGAAATCATTCTACGGCAAAACAGCATGGCGACAATAACAGTTTGAATGTCACTCAAATTTTTGATGACAACTCTTCTTGGGCTGAGCAGGATGGTGATAAAAATACAGGAGACGTTTACCAATTTGGATTTGAAAACGCCTCTAACCTGACACAGGATGGTGACCACAATACTGCTAATATTGGCCAGTTTGGTGTGGATAATAGTGCCTGGTCTTCACAAGAAGGTGACAAGAATAACCTCATTACTACTCAGGATGGTGCCGATAACACTGCCAATACTGAGCAGGATGGTGATTTCAACTATTCCAATACATTCCAGTTTGGTTTTGACAACTATGGCAATACTTACCAGGAAGGTGACAAGCACACTTCAAACATCAATCAAGTTGGCGTTAGTAATGTTTCTAATGTAATACAAAAAGACTAACTGATTAAATACCATTGAAGGAAGGGAGTTTTGCTCCCTTCCTTTATCACATATTCGAGCCAATGAAACCAATTATTCTATTTGTATTTTGCGCGCTTTTTGGCTTTGCCGGACTGGCTCAGGTAAGTTCAGCAGAGGAAGATTTCATATTGAACAATGTTGCCCTGAACCAGCTTGGAAATGTTGCTAGAATAAACCAGATCGGCGATTTTAATGAAGTAAATATTTTGCAGGATAATATCCAGTATGCAGAGCTACTACAGCAAGGGGATTTTAATGTGATGCAGGCCAGAATGACCGGCACTAGAAATAGCCTGAAACTTGTACAGGATGGCGATAATAACAGCTATGAGTTGGCCCTGGATGGAGACAACAATATCCTTGGGGTCATTCAACGAGGTTATAATAATGTGTTACTCCAGGAAATGGACAAAACCGATAATCGCCTTTTGTATCTGCTACAGGATGGTAATAATAATTACTTGGAGTATCGGGAAAATGACAGTTTTCAACCTGACTTACCCTTACAAATCACGCAGGAAGGGCAGGGTTTACAACTGATTATCAATCCTAAAAACCACAATTGAAACATGCCGGTTTTACGCTATTCCTTTTCAGTATTGATCGTTCTTTTGCTTGCATTTAACCCGTCGGTTAGGGCGCAGGATATGGAGAATCCTATTACGGCCATTATCCTGGTTGATACGGTATCAAATGAGCAGGTATCTGTACAGGCAGTTTGCCAAAATAAGGGAGAAGAACCACGATCTCTTATTTATGAAATAACCATCCTGAAAAGAGACTCAAGAGGTAATGTTTCCAACAACAAACAAGGTGGGGAATTCTCTATTGATCCCAATGGTGAAGAAGTGTTGTCTACTCAAAAAATGAACTTCGATCCGAATGGTTTATTGACTGCCAGATTGAAAATTTTTAGCGGATCAAAGATGGTGGCGGATGCTTTTTATACCAATGGCAACGTAGAACAAACACCCCCAAAAAAGGAAGAAAACCCGGATCAAGGCCAAAATGAGGTAGATCCATTATTAGATGGAGGCCTGATTATTGATGAAACCCGTACCCGTATGGGACGAGAATTTTATGATCAGTTTTTTAACAACTGGCAAACTCAGGCCCCGCCGGGAATAGGCGACTACTTTATTCGTATCGAAGAAGTGCCCTTTAGGGGGTTAAATACGGAGATAAAAGTTTTTCTGGATGACAATACCGTTTTTAAACAAATCTTGCAGCCCAGATCAAATTACGTTGAAGAATTAGTCGATTACGTGGTGGCACGCATGAGAAGAGCCGTGACCCAGCTTGCTGAATTGCGGAAAGATTTCTCAGAAGAAGGCGACCAATCCGGTACCGGTATTTATTGAGACCATGTTGTTTGAGGAGTGCAAAGTCATCCCAAACATACGCTGAAGTTTTTTTCCAAACTCTAACTTGGTTTTGTATTGCTTTTTTTGATTTAGAGCTCTTAAATGAGCAATTCAAGCCAACACCTAAAATCCTAAAAAATGTACAAACACACACCCATTATTTTAGCCCTATTTTGGTTAATAGTAGGTATTAGTAACACTTCTGCGCAGGATTTTGTCTACACCCCTAAAAATCCGGCTTTTGGCGGAAGTGATTTTAATTATGCCTGGCTGCTGAATTCGGCAAATGCTCAAAATACCATTGAGGAAGAAAAAGAGGAAAGCCTCCTTGGTAACCAAAATCAATTAGAGCAGTTTACCGAATCATTAAACCGCCAATTGCTTAACCAAATCAGTCGGAACCTCTTTTCTGACCAATTTGGACAGGATGGCCTTACTGAAGGGACCTTCCTATTAGGCGATTTTCAAATCGAAATTACCGAAGGCCTGGATGGTATCAATATCATCATTTTTGATTTGGCCGGCGGTGGTCAGACAAGTATTCTTGTCCCGTTCTTTTAGCCACAAGTCTTTATCCAATAAATGATAAATCCATAAAGTAAGATTACCCTCCCGGATTTAGAGTTTGGAAAGGCTTGGTTGCCTGTCTACTGAGGGCAAGACTTTTATTAGGCGTAAAGGGCAGCCAGGCATTTTTTTTTTAATTCTAAATTCGGGAGTTTTTACCAAACTCTATTTCATGAAATCCATTTCCCAGTTTGCATCGTTAGTGCTGCTGTTTCTTTTTTCGGGATGTGGCGCTTACCTCAACCAACCAATAGGGCAACAACCAGCCCGCATTGGTGAAGAAACAGTCATCACCTCAAGCCTGCGGCAGTTACCTGCGCCAAAAGACAAACTCGTTGCAGCAGTTTACAAATTCCGGGATCAAACCGGACAATACAAACCTTCCGAAAACGGAGCCAGCTGGTCTACAGCAGTCACCCAGGGCGGAACCAATATCCTGATCCGGGCATTGGAAGATTGCGGTTGGTTTATTCCCATCGAACGGGAGAATATCGGCAACCTGTTTAATGAACGCAAAATTATCAGCTCCAGCCGAAAACAATACGCCGGTGGAGGCAATCCGGAACCCCTTCCACCCCTGCTGTTTGCCGGCATCATTCTGGAAGGTGGCGTCGTTTCCTACGATGCCAATATTCTTACCGGCGGTGCCGGGCTGCGCTATTTCGGAGCAGGCGGTTCCACCCAATACCGACAAGACCGGGTCACCGTTTACCTGCGCGCCATTTCCACCAGTACCGGGAAAATTTTAAAAACGGTGTATACCTCTAAAACCATTCTCTCCCAGGCAGTGGATGTCGGACTATTCCGCTATGTAAGTTTTAAACGCCTACTGGAAGCAGAAACTGGTTTTACCTATAATGAACCCTCAGAAATGGCTGTCACCGAAGCCATAGAAAAGGCAGTTCAAAGCCTGGTCATTGAGGGCATCATCGACCGGCTTTGGGAGGCTGACCCTACAAAATTGTTGCAAAATCAGATAGCAATCGATAGTTATAAGGAAGAAAAGGCCAAAATGCAGCGGACCGATATTCTACAGCGGGAACACCAACAATTCAATTCTAAAGGCAGTTTTGAACTGGCGGGCATGGCTTTACTCTATCAAGGAGATTACCCCAATGCCAAATATCAACCCGGTATTGTAGGTAGCCTGGCGTATCATTTTAATCCATTCATTCAAACCAGACTTCGCGTGGGAAGGAGCCAGTTTTCTACAGATCGATTTTATGAGGAAGGCATTACTTTTGCCTCCTTGGAGGCCGGGCTTCGGCTGCTGCCCCATGATCGACTCTCTCCTATACTCTATTTGGGTGGCGGGTTATTGATGGACGAAAACAATGCTAATTCCGAAACCAACATTGCCCTAAACGCTGGTTTGTCCATGCAATATCGGTTTGGCAAAATATGGGGGCTGGAATTGGGCATCAACAACCAATATTTACTCAACGATACAGTAGATGAGGTGAAACAAGGCAAATACAACGATTATTTCTGGTACGGCTCTCTGGGCATCAAAGTTTTTTTCGGAAACTGATGGGTAGGCAAGAACAGAAATATTTGGGCGTGCCCCTGCGGGTCGGGCTATCCGCTATAATGTACTCGCCCTTAGGGGCTGCGTGCATTCCGCTACTATCCCTCACGCGGCAGATTGCCTTCGATCAACTATTGGTGAATGGATTATTTAATAAAAATGCGACCCGATCAACAAACGTCGCATCATTCCAAAAAAAGACGCAATGAAACATATATTACTCCTGGGCATCAGCTTGATCTTGCTGACTTTATCCTGCCAGGAAGACACCATTGAACCTCAATTATACGGCCGGGTTATCGGTACCACTATTGATGATGTTACCTTTATTCCCCTTCAAAATACAATCATCAGCACCAATCCCTCTACTTCGGTGATCACTGTCGAGCCTGATGGCTCTTTTGCGATCGATTCACTGGAACCGGGCAACTACACCATCAAAGCACGCCTGGATGGCTACCTCGATGAATCGGTGACCGTCAGTGTAAAACCGGATTTGACAACAGAGACCACCATCCTGCTTTCCGTAGCACCCGATGGCAATCAACCTCCTGGCATTCCTGCAGGCATCAGCCCCCTGGATGGGGCAACGGATGAAATCACCAACCTGACCATGCGGTGGACGGCCTCAGATCCTAATGCTGGAGATACATTGCGCTATGACCTCATTTTATACCCTGCCGATGGATCGGAATCACTCATGGTGGCCGAACAGATTGTCGATACTTTTTTTCAGGTCAATAACCTGAATTTTGGAGAGATCTATTTCTGGCAGGTTATCGTCACCGATGGTGCCCATGATCCGGTGTATAGCCCTGTTTGGCAATTTAAAACCAGACACTTCCCTGATGCACGGATTCATTTTTCGCGTCGGGTCGACGACCAGTATCAGGTTTTTGGTTTTACGGATATTGACAGTACCATCCTGATTGTAGATGGACCTATGAACTTTTGGCGGCCTCGTGTGGATCCTTCTCGGGAGCGTATAGCTTTCCTATCTATTAAAGCACTGGAAACCCACTTGTTTATTACCGACCGGGAAGGAGCGCAGGTAAATCAGGTAACCAGTGTACCGGTGGTGACTTATGACAACCAAAATACGGGCTATTGCTGGTCGCCCGATGGTGCCCGCCTGCTCTATGCCAATAACAACCTGCTCTATGCCGTTAATGCCGACGGAACAGGACTTACCATCGTGAGTCAGGCACCCCCAGGGCAGCGTTTTGCCGAAGTAGACTGGAATCAAAATACCAATAAAATTTTGGCCAGGACGGTCGAAAATTTCCACTACCAATCAAGGTTATACCTGGTTGACCTCGATGGGTCTATACAACCATTATTGGATAGCATCCCGGGCAGCTACAGCAGTCCAAGTTTTTCCATTGATGGCTCTCGCATATTGTATTGCCACGATGTAACCAATTTCCCGTCACCAGATGGCCGCCAGCTAGATGCCCGCATTTTTCTGCTGGATCTGCAAACCAACCAAAGCACGGATATTTCCTATGATAAAGTAGCAGGTACCAATGATTTGCAAGCCCGCTTTTCGCCGACCGATGCAGTCCTGATTTTTGTGAATACCCAAAATGATGGCGTTTCTCCAAAAGATATTTGGACCATGAAAATTAGTGGCCTGGACCGGGAACCTATTATTCAGAATGGAGAGATGCCGGACTGGCGTTGATTTACTGGGTTTGTCAAAAGTCCAGTTAGGCTATTCGTGTTCCAGCTTGATGAGATAAAACCATATATTTACACAAAAAAACATGTCCCGTTTTCGGACGCCAGTCAAACTTTCGCATTATCCTTTCCAGATTTCCCACCAAACCTCGGTGTTGAATATGGGTTCCTGTTTTGCAGAGCACATAGGTGGCCGTTTGTTGCGCTACAAATTTCCCACCCTGCTCAATTCACACGGCATATTATTTAATGCAATTTCCATTGCTCAGGCCTTGCAGGATTTGTTGTCAGAAAAGCAATATGTGGAAGCAGACCTCTTTCAGCATGGTGAGCAGTGGCATAGTTATGCGCATCATGGGCATTTTTCTCACCCGGATTTGGCCGAAGCTTTGGCGCAAATTAACGGTCGGCTGAATGAAGCCCGCAATTTTTTGGAAAAAACAGATATTCTCGTGCTTACCCTGGGTACGGCGAATGCCTTTTCTTTGAGGACAAGCGGAGCCATAGTCGCCAATTGCCACAAGGTGCCCGGAACGGCATTTGACCGGGTGCGGCTGTTGGTGTCGGATATTGTAAAAACATTGGGTGATGCCATTCAGGCTTTACAAAACAGACGTCCGGAGTTGAAGGTGTTACTCACCGTCAGTCCGGTACGGCATATCCGGGACGGGTTAGTTGAAAATCAGCGAAGCAAAGCCACCCTCTTATTGGCCGCTGAAGCCTTACAGCAATCCTTTGATTTTGTTTATTATTTTCCCAGCTACGAAATGGTGATGGACGATCTGCGCGACTATCGCTTTTACGACCAGGATATGATCCACCCCAGTCCAATGGCTATTGATTACATCTGGGAACAATTTAGAATGGCCTTTTTTTCAGAAGAAACCCAACAGTTGCTTCAACGTATCGACCGCATTCTTTCAGCCAGCCGACATCGCCCTTTTCAACCGGAATCTGCTGCCCATCAGACATTTCAAAAAAAACAACTAAGTGAAATTGCTGCGCTGCAAACAAAGTGGCCTACTTTGGACTTTAATAAAGAAATAACTATATTCAGCAATAAGTAAAAGTATATAACACAAATTTACCCTTTCGCTCATGAAAAAAGCCAATCTTCTCTTTTTAGCGCTCTTGATTACAGGTTTATCGCTCAGCGCTCAGGAACTTATTAGCACCACCTTTAAAGGTATGCGCACCAAACAGCAACTGATCAATCAGTTTAACAACCCATTGTTTCAGAATGGGGTGGAAATGTACAAGATAACCTATACCACACCCGATCTGACCGGAGCATTGGATACAGCATCTGGTTTACTGGTCATACCGGTACGGGAAGGATCGTATAATTATCCGATGCTTTGTTACCAGCACGGCACGGTAGGTTCACGTACTGACGTGCCTTCCAATTTGCAGGGTGGTTTTGAATTGGCGTTGGTGTATGGCGCTATGGGGTATGTGACCGCTGCTCCCGACTTTTTGGGATTGGGGGAGGCCAGGGGATTTCACCCTTATGTACATGCAGCTACGGAAGCTTCGGCAGCCATAGATATGCTGTATGCGGTACGCCAATATGCTGATGAAAATGATGTTTACCTCAATGACCAGCTATTTATAACCGGTTATTCACAAGGGGGCCATGCAGCGGCGGCCTTACACCGAGAATTGGAGGCCAATTATTCTGAAGATTTTACAGTGACCGCCTCAGCACCCATGTCGGGTCCGTATAGCATTTCCGGAGAAATGAAAAACAAGATATTGAGTACCGATGCGTATTATTTTCCGGCCTACGTACCTTATACATTCCTGTCTTATAATTTGGCTTATGCAATCAATTACCCCATTGAGGCTTATTTTAAGGCCCCTTATGCAGGGATGATTGAACAATTTTATAATGAAGAAATTACGCTAGGTAGCCTGAACAATATGCTCATCAGTGAGCTGACCAGTGAATTTGGTGCTTCTGTTGCACGGTATATGATACAGGATAGCATTATTGATGTTGCAATCAATCAGCCGGACCACCCCTTAAATCTTGCTCTGGAAGACAATGATGTGTACGACTGGACGCCACAAGCACCTACCAGGCTGTATTATTGTACAGCGGATGATCAGGTGGTTTATACCAATAGCCTTGTAGCAGATTCGGTGATGACGGCTAATGGTGCTCTCGATTTGATGGCCATTGATGTCAATCCTTCTGCTGATCACGGTGAATGTGTGCAACCGGCAGTGACCGCAGCTCTTTTCTTCTTTTTGCAATACCAAAGCATTACAGTGGATACGGATGAACCAGTGGCTCAGCAAAATATCAAGATATATCCTAACCCCGGTAATCACCGGATTAAGTTGGAAGGCGTCCCCGTTGGTGCAAGAGTGACGATGTATGATCAAAGCGGAAAGCTTCAATTGCAGGGTGTAATGACTGAAGTGGGCCAGGTGAATGTCGCTAAATTGCCCGCCGGTATGTACAGTTTGCACATCCAGTGGGACGGCGGCCAGGTTTCGCGGAAGGTGGTGGTGAAGTGATTGGTACGAAGCACTCGTACCAGCCAAAATTTTTTGGCTACCACCCGACCTTAGAGTCGGCCTTTGTCTAGCTACCAAGTTGTTCATTCACCCATAAAAAAAGCTGGCTTTCAGCGCTTTTAGGTCAACCAAATGAATTTGGTTGGTACGAAGCAGTCGTACCAGCCAAAATTTTTTGGCTACCACCCGACCTAAAGTCGGCTTTTGTCTAACTCCCAGATTGTCAATTCACCCATAAAAAAGCTGGCTTTCAGCGCTTTAGGGCAACCCAATGAATTTGGTTGGTACGAAGCACTTGTACATTCATGTGCTTACTCCTCCAAATGCCCATAACAATATACTAGTTTTGGTCCAAGCGTGACTTCCCGATAACCTACCCAATTTTTGTGGTATTCGATTTCGATGCAGTAGGGGCAATGGGCGCAGTCCTGAATGGCATCGGCAAAGCTTTGACTCCGTTGATTGCCGAACCGGCGGAGTCGCTTTTTTTGAGGGCAGGGTTGGACCCAATGGTGGTGGGTGTTTTTGTATTGACGGTGGCTGATCTTTTTGACAGTGGCCTGTTTGCGAAGGTTGTATTCCAGCCATTGTTTACGTGGGTTATAGAGCCAGGATTTATGCTGAGTCCCTTCCAACAGGGTTTCTCGAAATGCGGTGTCGTTCCATTGTTTATTCAGCCCGGATAAGGTATTAAATATAGCCAGGGCATCGATTTCAATGGCAGCCAGTCCTAATTTTTGCAAGTGGTTGATCTTTTTTCGGCCGATACCATGGCTGACTTTGATTTCAACAAGTAGTCGTTTATGGCCGGTTTCGAGGATGATATCAGGGATAATGCCATCGAGATAGTTTTCCAGATAAACGCGGTGAATTTGGATGCAGCGTGGGCCATATAGAGGCTGATCTCTTCCCTGGATAGTCACTGCTGGTAAGACCAAATACTGAAATTGAGCGAATATCTCTTTTGCACGCAGGTGTAATACGCTTTCCAATGCATGTGCACAATTGGCTCCTCTGTGATGGGCAAAGTGATGTTGTTTTAGTTGCCCCTTTTTGGCTACCAACGGTTGTCGGCAGAAGGGGCATACACAGCTGCATTTTAACCCTTGTGCTACCTGGTCGATGTGTAGCAGTTGTTCATTTTTCAGGCCGTAGGGGATGGATTGGCGTGTTTTCATATAACAATATACAAACAATTGAAAAAGATGTTGTGTTTTTGTTGTTATGTTTTTTAAAAATAGAAAAGAATTGGAAGAAGCACGGTTGCTAAAAGTAGTGGACATGCGGTAATTCCATTCCTTCCACTCAAACATTTCTTCCAATTCTTTCAAAAGAACAATCCCTCTATTCTTTGACTATCATAAATGACTGAAATTGGCTCTCCGATTTTGCTTTTACAAGATAAATCCCGGTTGACCAGTCGGATACTTGTATTTGAATTTCTTTGGCACCGTGGGGTTCCAATTCTTTGACCAATCTACCCTGGAGGTCATAAATTTCCCAGCCACTATTTTGTGAATGTGTCTTGTGGATATGGAGGTGTAGAAAATCCTGACAAGGATTAGGGAACACACTGAATGTTTCGGCTATAGCGATGTTTTCGGGGTCAGCGAGTAGGCTGACGACTGTAGGCGGATCTATTGGAAAATTATAAAAGGTCAACAGACCAATGCCGTTGGCATTTTTAATTGGTGCATTGCTGCCAATAGGGTGAGCCGTATAACTCAATCCGCTGAAACCAGGCCCTGGCGCTGCCGACAAAACAAGGGTGGCAGTATTACCTGCTACCTCGCCGTCCTCAATGCTTACATCCGTAGATCCTTCTAATCGAAAATCTGCCTCCCAACCCGGAGTCCAGAAGTAATCATCGGCGGAATGATGCAGCCGTAGGGTGATTTCCTTTTGGTCGTCTGTTGAGAACCAGGCACTGTCTACTGTAGGTGGATAAATATTCAGGGTGGAGAGGCCGTCATACAGATCATGGGAAATCAGGCGGTAAATATCATTGCCTGCTCGTTCATAACCGTTTTCATAGTAGTAGTGAGTTCCGTCATGATTCATTCCGGTGGAAGACATAATTTGCCATTCGGGAAAATCTTCGGCGATGCGGCGTTGTGCTTCACTGATCTGCAGACAGGTCAGCAGTGTGGCACCAGCAAAATAAGCACCGGGGCGAATCTGGAAGAGGTACCGCTGTTGGATGGATGGAAAATCCTGTTGCCAGGCATCGTCGAGTTCGGTGAATTTTTGATAATAGGTTTCCGCCGAATCCCAGATACCACCTGCGGCATTGGTTTCACCCTGAAACATGACGATGCCCCTGAGGTGGTCTTTTAGTCCGGAGCGATTGACCCGTTCCAGGAAACGACCGTAACTACTATCAGGGTTGCTGTGATTGAGCGGATCGGGCATCATATTGTCGATAGGGATGCCACTGATGCCACCGTTGATAATAGCCACCGGGATACCTTGCTCTTCAGCGATCTTTTTGCCCAGGATAAGGCCCCATTGACCACTGTTATTATCGGCATAATTACCATTGTCGTCCTTCTCTTTATGCCAGGTGTAGAGGGCCTCATTATTGTATTTTAGTCCGAAATTGCGAACAAATGTATGGCTATGAAAATCATACGCATCAGGGATCGTTCCATCCGGATCGTAGGGAAGGCCTGCTACCGCATTCGATTGGCCCTGTATGAGGTAGGCATCGCCTGCTACCACATCGCAAGCTTCTGCTTCAAGAAAGTGTTGACCATTTTTTACGCCTATCAATCGGAAGGTATAATTGGCCAATTCAGCAGGAATGTCTACCTGAAAGGAAAATTCAGCCGGGATTGGATCGGTTAAAGATTGAATCAGGGTGCCATTCCGGAAGATATTTAGCTGAACCTCATCGTAATAACCGGGAGTCTCCAAAATGCCTTGGTAGGTAACAGTTCCTTGTCCTGTACTCGAATCGCGCGGAAATAGTTGATAATGTTGGGGCGCTTCGGTTAACTGCAAATGGCGTCCCTGCAAGGTCCTTTTAAAAAAGATATTGAAGTGGCTGGAAAAAAATATTGCCCGGGAGAAGAAGGCAAAGTTTCGGCCATCAGGAGATAATGGGACCACGTTGACCAGGTTGTGTCCAAAGAGGTAACCATCCAGAAAAAAATCCTCCTCGATCTCGAAATTTTCATCGAGCCGGAACACCCAATCTCGCCAACTCCAACCGGACTGGCTGGGTTCTCCCCATCTGCCGGCTGCGAGATAACCGGCTTCTACCTTGTGCAAAGAAGTCCCGAAATCATCAGCTTGAGTGCCATAATTTTTGTCAAGCAGTAAATTTCCATTAAGTGATTCATGGACTACTAGAAAAGCATCTTTCCCATTTCCATCCATTTGACGTTGACCAAGGGCGATGATTTTACCATCATGGCCTTCCTGAACGCTTTTAAACTGGCTGTTTAGGTAAGTCGAGGTATTTTTCCAAAGTAATTGTCCTTGGGTATTGGTACGGAAAAGCTGTGCCTGATTTGGTGCAAATAGCTGTGGTGAGGAAAATCCTGCTAGTACAAAACCTCCATCAGAGGTTTGGGTAAGGGCTTCGGCTTTATCGTAAAAAAAATGGTTGTATTCTTCCCATATTTCGGTCTGTAATGACTCGTCCAGGGTGGTAAGAAAGACACGAGTCGGCTTCAGAAAACCGGCCCATACCAGCCATCCGGTGATTGCGGCTTTGCCTGTTTCTGTACAGATGACGGCTGTAGCGATAGCACTAAAATTGAGGTGACCAAAAGTTGTGTCTGCCAGTATTAATCCATTGGTATCAGTTTTAATGACCAGTGCTTTTTGGGACGTATCGCCTGGAGCGCAGTTGAGGCAAGTACCTACGGAAACCAGCTCTCCGGAGGGAAGTTCTGCAATACTGTTCAGGGTAGATTCTGTCCCCATTAAATATTCCCGGTTCCACTGGAAATCGCCACAAGGGTCCAATTTGGCGATAAAACCCTGCTGCCCTAAAGTACCGGTGACAATGAAACCACCATCACGGGCATTGATAATTTGTTTGGGTATGAATGTTCCGAAGGTGTTATCCGTATAACGGTGGAGGATGTCTTGTGGCGGAAGGTTTTGGGCAAATAGGGAAGGAAAAATGCTGGCCCATACTAATACGATAATAGGAATGTCTAGGCATTTCATAACTATTGGTTTTATAGCCTGTTTGGAGGCCAACCCCGATGCAAGATCGGGGCAAGCTATTCGGGTTGCAAAGGATCACTTTTATGATGGTACTTTCCCGACCTAGCGGTTTCCCTTCGGCGGGACAGGCTGTTACTTTTCTTGTCCGTACCTCTGGGTATGAACTTCAAAAAAAGCCTTGTTTCATCAAAAAAAATGACACTTTTCGCTTCCCCTCGGCCGCCATGCGTCTACTCTGCCTTCGCGAAGCTACGGCGAAGCAAGGCCGACCTTCAAACAAGCTCTTAGTTTGATGAATTTTAATGCGATTTCACCTAGGCCTAGGATTTGTTAACTCAAATTTCATTTTTTTTAATCAGTAAGCAAATTGCTGTAGCAGATAGCCCTCTTTTGGAAGGAATGAGGCTATTACTAACCCAAGGCTAGGTCGACTGAGAAAATGAGGAGGAAGATACGTTAGGTTCTATTCACCGGACTGCTGCGTGAGCGGGCTGGAGGGCCACTCTGTTAGAGTGGGTCCGCAGGACGGAGCGAAGCGAACCCCGGAAGCACGCGACCCTACCGTAGCACCTGATCTTATCGATTGAAAGAAAGTAGCCTGTCCAACGGTAAAACTGGTAGCTACGAAGAGGTAGCGGAGGTAGGGGCACGCCCAAAAAATCAGACATACGTTACAGCTTACGACCTCGCGCTAATCATAAAATTCCTTGCGGTCCTGGTTGATCATATAGTTGGCTACCCAGCTGAAGGCAAATACGCCAAAGCCGAGGATGGCTAGTCCAATGATTTCTTCGGTGAATACCCAGAAGAGGCCACTAAGGGCTAGTGCCAGGGTGTAAAGCAGCAAGTATTTTCGGGCTTTACTTCTGGCATCGACGCTAAAGGAGCCGCCGACGGGAATGAGTAAGACGGCAAAGACAATACCCAATGCCTGGAAGAGGCCACCACCGGTGAAAAAGTAGGCTACGAAACTGGCTAGTGCCAGCCCTCCAATGGCTCCGGTTACATTGGCGCCCAGGCGTTCATCATCCGTGAGGGCATATTTGCCCAGCGGATGTAGCTGTAAGAAAAGATTGGATATGGGTGCTGCAATCCAGGAAGAAAAGGCAAAGATGATATACCCGGCAATCAAGGGGTAGAGTAGGGGGGCAATGGCCGGATATTGGTCAGCGAGCCAGATGATGACCCGGTAGACGATATAGAGGCCAATGATAAACAGCCAGCGATTATTTTCGCTCATTTTACTGACCCAGAAAAAGTATTTTAGGGCATAGCGGTACAATAAATTTTTGCCTTTGATGGCTTCTTTGAGGCCACTGCGCGCATAATTATTGGTGGGGTTCAACTTCAAGGCCTCCCGAAAATGAAGCACGGCATTGTCGAATTCACCCCGTTCCATGGCGATCCAGCCTTTATTGGCATGAGAATAGCTATCTTCTGGGGCTTTACGCAAGGCCTCGTCCATGGTAATGGCGGCCTCTTCTTTGCGGTTGAGCCGAACCAGGGCCTGAGCCCGCAAGTTAATCAGGTTGACAGAATCAGGTTCGAGGGCCAGTCCGTTCTGGGCAGCCTGAAGGGCTGCTTCCCACTTATCTTCATAAAACTCGACATTGGCGAGCATCATGTAAAAGTCGGCATTTTCAGGATCCATTTCCAGGCCACTGGCAATGGTCTGTCGGGCGTCTTTGATGCGTTTATTGTAATATTGACTTTTTGCCAAAACGTAGTATAGAAAAGGGATTTCCGGCTCTTCATGCACGGCATTTTTGGCCATATCCAAAGCATCGGGGTAGCGGTTGGACTCCATGTAGCATTCTGCCATCAGGGCCATAGCAATAGCATCTTGCGGATCATCCGCGAGTGCCTTTTGGAATTCTTTTTCAGCATCTTTAGGGCGATTCTGCATCAGTAAAACGCGGCCCCGTTCGAGGTGTGGATTCATTTATTTTAGCTTAAGGTAATCCAAAATTTCGTCATAAATACCACCTTCATTGGCAAAGAGCGCATAGTTTTTGGCGGTTGAAAACCATTCTTTGGTGGTTGGTTTTTGTTTTTTGATGGCCGCTTCCAGGTCTTTGGTTTCCATGGGTTGGGGAATGCCTTTGCGCATGGCTTCTGCCAGTTTGGATTCGATAGCCAGGTCGATGGCTCCTTCCAGATCGGCACCGGAAAATTCGGCTGATTTTTTGGCGAGGCGTTTATAGTCGATATCACCTATGGGTTTGTCCTTTAGTTTAAGTTGCAGGATAGCTTCACGGGCGGACTCATCTGGTGGTGGTATGAAAATGACGCGACCGAAGCGGTTTTGGCGACGGAAAGCATCATCGAGGTGCCAGGGCGCATTGGTAGCCCCTAGGACGAGGAGTCCATCATTGTCATCCATGCCATCCAACTCCGAAAGGAATTGATTGATCAAATGCCGGCCGGCGCTTTGGCGCATATCTGAACGTTTGGCACCCAGGGCGTCTACCTCATCAAAAAACAGGACACAGGGTTTTAGTGAACGGGCTTTTTGAAAAATGGCGTGTAAGTTGCGCTCACTTTGCCCGATATACATGTCGAGGATATCGCTGATACCTACGGGAATAAAGCTGGAGTTGATTTGTCCGGCCGTAGCGCGGGCCAGGAAGGTTTTGCCACAACCCGGAGGGCCATACAGCAGGATTCCGCCGCCGATCTTTTTGCCATAAGCCTGATAGATTTCGGGATGTTGCAATGGGTGGATGATTTTCATCCGGATTTCTTCCTTGATTTTTTCCATGCCGCCGACATCCTCAAAATTGAGCTTGGGGCGTTCCAGGTCTATACTTTTGTCGACTTCTTCATCCAGATCGCCTCCTGCACGTAGTTTAATCTTTTCAGGTTCTGAGGACCTGCCTTCCTGGGCCTTCAAGTTGATTTCCGATTCCAGGAAAGTATCCTTGAGGTTATTGTTGAGCATGATGGCATTCTCATAAGCACTTTTGGCTTCTCCGGCTTGTCCGGCTTTCAGAAGCAGGCGGGCGTATACGAGCCATCCGTTGGCTGGTGGGGTAGGCAGGTTGATAATTTCTTCGATGATGACCAGACCGAGGGAGGTTTTATCCTGTCCATGAAAAGCATTGGCGAGGCCTATTTTTAGTTGCACATCATTAGGCGCGAGCTTTAGGGCATCCTTGTATTCTATTTCTGCATCCTGATAACGCTTTTGTTTCATGAGCGCATTACACAGGAGTTTTCTCAAAGGAATATTATCAGGAGAGCTTTTGACAGCTTCCTGCAACTGATTGATTTCATCAAATTCCATTAGGTCTATTATTTGTGGAGCGTAAAATTACGGGAATTCATGGGAATAAGCTAGTTTTTAGAAAAGGGATGTTGGGGGGGGGATGGGTTTAGATGGGTTTAGGAGGTTTAGATGGGTTTAGGAAGGTTTAGGAGGTTTAG
>BQJU01000082.1 GCA_021604865.1 Saprospiraceae bacterium | reverse complement strand
GCTCTTTTGTCACCAGCCGTTGTTGCTCAAATCCTTGCTTAGTAGTGGCCAAGCGCGGTTTTCGCGCTTGCGTGCCGTAGCACTTCAGCGCGCAGCGCACGCCTAGGCTGGTGACAAAATAGCTCGCCTGAAACAGACAACTTATTCTTCGCTGGCCCCTTAGGAATGTAATCTATATTACTATTTCAATAGCTTATATCTCTCTTTGAGACCCAAAATTAATCCAATTTAATTTTGGGAGCGGCTTTCGAGCTTGTTTGCAGCTCAGAGCATGTTTGGAGGCCAACCATGAGGTCATTCCGAATTATATCTTAGCTATAGAGACCAGAAAATTTTGCTGAAAGTCATCTCAAATTTAGGTACTAACTTCGAGTTGTCTAACCCTATCCATTGGAACAGCTTTTTGCTAGTATCAAACACCCCTCCAGTCTCCAACCACCTAATCAGCCACGAAACATGCACACAGCGCGCGTGGGGTCCGGCATAGGAGCATTGGCCGTTAAGAAAAAAGCGGTAACCGTACCGTTCAAGAAGAAATCCTGTTAGAGCTAAAAACAATAAATAATCATGAAAATCCTGCCCTACAATCAAAAGAGATCAAGCTACTACAAATCGCCAAAGCGAGTTTATTTCTTCCACCCCAAATGGGCCGCTTTTTTTAGGTCAATCCTCCAGCCGGAATGGTTTTTTTTTGCTTCGTTTTCTTTTGCCACCAAAAGAAAATGAAGACGCCCCTTTATTTAATGACCCAACTCTTAAACCTACCACCAAAAATCAAACCAAAGCCTTGCCTGCATAATGCCGATCTTTAATCTATCGCTTTTGCCCCCCCTTTGGCAGTAAACCAAAAGACTGTAAGAAAACCAATTCAAAACCTAATAGTGGCAAAAAAATTGGCCATGCAGATTATGTTTTGACCTGCTTGAATTAAGATAAATGCAGCATGGAAGAAAGCTGGCTTTCAGCGCTTTGCGGTCAACCAAATGAATTTGGTTGGTACGAAGGGCTATGGACCGCTTTTTTTAGGTCAATCCTCCAGCCGAGCGACTTTTTTGGTCCGTTTTTTCGTCGTGGAAAAAATGGACGAAAGATTATTTAATGACTCAAATCCTAAACCTATTTCCAAGAATCAAACAAAAACCTTGACTAGGATAAGCATAACCCCGCCAGAGCAGCGGTAATCGACCAAATTCCTATGCCCGCGGCAAATCCTTCTTTTTCTCAGGGATCTTTTTAAAATGCTCCCCTCCTTCAATATCAATATTCAAGTTATTCAGGTCACTAAACTTGAGGGCGCCTTCCAGGCTCAACAGCACAAATTGATCATCACCACTTATCAGGACCAATACATCGGTGATGGTCTCTTTGTCTTCGCGGATTAAAAATTCAATAACCTGACCACCATCCCGGATCTGCATCAGGTCTTCAAATCGATTTTGTTTCACCTTTTTTACCAGATCACGGCATTCTTGTTGGGACACCAGGTTGCCACCCTCCATAACTAGTACACGTAATTTGGTGATTTTATTTAAAATTTGAGAGACTTCTGCTTCATCAGAAAACTCGGAGGCCATTTTGAGTACCCAACCCTGGAGCGTAATATTGGTGACCTCCTCAATATTTTGATACTTCTCATAAAACTGTAGAATATTTTGATCCTGGCTATAACTCAGCAATGGGAGTACCAGCAGCAATGTGGTGATTACTATGCTATTTTTCATAATCTTTTTTTGTGGGTTTAAAATGTATGGTAGGTGGAATGTTTATACTAAAATTGTTATAAAAATGGTAGAAAACCTTTTAATTCTCCTTACCCATCTCATTGGCCATTTTGGATACCTTACTCAGGTCGAGGTTGCCAACAAAACTCATGAGCAGAAATTCTTCTGTTTCTCCGCCCGATAACAGGAGCAATTCTTCAATTTTTCCGTTACCTCCATCTTTGATTAAAAACTCCAGATTTTGGTGCCCCTTGGTGCGTACAGTCATCAAAAGTTCATATTCACTGGTATTGATCTTTGACTTAGCTTCTTTATAAAACTGGGCTGCATTTTCCTCTGCAGTCAGTATACGCAAGCCCTGAAGGTCCTTGGCAATATCGGCTACTGCCTTTGATTCTTCATCATCTAGTCCGTTAATGTCCATATTGTCAAACATCTTAAACAACCTGGCACTAATATAAATCACCGTAAACCGTTCGTCATCGAGGTATTTTTGAAAGTATTTGTCAATGGCATTAGCCTGCGCCATTACATTGCTACCGATACTCATCGCGGCAAGCACAAAAACGATTTTTAAAAGCTTCATAATTTATTAATTTTGATAATGTTGACTTTTCCGTTACTCCTCGTTCCGCGGCACGAGGATAACAACGGCTAGTCGGATGATTAAAAATGTTTTATTCCTTTTGCTCTACAGTTAACTTCCTTCCTTACGCCTCGGTCAGGATCAAAATGACCTCGGTATTATCCAACACAACTTATGTTGACAGCACCATGTTTTTCGACCTATTACCCCTTCATCCTGACTCCTGACTCCTGACCCCTGACCCCTGACTCCTGACTCCTGACTCCTGACTCCTGACCCCTATCACCTGACCCCTGACCCCTCATTCAAACATCTTCCAAACCTCCTTAGCCTTCGCCATCTCTTTCACTGCCTGCGAGGTCCCTTTCTGTAGGCCCAATGAGGTTTTCATCAGAGCAGCATGGGTAATGCGAAATGCCTCTTCAGGGTTTTCGGGTTCGTACTTCGACCAATCTACGTTAGCGCCTTGTTGAGGAGGCAATTGCTTGGGATACATTGTCCATAAAGAAAAAACGGTCAAAACGGCAGCGGCTACTCGGGGAATCCATTTTTTTAGAAACACCAAAGTGCCTTGACGGCGAGGGCCGGCAATATTTTCAAAAACCAATTCCTTTTGTACATGCTGGCTCTTTTCTACCTGAAAAAAGGTGAATAGAGGCTGAAATTCCTGTAAAGATTCAGGGATATTCTCCTGTTGGAAATAAGCTTTTAAAGCCCTTTCTTCAGCGAGGCTGGTTTCTCCTTGAAAGTATTTTTCCAACAATTGGGTTATTTCATTTTTGTTCATACCATTCTGATTTGACCACCATTTCCCTAAGGGCATTTCTCCCTCGAAAAAGATTGGTTTTGACTTGACTCATAGGCATTTCCAGAACTTCACTGATTTCTTTATAAGACAATTCTTCAATATCTCTTAAATGAATGACCAGGCGTTGTTTTTCCGGAAGTTGTTCCATGAATTTTTTGATTTGCTCCAGGCTGTCTTTCGATTCCGTAATCTGGGCCGGGGTAGGCTGTAGGGCAGGCGAATGATATACCTGTTCCAAACTTTCCTCCCGCCGACTGACACGACGTAGCCGGTCAATAGACAGGTTTTTGGTCAACCTCATGCTCCAGGCCTCGATGTTCTGAATATTTGGCCATTGCTGTTTTTGCCTCCAAAGTTTTAGGAATACCTCCTGAACGACATCTTCCGCCTCCTCGGTATTGCCCACAATGCGCAGTGCAAAGCGAAACAACTTATTTTGGATGGGCAATATGTGCTCTTGGAAATATTTCATAAATGAGATCTAGTGCTTAATTATTGACTTTGACGGTGTTTTCTAATAAGTTTCATGGGGAAGACGATTGATAATTGAGTTTGTTACAGGCATATCTGAAAAAAGTAAAAAAAATAAAACAAATGTTCAACCTCCCAACAAGCTCTAACGGTAGCCTTCAATCACCGTTTTACAAAAGTGTCAACAAAATGCTAAGCTTTCTCGTTTTTTATACTAACTAAGGAGAATATCCTATCTTTGGCCCATTGGATAAAATGCCGAAATGAAGAAGCTGGATCGTTTATTAATTGCCAATTTCATTCCACCCTTTATCATGACTTTCATGATAGCAACTTTTGTGTTGCTTATGCAATTCTTGTGGGTGTATGTGGATGATATTGCCGGCAAGGGGCTGGGCATGTTTATCATCATTGAGTTGATCTCCTATAAATGTGCGGGGTTGATCCCAATGGCTTTACCTTTGGCTGTCCTGATTTCTTCGGTTATGGTTTTAGGGGCGATGGCGGAACACTATGAATTGTCTAGTTTTAAGTCTGCCGGTGTTTCCTTAATCCGAATTATGCGTCCGCTCATTTTGTTTGGCATTCTTTCCACCATATTTTCCTATTTCTGTTCCAATTACCTGATACCGGTTGCCAATTTGCAATTTGGCTCTCGGATGTACGATATCCAGCGACAAAAGCCAGCCTTGCGTCTTGATGCCGGCGTTTTTAATGATGACTTTCAGGGGTATGCTATTCACATCAAAGAAAAGAGTCCTAATGGCCGCAACATAAAAGGCGTATTGCTTTATGATCATTCGGAGTCTAGCCGTGGGCAACTCACAGAAATTATTGCTGAAGAGGGCGAGATGTATTCCAGCGATGATGGCAATTATTTTGTCATGAACCTGAAGAATGGCAATCAATATGTTGAAACCCGGCCTACCGTTGGACAAAGGAGTGATAAGTCTTTTCCTTTTATCAGGACCACTTTCTCCAATTGGACCAAGGTTTTTGACTTAAGTGAATTTAGCCTCGGCCGCACAGATAAACGTTTATTTGAGACGCACCGGAGTATGCTGAGTAGTGGTCAACTCCGGGTAGCGATCGACTCCTTAGGGATCAAAGTTGAGCGTAGAAAAAAGGCTATTTCCAATCACGTGGCCAATTACTTTGTCATCTTACCCGTGGATAGCACGTTTTTGGAATTTGAAGATGAAACCGACTCAGAGCAAGTGGCAGATTCTGTAAAACTAGTGCCTATTGACGATTCTACCGCGTCAGTCAATCCTGTAAAAATAAATATACCGCCCTCTGACGAAAAATCCCGCCAACAAGCCATTCAGCAGGCAAAAAGAGAACAAAGGCCAGAGGATATACCTTTACCAGATAAGACAATTACCAACACCAGTACCTATAAGAAGAAGTCGGCTCCCCAAAAGAAAATTACTACACAAAAGGATATAAGCATCGATAGTCTTGAAACCTTTGAAAGTATTGTAGAAACTTTTCCCATTTATGAACAAAAACAATTGTATGCCAAAGCCAAAAGTTTTGCCAGAAGTATCCAAAGCCAGTCGGAGTCGGCTATCCGGTCGCTGGACCGCCTGAAAGAATCGGAAGTGAAACACATTTATGAATTGCACACGAAATACAGTATGGCGGCTGTATGTATAATTTTTGTATTTATTGGCGCACCAATGGGCGCAATTGTCCGCAAAGGCGGTTTTGGTTATCCTATTTTGGTTTCCATTATTTTCTTTATGTTGTTTATTGTTTTGACAATCTTTTGCCGAAAAATTGCGGAAACATTTGTCGTTCCGGCAGCCCTAGCTGGCTGGATTCCATGTATCGTTTTATTTCCTATTGGCCTGATCCTGACCATTAAAGCCATGAATGATTCGAAAATGGTGAATACCGATCGGTATCGAGCATTCTTTGCGAAAATTTTTAAACCAAAAAAAGACACGCTTGAAGAGGAGGTTTGAAACATCTTTCGTTTTTTGACAAAACCCGTGGTCGAGCTAAAATGTAAAACGAAAGGGACCATCGGAAGCGTTGATTTACATTTTTTAATCACAAGCTTAATCAAAGAACCATATCTTTATGATGGATGTAGCTAAAAATCCGGGATCAAACATACTCTCAACAGCTGTGCGTAAAATTGAGTTATTTTCATGTTGACTTTGCCTGCCTTCCTTCGGGAAAATCGCCTTTTTCTTTTACTGGTATTCGCATTCGCCGTACTGGGAAGCATCTTATTATTGTTCATCGAACAGGGAGACGTGATCTATTTTTTTAGTGACCACAGAACCCAGTTGGGCAATTATATTTTTAGATATGGGACAAAATTGGGAGAGGAAATCTCCTATTTTATCATCTTGATTATCTTATTATTTGTAGGTTACCGGCATGCATTGGCAGTTCCTTTTTTGGGGCTTACGGTTACGGTGGTCAGTTTTCTTGCCAAACTGGTATTTGCCCATGACCGACCTTCTTTATACTTCCGCAAACAAGGCGTTTTTGAAACCATTACCACCATTGATGGCGTGGTGCTCAATGGGGGAGCGAACAGTTTTCCTTCCGGACATACGATGTCTGCTTTTGCCCTTTATGCATTCCTGGCGTTTTGCCTGCCTTTCAAAAAAGGAGTGGCTTTATTGACGTTTACAATTGCGTTGGTAGTGGGTATTTCCCGGATCTACCTGGTGCAACACTTTTTTGAAGATGTTTATCTGGGGGCGATCATAGGCACATTGATTGCGATGGCCTGGTATTTTCTGCAATTCCGGCTTTTTCCCTACCCACTGCAATCCTTAGATGGTTCATTAAAGTTACGTCGGGTTAATCAGTAATTTTAACCATTCAACTCAATACCTGCAATTACGGTCTCAATTAAGCTAAGCCATGTTGAAAAAACCTACTTTTCCCAGTTATGAAACGGCTCGTTTGATTCTTCGGGAAATTAATCCCAAGGTTCGAAAAATCCTTTTTAAAGAATTCGATAACCAACAACTTGGTGATTTTTTTGGAACTTCCAGTGTTTTGGAATTACTAGATCTTCGGTACCGGTACGAGGTCGTGATGGTGCACAATGGGCGGCAATCGTTCCGCCACTGGTTGCTGATTGATAAAGCTACTGGCCGGGGGATCGGAGATGCAGGCTTCCATTTGTGGATGATTCCCCACCGACGGGCAGAATTGGGTTATGGTATCCAGCTGGAGGAAGATAAACATAAAGGATTGATGACGGAGGCGCTGGAAAAGATTATTAACATAGGGTTTGCCGACATGAACCTGGAAAGGATTGAGGCTTTTGTGGAACCTACTAATCTGGCTTCACTTTCCCTGATTCGGAAGTTTGGATTCAAGGGGGAAGGGTATATGCGCAAACGTTATGTCGAAAAGGGAGAGACCCAGGATTTGTCGGCATTTGGTTTACTCAAATCGGAATATCAGGGCGTTTTGTCAACGGGGGCTCTTGAGCAATCATTGGCACTGGTTACTGCTTTCGAACAACGCACCCTGCCTGAAGCGATGTGGACGCACCAGGCTCACTTGACATTAGGCCTATGGTACCTTTACCAGTATACCAAGGCAGAAGCCTTATGCCGACTCCGTTCAGGTATTATCAGTTACAACCTATCAGTTGGTAAAAAAAATACCACTAGTGGTGGCTACCACGAAACACTAACTCTTTTTTGGATAGAAATCATCCACCAATTCCTGCAACAGTTTGGTAAAAACCAACCTTTCAAACCAACCTTACATACATTCCTGGAAAGCCCACTAGCACATAAGGACTTGCCTTTACAATATTACAGCAGAGAAAAACTTTTTACTGTTGAAGCTAGAGGAGGTTGGGTATGCCCGGATTTGAAGGAAATCTGATCTACGAATTGGTGAAATTGCGGGTGGCTCACCCGCTCACTTTCTCACCACATTTCCTTATTGGGAGGAAAGGAATGGAAAAAGGTGTAAATCATTGAGAGCTTGTTTCGAGATCGGCTTTTGCAGCGAAAAGTGATCCTTTGCAGCTAAATGGTTGGCCTCTAAACATGCTCTGAATAAAAACAACAATTTTTCCATTCCTTCCAATAATGTATTTTTTTCAAATCTACTTATAAGACTTGATGGCTCCTGACTTAATGCCACCTACATACTTATTAAGCTCTTCCTTAACTTTAGGTAATAGTAATAATAATCCGATCAGGTTGGGCACGGCCATGGCAAAAATCATGGCATCGGAAAATCCAACAACTGCTCCAAGGCTAGCCGCAGAACCCAAAACGACGAACATACAGAAGAGAATTTTATAGGTATAATCTGAAGCTTTGCTTCTGCCAAAGAGGAACATCCAGCTCTGTAGACCATAATAAGACCAGGACAACATGGTAGAAAAGGCAAACAGCACTACTGCAATAGTCAAAACATAAGGGAACCAAGGAATTACAGAAGCAAATGCTTTGGAAGTCGCCAATACTCCGTCACCTTCCGGTACGCCATAAGTCATGATGCTTCCATCTCCATTGGTGATAATGATAACCAATGCGGTCATGGTACATACAACAACAGTATCAATAAAAGGCTCAAGCAGTGCGACAATACCTTCACTTGCAGCATGATCCGTTTTTACAGCTGAGTGAGCAATAGCGGCTGATCCTACACCCGCTTCGTTGGAGAACGCTGCCCGGCGGAAACCCTGCACGAGAACACCAACAATACCCCCGCCAATACCTTCAGGAGAAAAGGCGCCACTAATAATCTGTCCAAATGCCCAAGGGATTTCGGAAGTATGGGCGAAGATGATGACCAGTGCTGCCAATACATAAATGCCACACATAAAGGGCACCACTTTTTCTGTTACAGAACCAATCCTTTTAATTCCTCCAATGATAACGATGGCAACGATAGTCGCCATAAAAATACCAAAAACCACGCCAGCAGCTCCGGAAGTGGCTCCTATCATGCTATTGAATTGCTGAGCCGCCTGGTTGGCTTGAAACATATTGCCACCGCCAAAAGAACCGCCTACACACATAATGGCAAACAAGACGGCCAATACCTTGCCTAGCCCTTCGAGGTTTTTTTCTTTTAATCCTTTGGTAAGGTAATACATGGGCCCACCATAAACCGTACCATCAGGACCAATATCCCGGTATTTTACACCCAGTGTACACTCGGTAAATTTGGAAGCCATACCCAGCAATCCTGCAAGAATCATCCAGAAAGTAGCTCCGGGGCCACCCAATGAGATGGCAATAGCAACTCCGGCAATATTCCCTAGACCTACTGTACCGGAAAGGGCAGCAGTAAGTGCCTGGAAGTGGGAAACTTCACCTTCATTATTGGGGTCAGAATATTTACCCCTTACTGTATCTATGGCTAACTTAAATCCACGAAACTGGATAAATCCAAAATATATAGTGAAGATAATCGCACAAGACAATAGTAGAATAATCACAAGGGGCATCGAACTGGAGGCTGTACCTGCAAGCTCTACAGAGTAAAAGACAACACTTTCAACAGCATTGGTAATGGGCTGAAATGCATCATTAATTCGTTCATCCAATCCCTTCGCTGCCTCCTGGGCAAAGGTCAAAACAGGAATTACAAAAGTCGCTATTAGCAGTAGGATCTTTTTCATAATTTCGGTAATCTCGTTTATCTTGATTTTGTTAAAAGAAGCGTTAAGGTATTTTTTATTTTTTGTTTATTCAAAAGAATGGCTGCTAATTTTGAGTTTAGAAAACTAGACAAAGTTTTGATAAATGAGTATTTGAACCAATTTTGTAAAAAAAAAACACCTTCAAATCCAATTCACCAAGCCTATACCTTTAAAATTTTGATAGATGAAAAATATTCTTCTACTTTTGTGTGACTTCCGGTTAACCGACTGATTATAAATTTATAAGGACCGGATTCATTATTAAACTAAATTCCCTTTGCACCCAACGCATAGTGATCAGGAACTGAAAGATTTAATGCAGCAAGATGGCGAGAAGGCTATTGAGCAGCTCTTTCGAATGTACTATACCTATCTTTGTCACGCGGTGTATAGGGTTTTGGGTGATCCTAGCCTGGTTGAGGATTTGGTGCAGGAGGTGTTTTTTGAACTTTGGCGGAAAAAGGATAGCTTGCAGATCAATATTTCCATTAAAGCCTACTTACGCAGAGCAGCTGTCAACAAAGCCCTGAATTTTATCAGGGATCAAAAAATTAAGTTTGAAGAGGAAGACCGGGCACCGGTGCAGGTCAGCAAAATCAATAGCGTTGTGCAAAAATTGGAGGCTGCTGAATTGCAGGTCGAGATAGATAAAGTCATCGACAGCCTGCCCGATCGGTGTCGTGTGGTATTTGTGCTGAGCAGATACGAAGAAATGTCTTATCAGGAAATTGCCGATCACCTGGGAATTTCTGCAAAGACAGTCGAAAACCAAATATCCAAAGCATTAAAAATTTTGCGAAAAGCCCTGAATGCATACTTGTAAGCCCTTGTTTGGAGCTCGGCTTTGCATCTCCGTTCGCCAATTGCTTAGCCATCATTTATCAGGTTGCAATTGTTAACTGGCTGACATAAAAGTTTATTTTCAAAAAAAAGAAAATAAGGAGTAGGGGAAAAGCACTTTATTCGTGTCTATTCCATCGAACGAAGAAAAAGCTGTAAGTATAAAGATCTATGGATAACCAGAAGGAACCGAACGAATTTAACAGATGGACAAAACACAATCCGGATATTCCGGAATCTGAGTTGCACCGCCTATGGCAACTGAGTAAGCCCTATAAGTCTGGGTATCAACCAGATGTGGAAAGTGGATTGTCTAAGCTGAAGCTTCGTATGGCTCAGTCTGATCAGGGCCGGGTAATACCAATAGCGAATAGTCGGAGAAAATGGTTGAGCGTTGCGGCGGCAATTTTGTTATTATTAGTTGCAGGGATAACCTTGCAGGTACTTTTGGAAGAGGACAGCCAGACTATCGTCAACCTACAGAATACACCCAAAGAGGTGGTGCTTGATGATGGCAGTATGGTCGTGCTCAATAAAGATAGCCGGCTGGAATATCCCAAAAATTTTCAAGGACAATTGAAAAGAGAGGTCCGCTTATTTGGAGAAGCGTATTTTAAAGTCCAGCCTAATCCTGCCCAGCCTTTTATTATCCTAACCGAAAAGGCGGAAATAAAAGTTTTAGGAACTTCATTCAATGTACGCGCTTACGATAACGAATCTACTACTGAAGTAGAAGTAGAAAGTGGCCATGTTATGCTGATGGTTAAAAATGCCAAAAACCAATTCGATTTAAAGGCTAAAGAGAAGGCCATATTTCAGCATGAAATGAAGGAAGTCAAGAAAGTAAAAGTCAATGTTCTCAATGGCCAGGCTTGGCGCACCAATAGCCTTCAGTTCCGAAAAACTCCACTAAAAGAAGTACTTGAGGCTGTCTCCCGTTATTATTGGGTAGATGTTTCATTGGAGGATGAAACCCTTGAGCACTGTCAATTCAATTCCGATTTTGAAGACGAATCACTGAGCGTAGTACTTGATGCCATAAAGGGTGCTTTTAATGCAGAGGTGGTTGAAACATCGGCCAATAAAGCTTATATCCTTCGTGGAGGAGCATGCAATTAACATTGTATAAGTAGCTAATTCCGCTTATCTTTGAAGAAAAGTGAACCAGATAGATTTCCCCTTCTTCATTTATTAATAAGCGGCATAATTTTTAAGATGAACCGATTGCTACTTTCTTTAAGCTTCCTACTCACTTGTTTTGTGGTTACGGGCCAAAACCCATTGGATCACGAAGTGACGTTGGTAGTCAGAAATGTAGCGGTTGAAGACGCGCTGTATAAACTCATTGACCAGAATGAGGTAAAATTAATTTTCACCAACGACATTCTTCCTAAAAATAAAGTGAGCATTCGCTTGCGCAGGGTGCCACTAGGCGAGGTCTTGAAAGAGATTATCAAGGGCACAAACCTTCGATTTAAAGTTATTGGAGCACAGGTTATATTATACAAAGATGTAGAACCTCCTGCTGCAAAAGAGTTTACTATTAGTGGGTTTCTCGATGACTCTGAAACAGGAGAACGGCTGATTGGGGCCAGCATTTTTGAACGAAATAATGGACGAGGTGCCATTACCAATGCCTATGGATTTTATAGTATGACATTGCCCGCTGGACCAGTAGAACTGACTTATGCCTATCTTGGTTATGAGGCAACAGTTAGGTATTTCATACTCCAGGATAATTACAAAGAAAATATTGGCCTATTCCCTTCCCTGACCTTAACAGAAGTTTTAGTGATTGGTTCGGATTCTGCTATTGCCCGAAACCCAGATGGCAGTAGTACGGATTTTATTCAAATTGATGATGTCAACTGGCTGCCCAAATTGGCTGGAGAATCTGATTTAGTGCGGACGACTTACCTCCTGCCTGGGGTACAAACAGGAACGGATGGGGTAGGGGGCATTCACGTTCGAGGGGGCAACCCTGGACAAAACCTGATTTTGATTGATGGGGTGCCGGTGTATAATATTTCGCATGCAGCTGGCGTATTTTCCATATTTAATACCAATGCTATCCGTACCGCCAAATTGATTAAAGGGGGCTTTCCCGCGCGATATGGCGGACGGATTTCTTCAGTACTCGATATTCGAACCAAAGAGGGCAATAAAAAGGATTATAAAGCCCAGGCCGATCTGGGGATGCTTACTTCCGGTCTTTCTGTAGAGGGGCCTATCATTCCAGATAAAAGTTCTTTTTTCGTCTCTGGTCGTGGGTCTTTTCTCAACTTGTATTTGCAACCGCTTTCCCGTAGAGAGAAAGCCAATAGGGGAGAATGGGGAACCACCAGCTATAGTTTCTATGATGTCAATGCCAAACTCAACTATACCTTTTCTGATGATGACAGGATCTATTTGAGCTACTACCGGGGGAACGATCGATTTGGTAATTCTGGCAACCGATCCGACCTGGTAAACCTGAGCACTTCAGGAGGAATTGATAATTATCGGATCGATCAGGGTTATTCTGAAAAATTATACTGGGGCAATCAGGTGGGGGCTTTTCGGTGGAACCATCTGCTGAGTGACAAATTGTTTGCCAATGCTGCATTTACTTATAGCAACTTTAATGTAGCTTTTGATTATACCAGCCAGGATTCCCTAGTAAATCAGGATATCGGCCAAACATTGGTCTCCAACTTTTCGGTGGGCCAATTCCGCTCCAGTATTGAAGATATAGGACTAAAATTGGATTTTGACTTTTTTCCACGAACGCACCATTATTTGAGATTTGGCGTGAGTTTCAATCACCAGTTTTTTAATCCGGGCATTCTATTCTTTGATAATAAAATTGAAGATGAAGTTGACAGCACCAGAAGCAACGATTTGATTGATGCCAATGAATATGCTGCTTACCTTGAACACGAATTCCAATGGGGAAAAAAACTATTTTTCAATATTGGCCTGCGTGCCATGATCCAAAGTGTTAATAGCCGGAATTACCGGTCATTACAACCTCGCTTCAATCTTTTCTGGCAACTCAGTAAATGTGTAGGGCTGAAAACTTCCTATAGCAATATGGTACAATTTGTACATTTGTTGTCTAGTTCAAGTATTGGATTGCCTACCGATCTTTGGGTGCCTTCAACCGCCAAAATTCGACCGCAAGAAGCGGATCAGATTAACCTGGGAGCCGAATTTACACTTGCCCCTGGTCTAATCCTCGAAGTAGAAACCTACTATAAATGGATGAACCATTTACTGGCCTTCTCTGAAGGTGCTTTTTTTCTAAATGATTGGCAAGACAATGTAACTTCTGGCAAAGGCACCGCTTATGGCATTGAGTTTTATTTGAAAAAACAGGAAGGCAGGACCACGGGTTGGATAGCCTACGGGTTGGCCAAAACGGATCGACAATTTGAGCGGATTTATTTTGGTCAGCGCTACCCTTTTAAATACGATCGCAGACACGATCTGAAAATAATAGTCAACCATCAAATTAGTAAAAAATGGGCCTTTTCAGCAACCTGGGTACTAAGTTCAGGTTTCGCTTACACCTTACCTTTAGAAAAATATACAATACAGCTGACGGACTATCTGCCCGTGATCACGGAGGAAGTTTTTGACAATGGTGAAAAAAATGGACAACGTATGCCTTTTTACCATCATTTGGATTTCACTTTCAACTATGTTTTTAAAACAGGCAAGTTCGAGCACAACCTCAATTTAGGCGTGTACAATGTGTACAATCGGCGCAATCCACTCTACAATACCATCCGAAAACGATACCTCAATCAAAATGACAAACTCCTCGAAGTGAACAAAACGGTCCAGGTATTGCTTGTACCAATTACGCCTTCGATACATTATTCAATAAAGTTTTAGTATATTTGTTTGCTATAGGATGAAGTATGGCATGAAGTATAACTAATTAGAATAGGCCTATTTGGTGAAAAAAGCCCTCATTATGCTAAAAAGAACGAGCATTCTGCTTTTATCATCCATTTTTTTGCTGGCAGCTACTTGCGAGCGGGATGTGGACCTGGGATTCGATGATCCAGAACCCAGATTGGTAGTTTTTAGCAACTTTTCTAATACCGGTGAAATCCGGGTTCAAGTTTCCAAAAGTAAATCGGCATTAGACAATACAGCAGATGAATATATTTCGGATGCTAAAGTGGAAATATATGCCAAGGGCCAATTAATTGAAAGATTAAAACTGGTCGTGCCCGAATCTGGCCGGATTCCTCCCTATTATGCAACACGTGGTTTGGTACCTGAAGTTAATGTCGTCTACATGATAAAGGTAGATGCCGACGGGTTTGAGACCATTCGGGCTGAAAGCACTATCCCGGAACAGATTGCCGTTAATTTCTTCGAAATTAGCGAATTGATGATTTCCCAGGATGAAGAGGAGAGAACCTATTCTTATCGGGTTAGAATGAATTTTGATGATCCTGTAACCGAAAAAAACTATTACCACTTAAATATTTTCCAGCAGATACAGGAATATGTTGGCGGCATCGGAGATACCGTTATCACAGGTATCAGCTATCGACCTGTAGAATTTAATCCCAAGAATAATAAGAATGACATGGTCGCCTATCTGGGCGGTGGTTTGTTGCTCGAAGATGATCCGCTGAATGGGGATTATGATTTCAATTTAAGTGTTTCAATCGATCCTACCACACAAATCCTCGGTAAAGTCTTTGTTGAATTTCGTACCGTTTCCGAAGATTATTATCTCTATCACGCTTCTATTACCCGTCAGAATTTCAGTGAAGGTAGCTCTTTTGCTGAACCCGTTTTTGTGTATAATAACATAGAAAACGGCCATGGCGTTTTTGCAGGATATATCACATCGATTGATTCCTTGCTGATTATTCAATAATTTTTATCAACTCGCACAATTTTTCCATTTCCAGAATCTCGGAATTTTATTTGTTCTGATTTGCCTTTTTTTTTGTTAACAAAAAAAAAGAGCTAATCAACAGGATATTATTCTGAATCAGCCATTTTTTCCTATCTCAATTATCTTTTAGACTCTTCATTTTTCTGAAGTTTTAAAAAAAATAATTGGCAATTCGTAGGGGAAGGAACAATAATCGGTGTCTTCCTTTATCGAGAGCAGAACATTTATTCGGAAATGAGATCAGAACCAAAATCATTTCCGATGAAGCGGATGCAATTATTAGGATGCTATTCAAGAACCAGTAAATTTTTTCCATAATGAATATCGAAGCCAAAACTTCCTTTCTTGAGCAATTTCCATTGTTCAAAAACCTTTCTCCCCAAGAAATCGAATTATTATCAGGAATGATTGAGCATAAGGTTAAGCCTCGGTATAGCTTTATTTATATGCCAGGAGATATTTCCGATTGCGTTTTCTTTCTGGCACGAGGAACCGTAAAGATCGGTACTCATTCTACTGACGGCAAAGAGGTCATCAAAGCATTGATTCACCCCACAGCAATGTTTGGAGAATTGGGCTTGATTGGAGAAGACGCAAGACAGGATTTTGCCCAGGCCCTGAAAGAAGATGTACATGTGTACGTATTAAAAGTAGAAGACTTCAAAAAATTGATGCGCAATAATTTCGATTTGTGTAGCAAAGTCATGATGCTTTTTGGTAATCGATTGATGAAGGCTGAAAACAAACTGGAGTCTTTGATTTTTAAAGATGCACGGACCCGGATCATAGATTTTATTAAAGATTCGATCAACCTTCGTGGATCAAGAGTTGGTTACGAAATGTTGCTAAAACATTCTTTGACCCATCAAGATATCGCTAATATTACCTGTACTTCCCGTCAAACTGTGACGCTTGTTTTAAATGAATTGAAAAAATCAGATTTGATCTATTTCAATCGTGGCAAGATCTTGGTTCGGGATATGGCAAAATTAGCCTAAGATCTTGTTTGAAGGCCAATATTTGGTCTCCAAACAAACGCTTACACCGCTAAAGTTGTATTAAACGTGTCTCTCTACCCACGGGCTTTGTGTTAAACAAGCTCTGTAAAAGAGAAATAAAACTAAATTTCATCAGTGTGTTCTCTTTACCCGCAGCGTTCTCAACAGAGTAACGCTGCGGTTTTTTACGTGATCTCCATTAATATCCGCCAGCCTTTTGGGTAATAATTATTAATTCGGTTGGGCAATACCTTAACCCAGCCCAACCCCAGGCCTTCATATTTGATCAATGTCCAACCTTTGGGCAAACCAGGCAATTCCAATGCTTCCTTTTTTAAAAATTTTAAGGCAGTCATCCGATCCACCTCAACAGAAGGGATACTCTTGTTTAAGGACGTATGCAAAGCCAATTCCGGAGCAGGGATAAAGTCTTTTCCTTTAAAGGTGCCAACCTCAAACCCGGCTTGAAACCGGCGTAATGTTCCGGCCAATTGAGAAATAGCTGATTGTTGTTCTTTCAGCCAGGCCCGGATGTTACCTTGTTTATCCAACCCAAATTCCAGCGTGTCCATCTCCTTTATCCAAGGATTTAATTGCTCTTTTTGTTTGCGGGGTAGGGGAGATAGGGCCGGCTGACCTGGTATTTTTAACTTCGGAGCTATGCCATTTTTGCGAAAGCATACCAGATAAAAACCTTCCCCCTTTACCCGGTGTGGATATAACTGCAATCCGCGGTCCTTTTCTACCAGATTCCATTCTTCCGGATGTTTGAGTGGAAAATAAGTCAAGTCAAATTCCTTTTCCATCCACTGAGCATTGGCCTGATTTTCAACATCATTATAGGTGCAGGTACAGTAAAAAAGAAAACCTCCGGGCTTAACCAATTGCACCGCCTCTGACAAAATCCGCCGTTGTCGGGCAGAACAGTGTTGTACATGCTCCGGCGACCATTCTCCCTGAGCTTTGGGGTCCTTCCGGAAAAGGCCTTCCCCCGAACAGGGAGCATCAACTAATACCAGGTCAAAAAAGCCGGAAAGGTCTTGAAACTCGCGACTATCATGCTGACTCAAATGTGTATTTCCTTGTCCCCATTTGACCATATTGTACCGCAAAGTCCGATATCGGTTACGGATCACTTCATTGCTGAGCAAAACACTCCCTTCTGGAATGGTAGAAGCCAATAGTGTGCTTTTTCCGCCAGGAGCAGCACAGAGATCGAGAACATTCATCGTTCCGGCTTCCGGAAAAGATTGCCGAAAAGCCTCCTTTACAAACATGGAGGAAGCTTCCTGCACATAATAAGCTCCTGCCTGGAATGCCGGGTCAAGGGTAAAAACAGGGCGTTCGGATAAGTATACTCCGTCACTATTCCATTTTACTCCGCCAATGTTTTCTTTCCTGTTTTTTTGCTTCTGGGGATGATAGTGAATACTCACAGGAGGAGCGTCCAACAATGCGGCCACAAAAGCGTCAAAATCCGTGCCCAACTGAAGTCGCATCTGTTGAGCAAAAGCTACTGGTAATTGCATAGTAGAAGAAAATGGAATGATCAGTTATTCAACGCCCAATCATATTCTTTATAATTAACCTTGGCGTCCGTATTGATCTTGGTTGTTGAAAATTGATTGAGGTAGTCAACAATATTACCAAAATCGGAGGAATACCAATCAAAAATTTTAGAGATACTGACTTCTGAGGTGGAAATTTGATTGTAGTTGCTGTTGTTGATAAATTTTTTCGCCTGGCTGTCCAGCGTCGCATTCAGGTTATCTGCTGTCCAGGCCTTATTCAGAAGGGGAGGGCAGGATTTGGCAGCACAATTGACCGCAAAATGGATTCGGGCATCCTTGTATTTGGGCCGTAGGATGTCATTTTCTATCTGATTCAGACTATAAGTTTTATCACCTAGTTTGATCCAACTGACATCCCAGGGTTTGCCTCCATACAAATCAGTGATACTATTTAAGGGGTAATTATCTATAATTAATTTGACGGTAAAGGCATTGTAAGCATTGATCCAGTAAGCCATTTGTTCGGAACGAGACCAGGTGCTTTGCACCGGATTTTTGGCCAATAAATCAAGGTAGGCATTTAGACCGGCTATATTGGATTTGAACGCTTTATAGTTTACTTTACCTGAGGCGCTGACATTTTGCTGGAGCATTTTATTCCAGGCCATGTGGGAGATGCCATCCTGATTTTGAGCCGGAGGTGGTGTTTTGTTGATCACCTTGTTTTTTTCAGCTGCTTTCGATACCTCTGTTTTTGGGGTGGCTTGCGGAACTAATAACTTGGTGGAACTGGTTTCAGCTTTGGTTTTAGTTTTTGTTTTCTTTTGAGACACCTGATTGGAAAGGGCCTCCTTTTTATTATAACTGGTATTGGTTCCCTCCGTATCACTTATCGCTTGGTCCTTGGCCTGGCCAACTTGAGTAGCTGATTTATTGTGAGCCGAGATTACTGCTTTTTCCTCCTTTTTTTTACCTTTTATATCCGTAAGTGTCTGCGGAGATGACTTATCGGTAGATGGTTCTCCGGTAATTTTTGATTGGGGATTGCTGCAGGCGAACAAACCACTTACCGCAAACAGGATAACAAATTTTGTGAATGACATTGTGTTTACTTTTTGATGAAGATTATTACACTAAACTACAAACCCTTGCCAGAAGTTGTATGTAACTGGGTTCAATGTTCAGAACCGGACAAATTAGGGTTTGGTGTTTTAATAGGCATAGATCATCCGCTTCGTCGAATGCAATTTCCCATCAATTACCAGGCTGTAAGCATAAGTGCCTGGCGCGTACTGATGAAAACGGTAATCATACAGAACTTCATTGAGGCCAGGGTTGAGATCGATTGGAAAATGGGCCAGTTCACGGCCGTTTAAGTCAGAAACGGTGATACTGGCTTTTTTATAATCAACGGCTTGAGATACCCGTACCCCAATCATGGTTGCTTCATCAAAAGGATTGGGTTGGTTTTGTAATAATTCGATGCCCTTTTGTCGCCCAACTTCAGAAACCGGAGAGGCAAAATCATTAAATTTTTCACCAATAAAAAGGCTTTCAATACTATTACTGTCGACAGTGGCCACCGATATAACGTAGAGCAAATCTACTTCCAGTCCATATAGAGTATCGATGGGTTGATTAAAGGTGTAAATCGTATCAAATTCATTGTTGGCAAAAGTTCTGACGCCAACCCGGTAATGTCCGTAATCATTGGGATCATCAATAACCACCCGGAATCCATTATTGACCGGTTCCAACTCAAAATCAGTAGCGGGCACCGGCCCCAGGGCTGCCATAGCGAGGGTATTACCGTTGATAATGGTATTGCGAGCCAGGTAATTGAAGTCTACAAAAAAGCTGTCAAGTATACCATCTGTATTGGTATCTACACCGAGAACATCTGCCATTGTATGTTGCCGGTCTTGATAATCCGACACCATGGGATTGCCGTGCCCGTGTTCATTAGCCGAAGTAAAACGCACTGCCGGAAATCCCCTTTGCCGGAAGGGGATGTGATCGCCGCCCCGCCCGGTACGGTCTTCCGGCGTCATGATATTGATGACGGTTGGAAGCACACCCAGGGGCGTAATATTTTCTTCGTATTCAAGCTTGGTAAAACGTGCCAGCATTTTGTGTTTTGAATTGAGGTTACCACTGGAATAGAGCCGTACATTGATGCTATCAACCTCATTCAATCCTGGACAACCGGGAGGAGAGGCCGTCATGCCACAAATCACGCCACCGATGATATCATTGTTTAATACGGCGGTCAGTTTAATGCCTTCCGTTTTACTCCAAACCGCAAAAGCATTGGCCCCAAACAGTCCTTGTTCCTCCCCAATAGTCAACATAAATACAATACTCCGGTTAAAGGTATACCGGCTCATCACCCTGGCCAGTTCCAATACCAATGCCGAGCCACTACCATTGTCTTCCATGCCATGGGCCAGACAGTCCGGATCACAACCATCTTCACAGCGACTGTCAAAATGAGCTTCCACCAGCACGGCTTCCTCTTTTTGTGGACCAACACCGGGCAGAATGCCAAAAATATTGCGGTGCTGCCCCATACTACAAATGTTTTGATCAAACTGGAAATAAGACACCACCAAACGATTTTCATTGGCGAGGCTAATGGCCTGAAATTGATCAAATGCCCAACGCCGGGCAGCACCAATACCAAAATCGGAACTCACGGTATCAGATCCGGTATTCCTATTGCCAAATACGCTCATCTGCTCCAGAAAATATTTTAGAGTATCTGCCGAAACGTCTTCCAATAATAAATCAACAATATCATCTGGATGGTTGATCAGCGTGCTGGCCTCGTAGTTGGAGGCATCATGGGTGCCCCGGAGTACTGCTTCTGCCTCCGGATTGGTTACAACAAAGTTGCTTTGGCTAAAGCCTGAAGACAAAATTACCAGGAAACACAAACTGGTCAGGTATAGGTTTTTCATATCTTTTATTTTTTTAGATCGCTTTGCTGTCAGAACGCCCTTTCTCACCACCTCACTATATAGATACATACCTCCCTAAAGTTATCACATGATCCGTATAAATTTCTGTTTTGCGCTCTTTTTTTCCCGTTCGTGACGCGAATTCGCTAAATTTGTTCCAATCGAATCCAAGTCCGTGCACAAAAAAACAATCATTCTATTTATAGCCTTCCTGATGTGCAATGTCATCCTGGGGCAACAATTTAATTTTCGCAACTATTCAGTACGGGAAGGGCTAGCGCAATCTCAGGTTTATCAATTGTTGCAGGATAGCCGGGGATATTTGTGGATGGGTACTTATGGTGGTGGGTTGAGTCGTTTTGATGGTACGGAATTCAAAAATTATACCTTTAGGGATGGTTTGGAGGGCAATTTTATCCAGGCTTTAATTGAAGACCAGGCCGGGAATATATGGATTGGCTCCGAGAAGGGACTGAGTTGTTTTAATGGTCAATCCTTTCAACGTTATTTCACCAATGAGCTAAGAGGAAAAACCATCCTGGCTATTCACGAAGATAGAAACGGGACCTTTTGGCTGGGCACGGACCAGGGTGTTTTCCAAATCCAGGATTCCATTTTGTTCGATTATTCAGCAAAATTTCAACTACCGGAAGCTAATATTTTCTCCTTTTATGAAGGCCGCCACGGCCAATTGTGGGCGGGCACCAATCGTGGTCTTTTACAATTTGGCGAAAGCCCAACATGGATCAGCTTACGCGAAAAACTACGAAGCAACTACGTCACGGCCATCTGTGAAGACACTACTGGAAGGTTATGGGTAGCTGCCTTGGATGGCGGACTAGCCATTTTAGAAGACAACAAAGTTCAACCCTTCCAGGATGCTCCTTCCCGTATCATCCAATCTCTTTACGCCGATCAGGAAGGGCGTATTTGGATGGGGACTCAAGACCAGGGAGTCTTCATCTGGAATGCAGCTGATAGTAGTTTGATTTCTTTCACAGAAAAAGAAGGACTTTGTAAAAACGATATTCGGGTAATCACTCAGGATCGTTGGGAAAACATCTGGCTGGGATCTTCGGGTGGTGGGGTGAGTTGTTATTCCGGCAACCAATTTGAGCATTATGACCGCAGCAACCGGCTGATTGCCAATCGGGTTTATGCCGTATTGAGGGATAGCACTGGACAAATTTGGCATGCTGTGTCTAACCGGGGAGTAGCGGTGATGACGGATAGTTCGGAAGTGCTCTACAATCAGGATAATGGATTTTTAAATACAACGGTAAAGGCGCTTTTTGAAGACCGGTCGGGACGTATCTGGATCGGCACCGAAAAAGACGGATTGGCAATGAAGGACACCGCCGGATTTCATTTCTACCGGAGATATACCGATGGCCTGGTGGGAGACCGGATCAAAGACATTGACCAGGACCGGGAGGGTAATATTTGGGTTGCAACAACAGAAGGCCTGAGTCAATTGATTCCAAATGATTCTATTTCACATCAATTTCAGATTGTCAATTATGGCCAGGAAAGCGAGCTACCTTCCCGCTCGCTCAATGCCATTCATTTTGACAGCCTTGGGCGGTTGTGGTGTGCTACGCGCAATAGAGGATTAGCTTGTTTAAAAGACGGGGAATTGCTTTATCATTTTCTGGAAAACCAGGGTTTGCCGGGTAATCAGGTTCGGGTAATGGTTGAGGATAGTAGTGGTTACCTTTGGTTGGGGATGGCTGGACCAGGCGTGGCGCGTATTCCACTGTATCGGGATAGCTTTCCCATCGAAGTATTACCCTTAGAAGCGTTGCGTTCCGGGAATATATATCTGCTGGCATTGGACGTACATCAGGATTTATGGATCGGCAGCCAGGAAGGTGTAGATAAAGTTACGCTGGATGAAAGCCGGTGGTTTAAAGACATTCAGTTTTATGGAAAAAGCGAAGGATTTACCGGGATTGAGACCTGTCAGAATGCCGTCACAATAGACGAATCGGGTAATCTCTGGTTTGGCACAATGAATGGCCTGACCAAATACCGATCCAACTATACCCCCAGACTTACGGCTCCTCCTGTCTTGCATTTTACCAAAGTATTGCTTTTTTACAAGCCGATTCAGGAAACCGAATATGCCGGTTTTGCCACCTCCTGGGGTAGCATGAGGCCAGGACTGGTATTGCCCTATCGGGAAAACGATCTGGGGTTTGAATTTAAAGGTATTCACCTCACGCATCCGGAAAAGGTTACCTATAGCTGGATGCTGGAAGGAAGAGATACTGATTGGCGACCAGCCAGTACCAATTCCAATGTGATGTACGCCAATCTGGCACCAGGTAGCTACACCTTTAAGGTTCAGGCCTTTAATGAGAATGGCCAGACTAGTGACCAACCACAATCGCTGAGTTTTGAAATCTTGCCGCCATTCTGGCAAAAGCCCTGGTTTCGAATACTGGTTATCGGGCTGGCCGTGTTGTTGATCGGCTTGATTTTTCGTTGGCGGCTGCAGGCAGTGCGACGAAAAGCACGCCGGCAGCAGGAGCAATTGTCAATGGAAAAAAAGGTTTTGGAACTAGAGCAAAAAGCCTTACAATTGCAGATGAATCCGCACTTTATTTTTAATACCCTCAACTCAATTCAGGGCCTGATTACTGTGCAAGATCAGAGGACGGCACGTTATTACCTCGCCCGGTTTTCCCGCCTGATGCGCGCTACGCTGGAACATTCCCGATCCAATTGGATCAGCCTGGAAGAGGAAATCAATAACCTCAAAGATTATTTGGTACTTGAACAATTTGGGCATCACGATTCTTTCGATTTTCAAATAAAGCTTGATCCAGCCATTGACCCGGATAATTGTTATATTCCACCATTGATGATTCAGCCATTTTTAGAAAACGCCATTATTCACGGAATAGGATCAATGACGGGCAAGGGAAATATCTGCCTCAACTTCACGTTTGAGAATAAACAATTAATTTGCGGCATCGAAGATAATGGCGTAGGCCGGGAAAAAGCGAGCCAATTAAAAAATCAACGCGATCATCACCACAAATCCATGGGCCTACAAGTTACCCAAGAACGACTGGAATTGCTCCACCAAAATGGACAAAAAAGTCTGGAAATTCAGGATTTGAGAGATGCCGATGGATCACCTGCTGGTACCCGGGTTATGCTGCGGTTGCCAGTAGAGATGGATGAATAGACGATAATCATTTTTTCTAAAATCAATAAACTATTATGAGGACAACAAGAACTACTTGCCTTTTTATGGGGTTATTATTCATCACTTTGGGACTTAATGCCCAGAATTGCTCCGCTTTTTTCCCATTTAAGGAAAAAACGACCGTTGAATATGCCAACTATAACAAAAAAGAGAAGCTTCAGAGTTATACCCGTAGTACCATTACTGTAGTAGATGATACTGCTGATGGTGGTTTGGAAGCTCAGGTGGAAACGTCCACCATGGATGAAAAAAAGGAAGTGATCCAGGAGGGGGCTTATCAGGTAGTATGCAAGGACAATACATTGTATATGGACCTGTCGGATATGCTAAATCCGGAGATGACGGAATCTTTTTCTCACATGGAAGTTACCATTCAGGGAGATAAATTGGTGTTGCCCTCAGATCTGGAGATAGGTCAAGTCCTGCCGGATGCGCAAACTGAAATTCAGGCCGCATCGGGTGGCATTAATTTACTCAAGATGAACTTTGTGATATCGGATCGCAAGGTGGAGGCTAAAGAATCAATCACTACTCCTGCCGGTACCTATGAATGTTATAAAGTAAACCATAGCATGGATGTCAAAATGCTGGTGAAAAAATCTTTCCAGGTTAGTACCTGGTACAATGAGAAAGTAGGTATGGTCAAACAGGAAACTTACGACAGAAAGGGGCGGCTGGATAGCCGGATTGAGCTGAATTTATATCAGGAAAATTAATAGCGTCGTTTCACAGGTATCAGGGGTAGTACATTTGTCTCCTGATACCTGTTTACTGATACCTCATCAATACAAAATGGAAACATCACCGGTGACCATCCGGTCTTCCTTTTCCTGATCCTCCAGGAAGCGATACCGAATAAAATAAGTGTACACATCTTTAGGTAATTTTCGGTTACCCACCTCACCATTCCAGCCTTCTTCCACCGAAGTAGTTTTGAAAACCTGGTGTCCCCAACGGTTGTAAATGCTCATTTCAAAAGTAGCTAATTCGCACGGAGATTGTGCGGTAAAATGATCATTTGTACCGTCGTCATTGGGAGAAAAAGCATTGGGAATGAATAACTTACACTCGAAGTCCTGAATAGGAGAGAAAGCCGTGCACCAGATCATAAGCCCGGTGCAGGCTACTAGAAAAAGTTTGTTCATGGGATACAATTTAAGGCAAAAATAGAGGCAGGAATCAAGACCAACAAACATTAAGTTGGCCATTTACGCAGCTCGCTTAATATAGGGGTAAGTGGTTGGTTTGGGAGTAGATTCGGCAAAGGGAAATCTCCAATTACGGTTTTTTGGAGGGGTGTTTGCCCAAAAAATGCTGCCATAACTGTAAGGTGAGGTTGGAAATATCCGGGCTTATTTTAAAAATCAACAAACAAGCGGTGTAAAAAATGGTAATAATAACAGACCGGTAAATCAGGTCAATAAGAAAAATACCATTGAGGGATGGCAGCAAATGGTTGAGCAAAATAGCGAGAATACCTACGCCGATGATATGCAGCATGCCGCGGCTAAAGGGATGGATTTTATAATGTAGATAAACAAATAATTGATTGATAATATTGCTGAGAATAACGGTGATAGCGGTAGCAATGGCTGCCCCGATAATACCGTACCATTGTATAAAATAATAATTGGTAATCACTGCCAGAACTGCCGTTATAGCCTTGGAGATCAGGTCGAATCGATATTTTGGTGAATAGTTGATAATCAATCCATTATATCCATTTACTACATGAACAAGCTGACCCAGCCCTAAATAGATTGCCACCCATTCAGCTCCAGAAAAATTTTCACTACCCAGGATAGTAACCAAATGATCAAGGTTGATGTAAATGCCTATAAATATCAGTAGGGCTACTATGAAGTTATTGAGGGCAGTACGTTGGTAGAGGTGACCGATTTCATTGAGGTCATTCTTTTTCCAGCCTTCTGAAATAAGCGGGGAAGCAATTTTGGAAATACCCAGATGAGGGATGACAATTACTGTTGAAACAAAATACATCGTGGTATAAATTCCCGTAGCAGTTAAATCTGTTAGGGCAGCAATCATCAAAATATCAATTTTAGTCGTAATTTTGCTGCCCAAAGAGGCAAATACAGAATACAGGCCATAATTGGCCACATTTTTAAAGATTGGTTTCCGGAAAATAGACCAATCAACTTTTAGGTGAAGTTCGCCAATCCAGTAGATGAAAAAAACCAGCCCACCAATCGCCAATAGGAAGCGGAGGGCAAAAAGAATAATAAATTCCTGTAAGCTAATCCATTCAAAATAGTAAAACAGGATAAAAATAAGGGTAGAGAGTCGAATGACAACCTCCCGAAAAAAGGTAGCAATCCTAGGCCTCAGTAATGCAGCAGCGTAATTTTCCAATAATTCGGAATAGCTGGTGAGCGCTAATAAAACGGGTAATAAAAAGTAATAATCGCGAATATACTGTGCACTTTTCTGATCGGAGAAAAGGGCAATAATCTGATCTTTGGTCAGAATTATTAAAATGATGGTAAGGAAGAGGCCGGCGGTGCGGAGGAGGAATAAAAAACTCAGAAAGCCGTTGTGTTGTTGTTCCCGATCCTTGAAATGGGGAAAAAAGCGAATCGTAGCGGTATTGGTTCCAAAACTACCGATGAGCAGGAAAAGACCTGCATATTCGGTAAGCCATTGGGTCAAACCCAGAATATCGACACCGACGAAGCGTGGAAAAAGCAGGCTGACATTCACAAACCCGATGATCAAACCGAGGTACATGAATATGCCCGAACTTATTCCCTGCCGTTTAATGGTCCCCATTCCAAAAAAATTGGCTAATGAATGTATTTATTCTTTGTACCGGTCGCAACGGATCGGTCACTTTTTTAAGAGCTTGTCAACACCTGGAGAATTTCACAACAGGTCACGAAAGCCGTGCTAAATATACAGGCCCAGCCCGTATGGATTATCCGGATAATCATATTGAGGCGGATAACCGGCTGAGCTGGATGCTGGGCAAGTTAGGTAAAAAATACGGTAACAATGCCTATTATGTACACATCACCAGGGACCGCGAAGCTACGGCAAATAGTTTTAACCGGCGTTGGGATTTTAAAAATAGTATCATCAAGGCATACACCCATGGCATTTTGATGCGACAAGAAGATGTGGGCCTGGAATTTTGCCTGGATTATTATGATACCGTCAATAACAATATCGACTATTTCCTCAGGGATAAGACTAATGTGATGCGCTTAAAGCTGGAGACCATGAAAGAGGATTTTCCAAAATTCTTAAAATGGATCGGTGCCGAAGGTGACCTGAAAATGGCGGTGAAGGAATGGGACTACAAACACAATCCCAGCAGGACCAGATCGCGGTGGGAACTTTTTACAAGTATCTTGAAGAAATAGTATTTTATGCACAAACCCTATACCACTTTTGCTTTTTTTAAAATAGCCATAGCCATAACCGGCATCGCCCTCGTGGTTTTATTTGCACTGGAATATATCTGGCACTTTTCTGTTTTAGTACCTGGATTGGCCTTGTTAGGACTGGCTTTTGTGATCCTGACCTTTCGTGTTAGCCAATTGATGTACCGTTTCCACCTGGATCGGGCACAGGATGTCAATCAGGTAGAATCCTGGATGTGGCTGTATCAACAATTTACGCCTTCCATTGCCTTACCGCCTACACGCGGCATTGCCGGTTCACCGGATTTCCTGAAAGTTGTAGTGGAATATTGCCAACTCAAACAACCCAAAGTGATTGTAGAGGCAAGCTCAGGGGTTTCCACAATGATCATTTCGGAATTGTTAATGCACAAAGGCTCGGATGCCGAACATCTGGCATTGGAACATGAAAAATTCTATGCGGATCAATCGCGCGACCGAGTCAAAAATCCGGGCTCTAAGGTGCTGCATGCACCACTTAAAAGCTATACCATCAATGGCCAAAGCTGGCAGTGGTACGATATCTCCGCTTTGGACCACCTCTCTCAAATCGACCTGCTGGTTATCGATGGCCCTCCGGAGCCCATCCAACACCTGGCTCGATATCCGGCCATCCCTTTATTGTGGGACAAACTCAGCCCCAATGCCCTCATCATTGCCGATGATGCCGACCGCGCCAGTGAGCGCCAGACCATCAAGAAATGGGAAGAGGAATTTGGTTTGAAAGTCAAATTTATTCGGACAGAAAAGGGGGTGTGTATATTGGAAAGGGGGTAAAAGACAAGCTAATATTGCCTCATTCCACACTCCCGCCATGCTCTTCATACAATTCCTCGATTTCCTTCACATAGGTCTCCAAAATTTTGGCCCTGACCATTTTCATGGTATACGTCAACAAACCCGATTCTATAGTCCATTCCCTGGCTGTGAGGTGAAAAGCACGTATGGTCTGATAATTGGGCAGTTCGGTATTTAGTTTGTCTATTTCGGATTGCATTTTTTCCTTGACCTTGATATTGTGCACCATATATTCCGGACCGGTCCAGTGAATTTCTTTAGCCCGGCACCAGTTTTCCAATAGTGGGAAATTGGGTTTGATAATGGCGGTTACAAAAGGGTGTTGGAAACCAACTGCTATAACCTGTTCAATATAAGGCGATTGTTTAAGGTGGTTTTCCAAGACTAGTGGCGCGATAAATTCGCCGGAAGAAGTTTTAAAGATATCCCTTTTTCGATCGGTAATTTGCAGGAAGCGGCTTTTTACAAATTTGCCAATATCACCGGTATGCAGCCAGCCGTCAGCCTTCAGAACGGCCGCTGTTGCTTCAGGATTTTTGTAGTAACCCAGCATGACGTTGGGGCCTTTTACCAGTATTTCGCCCTCGCCCTGTTCATCCGGATCGGCAATGCGAATGTTGACACCGGGAATGGGGAGTCCTACGGTGCCAAAAGAGTACAAACCCGGCCTAAAACGATTGAGTGTTACAACAGGGGAGGTCTCTGTCATGCCGTACCCTTCACGGACTTTGATTTTCATCGCTCCAAAAAGCCGACCCAATTCCGGTTGCAAATAGGCAGCACCAATCACGATAGCTTCCACCCGGCCACCCAATTCATTTTTTAACTTCCTGAAGACTAGCAGGCGGGCCAATTGAAGTTTAATCCAATACAGCGGTGCAACAGACGGACGTTCCCGATAATTTTTACCAATCTGGATAGCCCAGGTCGCTATTTTTCGCTGTAGCCAGTTCATTGTGGGTCTTTTAGCCAGAATGATTTCATACATTTTTTCCAAAATGCGGGGTACAGAAGTGAAAATATGAGGCTTTACCTCTTTAAACGCAATGGGTAGGTAGTCCCGGTCACCAGGGAGGTAGAGCTGAGCGCCGGTGGCCAGATAGGTGTATAAGGTCATGCGTTCAAGGATGTGGCTGAAAGGGAGGAAACTCATCACCGTTTTCCTGGAATTAATGGGTAGTAGCGGGATCACAGCATGTAAATTGCTGACAATATTGGCATGGCTGAGCATGACTCCTTTGGGAATGCCAGTGGTTCCTGAAGTATAGAGGATGGCTGCCAGGTCTTCAGTCTTGACTCCGGCTTTGATAGATTCCAGGTCAATAGATTGTTGTTTTGGAGACGGTTTGCTCCAGCTAGCCAGATCTGTTCCATCCGCGGGGGCCTCCTTCAGGTAAACGAGTTGGAGGTCCGGGAATACCCTGGTGGCAGGGGCGCATTTTTCCCCTTGGACGGCATCTTCAATAAAGCACAATTTGGCTTCGGTATGTTTCAGTACATAATGAAGCTGATCCACCGGACTGGAAAAATGAACCGGTACTACGATGGCCCCCACTTGTTGGATTGCCAGATCCAGAAGCACCCAATCTGCTGTAGCGAGATGCGGAATGATGACCACCCGGTCTCCTTTTTGTATGCCTGCTGCTAAAAGGCAACGGCTATATTGATCCGCTAGCTCAATACAGCTTTGCGTGGAGTAGGCATTCCAGCTACCGTGTTCCAGGCATACAATTGTTTTATCCTGCGGATATTTTTTCAATTGCAAAGCAAGAATATCAAAGGTTCGGGAGATCATCATGCGCCTACTGCTTTTGCTGCCGGAATGTACTGATCATTGAGAATGTCATATAAATATTGGTGGTATGTTGGAAATTCGGGCAGGTTATTGTGTCTACCGTCTTCAATAGGCATCAGTTGGATCAGTTGGGGGTTGATTTTTTGTAAATCTGCGCTATGGCTAAAAGGGATCAGCCGGTCTTTAGTGCCATGAATTAGGAAAACAGGTGTTTGAATACTTTTAAAAAACTGATCGGTACGGATTTGGTAGCGCAGCAAAAATCTAAGCAACAGAAAGGGCCCAAAACGTTTTATTTGGCGCAAAAAGCTGTAATAAGGGGCATCGAGAATCAACATCTTGGGTTGATTCCAGGAAGCGATTCGGGCCGCAATGCCTGAACCCATGGAGCGTCCGTAAACCACTATTCGTTCTTCCGTATATTTTTTACTCAGCCATTTGTAAAGTACCTGGGCATCATTATACAATTTTTGTTCTGTTCTTTTGCCACGGCTTTTGCCAAAACCCCGGTAATCCATCATAAAAAAATCATAGCCGTTGCCCACAAAGTCTTTGGCAAATTTGCCCCAGCCCTTGATGCTACGCGAATTGCCCTTTAGATAATAGATCACCCCACGGCTATTGGGTACTTGGAAATAGATGCTATTGATGACGCCACCATCTTCCATTTCAAAAGTCTTTTCTTCAAATTCAAAAGCATACTTGTAGGTAAAATCTTTGTGTAGTATTTCTGGTCGGAAAAAAAAGAAATGCTGGAAAAAATAGAAGAGGAGATTGATGGTTATAAGTATTCCCAACAGGACAATAAGTAGATTCCAAATCAGCATAAATAATCTTATTTTATTGGTTCTTTGCCTGCCTTCTTTATAGATTCAACAGCCAACAAAATTTCCAATTTTTTCTGGTATTCCTGGAATTTACGGAGGTTTTTATGGCGCCCTTTTTCAATTGATATAAAATCACCCTCACAAGCCAGGTGTGGTTTTAACTGTAAAGCAGCCCGATGAGGGACAACAATATCCCAGGTGCCTTGAAAGATAGTTACCGGATATTTGACTTCTTTTAGGTATTGTTCAACGGGAAATTTGTGCCGAACCTTTATAAACCCGGGAATCCAAAAGCGAATCAGCTTGGGAATACTGGGGAAAGGGGTTTCTAGGATCAGCTGCTGAGCCGGATATTGGGCTGCAAGATAAGCGGCTGCTCCCGTTCCTAAAGACCGGCCATATAGGATAATCGAATGTTCGGGATATCGTCTGATGGCCCAGTGGTAGGCCAATTCAGCGCTCTGGTAACATTTTTCTTCCGAAGGGCTGCCTGGACTTTTGCCGTATCCCGGATAGTCGATACTCAAAAAATCATACCCGTGTTGGTGGAAATCTTCTGCATATCTTCCCCAACGTTGCAGATTGTCCGCATTGCCGTGCATGTATAATACGAGCCCCTTAGTGGGAGATTGACTTGGGAAAAAAAGGCTGTTTACCTTTAACTGCTTTTCTTGATCTTCCAGGTAAAATGTTTCAAAGTCAAGATCAAATTTAAAGGTATAGGACTCCTCCAAGGGTTTAGGTTGGAAAATAAACTTCTCCTGGAAGTAGTAAAAGCCTACCACCATTATGATGTATACACCAACCAGGATGAAGATTAATTCCATATTTTTTCGTTAGAGCTCTTAATATAATCCCAATTCGGGAACTATACAAAAAATTAAATCTTTTGGATGAGCGTAACACAATAACCAACAAACGAAAGATCAAGGAAAGACGTATAACTCTATTGAAACTGGTGTTAGAAATACGGCATGAAAATGTGCGACCCACTCTGGGGTCGAATTAAAAACTGCAATTTATTGCTAACATAGTGTGACCACGCTGTGGTCATTTGGGATGATCAAAACCGATTGCTATTCAATTTTTATGGAAGCTGAAAAGAGGAGGAATGGAACAACATAGATTTCTAATTCAACAAAAATGGTGAAAAAGATGACCCCATCGTGGTAGGGTGTACAATCTACCGAAAGGAAGTTGCGTCCATTTTTGATAAAAATTGTTTCCCAAAAGCTAGTGTCTCTAAGCTTGCTCTATTAAAACGAAAGAAGAAAATAGCCACATGATTTATAAGACATATTGTACACTCTACCACAGCGTGGTCAAACTAGATTAGCAGAATGGTTTGTCTTTTGATTCGACCGCAGCGCGGTCGCACATTCATTAACAAAAGGGGGCATTATTCGTTAGCCGTTAATGGCACAAAT
>BQJU01000081.1 GCA_021604865.1 Saprospiraceae bacterium | reverse complement strand
TGTAGCGAAAAGCGTCAATTTTTTGATGAAACAAGGCTTTTTTTGAAGTTCATACCCCGAGGTACGGACAAGAAAAGTAACGAAGTATCATCGAAAAAGTGATCCTTTGCAGCCAAATGGTTGGCCTCCAAACATGCTCTTTAAGCGGTAATTTTCTATTGCCTCTTAAATTGGTTCCAAGCAAGCAATCAAGGAAAACAGATTATTTGGTCTCGAAATAACGCCTAAATCCCTCCACCAAATCCGTATTAATCAAATCCACACCATTATCCAACAAGAACTTCCACACCGTGGGATTATCCGGTGAAGCCCAGAGTCTCAGCTGCTTGCCCTGCGCATGGGTATTTGTGACCAACTCTTTTAGTTTTTGGCGTTCAGTATCTTTGATTTGCCCCTCACCAGTCCAGGATAAAATATGTTTGTAATTGTCACTAACCACCGGCATGAAAGATGCGGGAATATTATTGTCAAGATCTTTGGGCCGGCCATCCAATGCGACAAGTTTGGGATCATCATTTAAGATGTCTGCAATGGGCCTATTGCCGGAAATGAGCACTTTTACGGGCCCTGCTTTTGCTTCGCCGTGCTGATAGGTAGAAAGTATGGACGTGTAATTGGCTAAAATTGATTTGAGTTTTTCATAGGTAGGTTTGCCAGCCGTTTTGATGTCAATCATTAAATAAAAAGGACCGGAATAGTTGGGATAAACAAATCCATTGTTCTCCTGGATATATTTCTTTAATGGGTTGAGATACATGGCTTCTAAAGTTAATGCTGGTGTCGGATTTTTTGGCCTATTGTGGGCGACGTACAACTGGTCATCAATCAAGTGTACATCCGCTTCTATTGAAATAAAGCCATTGTCTAGAGCATCGTATAAAGGATGTTTGTTCTCATAATCGTTGTGGGCATGACCTGGATAAATGGATTTAAAAAAGTCGGCCCAAACGACGGTCTCTCCCGTTTTTGCCGCGTGTTTTGCCGCTTCTAATATTTGTATAACTATTTTATTGTTTTCCACGGAAGCCAAGCCGAAAGGTTCAACGACATAATTTTCTTTGACCACTTTATGTAAATAAGCAAAGGGATCATCAATGCCTTTGGGTAGGGGAGCAGCGGTTAGGGAATAAACACCTGCCTTCTCACTTTCCATAACCTCCATATCCTGGCCGTTTTTGCAAATAATGTAGGAGGATTTGCCATAAATTTCCATGTCTTTACGGTTGTGCGACCAATTCCAGGAGGCTTGAATAATCACTTGTGTTTTGGGATAGGTCAGGATAATAGTGGCCTCATCCTCTACTTTGGGATATAGCTCGGGCTTTATTTGCTGAGTGACACAGGATACCGTGGTTGGAACCGAGCCATTCATCAGCCACGTCGCCAGATTAGCGCCGTAGCAGCCAAAATCGGTTAAAGCCCCGCCGCCATTTAATATGGGATCGGTCAGCCATTCCAGAAATTCTTCATTACATCCAATTTCAATCGGCCCAGGATGGCCGGTATGAAAGACGATCTTTCTGAGGTCGGTGATTTTCTTCGATTCGTGGATCAATTTATAGGCTTCCGTACTGCTCCCGTACCACGAAGTTTCATAATTGGTCAGTAGGTGGATGTTGTGCTTTTTGGCCAAAGCGATCATTTTCTCAGCGTGTTCATAACTTACTGCGAGTGGTTTCTCTACCATGGCATGAATGCCTCTTGGCGCACAGTATTCCACCACTTTCAGATGGTCGTAAATCATATTAAAAGCAGTGACCGCTTCAGGATGTGTCGCTTCGACCATTTCTTCAATGGTGTTGTAAACAAGGTCCATCGAATAGCCATGAAGGTCACTATACTGTTTGGCTAAATCCCGGTTAGGTTCTACAATGCCGACTATCTCTATATCTCCAACAGCTTTCCTGCCCAATATCCAGTGCACATGTGTATGCACCAAACCAATGACGCCGACACGTAATGGCGTCTCACATTTTATAGGAGTAGACAGCGGAAGGTCAATGACCGTTGTGGCATGAAGGCTATGGGGAAGACAATAGAGACATCCCAAAATAAATAGAAGAATCGGGTAATGAATTGTCGTAGGTTGTTTAAAGCTGGTCATGTTCTTGTATTCATTGATTACACTGTGATGATATAAAATTGTTATAGCTTTTCTAAAGATACCGAAAATTCTAATTCTCCAAAGTTGACGACTTTCAATGGGGATTTCCACCTAAAAATTGTAGCTTTAACCTATGGCTACAAACGAAAAGGATCAACTTAAACGAACGCTGGGACCATTAATGTTATGGGGCCTTGGCGTGGGTTATGTCATTTCAGGTATGTATTTTGGATGGAATCTGGGATTGGAAAAAGGAGGCACATTGGGCCTGGCTGTTGCGACCCTGTTTATCATCATCATGTACCTGGCCTTTACCTTTAGTTATACTGAATTGGCTTGCGCCATTCCCAAGGCAGGAGGTGCCTTTGATTATGCAGTCCGGGCTTTGGGTACAAATTGGGGATTTCTGGGCGGCATGGCTCAAAATATTGAGTTTATTTTTGCGCCTCCAGCCATTGCCTTTGCCATTGGCGCTTATTTAAATATTTTCCTGCCTGGAATTCCAATCCTGGGTATTGCCATATTTGCCTATTTTGTATTTACAGCCCTAAATATTTATGGCATTCAGGCTGCTGCCTCATTTGAGTTGATCATCACCATCATTGCCGTTATCGGATTGCTCCTTTTTGCCGGAACTGCTCTACCGGAATTTGAATGGAAAAATTTAGAACACAATGCCTTGCCTAATGGCTGGTCGGGAGCCTTTGCTGCCCTGCCTTTTGCCATCTGGTTTTTTCTGGCCATCGAAGGTGTGGCGAATGTAGCGGAAGAAACCATCAATCCACAGAGAAATGTATTGATAGGGTTTGGCTCCGCCATTTTGACCCTGGTCGTGTTGTGCCTCATCACCTTTGCTGCTTCCGTTGGTGTAGGTGGATGGGAGGTAGTCGTCTTTCCGGAAGCCGGTGCCAATCCTTCTGATTCGCCGCTACCATTAGCGATGGCCGCTACAGTTGGCCAAAGCCATATCTTATATAAAGCAGTCACTTTTATTGGCCTTTTTGGGCTGATTGCTTCTTTTCATGGGATCATTCTTGCCGCTGGACGGGCTAGTTTTGAATTTGGCAGGGTCGGTTTTGCACCTAAAAGCCTTGGCAAAGTACATAGTCGATTTAAAACACCCGCCAATGCACTTTTAATCAATATGGGCATCGGTATCATTGCTTTACTCACTGGAAAGACAGGCGAAATTATTACCATTGCTTGTTTTGGTGCGCTGAGTCTTTATATGATTTCAATGGTTTCCCTATTGGTGTTGAGAAAAAAGGAACCGGAACTGGAACGGCCTTTTAAAGTGCCGCTTTATCCCTTTTCGCCGATCATTGCCCTGATTATTGCCAGTATTGCTTTTGTTGCGATTACTATTTACAATCCGATACTGGCCGCTATTTATTTTGGGATATTGGCGGTGGCATTTATTTGGTTTAAACTTGCGGTTACCCTTCCTAAGGGCTGACCTGGTTTTTTAGAAGAAATGAAGGATGTAATAGCTAATCAGTGTGCACACTTTTCATTTTTGATTAGATGAAAGAAATGTTTTTACCCCAGAATCTAAAACCTAATTAACCTATGCAACAAAAAGGTTTGCTGGACCTCCGGCAATTACAACAAAAGGTCGAAGCGGAAGAAATTGAAACCATCGTAGTGGCTTTTACCGATCATTATGGCCGTTTGGTAGGCAAACGCTTTGATGCCGAATTCTTTTTAGAAAGCTGTGTCAAAGAAGGCACTCATGCCTGTGATTACCTGTTGACCACGGATATGGAAATGGAACCGGTACCAGGATACAAATTTGCCAACTGGGAATTGGGGTATGGCGATTTTCATCTGGTACCGGATCTATCCACTTTAAGAATAGCCAGCTGGTTAGACCGTACCGCATTGGTGATTTGTAATCTGGAAAATGAAAAAACACACCAGCCGGTCGACGTAGCGCCACGGTCTATCCTCAACCAGCAATTGAAGACGGTCCAAGAGTTGGATTTCAACTGTTTCGCCGCCTCGGAATTGGAATATTATCTCTTTGAGAATACCTACCGGGAAGCCTTTGAACAAGGTTATCAAAACCTGACGCCTTCAGGCTGGTATCTGGAAGACTACCATATCATGCAGGGCAGCAGGATTGAAAAATATACCGCCGCTGCCCGTCGCCATTTAAAATATTCCGGTATACCGGTCGAAAACTCTAAAGGGGAATGGGGCTTGGGCCAGCACGAATTAAATATACGCTACGCAGAAGCGCTGGATATGGCAGATCGGCACGTCATTTACAAACAATGTCTTAAAGAATTGGCGGATGCAATGGATATTTCCGTAACATTTATGGCCAAGTTTGACACTGATCGGGCAGGGTCCAGTTGTCATATCCACATGAGTTTGTGGCAGGATGGAAAGAATGCCTTTGCCGGTGATCAAGCCTTTGGCCCGGTAATGGGGTCGGATATTTTCAGGTGGTTTCTGGGAGGATGTATCAAACATGTACCGGATGTGATGCCCTTTTATGCGCCCACCATCAACTCTTATAAACGCTACGTGGATGGTTCCTGGGCACCTACCCGGCTCGCCTGGAGTTATGACAATCGTACTGCTGGATTCCGGGTGGTGGGCAAGGGACAGAGTTTGCGTATTGAATGCCGTATTCCCGGTGCTGATTGTAATCCTTATCTGGCTTATGCCGCTGCACTGGCCTCGGGCTTGGAGGGTATCCGTCATAAAATAGAACCTCCAGCCTGTTTTGAAGGCGATATTTATGCCGCCAAACATTTGGATCGGGTGCCGTACACCCTGGAAGAGGCGTTAAGCAAATTTGAAAATAGTGATTTTAGCAAAAAAGTCTTTGGTGAAGAAGTAGTAGCACATTATTCTCATTATTTTCGTAAAGAAATAGAAGCTTATCATCAGTCGGTTACCGATTGGGAACGAAAACGGTATTTTGAACGAATTTAAATCTATATCCAGGAAATGCGATTAAAAGATAAAGTAGCCCTGATAACTGGTGCCAGCAGTGGCATCGGACGAGAAACAGCCCTGTTGTTTGCCCGGGAAGGTGCAAAAATTGTAGTAGTAGATGTCAATGATAAAGGCGGTTTGGAAACGGTACAAATGCTGAAGGATAAAAACCAGGATGCTGCCTATGTACATGCAGATGTATCGAAGGCCAACGATTGCGCTGAAATGGTCGCCTTTGCGGAAAATACCTTTGGAAAACTGAACATCCTCTTCAATAATGCAGGGATTATGCATGGGGACGACGGCGATGCCATCAGCACCGAAGAAAATATCTGGGACCTCACTATGAATATTAATGCCAAAGGTGTTTTCCTGGGATGTAAATACGGTATTTCAGCCCTGCGTCGCGCTGGGGGTGGTTCCATAATTAATACGGCCTCTTTTGTGGCTTTATTGGGTGCTGCAACACCCCAGATTGCTTATACTGCCAGCAAAGGAGCGGTGTTGTCTATGACTCGTGAATTGGCAGTGATCCATGCCAGAGAAAATATCCGGGTGAATGCCCTTTGTCCCGGCCCACTACGCACCGATTTGCTGATGAACTTTTTAGATACCGAAGCCAAAAAACAAAGGAGGTTGGTGCATGTGCCTATGGGCCGATTTGGAGAAGCAAAAGAAATAGCTGCCGCGGCACTTTACCTGGCCTCTGATGAATCTTCCTATGTGACCGGTACAGAATTTACGGTAGATGGAGGCATCACTGCTGCTTATGTTACACCGGAATGATTCTGACAGTGTTGGCCTGGCCGACACGATCTAACTAAAAAACAATCCATGCCCAATCATTTCCAAACCATTAGTCCAGTAGATGGTTCTGTTTATGTATCGCGCAATTTTGCTTCAGGACAAGATATTGAACAGGTCCTTTCTCAAGCTAAGAAGGCTCAATCTTCCTGGAAGAAAACTACCGTGGAAAAGCGAGCAGCCATTTGTGAAAAAGCCGTGCAGTACTTTTTAAACCATGCCAATGAAATGGCGGCAGAACTCACCTGGCAGATGGGAAGACCCATTCGGTATACTCCTTTTGAAATAACAAAGGGGTTTCAGGAGCGTGCCACCTATATGATTGACATTGCTGCAAAAACACTTAGTGATATTCCAGCTGAAGAGCTACCGGGCTTTAGGCGTTTTATTCGCCGTGAACCACTGGGCGTAGTCCTGGTATTGGCCCCCTGGAATTATCCTTACCTGACTTCCGTCAATGCGATCATCCCGGCCATTATGTCGGGCAATTCGGTTATTCTAAAACAGGCGCAACAAACGCCGCTTTGTGCGGAACGTTATGCAGCAGCCTTTCAGCTAGCAGGGCTGCCGGAGGGGGTGTTTCAGTATTTGCATATCGACCACGAACAAGTGGCCAAGGTCATTGCGGACACCAGGATTAATTATGTTGCATTTACCGGGTCAGTGAGCGGAGGTAAGGCCATCCAACAGGCCACCAGCCATCGGTTTATTACTGCCGGACTTGAGTTAGGCGGTAAAGATCCTGCTTATGTGCGTGCCGATGCCCATTTAGACCATGCGATCGAAAATTTGGTGGACGGTACTTTTTTTAATTCAGGACAGTCGTGTTGTGGTATTGAACGCATTTATGTGCATGAAAATTTATTTGATTCCTTTGTTGAAGGGTTTGTCGCATTAACAAAACGATACCGATTGGGCAGTCCTTTATTGGCGGAAACTACACTAGGGCCAATGGTCAAAACAGCTGCTGCGGATTTTGCTCAAAATCAAATCAAACAAGCCATTCAACAAGGTGCTAAACCTCTGATTGATGCCAGCCATTTTCCAAGCCATCAGGAAGGAACGCCCTATATGGCTCCTCAGGTACTGATCAATGTCAACCATTCAATGGCAATCATGCAAGAAGAAAGCTTTGCACCGGTAGTAGGTATTATGTCGGTAAAAAATGATGAGGAAGCCATCCAATTGATGAATGATAGCCGATATGGATTAACGGCTTCGATATGGACCACCGATGTTGAACGCGCTATCACCCTGGGAGAGCAAATTGAAACAGGTACCTGTTTTATGAATCGCTGTGATTATTTAGACCCGGCCTTGGCCTGGACTGGCGTCAAAGATTCGGGCCGTGGATGTACCTTGTCTGCAATCGGGTATGAGGCACTGACCCGACCGAAGTCGTTTCATTTGAAGGTAGGGTGAGGGGGAAGATCGCTTTGTTATCAGATCGCTGCGCTGTCAGACTATTGTGCACTGTGGCTGGAACACATCTTCCATTAGTCAGGTTTTACCGCCATCGATTGGGACCTCAACGCAGTCCAAATACGTTATGCTAAAACTAATTCAATGAAAATAGGGCTATTAGAATGTGACCACGTTGCCGAGTCTTTTCAACATATTGGAGGAGATTATCGGGATATGTTTCAACGGTTATTGCCCGGGGTGGAATTTGTGTTTTATGATCTTTGCAACCATCATTTCCCTAATTCCGTTGAGGATTGTGATGCCTATGTGGTTACAGGGTCAAAATATTCTGTTTATGACGATATTGATTGGATTTATCGGCTAAAAGACTTGGTCAGAGATATTTATCACCATCAAAAATATTATATAGGTGTTTGTTTTGGCCATCAGATGCTGGCAGAAGCGCTAGGCGGGAAGGTCCATAAAAGTGAATCGGGCTGGTGTGTGGGTGCCCACCAATTTCAATTGTTGCACCAAGCTCCCTGGATGCATCCATTCAAGGACCAACTCAATTTATTGATGAGTTGCCAGGATCAGGTACAGCAAATGCCGGAAAACAGTAAGCTATTGGCGCAATCGTCGGATTGTCCAGTTGCCATGTTTCAGGTGGGCAAAAAAATGATGGGCATACAGGGACATCCCGAATTTCCCAAGGCTTATAGCCGTGCGTTAATGGATGCCCGGGTGGAAAGGATTGGTTTGGAAAAGGTGGAAGTGGGTATTAAAAGTTTGGATTTAGAGCTGGATGATGCGGTTTTTAGTGGGTGGATGATGGCGTTTTTCACCCCCGCTTAATCTTCGAAAAAGTTTTCCCAATATCCTTGCTTTTTTTGTCCATATCAGCTATGGCAAAATCTATGGCTGCTTTTATCAGATCTTCGACATTCTTATTTCGATAATCCTGCTGATTATTAACAGGAATGTGTCTCATCAGTTTACCCGTGCCTTTTAATAACCGATGCGGGTCATCAAGCAAAGTACCTTTGTTAAAACCAAGGTTAAGATGATTAGTATAGATGGGAATCAAACAGAAAGCATCCGATAGTTTTGCTGAAATGGAAAACACCGTAGTCAGTGCATGAGTATGGTACAACAACTCATTACTTTGCGGGTATAATGACAGAATAAACGTCCTTAAATCGGCGAAATGATCTATTACTTGCTCGTCTTTCAATTGGAGGTAAAATTTGAAATCGGGATGTAATTCACGGTTTTGTGCCATACTGAGTTTATCTGTTTTAAAGTCGAAAAAAATAGTAAAGTTAAAATAAGGATCCAGAAGGTAAGGCCAGTTGGATTTGGTCGTTGAGCATGAAGAAATGTTTACTTTGAGCAAAAAAAGGAAGTATTTTCGGTAAAAAAAACAATATGCAAAATAGCAAACTCATCGAACTTTTAAAAGTCCTTGACGCAGCTGAGTTGAAACGGCTGCTTTCCTTCCTCAAATCACCCTTTTATAATGCCAATCCCCATATTGTAAAGCTCTATCTAATCCTAAGAACCTATTTTCCCGATTTTGCTTCACCCAAACTGGACAAACAACACGTTTTCAAAAAGCTATTCCCTAAAAGGGTTTATGACCATCAAAAGCTCCTCAATTTAATGTCTGACTTTACGACATTAGTGAAAAGGTACCTATCTGTTTTGCAATTAGAAAAAGAAGAACAGCTACAAGATAGGTTGCTCTTAAAAGCCTTTGCGGAACGCCCAGATAGCTACAATGTTTTTGTGAAGCAGATTCAAAAGACCGATAGTAATTTGGATAAATTGCCATATCGCAATAAAGATTTTCACCAACAAAAATTCTGGCTTAGTCAATTGTATTTCAACCATCCGGGAACAGATAAATTTGAATTGTCAAAAGCACAATACGATGCTTCTATGCAACAACTCGATCGCTGGTTTTTGCTGGAAAAATTGTTGCTGAGTTGTGAAATAAAAGCTCGAGAAAAGCCGCTCTCTGAAAAATACGATATCTGGTTGTTGCAGGAGATTAGGGAAGGGGTATCTCATTTTTCAGCCGGAGATCCTATTGCAACGGCATACCTGGAGATGCTACAATTGTTGGAAGAAGAGGAACCATCTGCCTATTATAATTTAAAGGCTTTGTTAATGAACCATCTGCCACAGTTCACCCGACTCCAGCAGCAAAATATATTGCAAAGCCTGATCAATTTCACCATCAGAGAGGGCAATCGGGGAGACGTGAATTTTTTAAAGGAAAATCTGGATCTCTACAAATTCGGGCTGGCAGAGCAGTTGTTTTTCGAATATGGAATATTAAACGATATGACCTATATCAGTATCGTCAATATTGCTTTGAGGACAAAAGATTTAGCCTGGTGTCTGGAATTTATCAATACAAATGAAAAATTTTTGGAACCGCGAGCCCGGAAAGATGCTAAAACATTGGCGACGGCGCTTTGGCTCTACGCCGAACAGAAGCCGGATGCGACCATCGAATTGCTGCATAAGGTCGATTTTTTAAACGTTTATTACCAGATACAGGCAAGGGTTTTATTGATCAAAGTTTATTTCGAAGCCTTTCAGAAAAATGATGCCTATTTTGAATTGGTTCACGCTCAATCTGAAGCTTTTGAGCGATACCTGAGACGTAATAAAAAGGTCTCAAAAGCACAAGGCGAGGCTTTGTTAAACTTCGCTTTATCGGTTAAACGACTTGCAAAACTAAAGACGGGCATTGCTTTTGAGGAGCAGTCAAAAAGGACTTTTATACAAGAACTTCATGAATTGAAGCCCTTGTATAATAAGTCGTGGTTGCTCCGACAAATTGACTAGAGAAGATTAAATTTCCGGAACATCTGTAATAATGGGGCCCCTCGGGTTTTCCATATTTTGGCAAAAAAATATGGCAACAAATGGGTTTTTCGAGATGCAGGGTTTTTTGGTGTTGTTTTTCATGGCGGAAACATTTGAAGAGGTTAGAATAAGCAGATCGACCGCTTGCTAAGCCATCGATCAGTTTGAACAATTCAAAGTTAAAGACTCCGAGGTTTGTTTACTATAGACTAAGTGTAAGTAACAAACTACAACGGGTACCGGACAAACTATTCAGGATAAGTGGTTACCTTTCTTAAAGGAGCAGGTGCCAAGATCTGGAAAAAGAAATAACAAGAACTGGACTGAATTTACAAAAAACTGGACTAGGATTGCATTTGTGGGAAAAGTGTGTCTTTGGTAGGTTGGCCTCCAAACATGCTCTAAAAGGATATGCAGATATATTTGCCACCTTACTCACAATATCGCTATCCTTGATGGAAGAAATAGGAGGCTTTTAGGCAGGTCATCCTCTCTTTGGGTAATAGAGTTGTTTCGCAGGGGTCATGACAAGGTTAAAACGGATCTTTTTTTTCCACCGTCCTGCCCCTGCGTAACAACCCTAATATACAAACACCGTCAACACCATAGAAGCATCCGCACAACCCCACATCAAGTCATCGCAGTACCAAAAACCACTCTCGTTCCAGAAATTCTATCATCTGACATTCAAGCTTAAGGTGTAACATCATAAAACCCGATCTTGTCCTTGTTGCGATCTGTCGCAGGTTTATCATCTCTGGCCACCCTCCAAACCGGTATTTGGATTTACTATTGGAAATAGCTATATTTGGAAGGTTCTCGAAATTACCTTGGAAATTTATTGCAAAATAGCCCCGCTACAGCCGGATTATTGGATTAAAATGTTACCAGATAATGCTACTCCTGCATCATCGGCCATTGTTTGTCATACGGATTAGGGCCGAAGTACCGTACAAACATGCACTAAGAGAAGTCAATCCAAATTCTTAATTCCCTAACCCAATTGCTCATGATTCCTGAAACCTTTGAGTACGATTCCCCGTCGACATTGGAGGAGGCCATTCAGCTGCTTCAAAAACATGGAGATGAAGCCAAAATACTCTCGGGTGGTCATAGCCTGATTCCCATGATGAAACTCAGGCTGGCAACTCCCGAAAGACTTATCGACATCAACGGGATTCCAAACCTCAATTACATTAAAGAAGAAAAAGATTTCCTTAAAATCGGCGCCCTAACAAGAGAAGCCGACATTGAACACTCCGATCTGCTCAAGAAAAAATATCCCATCTTCTCGGATGTTACCAAACTTATTGCCGATCCTCAGGTCCGTAATTTGAGCACCATCGGCGGCAATCTCGCTCATGGCGATGCTGCCAATGATCATCCAGCCGTTATGTTGGCTCTCAATGCCAGTATTATTGCACACGGCCCCGAAGGAACCCGGACCATTGCCATCGACGATTTCTTTCATGGTTTTTATATGACCGCCTTAAATCATGCCGAAATTCTAACAGAAATTCGCATACCCATTCCCGGAAAGGGAACCGGAGGAGCCTATCATAAACTGGAGCGAAAAGTAGGAGACTATGCAACTGCTGGTGTGGCCGTCCAGATGACCCTAGATGGAAAAGGGGTATGCCGTTATATAGGTATTGGGCTAACCAATGTCAATATGACTCCGCTTCGAGCCAGCCGTTCCGAAAAGGCACTACTTGGTGAAAAAGTGACTCCTGGATTAATTCAAGAAGCAGCCCTGTATGCCTCTGAAGATTGCAATCCATCTGAAGACCTGCGGGGTTCGGAAGAATACAAACGGCATATCGTCAAAGTCCTGACCAATCGCATGTTGCACAAGGCTGCAGAAAGGGCAATGAATGGTGGCGCTTGAGTTTTTAGCTTCAGGTAAATTGACCTGAATTGGCATTTTTCACATCTTCAATTTTAAACTCGAAAACTTTGAAAGAAATGGCAACGAAACCTATAAAAGTTACGCTCAATGGTACCGAACATTCTCTGGAGGTGGAACCCCGTTTGTTATTGGTTCACCTCATCCGGGAAAACCTTAGTATGACTGGCACACATATCGGTTGTGATACGTCCAATTGTGGTGCCTGTACCATTCTGTTGAACGGAAAATCTGTCAAATCTTGTACCGTCCTGGCTGTTCAGGCCAATGGAAAAGAGGTGACCACCATAGAAGGTATGGCTACCGCTGAAGGCCTGCATCCCCTCCAGGAAGGCTTTCGGGAAATGCACGGTCTGCAATGTGGTTTTTGTACCCCAGGTATGATCATGCGTGCAACCGAATTGCTCAAACAAAACACAAACCCAACTGAAGACGAGATTCGGTGGGGCATATCCGGTAATCTCTGTCGTTGTACGGGCTACAATAATATTGTGAAAGCGATACAGTATGCCGCATCAAAACTCAACGGAACAGAGATGCCAGCCGAACTCAAAGAGGAGGTTTCAGCGGAGGAGTAATTTAACGTTTTAGTGTAAACTCAAAAACAAACAAAAATGGGATGTAAAACATCAAGAGAAATAGGTGGAATGGGGCATCCGATCAAACGGAAAGAAGATGCTCGTTTTATCCAGGGTAAGGGGAAATATGTCGACGATATAAAACTGCCAGGCATGCTTTACCTGGACATTGTCAGAAGTCCTTATGCCTACGCCAAAATTAAAAATATCAATATCGATAAAGCAATGGCTATTCCCGGTGTATTAGCTGTTATTACCGGGAAAGACCTCGAGAAATACAACCTGCACTGGATGCCGACCCTGATGTCGGATACTCAGATGGTGCTGCCTACGGATACGGTTATGTATCAATCGCAGGAGGTCGCGGCAGTGATTGCCACCAGCCGTTATGTGGCAGCGGATGGGGTAGAAGCGGTAGAAGTGGACTACGAACCTATGAAACCGATCATGCGGCCTAAAAAAGCCTTGGAACCGGATGCACCAGTTCTTCGCTCCGACAAAGAAGGCAAAAAGGACAACCTCATCTGGCATTGGGAGACAGGTGACCGGGATGGCACGGAAAAAGTTTTTCAAAACGCCGATGTCGTAGTTAAAGAACAGATCTATATTCCACGCATTCACGTGGTTTCTATTGAAACTTGTGGATGTGTAGCCGATTTTGATAAGGTAGAAGGTAAACTGACCCTTTATATGACCACCCAGGCACCTCATGCCATTCGTACGGTTTTGGCATTAGTAGCCGGTCATGTGGGCCTATCGGAAGAAAAAATTCGGGTCATTTCTCCTGATATTGGTGGTGGATTCGGCGGAAAAGTACCAGTATATCCGGGTTATGTCTGTGCTGTTGCAGCTTCCGTTTTGATCGGTCAGCCGGTAAAATGGATTGAGGACCGTACGGAGAACCTGCAAGCTGATTCCTTCGCAAGGGATTATGATATGACTTGTGAACTGGCAGCCAATAAGAATGGTAAAATACAGGCATTGCGAATCAAAACGCTTGCCGACCACGGCTATACTGATGCTGCTGCAAATCCTTCCAAATTCCCGGCAGGGATGTTTTCTATTTGTACTGGCTCCTATGACTTTGATACGGCTTTCACAGAAATGGATGCGGCTTATACCAATAAACCTCCGGGAGGTGTTGCTTATCGGTGCTCTTTCCGGGTCACAGAAGCTGCCCATGCTATTGAGCGAATGGTCGACCGATTGGCGCTAGAAATCGGTAAAGACCCGGCGCAGTTGCGCATGGAAAATTTTATCAAAAAGGACCAGTTTCCATACCAATCGGCATTGGGTTGGGAATACGATAGTGGCGATTACCATCGTGCGCTTGAGAAAGCTATGGACATTATTGGTTACGATGACCTGCGTAAAGAACAGGCTGAAAAGCGGAAAAATGGAGAATTAATGGGTATTGGCATCTGTAGCTTCACGGAGATCGTCGGCGCAGGTCCTTCCAAAGACTTTGATATTCTGGGCATCAAAATGTTTGATAGTTGTGAAATTCGGGTCCATCCTACTGGCAAGGCTATTGCCCGTTTTGGTACCAAATCACAGGGACAAGGCCATGAAACGACCTACGCTCAGATCATCGCCGAAGAATTGGGCATACCCGCTCAACACATCCAGGTGGAAGAAGGTGATACGGATACCGCTCCTTATGGCCTGGGAACCTATGCCAGCCGGTCTACGCCTACAGCCGGTGCCGCCGCCGCCAAAGCCGCCCGTAAATTGCGTAAAAAGGCCCGAAAGATAGCCGCCCACCTGCTTGAGGTTAGTGAGGAAGACTTGGAATGGGAACCTGGAAAATTCTCCGTTAAGGGAGCACCAGAAAAAGCAAAAACCATTCAGGAGATCGTTTTTGCTTCTTATACCAATCACCCACAAGGAATGGAAGCAGGTTTTGAGGCCACGCATTATTACGATCCGCCAAATTTGACGTTCCCCTTTGGTTCTTACATCTGTGTGGTTGATATCGACCGCAGTACCGGCGAGATCAAGATCCGACGTTTTATAGCCGTGGATGATTGTGGGAATATCATCAACCCGATGATCGTCGAAGGACAGATTCATGGCGGCCTGACTCAAGGGTTGGCCCCCGCTATGTACGAGGAATTGATTTACGATGATGAAGGTAATATTCTCAATGGTTCTTTAATGGATTACCTCGTACCTACGGCAGTTGAATCGCCAAAATGGGAAACAGCGAAAACCATTACGCCATCACCGCATCATCCAATTGGCGCGAAAGGGGTTGGAGAATCTCCGACTGTTGGGGCTCCACCGGCCATTGCCAATGCAATCATTGATGCACTTTCTCATCTTGGTGTTCAACACATGGATATTCCAATCACGCCTTATAAAGTATGGAAGGTGCTGAATGAGAAGGGGGCAGCATTGGAAGTGTGATTTTAGCGTTGTTTCACGTCAATAGGAGTCATCTCGAATATTTCGAGGTGACTCCTAAAGAGGTAAAAGCATACATTTTTTGCAAATAAAAGGGTCTCCAAACATGAAGCTCTAACAAAGAAAGTAAATATGAAAACAACCATAGAAAAAACTTTTGAGGTAGAACATCCAATCGATCAGGTTTGGGCCTTCCTGAGCAATCCTGAAAAAATCGCTACCTGTGTGCCTGGTGCCACCCTTACGGAAAAGGTAGATGATCAGACCTACAAAGGATTGGTATCCATGAAATTTGGCCCTGTGGCAGTCAAATACAACGGTGAAATTTCAATCAAAGAGTTGAACCAGGAAGATTACAATATGGTACTGTCCGGAAGAGGCTTGGATTCCAAAGGCAAGGGAAGCGCCGACATGGTGATGAATGGGAAACTTAAAGCAAAAGAGGGTGGGGGAACAGAGGTTTTTAACAGTATGGAGGTTAGTGTCACCGGTATGCTCGCTCAGTTTGGATCACGGCTGATTACCGATGTGTCGGAACAGATGATCAAACAGTTTGTCAGCAATTTTAAGGACAAATTAAACATCAGTGGGCAGACAGAAGATCCGTCAGAAAAAAAAGATAACTCGATCGATGGTGTTTCTTTAATGGGCGCTGTCGTCAAAAGTAAAATTGACGGACTCTTTAAAGGCAATAAGGAAGCAGGGAATGATAAAGATGCCAGCGAGTCATGAATAATAAACCGGACACAAAAGCAATCATTCAAGGCTTTGACCAGTTGGGATATGTAGCAGGAGAAGAATTGGCGACGCTTATTTTTTTGATGACCCGCCTACATAAACCGTTATTGCTGGAAGGCCATCCCGGTGTAGGGAAAACGGAGGTTGCCAATATGCTGGCCGGTTTTTTAAATACCAAACTGATCCGCCTGCAATGTTATGAAGGCCTGGATGTGAATACCGCCATTTACGAATGGAATTATCAAAAACAATTACTGGGTATAAAAATCCAGGAAAATAGTGGCCTTTCGGCAAATGAAAAGGAGCAGCATATTTTTGGTGCCGACTACTTGTTGGAACGCCCTTTATTACAGGCCATTACCTCATTAGAAAGCTCACCGGTGCTGTTGATCGATGAGATTGACCGTGCTGATGAAGAATTTGAAGCCTTCTTGTTGGAATTACTTTCTGTCTACCAAATCAGCATTCCTGAACTGGGAACGATCCGGGCAAAACACAAACCTTATGTTATCCTTACGTCTAACCGAACCCGGGAATTAGGGGATGCCCTCAAGCGGCGATGTCTATACCATTGGATGCATTACCCACAGCTGGAAATGGAGTTACAGATAGTCAGCAAGAAGTTGCCAGACATTGAACAGAAACTAGCAAAGCAGGTAGTTCAGCTCGTCCAGTCGCTCCGACAACAGCGATTATCCAAAACACCGGGCATTGCAGAAACCCTCGATTGGGCTATGTCACTTCTGGCGCTTGGTTATGATTCCATTGATGAAAAAGCGATAGAAAAAACCCTGGGTTGTGTATTAAAATCCACTGAAGATATCGCTTTCATTAAAACGGAAGGCATGGAGAAATTGTTGGAAAGTTTAAATGCCTGAGCATGGAAAGCCGAGCCTTTACCCAAGCTATCTTAGCGTTTGCCCGACAGGGCAGGGCGAATGGTTTGAATATTGGTACACAGGAGACCCTTGACGCCTTGAGTGCTGCCGGTTTTGGCATCATTCACAAAGAAAACACCTTTCGGTATGCCCTGAGAGCCTTATTCTGTACTTCTCTTGAAGAAGTAACCCTGTTCGATCAATTATTTGACGATTATTGGGGCACAAAAAGTGAGGGTAAAAGAGCCAAACATAAAATAACGATCAGAGGCCGCATTACCCGGAAAAAGCCGGGTTCTCTGATTATGTTGGGTAAGGGAACTGAAGCAAAAGAAACCGAGGAGGAAGGAAAAAAGGTGACTGGTGCCTATGCTCAGGAGCGACTTAGGAAGACGGATTTTTCCACCTTAACGGAAATGGAAAGTGAGGAACTGGAAAAATTGGCGGAACAACTCTGGCGGGAGATGGGACTGCGACTACGGCGACGGATGCGGCAGTCAAACATAAAAGGACAAGTGAACATTCGCCGAACTATTCGCCGGAACATCACCCAGGGGGGAGAACCCATTCAACTGGTATTAAATGATAAAAGACCCCGAAAATGGCGCCTGGTTATTTTGCTTGATGTGAGCGGATCAATGGACAAATACAGTTTTTTTCTGCTGCGATTCATCTATGCACTTAAAGCCCATTTCCAACACTTGGAAGCTTTTACGTTTAGTACCAGACTTCGTCGCATCACGGATGTGCTTAAGCCGGGAAGATTGGATCTAACATTGGAAGCACTTACTGATAAGGCAGATCATTGGTCGAGTGGCACGCGAATAGGGGCGTGTTTGCAAGAGTTTAATGATCAACATGCCAAAAGGATGCTAAATGGCCAAACGATGGTCATCCTGCTAAGTGATGGACTGGATACCGGAGAGCCTGAATTGCTAGGAAAAGAGCTGGCAATAATCAAAGCTCGCGCTAAAAGACTCGTCTGGTTGAATCCGCTTAAAGGCATGAAAGGATACGAACCTACTGCCAGGGGAATGGCAGCAGCAATGCCTTTTGTAGATGATTTTAGCTCGGCTCATAATTTGAATAGTTTGTTGGAATTAGAAAATCTCCTTGTGTGAGAACTGGTCTAGGAATCTTAAAATTTACGACCCATGTTTGATGAATTTTATAAAAAAGCTGAAGATCTGAGAAAAAAGAACGAGCCCTTTGCCACAGCCATTGTAGTAAGGCGTGAGGAGCCTAGTTCCGGAAAATCAGGCGACAAAGCCATCATCAACAAATACGGAGAAATTTGGGGGTGGGTAGGTGGAGGTTGCACCCGGTCAATCATCCTCAGTGAGGCCGAAAAAGCGATGCAGGAAGGCATGCCACGTTTGGTAAGGGTCACTCCGGAAGCAGATGCCGAACCAACATCAGGGGTAACGGCCTATAAAATGACCTGCCATAGTGGGGGTACGGTGGAAGTATTTATTGAACCCATATTGCCTCGCGCACATCTCGTAGTCATCGGTAAATCGGCGATCGCACAATCCCTCGTTCGCTTGGGGCATGCCATGGATTATATGGTCACTGCCGTTGCTCCGGGGGCGGGAATAGATACTTTTGAAAAGGTAGATGAATTATATACAAAAATGGACCTTTCGGGGGTATCCTTCAGCCCATTTACTTTCCTGGTGATTGCGACACAAGGAGAGCAGGATGAAGCAGCACTTAGTGAGGCGTTAAAGGCTGAACGCCCTTATATCGCCTTTGTTGCTAGTCGTAAAAAACGCGATAAACTCTTTGCTCAGTTGCAGGAATCCGGCATTAAAACGGAACAATTGGATCGCATCAAATCTCCAGCAGGTCTCGATATAAACGCCAAACTCCCCGAGGAGGTGGCTATCAGTATTTTGGCGGAAATCATCCAGATCAATCGTAGCGAAGCACGTGGTTTCCAGACCTTTGTTACTGAAATTAATGGTACAACAGCGTCTAATAATCTTTATATCAATCCCGTTTGCGGCATCCCTATTGATAAGGCTACAGCCAAACACATACTCGATTATGCAGGTGAAAAGGTTTATTTCTGTTGTGATGGCTGTAAGGATCAATTTGAAGCAAATCCTGCTAAGTTTGTGTTGACTGCTTAGTCGAAGAAATCTACTCACTCGTCAATCAGGTTTGCAAAATCGAATTAAAAGACCGATATTTAGAATTAGTAAAGGGGGCATAGAAATTCAAGCCTAATATGTTTACCTCAAGCATGCTCTAAAGACCATTTCAAATGCAAGATGTACTTAATATATTATTCTGGGTTGGTACGACAGCTGGGGGGCTTCTGATCTTTTTGCTTTTGCTCTCTATTTTCGGCAGCATGGACATTGGCGGCGACGTTGATGTTGATACTGGCAGCGATATGGATGGCCATTCTGATGGCAGCGCTGCTGATGCCGGACTTGGCCTGCTCAAGACGATGCTTACTTTTATCTCTGTCGGTGCCTTTACTGCCCGGGCTATTTTTCTGAATACTTCCTGGTCGTGGACTTTAGTCATTATTTCGTCGGTTATTGCAGGAGCGGTAGCCGTCATCCTGCTTACCTGGTTTTTCCGTTGGCTGTTGAGAAATCAGGAGGAAGGCAATTGGCAACTCTGGCAGGCTGAAGGTAAAGTGGGGAGTGTATATGTGCCTATTCCTGCGGATGGCAAAGGGATAATTACGGTACAGATTGATAACGCCACCAGAGAGATGGCCGCCAGGTCAGACAATGGTCGGTCCTTTGGCACCCGTGAAAAGGTATTGATAGTGGAAGCTAAAGAAGACTATGTCATTGTTGCCCCTTATGAATCATAAAAAAACAAAATCATGATACTTCGTAATTTTAATACTTTGGGATCCAGATTGCTAATGTTGGCATTGATCCTATTCTTGTCTACCCCTTTATTGGCTCAGTTTGATGAGGGAATTATGGGGAGCGGCATGTCTATTGCACTACCTGTCATAATGGTCATTGCCATTTTCCTGATGTTGATGTGGTTCTTTATTTCCCGTTATCGACGGTGTCCTTCTGATAAGATTCTGGTGATCTATGGTAAAACGGGAAAGGGTAGTGCTAATTGTATCCACGGTGGAGCGGCTTTTGTCTGGCCGGTCATCCAGGATTATCAATACCTCGATCTGCAACCAATGTCTATTGATGTGAACCTGCAGGATGCCCTGTCCAAGCAAAATATTCGGGTATCTGTCCCTGCGCAGTTTACAGTAGCTATAGGCAATGAGGCGACCCTCATGCGGGCGGCTGCGGAACGTTTATTGGGCATGCCTAAGGATTCGATCCGGTCGCTGGCGCACGACATTATTATGGGCCAGATGCGTCTGGTAATCGCCAATATGGACATTGAAGAATTGAACTCCGATCGCGATAAGTTTGTCACTTCGGTTTACGAACACGTAGGGGATGAGCTCCACAAAATAGGGCTTTCACTGATTAACGTCAACGTTACGGACATTCATGATGAATCCGGCTATATCAAAGCCCTGGGGCAGGAGGCTGCTGCAAAGGCCATCAACGACGCCAAGGTAAAAGTGGCCAAAGAAGAGCGCACGGGTGCCATTGGTCAGGCCGAAGCTGATAAGGAACGGCGCACGCAGGTGGCCGCCGCCGACTCCGCTGCCGAAATTGGTGAAAAGAACGCCCAGGCTGACGCCATCAAAGGCAAAAATCTGGCTGATATCCAGATCGCCCTTTCAGATACCGGTCGCCGACAACAGGTAGCCGAAGCTAATAAAAATGCTGAAGTAGCCGAGAAAACTACTGAGGCTGAAGCTCAGAAAGCTGCCTACTTGGCTCAGAAGGATGCCGAAGAAGCCCGCAAGGAACGGGAACTTGCCGCTCGCAGAGCTAATGAAGTGGTGCAATCCCAGATCGAAAAGGAAAAGACTATTATTGCAGCAGAAGCGGAGGCAGAACAAAAACGCAAGGTTGCTGAAGGAGAAGCGGCGGCCGTAATGGCTCATTACCAGGCGGAAGCAGAAGGGATACGTAAAGTACTGGATGCCCAGGCTACAGGCTTCCAAAAACTGGTGAATGCCGCTGGTGGTAATGCACAGGCAGCCATCGGACTTTTATTGGTGGATAAGATCCCTGAATTGGCTAAGGTGCAGGCAGACGCCATTAAAAATATCAAATTCGATAAGGTAACGGTCTTTGATGGTGGTGATGGCAACAGCACCTCTGGCTTTCTGAGCGGATTGTTTAAATCCATTCCTGCACTGAGCGAATTCATGAACCAGTCGGGGCTGAACCTGCCGGAGTATCTGGCCAAAGATGGAAATGGCAAGAGCCATGTAGAATTACCAAAAAATGGTCACTCGGAACCGCCAAAAAAGGAGGAAAGTAAAGGGTAGAAGAAAGATAGTCTCCAAACAAGGTAACTAGACCAGGATAAAGTGCCCGGTTGGAGAGAATGCAGCTGATTTTACTTCTGCCTCAGGAAGATTCCGATCGAAACAAGTCTATTCCTATTTCGCCTTTTTGACGGGTAGTTAAAGGGGCGAAATAGTTGTTTTCTAACTGCCACATTGTATGTTGGACCTTGCGGTCGGAGGTGATCCCTTCTACCTGATCCCAGACGTACAAAAACAACTATATTCTTTCGTACCAGGGTTTATTAAAATTCAGTGCTCATAATTGATCCCTAACTTTTCTTCTATTTCTTTGGTCAACTTTGGTAAATGACCTTCTTTCTGAAAGTACTGGTAAATTTTTGAGGGAACAGGCCAAAATTTAATGGAATGGTTATATTCCTGAGTAATTACAAACCATCCATTGGGTGAAAAAGTAGCTGTTCCGTTTCCGTAGCTAGTTATCAGTTCTGCCAGGCTCTCCCCTTTGAGGTTCCACAGATAGCCTCCTTTTTCTGTGTCGACCAGAATGGAATTGTCATCCAGAGCAAACTGAGCAGCGTGAATATTGGCAGGGTGCTTCATTTCCGCTAATAAATCACCTTGATGGTTCCACAATTTTGCTGTTCTGGCAAAATTCAGCCCCAAAGGGAGGGTTAGAAATGTATTTCCTCCCGGAGAAATAACCAGGGCGTTGCCATCTCTATCTCCTTTGGCTCCCTCTAAAGTCATCTTCTTCACCAGTTGACCCTTATAGTCCCAATAATGGAGGAGCATTGGTTCAAGATAATCCGTATTTAAAGTCAGAATCCCTCCGTTGTCAGGAAGGAAGCCACCCCAGTTGATCTTGTTTTTATGTACAAATTCTGCCTCAATTCCCCCCTTAGGGTTCCACAAACGAGCGATGTTGTCCTTTGATATGGTCAGTATTTTGGGCTGGTCTTTAAGCGCGGAAAATGTGGCAGTAACAATGGGTGTATCTACTTTCAATTCGGACTGTAGTTCGCCCGTTATATTCCATACTTTAATGCTATGTTCCGGAGTCTTATTGAGCATAAATTGATTGTCGGGAGAAAAAGCTATTTCTTTAAGCCCTGCTATTGGTAAAGTGGCTATTTGTTTGCCCTCTAAATCCCAAAGTGAAGTAATGTTTCCTAGCTCAGGCTTGGTGTATCTAGCCAGGAAAAACTTACTATCAGGTACAAAACGCAGGGATATTGGCCCATACCAATCTACCGGAAAATCAAAGATCATCTTTGCTTTCGGGATGCTCCACAATTGGCAATTTTGCTCTTTTTTAACATAAAGGAGAAATTGACTATCCGAAGAAAAAGCGACTGCTCCGTCGGGATTCGGTCCAAAACGGTGTAATTTTTGTCCCTGAATATTCAACAAATCACCTTCCTTTGTAAAGATATACTTACCGTTTGGCGAATAAGCTTTCCCTTCCGGGAAATAGCCTAAAATTTCCCCCTGATCGAGGTTCCATAATTTAGCACTTTTATCTTTCGAACAGCTGAGTATATACTGGCTGTTGGGCGAATAGGAAACCGAATTAATGACATCGGAATGTCCTTTCATCTCTCCACAGTAATTGCCATTTTTGTGCCACAATTGAACGGTGTTTTTAGGAGTAGTCGTCGCTATATAATCACCATCCGATGATATGTTCTTGCGGAATCCTGATAGCGAAGGGGCGAAGTCGCTATGGTGCGATAAATCGACGAGCAATTCCCCATTCAGATTCCACACCTTTATCTGGTGGTTTTTTGTGCAGACTAAGATGGACATATCATGATAGTTCTGATTGATAAAAGTCGCCATTTTTACCGGAGAATCAGGAGAGCTTAGTTCACGAACCAATTGATAGGTCCCATGCCCTTTCCATAATTTTATACTGCCCTCTTCAGAAGCTGTTAAGATGTAACTGCGATTCATCGTCATGCTGGCAACGTTGACCGGAGCATTATGCTGGAAATTAGCCAACATTTCACCTTCAGCATTCCAGAGTTTAGCGGTGTGGTCGCTGGAAGCAGTAAGTATTTGTAATTGGTTATAGGCATTGGTTTCTATAGCATTAATGGTGTCTGTATGCAGGGCAAGGTCAGTGAGCAATTCTCCCTCTGTATTCCATAATTTAAGGATATTATCTTCTGAAGCGGTGATCAATATTTCTTCATCACTTGGAATAATTACAGTAGCCAGCGGGGCTTTATGAGGGAGGGTAGCAATTAGCTGTCCAGTGGTCTGCCACAGTTTGGCCGTATGATCGGCAGAGGCTGTGACCAGATACGGTTTGGAAGGAGAAATGGCTGCCGAAACGACCCTTTCCGCATGTTCAAGATTGGCCAACAATGCTCCTTCCAGGGTCCACAACTTTGCAGTTTTGTCATCGGAAGTGGTAAGGATCGTTTGGCCATCGCTGGAAAAGACTGCCGTATTAATTTTTGCCTTATGCTGATCCAAGGTCGCAAGTAGCTGCCCATCTAGATCCCATACATTAGCGGTATGATCTGCCAGTATGGTTAGAATATTATTGCCAGCAGGTGAGAAAATTCCAAATCGAACTGGAGCCTGATGCTGAAAATGCGTTTGGCAAAGAGGATGGATAGGCATGCGGTCCTTTTCAAACTGGCGATAAAAGTTTGCCGTCAACTCGCGGTAAAGCAGCACGGGTGGATCAGGAAGAGTCCTTTGAATCGCTATTTTCAAGGTCTGTAAGGCGTAAGGAAGATCAATGGGATTGAGCTTTGACAAATTAGCCGACATTAATAAAGCCTCTGCTCGATTTTTGTCCCGAATTGCCTGATCCCGCTCCCGCTTTAATTTAAGCAAATCCTGGATGCGGTTTTCCCAACTTTTTTGGATAAAAATGGCCTCTTCCTTATTCAGCCAATGTGATCCATTTTGAAGACATATTTCGAGCAAAGTACCGGAGAATCCGGTAAGAATCAGGGAATTAATATCGGGTACATTACCGCTTTTCTGACAATCTGCCCAAATCGCTTTGAAGGTTTTTTGCTCTTCCTCTGGTATTCCGGGCAAAGCCCGTTTGACAATATTTTTTCGCTCTTTTTGCAAATAAGCTTTTGCCGAATTGGCAACCAATTGAATCAATTGCAGCAGTTTAGGGTTCGTTTCCCAAAGCTCGCTAAAATCGGAGGAAAGCGCTTGATCTCTGCCAGCCAGAGCCTCCTGGTGTTTTAGCTTCGGTTTTTTTTCTTTGGCTCCTTTACCGTCCAAAACAGCCTGCCACAATTGGCGTTGGAGCGACAGGTTTTCCCGCCCGGTTTCTTGTATCCATTCCAGACAGCGGGGCCAGTGGTTGATCAGAGCATCGTGAGCAGGTTCCACGGTAGGGATGCCTTCGTGGTTTTTTCCCTGCACTAATATGCGGGCGGCCTCCATTTGGTCAATTACTGTTTTTAGCAATTGGCCATCATTGGCATAATCTAATTCGCAAAGAAACTGGGATTGGGTGCCTTCTTCAACTTTTTGAGGTTCGGAATAGGTTACTTTGCGGCGCATGTAACCGGCATCACTGATGTTGACCATGCGCAGCATGATCTTGCGCACCAGGCCAAGGGCTTTTTTGTTTTTTAGTTTTTGATAAAAGGCCTCCGCATTCGCACTCAATGCACCTTCCACGCCATTGACGCCATCCTCTGCTTCGTAGTCTGCCTTGATCAATTGTTGTTTGCGTTGCTTTTGTTTGGCCACTTCGTAAAAGCGTTGCATCAGGCAGGATAGCAACGGCAAGGCGGCGGGCGCATAAGCGACATCTTTCAGGATCTGGTTGATGAGTTCTTCACCATCATCTTCGAAGTCACCATTTATTTTATTTTTAAAATCGTGTAGGGCCCACCAGGCAGGACCGGTCAGCGCCTGGCGCAACTCGTCGAGATTCATGGGGATCAGGCGGAAAATCTGGTAGGTTTGCCAGTAATTGGGCTCACTTGCTCCCCGCCTGCCGCCCAGCTTCGTTTTGGGCATTTGCCATTCCACATCGGAACGCATGGTGAAGAGGATGACTAAGGGCTGTAGGCGTTTTTCCCGGGGATTTTCTATGATGGCAAGTAGATTATCTTCAAAGGCATCCCTTTCTTTTTGTGCATTGAGTTCCGTAAAAAATTCTTCAAACTGATCTATGACAATCATTTGCTTTTTATCCGGATTCAATCTCGAAACCAAGGCATCAAAACCGGTCCATTTTTCTCTTTGGTATTCGCCCTTATGTTCCTGCTCATCGGGAATAATGGAAGTTCCCATTATCTGATCTGCCGCTGCTGGCCGGAAGATCAACAATTCTTCGTAGCCGTACTGTTTTTGCAGGCTGGGGAAAAGGCCGGCCCTGACCAGGGAGGATTTGCCCGCTGCGGAGGGAGCAGTCAGAAAAATGACTGCGGGTTGCGCTTCGCTTTTTGGAGTGTCCTTTTCCTGCAAAGGGATCATCCTCATCAAGCTTGCCAGGGCCAAATCACGGCCAAAAAAGAGGTTGGCATCTTCCGCCTCGTAGGGTGCCAGGCCCTTGTAGGGATTTTTATCGGGGTCTTTGGCGAACGTGAATTGATCCTGGCTGATATTGGGGTTGAGGAAGATAAATTCCCCTTCGCGGTGTTGGGCCATGGGAAAGAGACCGGGATGTTGGAGTTTCTGTTCCGCAGTAATACTTTCCACTTCATTCCATACAAACAAAAACAATTCGGTAGCGGTGATGATGCCATCGCCCTGACTTTTATTGCCCAGAGTGTGTAGGTCGGCTTTGCCTTCCAGGGCATGCATGAGTGTTTTGGCAAAGGGCGACTGGTCGCGGATGCCCGCCCATTTGGCAGAATCAGCAGCGGTTTGTTCCGGCCCGGCCGAGACCAATACCTGCCAGGCGTTGCTGGTTTTGTAGCGCTCGTAACGCTTTTTGTACAGAGGCATCAAAAAGGGCTTGGGGCGTCCTCTGCTGAGGCTGGCAAAGCGAAACTTGCCGGCAAAACAACAGTCCAGAATCAGCAGGGTGTGTTTGCACTTCAGCTCGGAGAGGGCTGTATACACCTCATCCATGGGTAGGAGGGACTTATTTTGGACCAGCTCGTTTTTGGCATCGGTAGGGGTGAGGTATCCAGCCGGTCCGTCTTTAATCTCTCCGGGGAAACCGTGACCAGCATAATAAAAGACGATGGAATCCTCAGGCTGGATATCAATGGTAGATGTTTCGACTTCATATAAAGTCTCTTTCAGCTGCTTTTTATCACCATTTTCCCAGATCAGTTCCAAATTGGGTAATATTGCCCTGTCTTTCTCCTCCAGCTCGGAGGCTAGTTTCAACCAGGAAATGCGGGATGAATACGGGGATTTGTCAGAAGAAAAAAGACGATTCTGGATGGAAAGGGAGGTTGGTCTCTCCGGGTTTTTCAACCATATCAACAAGGACAAAATTTGTTCCTTCCCCACATCATTCATTAATAATACGTTGTCAAAGCCCTGTAAGGCTTTCAAACGCTTGGCGATCTCCACCGAATCTTTAACAGCCGTTTTAAGGTTGGCATCGAGGCCCCGGTATTCGTTAATGCCTATGACGAAAGCATGGCTTTGGCGAAAGCCGAGTTCCTCCTGGCGACGGGATTTTTGATTTTTGTTTTGGGTGTTAGGCATGGTGTTTGTTTAGGGGCAGACTTAAATTTTAATATGGTCAACTTAGCGTTTCGGGAGTGTTCAGCAAAGTGTGTCACCTCAGAATCTTTAACTTTCGGCTAATTGTATAAAGGATTGGATTTCAATAAATTACTCCGCGAAACTCCGCGTCCTCTGCGCCTCAGCGGTGAAAAAAACACACTTTCTTTTACACTCCCTGCGTTTCTCCTTGTCACCTTGTCACCTTGTCCCCCCTTCTCCTTATCGTTGCCCTTAAAATCCCAAAGTTGACGACATTAGGCTTAAATTTTTCTCTGCTGACTCCGCTCCTCCGATAGCTCTGCGTCCTTCTTCTTTCTTAAGCAGGCAAAAGACTTTGAATCTTAATGCCCACCACATTAATAGCTTTAATCACTCTCTACTTGCTCAAGGGCTTCTTCCCGAACTAAATCAACTTTCATCGTAATGGCACACCAATCTTTAAAACCTTTAGGTTTTCTCAACACCTTTTTGGGTTTTCCACGACCGTCAAAGATGCCATCCTGTAACAATTGGTGATAATCGAGTTCATCGGAAGTGACAATTAGCTTATAATATAGGGTATCTTTATCTTCTCCTTCAAAAAGGCCCCAGTTGCGTTCTTCATCAAAAGGAAAGGCCAAAACTTTGGTATCCCCAGGTTCTAAAATACCCTCTGTTTTCTTTTCTTCCTCAGCTGAAATCTCATACCAGGACCACAAGCCAAGGAGGTAGAAATACAAAGGTTCCGTTTTGCCGGTAATGGTGATTTTTGGCAATAACCAGTAAAAACGCTCATTGGGATTATCCTGGCGAACGCCATTGACGGCTGTTGCAACAAACTGAATTTCTTCCCCCTGGAATCCTTCATCCTGGGCTAATCCATTATCACCTTCGAAATTAACTTCAAACTTTATTTTCTCTTTTAGCGTAGAACCAGGATCGTTATTTTCCAGAGAGATGAGTCGGCGCCAATTGACGATCTGGATCAGGTCATACAACACTTCATCCGGCGTTTCCAATTTATAGTCCATATCTACAAACTTTCCGGTTTGCAGGTCTTTGATCTGGTAACCATTGGCTGCTATCACTACTTCAAGTTCATGGGCAATATTGGCGTCCGCCTGGGTCAGGAAATGGATGTTTTTTGCGCCTATTTTGGAATACTCCTTCCAGTTGGCGATGAAGTTTTCCCTGGCTTCCTGTGCTCCGGTAATCAACACATACTCCGGTGCTGCCGGGAAATAATTGAGCATACCGTACAAGGTATTTCCCAAACTGAATTCCCCTTCTGTAAATTCGATGGTACTGTATTGAGGACCAACTTCCTTGATGATTGCTTTCGCTAATGGTTTATCATTATCGGTTCCTTCAAAGGAATAGATTTCTAGTATAATGGGTTGTGTGCCCGTGGTGGCTATTTGCTGAATGACGGCAGTGGTTGGCAGCCCGTGAATGGCACCACATTGAATGGTCCAATTGCCATCCTGGAACTTCACTTCATATTTATCAGGATCTCCTTCGGGCACACCTTCCAGGAAGCGGGTGTAGGCTTTGGCACCGCCCAATACGTCAAATTGTGGCGTCTGCACACTCCTGAGTTTATGAACTGCAGCGCGGGCCCGGACCTGCAAATCTGCGTAACTGATTTTTCCACCCACACTTTCCAGCGCATCAATCAGTCCATTGGTGAAAAAACCGCCACCCCTTTCACCTGCCAATTGTAAATTATTACAGGCAGTCATCACGACATGTGGAGAACCGGGCACAAAAGGAGTACTTCTTCCGGAATTGGCCATTTCATCTACGTAATGCCCGGATAGATAAGAACTTAAAGAGCGGTTTTCAGCATTATCCTCCAAGATTAAAGTTCTGATACCCACTTGGTCATCGATGCCTTGTAAAGCCCCTTCTCGTGTTCCTCCACCGGAGTGACAACAATCCAGCGTCACCACGATATGTGGCGTTCCCCCATCTCCACTTGCTACTTCGTTTAGTAAAACCGCGAGTTCTTTATCGGCCAAAAGGTTTTGGAATACTCCGGTTTCTTCATCTATTTCGTAGTCGTGACAAATCAAACATTGGTCACTGCCATCCTCCAGCTCTTGAAATTCCAAAGCGGTAGGTGCTTCAGTGCCATGCCCGCTGTAGTGAAACCAGACGCGATCACTTACACCGGCCGGTTTCAAAAATTCCCGGAAACCACGGATGATGTTGGCATAGGTAGCCTGCTCATCTTCAAGTCGACAGATTTTTAAAGTGCCATAACCTTCCAGTGCGATGGGATAGGTTCTGAAATTGTCAATTGGATCACCTACATTTTTTGCAGCCGGTTTATTGGGCGTAATGCCAAAGCGGGTTTTTAAAAAGGTTTCTACCCGGTCGAGGTCATCGATACAGCCTCCGAGATTATTGATATTGCGGTAGTTGTTGATGCCAACTAAAAAAACACGAATATCGCCATTGCCTGGGCGGGGATTACCTGATTGGGTTTCGTCTTCAGTGGTTGATTTAGGCTTTTCAGTTTCTGCCATGATATTTCATTTTAAGGTTTTAGGTATGAAATTTTTTTTCAGTCGGTAAGGAAGTCTAATCGTAACTTTGGTGCCATTGGCTATCCCGGAATCATCTTTTAAATCCTGAATACTTATCTGGGATCCTTTGATCCGGCCCATAGCCTTGAGTCGTTCTTCGGTAATTTGCATGCCCATCGATTTGTGCTGGAATACGGATGCTTTCTTTAAAGCCCTGGATTTGTCCCGACCAATTCCATTGTCCTCTATGCTGCAAACCAGTATTTTTCCTTCGGTATGAGCACTGATGTGTACATGTCCGCCCTCTGCTTTGGGTTTGATACCGTGCAGAATAGCATTCTCTACATAGGGCTGTAAAACCATCGCCGGAACCTGAACCTGGTCGGCCATTACTTCCGGGGCAAGTTGTATCTCAAAGGTCAATTTATCACGGAACCGCAATTGCTCCAGCGCCAGAAAATGTTCAAGGGTTTTTAGTTCATTGGCCAGGCTTGTGGTTGCACTTCTGGAACCATTTAATATTTGCCGGGTCAGTCGCGAGAAATGAACCAGGTATTTAGCTGCTGCCTTTGTATTGCCAGTGTTCACTAAACCTTCAATAGCATTTAAGCTATTTGACATAAAATGTGGATTGATCTGTGCCCGAAGGGCTTCCATTTCTGCCTTTAAGCGCCGGGTTTGTTGCCGTTGTACGGCAAAAATAAAAATGGAGGCCGTTACAAAAAGTATGGCCAAACCAATCCATAGCTGATTGCGCCTCTTGTTCGTGGCATTGACCTGCAGATCTCGTTGTTCTGATTTATTAATACGTTGAAAAGCAATTTTATTATGGTTAGTAATGGTATCTACTACGGCGGTATAATTTTTATCCAAAAATGTTTCAATGCCTTCTCCTAGGGAATGTTTACATCTGTCACCTAAATAATTGCAAAGAGCAGCTAAATCTTTACTTAGATTTTTCATCGAGCGGATAGCTCCAACCTCGCGCGCCTTAAGAATAGCAAGATTATAATACAAAATAGCAGAATCGGCATGACTTTCATCAATGTCTATGGCCCAGCTATCCTGAAAAGTACTGCCTAAGAATTTATACGTTCGATACTGATAATCATGTTCGTATTCCAGGCATTTTCGCAAATTTTGGATGGCTTTTGTAAAATATCCCTCTTTTTCAAAAACCCTGAACATCCGGTTGTATAAAGACCCTTTTGCCTGATAGGTTAGGGCTAAGATATTCACATCTTTATACTGATTTCCATAATCCAGGCAAAGGTTGTAAAGTGAATCGGCTTTTTCATATTTTTTATGCCACTGGTAAAAGAGTGCCCAGTCCCGCCACAAACGGGCCCGGTTCTCCTTATTGCCCAGCAACTGGAACAAGCTATCGCTTTGCTGATAATAATAAACATGTTTTAGCGAATCTTGCATGGGATAAGTGGTTGCTAAATTATGCAGGATCATCACTTTATTGCGGATAATTACCTTTTCTTTAGTTTCTAAATTATTGATGGAAGTTAAGGCCGCTTCAAAATAATACCGTGCTGAATCCATTTGATTATCTAATCTGAACAAAAAACCAAACAGATTATTAATGTCTACTTGCCAGAAAGAATGATCATATTGCCCCAACAACCGCTTACTAATTCTGGCATCCACCATCGCGTCCTCGATATCCTCACCAAATCTGGCTTTTTTCCCTTTACTCCAGGCCATACGGTTGGCACTGATAGCCCGGGGGAGGGTCCAATTCTTTTCGGTAGCAAGATCATAGGCTTTCTGGGCGTAATACAGCGCAATATCTTCCTGATAATTCTTCAACCACTCGGCATAATAGATCAGGCTGTCTACCTGCTGCCGGGGCCCCGAAAAACCGGCGATCCGGGCCAGCATTTGACTGGTATCCGCATATACTTTCAAGGCCCCTTCCGACTTGGGCTCGATCCGGTCGGGATTGAAATCACTCATTTCAAAGTGATTACAGCTTTGAAAAAAAAACGCGATCACAATCACTTTTCCTAGCCAATAGATCGTATTGCCAGCGTACGTTAGGCTTGATTTTTTAATCATTATTGATAAGCTGTAATCAAAAGTCGACGCTTAAAATTTGGAATTGATTCCTATACCACAAAATTAGCCTCGAATTTGATGGTTTGCAGAGACATTTTTTCTTTAAAATCAGGAATTTTCTTACAAATAACCTAATGGAAATTGGTTTTAAAATACTGAAAAACAATTATTTAGGTTGTTGAGAAGAATAAGGGATGAAATATATATCTAAAGTTAAGAAAAATTTGGCAATCGATTTCTAAAAGATGTTAGGTCAAGGCCGGTACCATGAAAGGTTGGGGATTATACAGCATGCAAATGCCTTATGGTAGTGAAATGCAATAGGATGACGCTACTATTGGTGTATATACCAAAATGGAAACAGCTGAATCTGTAGAATTAGTCCGTGGCGAAATACGGATGCTGATTGATCCTTTTCAAATAGCCCACTCCCTCAAAAAATAAATACATTTGCATAAAGTAAAATTTATCCATGTCCAAATATACACACTCTTTGCCTACTATTTTTTTAAGTCTATTCCTACTATTTTCCTTAGGCAATCTAATCGCTTTGGCTACCGAGACCCCCATCGACAATTATATTACCAAGCCATGTTTGATGATCTGGTTGGGGCTGTATGCCTATTTTCGACAAGGTGAATCCCTTACGTCCTCCGATAAATGGTTGTTGTTTGGACTTTTCTTTTCTTTTGGTGGAGATAGCCTTTTACTGTTTGCCGATGGCCGGCCAGGCGGAGAGACTTTCTTTTTACTTGGCCTGAGTAGTTTTTTGTTGACTCACCTTGCTTATTGGATGGCTTTTCACAAATGGCCGAACCAGAAGACTGGCTTGTTATCCCGTCGACCTTTGTTATTACTTCCCTTTGTAGCCTACTGGGCTGGTATGATATATCTGCTCTGGCCGGGGATGCCACCTGCTATGCGCATCCCGGTATTGGTTTACAGTATGGTGATCACGGTGATGGCCGCCAAAGCATTACATATTAGCCCGAATTTGAGTGTTGATAAGCGCTGGATGCTGTTGGCTGGTGTACTTTTGTTTGTTATTTCCGATAGTATTATTGCCTTATCGCGGTTTACGGATTTGCTGCCTTTTAGTATATTGGCCATTGGCATGGCAATTATGGTGACTTATTTGGGTGGGCAACTGTTGATCGTTATGGGATTAACAAGGAAATCTGTTTGAGATTCCAGGCTGAGGATAAAACATTTATTTAAGAGCATGTTTGGAGGCCAACCTTTGGGTTGCAAAGGATCACTTTTCTGATGATACTTTCCCGACCTAGCGGTTTCCCTTCGGCGGGACAGGCTGTTACTTTTTTCGTCCGTACCTTTTATTTTGCTCTTTTTGCCACTGGCAAAAGCGAACGCTAATACTTCAAATGCTTTTTGATGCTTTGGCATCAAGCCAACCCAGT
>BQJU01000080.1 GCA_021604865.1 Saprospiraceae bacterium | reverse complement strand
CCTGGTTTACGAAAGCAGTGATGAGGATGCAGCCTGGGATGGCACCTACAAAGACAAACCGGCACCATCGGAGGTATACATCTACCAGATTGTATTCAAACTGGGAGTGACTACTTTTGAAGAGACTGGAGATTTGACTTTGGTACGGTAGATTTCCTGTTGATGATAAAAAAAAGGGGCCAGCAAATTGCTGGCCCCTTTTTTTATGTGTCTAAAACATTAATTTGGATCATCTCAAATATTAACCTACTCCCCAAACAAACCATCTAAATCCTGTTCAGCCTGGCGCAGTTTATTGCGACAAAAGTCGATGAGTTGACTGGCTCTTTTGGCTTTATCAGATAATTCGTCGATAGAGGTGGTTCCTTCCTGGAGGACTTCCACAATTTCCTGGAGTTCCTTTAAAGCGGTTTCGTATTTTATATTTTTCATGTTGATCTGATTATTCGGTTTCATTAGGTAAAACTTCACTTTGAATATTGCCGTCAGCCAGCAGGGTTTTGAGTTGATCGCCTACTTGAACATCATTGACGGACTTTACAATCTTTTCACCTTTGAGGGTTAGGCTATATCCCCGTTTAAGTTGGGTTTCTACCTGGAGAAGGTTGACCATCTGTTCCAATTGACTCAGCTCGTTTCGGTTTTCCTTTATGCCTAGTTTGACGGCTTGTTTCAATTGACTGTTGAGTAGTTTTAGCTGAAAGGTTTGGCTGTTAAATTGCTCCCGACAGTTTTGAAAGATCTGTTGTTGTTGAATTTCAATTCTTAATTGGGCGCTATGTAATTGTGCTCGTGCCAGACTTTCAAACCTCAGCCCCAGTTCAGTAAGTTGGCTTTCAAAAGTGAGTGCGCTCTGTATAATGAAATCAGCAACAGCAGTAGGTGTTTTTAAGGATTGATGGGCCACCTTATCGAGCACGGATTCATCAATATCATGACCAATACCGGTAAGCACTGGCAAAGGGCATCGGGCAATGGCTTTAGACAATTCGAAACTGTCAAAAGCAGCCAGGTCCAATCGCGACCCTCCACCACGTATGATGACCACAGCATCGAAGTCTACCTGCCTAAGCCGGATAGCTTTTAGTTTGCGGAGGACTTCCTTTTCGACTTCCTGGCCCTGCATTGCGGTTGGAAATAACCTACATCGAAATTGATACCCATAAGGATTCTCAGACAATTGTTGTAAAAAATCCTGATAACCTGCTGCTGTGAGTGAACTGATGACTGCCAGGTTTTGCAACACTGGCGGTAGCGGAATTTGTTTATTTACCTCCAATAAATCAAGTTCCTGGAGTTTGGCTAGAATATCCTGTTTTTGTAGGGCCAGTTTTCCCAGTGTAAAAACGGGGTCGATTTCTTCAATAAAAAGTTTTAATCCGTATCGTTCATGGAATTTAACAGTGGCTTTGAACTGGACTTCCATGCCCTCTTGAAGTAAGGCATCCAAATCCTTTCCAATTTTGCGTCTCAATGATCGGTAGGTGTTCTCCCAAATTATTGCGGAAGACTGGGCCAGGATTTCTTGTTCTTCTTCCCCTTTTTGTACCAATTCCAGATAAAGATGACCGCGCGAATTGGCCAGCTGAGCAATTTCGGCTTTTACCCAGATCGCAGAAGGAATATTGAGTGCAATGATTCGCCGCAGGTATTCGTTGAGTTCAAATAAAGAAAAACTTTGCATGTTGCCAAGATAAATATTTTAAATCACGGGATTTGTCAAAGAACAATTATTTTTATGCAAACGCTTTGGTGCCTATTTATTGCTAAGTTTGTTTAGTGTCTAAAATCACCCAGAAAATGAAATACCTAAAAATAACACTTCTATTTTTCCTGATCGGTACTTTATCGGCCTGTTTTTTTGCACCTCCTGATCCGTCCTCTGGTTCAGAAGTACGCAATTGGCCTGACCGTCGGTCATTGTTCAGAGAACTTGAAAAGGTAGGCCAGTTGCTGATTGTATATCCGGCTAGCTCTGCGGAACTGTACCAGGAGATGGTGGATTCATTACAGGTGTCCGACCGACGGCGGTTTAAGATTCTTGCCAAGGCCGATACAGAAGTGAGTCCCGAAGAACTGGCTAATAATCCGATTGCATTGGTAGGGGCTTTGGGGTCCAATCAGGTCTATACTCAAATTGCGCAACAACTTCCAATTCAAATCAACGACCAAGGATTTCGTTTTTGGGACAAACAATTTTCTGAACGATCGGCTACGGTCAAATTATTCCCCTATCCCAGTCCTTTCAACCGGGAGATGCCTTTACTGCTAATCGCCGGTAATGAAGATCAGGCGATTATAGATCTGGCAAAAAACAGAAATAAAGGAGATTGGTCGGCCTTCTTCTGGAGTAGTTGGGGCTTTGAAATTGCCGAAAAAGGGGAAAATCGGCTAATTGGCTATTTTGATGATAAATGGAAGATCGATACCAAGTTAAGCCACGATTTTACCCTTATCAGTGATACGATCGTAGAAACCAAATACTTTCAATTTATATTCCACCAAATTCCATTAACTGAGGCGCGTTTGGATACTTTGATCACCCATTGTGAACAAACGATAGACAGTTTATTGCATTTTCTGAATGCAAGTAGTTTGCCCAAAAAAATCGAATATCACCTCTATGCAAGTCAGGAAACCAAAGGTTTACAATTGTTCAATACTCAGCCTGCGCATACGGATGACCGGAATGGACGGGTCTATGCTGTGTTTGACCCCATTAGTTGTGGAGAACAGTTGAACCGGGAAAATAAACTCGTTATTCAGCAGATTCTGGGAAAGTCCGCCACCTCATCTATTGAAACAGGATTAGCGGTTTTATTTGCGCCTAAATGGCACAAAAAAGGGGCAGACTACTGGGGAAGGCTCTTATATCAGTCCGATAACCTCCCGGGACTAGATGAACTTGTTGATAATGAAAGGTTTAAAATAGCTTCTCCGCTGGTTTCTGAAGCTGCTGCTTCTATCCTGGTTCGTTTTTTGTTGGAACATTGGGGGAAACCCATGTTTTTTGAAAATTTCAACAATTGGAAACCCTCTACGGAAGAAATTGCGGCCTTAAACCCTGCCTGGGAAGCTTTTTTATCCAATTCTATGTCCAGACCCATCAAGCGAAATCTCAAAAAAAGTATTCCTTATCTGCGCGGTTTTAATTTTGCTCACGAAGGCTACCGCATTCACAATGGTTATGGATCTGAAGAGGCAAGAAATTCTTTGGTGAGCCTTGAACGTTTAGGCTCCAATGCCATTGCTCTGGTGCCTTATTCTTACATGTCCAGCGCAGAAGTACCGGTTCCGCTACCCTTAATGCATCGCGCGGGTTCTGAGACAGATGAATCAGTTGTGGCTTCTCATGCACACGCCAAAGCATTGGGTATGTACACCATGCTTAAACCCCAGATTTGGATGCGTGGCAGTTGGCCAGGGGCAATAGAAATGCCTGATGAAGAAAAATGGAACCAGTTTTTTGATTACTATTATCGCTGGATACGGCATTATGCCTTGCTGGCTGAAATGGAGCAAATGGACATGTTGTGTATTGGCGTGGAGTTTTCAAAAGCCACCCGGCAAAGACCGGAAGATTGGCGCCGTATCATCCATAAGCTACGAGGCATTTATAGCGGACCAATGACTTATGCCGCCAACTGGGGAGAAGAATTTGAGCAGCTGAGTTTTTGGGACGAATTGGACTTTATTGGGTTAAATTGTTATTATCCGTTGAGCAGTGATAAAGAGGCGACTCAGGATGAACTGGAAGCTGGATTTGCGGAAGTCATCGAGAAAGTGGATGCTATTTGTAAACAATACAACAAACCACTTATTTTTACAGAAATTGGTTTTCGTAGCGTTGACCAATGCTGGATAAACCCACATGCTGATGCTGAAGGTCGGCCCTACAACGAGGAAGCACAGCGTCAATGTTATGAAATTGTATTCCAACAAATTAAGGACAAGCCCTGGTGTAATGGTATCCTTTGGTGGAAATGGCCCAGCTACCTGGAATATCGAGGTGAAAAGAATACAGGCTTTACTCCAAATAATAAGGCCGCCGAAGGGGTAGTGAAGGATTATTTTGGTAGAGCGCAGTGAATAGAGTGAATGGAATATTGGATGAAATGTTAGCTCACTGCTCTCTAGAAGCGGTGCATTCCTCTATTCCCAATCCTAGTATTCCCGACTATACCAAAAGGGAATATTGGCTTCTCTTTTTTCACCCTTCTCATTGTAATATTCGAATGCTATTTTCAAAATATTGAGGCCCTCCTTACAATTACTGGTTGGCAGGTAAATAAGAACGCCCTTCTCTCGTCGGTTGGTATGCACATGTTTGAGCAAATCTTTGGACGAGAGGACCTGATCATTGATGTAAAAGTGGTAATATCGGCGAAGGCAATCCAGCTCAAATATCCGTTCTTTTTCTCTGTTTTCATCATCATCCAGTTTCTCTGACTCTTCAAATTCGCCACACAGTTTATCGATACTAGCTTCTTCTCTTTGGGATATTGGGATAAAAACTTTGAGTTGTGATCCTGTAATTTTTTCGCTGGCAATAATGGGGTGAAGGATGTAACGATTATCCTCTAATTGATCTTCATAATTGTAAAAGACACTACGGTCAAATCTGGTATCTAATTTAAAAAAATAATCTTGATTATGATAAACCGAATTTGAGCGGATTAGGGTCGGCATGGCTACAACCATTACCACTACCAGGTAGAGAATGAAGGTAGTAATCGCTTGTTTTTTTTTGTTGTTGGTAAAAAAGATGTAGGTGATATAGTTGATAGGTTTATAAAAAATGGTATAAATTAACCTGCTAACTACTTTTATGGTAAATGGATAGTGAATTTTTTTTACCCATTCCTTATCTCTTATGGATTTTGAGTTGAGCATTCCAGTTGAAATGGATGTGATAATTAATAGGAATAAGAGAACATAAAAAATCTGTTGTTCCGGCCAAGCTGGCACCAGTAGATGTATTAGAGAGGTGATGAGTAAAAAACACACGAGTAGAATGCTAAAAGAAAGCATGCCAAAAGCACCCGCAAAAGAAAATGCAAAAAGTTGACTGGCAATACGATCAAGGCTTAGGTTAAATTCATTGACATCGGGAAAGTCTTTAATCAATCGCTCCATAAAATATACACTATACATATCACTATCCCGATTAATACCATTCGGGTAAACAGAGACCAGACCGACCATGCCTATCCAAAGCGCCCGCAGGACAAAATGTAGGATAAAATTAACAATCAACATGGAAGAGACGATCATCAGGTACCAGATGGTATAAAACAAAGGACTGAGGTATCCTTCTGATAGATGCAGTAAAATCCAATCATACAAGTCGATCAGCATCTCCGGCAATTGCAAACTAGCATAAATTGCGAGACCGGAAATCAATAATTCTGCTTGCCAACTTTCTGCTTCCAGAATTTGTAGCCAGGTAGGTTTACTTTTTGTTTGCTCCATACTAATGCCTGGATTTTAATTCCACACAAAGTAAGATCAATTTCCAGATATAGGAAATACAAAGGGTATTTATGAAAAGAAGGGATTAGGAATGTTTGTAATTTCTGGATTTTTTATGGTCGGCAATGGCAGGCTCACGGCCTTTCCAGGAGTCCGGAACATGTTTGAGAACAGGGGCTATTTTTTGTACGGCGCGTAGCACATCGACCCGGCTAATCTGTCCTATGAGCCGACCATCTTCCATCACAGGCAGGCGTTTGTATCCAGAATGTACAAACTCGTATGCCGCATCGAGGATCGTTTTGTCAGAGGTAATTGAACGGACACTTGAAGACATATAATCTCCCACTGTTCCTTTACCAGAGGGCACCTGATTGTATGGTCCTTCAATTAGAATCTTCAAACAATCAACTTCAGACAACATGCCAATCATCTCTTTCTTCTCATTCACTACCGGAGCTCCGGTAATTTTCTTGGTGAGCATGGTATCAACAGCCAGCCGGATATCCATATCTGGTGTGAAGGTAATCAGCTTGGTAGCCATAAATTGGGTCACGGATGGATAATTCTGCATAGTTGTATTGTTTAGAATAATATTACGAATAATTTCGATTGAATGCAAGTTTATTTTGGTAAATACTCATTTTGTCAAAATAAAAGGAATCACGGCCTATTCGTTTGTTCCAGCAGCCATTCTTTTTCCGTAAGGACAGATTCAGATTCAATGGCATGTTGCAGTTTCGAAACCTCCGTTTTGTCATAGAAATTTAAGGACAGTATTTTTTTGGTATAACGGATAATGTTGAGGTAGTTGGTTTTATGGTACCCAATAAGCCGATTGCGGCGTATATAGTTGTTCATTGCATTTAGGTGTGCATCTAAAAGATCAAACTCCTGCAGTAGGTAAAATATCTTAAGCATAATCGTTTTGGCACCAAGGTTGAGCAAAACATCCTGAAAATAGGTGGTATTAAGCAGTCCGAGAGCTTCCTCATACGCATGCTGTGCAAAAGCCAGCCTGGCCAGATTGAACTGGAAAGCACTTTCCTGCTGTTTTTCATCCAGTACTTTTTTGTATTGAAAGATAAAGGATTTTGCCCATTCAAATTCCTGTGTTTGCAAGGCTGCAGCTACAGCATTGTGGTAAACAAAATGAGAAAGCCGCCCCCTTTCAATCAGCACTTCCGAGGTTAATCCTTCTTGATAAAGGCTAAGCATTTCTTTGAAAAAAGATTGGTCGCCTTTGTTGACTTGTTTTACACAATAATTTATGGCTATAACATACAATTCCCTTACTTCTCCCGGTTTAAATAGTTGACCGTTGGTAAAAAGCAGTTCTTTAAATTGCCGGAAATGCATGATTCTACTGCTATCCTGCAAAACAAAATAGCCGTGGTAATAAATGCCGATTGCAGGATTACCGGTCAATCCTCTTTGCTCGAGGTATGGGAAAAAGGTTCGGTTGATCTGATCGATCATTTTGTTATCAACCACATAAACAGATTGGTGAGCTGTAAGCAGACATATCTGGCGCAGTTTCTGGGAAAAATAAGCAATGTCGGTCATTTCAGAGAGCGCTTCCAGGCGCCGGTAATTGTCGGGATGACTGGGTGCTTCGTTTAGGTAATTGGCCCAGTGATAGTCGCGGTAGCTTTCGTAATATTGTTTGTCCCGGTATTTACTTTTTTCAAGTAGTGCTTCTATATTTACAAGCGTCTGGTGAAAATGTTTGGGAAGGTTTCGCTGCTGATAATTTTTTAATAGATGAAATTTATGGTCGATTTTATCTTCTAAAAGTGTTTGCACAGCTAGAAATTGCTCGATCAAACGCAAAAGATAACTCATGACAAGACTAAGCTGCTGCTCATCGTATTCGACATTTGGAAACAGCCTTTGAAAGGCCTGCTTTTTATGGCGTTGCCGTTGTTTTAAAATCCAGTTGAAGAGGTGAAGAACATCCTCCCGATGGTTGAAATAAGGCGATTGCAAGAACTTTCGGCAGGCAGCCTTTTCTTTTTTTTCCAGACTATCCACCAATTCCACCAGTTTTGATTGCTCCAATGCTCAATAATTTTTCTATAAAAAATAAATTAAAAGTATTGATAAACAATTATTTATAGAAATTAATGCATTTCTTTTTTTCTAAGAATCCTATAATTTGTGTTTGTCTGAATGAGGCTTATAAAGCACTTTTGTATCAGCAATGAATTATTTACCAAATTAATTATCAAATTTTAATCCTATGAATACTCTTAAAAACCTGTTATTTATACTGTTTTTTATGTTTGGGACTGGTTTTTCCCAGCTGATTGCCCAATGTAATCCCGACGTCACTCCTCCCGTGGCGGTTTGTGACGAATCCCTCATTATTACTTTACCGGAAACGGGCCTCTATGATCTTCATTACGCTGAAATTGACGAGGGGTCTTATGACAATTGCTCTATTAACTTGACCCATTCCATTCAGATAGGAGAACTTGAACCTGCAGAAAATTTATTGATAGACTGTTCCTATCTAGGGGGCCATACTATCACGAATATTGTCATTGATGAATCCGGAAATCAAAGCCAATGTTGGGCAACACTTTGGGTTAATGATCCCAATAATTCGTGTCAATCTATAACACTTAGTGGTCGTGTGTTTTTTGATAATAACGAGAACTGCTCCTACGATAATGGTGAATCTGGTATGTCGGAATGGGAGGTTGAAATAAGCAATCTGGATAATGGAACAGTTTTTAGGACAACTCCTGATAATGAGGGGTATTACGAAATCGATCTGTTTTTTAATCCCAACTTTGCCAATGTACAGCTAGAAGTTAGGTTGCCTAGTGTACCTGGTATGGTCACCACCTGTGGGAGTGTACTTACTTATACCGTTTCGGAAGGTGGTCCTGATATCACAGCAAATTTTCCACTAAAACTTAATAAAGATTGTCCTCTTTTGACGGTCGACATTGCTACCGACCGGCTTCGATTTTGCTCGGAAGCCACCTATCGCGTCAATTATTGCAACCTCAGTGCCCTGACCATTGAGGATACCTATGTGGAAGTGACGCTAAATGAGGATCTTACTTATACTGGAAGTAGTATTCCATTGACTGCTTCAAACAATGACGTCTATACCTTTAACCTTGGAGACTTAGCCTCTACAGAATGTGCCACTTTTACCATTAATGTAGCGGTAACCTGTGAATCGCTTGCCTTTCAGACCCTTTGTGTTGCGGCCCACATTTTCCCCGATGCCATTTGTAATGATCCTGAACCATTTTGGTCGGGAGCCAGCATTGAAGCAGAGGCAGATTGTGAGCAGGACCTTGTGAAGTTTCGACTAAAAAATGCCGGAAGCTCGGTCATGGCAAATGAGCTCAATTTTAGGATAGTAGAAGATGTGGTGATGTATATGCAGGATACTTTTTACCTGCCCGCTGGTGAAGAAAAGTTGGTTCAAATGCCTGCCAATGGGTCGACCTGGCGTATCGAGGCGGAACAAGAGCCTGGACATCCGGGTAGTTACCGGCCGGTAGCCTGGTTAGAGGGCTGTGGAGGTATCAATCAACCGGGTTTAGTCAACCTGTTTCCTACCAACGATACTGATCCATTTGTTTCTGTTTTTTGCATGCAAATTAGTGCTGCTTTTGACCCCAATGACAAGCAGGGATTCCCACTGGGATTGGGCGAAGATGGTTTGATAGAGCCCAATCAACCTTTGGATTATATGATCCGCTTCCAGAATACGGGTAATGATACGGCCTTCCTGGTAACAATTGTAGATACTCTGACAGAAAACCTGGACTGGGCTAGTATTCGCCCGGGAACCAGCAGTCATCCATATCAGTTTGAAGCCACACCGGAAGGTATCGTTCGTTTTATTTTTGATCCGATCATGCTCCCGGACAGCAACGTTAATGAAGCTGGCTCACATGGATTTGTCCGTTTTCATATTAATCAAAAAGCAGATTTGCCCTTGGGCACTGTCATCGAAAATTCTGCCGGCATTTATTTTGATTTCAACGAACCTGTGATCACCAATCGCACCAAACATACTTTGGGTAGAGATTTTATTGTAACAGCCAATAAAAATCCCATTATGCCAAACCTGGCCGTAAACATCGCTCCAAACCCATTTACACATGTCGTGAATTTTGACCTGGAAGGTATTTCAATAGGGCAGGGTAGACTGTACTTGTTTGACACAACTGGAAAAAGAATACGCGCTCTTGATTTTTCTGAATCCTCCTTTCAACTTTCCGGTCAAAATCTAGCTCCGGGCATCTATTATTTTGAAATTCAAGCAGATGGCCGTTGGCTCAGTAGTGGGAAATTGATGGTACAGTAAACATTTGCACGATAGCGTTATTTCACAGGGGAACGCATCAGTTCTAATAATCCGGTATCGATTTTTTTCGATACCGGTTTTTCTTGTTTTTCCCTTTCGATTTTTTTACCTTTGCAGCCGCTCAAAATAAAAGCACAGCTTTTGGGAGCATTATAGCATTTATTTGATTAAATGCAGTATTCGGGATGTGGCGCAGCCCGGTAGCGCACACGCCTGGGGGGCGTGGGGTCGCAGGTTCAAATCCTGTCATCCCGACAGAGGAAAAGCGTAATTAATTGATTGTCAATTTTTTACGCTTTTTAATTTTTCACAATAGGTCGTTTTGTAGGTCGTAAAAGATGGATGTTAGGCTTTTTTATCAGAAAGGGCTTTTACTGCCCGCCTTTAAAGTTCTCTCTTCTCAAGGTTGGAGGTAATGACATAAACCGAATTGGGCTGGTTGCTTTCTTGGCTCCCTTAATGTTTTTAAACTCGCTGGTAAGATTGTAATTGTGCTCCGGATGTTTTCCTGAAATTCCGGATTGTGAAAATGGGCGGTAAAGGCAAGCCCTAGAACATAGTTTTTGCCTCTCGCTTTTTGTAAAGCCACTCCAATAAAAAGCAAATGGTTATAATAGAGATGGCTACTATTACGCCAGTCTTATTAGATGAAAATTGCTGTCCTATCAAAACAATCAATGCGATAAGACAAAGAAAAAAACCACTCATAGTAATATATTTATTGCTGCCAATATCACTTGATTGTTTGTATCCCACATAATTCACAATGGCAAAAATTAATATAAAACCGATACTACCAGCTATGGAAATACTCTCTAATTCTAATAAGTTTACCATAACCAAAGTAGCCAACATTGTGATAAACAAACCAATGGGTTGATTCCACAGTTGTCCAGTTAATTGGTGTGGCAATTCATCATCTTCCGCAATCTCATAACTTACCCTGCTCCCTCCATATAAAGAAGCATTAATAGCTGAAAAAGTAGAGATTAAAGCGGCAATGGTGATGATGGTAAAACCTACTTTTCCAAGCATTGGTTTGGCCGCTTCAGCCAGCACGTAGTCCTCTGCAGATGCGATTTCTGCAAAGGGTAATGAACCGACGGTTACAATGGCAATAACGAGATAAAGAAGAATGACAAAAATGACCGAATAGTAATAGGCTTTTGGAATATTTTTTTGTGGATTTTTGATGTCAGGAGCAGAATTGGCTATCAATTCAAAGCCTTCATAAGCAACAAAAATGACCAATCCACCTGTTAATAATTGTACGGGGGCTTTCCAATTAGAAAGGGAGAGTTGACTCAGATTTTGATTTCCAAACAAACCATAGACCCCAACTATCACAAAACCGATTAAGATAATTAGTTTTACAAGGACAGCAAAGGATTCAATTTTTCCAACAAATTTGATGCTATAATAATTGATAATCGTTGCCAGAATTATGATGGCACTTGCATAAATGTGAAAATCAACAGTTTTACTGCCGAATTGATGTAGATTATGTGCATAAGCACCAAAAGCGGAAGCATATAACGAAATCATAATGATGTAACTTACCCATAACAAATTGTTTATCCCTCCGCTAAAAATGGATATTCCAAATCCTTGATTGATAAACTTTACAGTTCCACCTCTATCAGGATAAGCGAGTGAGAGTTTCACATAACTATAGGAAGTCAGCAAGGCTAAAATTCCCGCTATCAAAAAGGCAACAGGGGTTCCGCCTTGTGCTAAAGAAACGGCAAGACCGAGCACGGCAAAAATTCCACCGCCGACCATGCCTCCAATTCCAATGGAAATGGCATTGATTAAACTTATCTTATTCTGGGTTGATGTAGATGCCATTTTCTAGTTTTGTGGTGTTGCTAAGCTTCGTTTGCCTGGAATCTTAAACAGTACTAAAACTCCAAAACAATCTTTCCAAAATGCGCGCCGGAATCCTGATACCGGAAAGCTTCCGCCAATTCATGAAAGGCAAAGCTACGGTCAACAATCGGTTTTAAACCGTTTATATTGATCGCTTCCACCATTTTTTGCTGCATTTCCCTGCTACCTACGGCCAGACCCGTTAGTCGGATGTGTTTAAAAAATAGTTTGGGAAATAAAATCTCTCCTTTTGATCCCCCGAGGTTGCCAATAGAGGCAATATAGCCTCCAATACCTACGGCATCTATGGAATTTCTCATGGTAGAACCACCACCAACATCAAGCACCAAATCGACGCCGCCACCTGAAAGTTTATAGATGGTTTTTCCCCATCTTTCATCCTCCCTATAATTGACGACGACCTCAGCACCCATAGCTTTTAGTCGCGCTGCTTTTTCTGCAGATGAAGTGGTGGCAAAAATACGAGCACCAGCTGCCTTGGCTATTTGTAATGCAAATATAGACATGCCTCCTGTCCCTTCAATGAGCACAGAATCACCCGCCTGCATACCACCATCTACGATCAATGCCCGCCAGGCAGTTGTTGCTGCACAGGGTAGGGTAGCGGCCTCGGCATAACTATATCCCTCAGGAATATGGGTAACGGCAGAGGCTTTTACACAAGTCTTTTCCGCCATGCAACCATCTGCAGTTTCTCCCAGGATGGCACTTGTTTTTTTGAGGGTTGGTTTTCCTTCTGTCCAATTGGGAAAAAACATGGACATCACTTTATCACCCACCTTCCATTCGGTTACCTGCGATCCAATAGCGACTACTTCACCGGCGCCATCAGACATTGGGATACGGCCTTCTGGGACGGGAATGACACCCACAGCCACTAAATAGTCGTGATAGTTTAAAGAAGTAGCATGCCATTGTACCAATATTTCATCCTGGCCTGGTGTTGGATCTGTTTTTTCTATAATTTCCAGATGATCGAGGCCGCCTGGTTGTTTTACGGTTATTATTTTCATGGTTGTTTTTTAAAAGATCGCTTTGCTGTCGGAAGAATCTGGGCTGGCCCACTGCCGCCTCCTGTTACCAAGGTTGTTTTGCTTCCGAGTGTTCCGTCACAAAAGCAAATTTATCAAAAAGTGACTTAAAATTAAAGCGGCCCGACAATGTTGATTGCCGGGCCGCTAATTGTTTATTTAGTGATTTAACTTACATTTTCACAAACTTCTGAGGAATCATTTCTCCATTAATTTCAAGCAATAGGTAATAGATACCTGGCTCGAGGTTGGAAATATCCAATTGATCACTCATCTCGTCGGACTTAATAACTTCTAGTGTCTGACCAGCCATAGAAACGATCCGGATGGATTGAATTTCCTGCTGTGTTTTGAACTTAAGCATGTCATTAGCCGGATTTGGGTAAATGCTAACTTTGGTTTCAGATGTCAGATTGGTTTCAATGGCCAAATCTGAGAAATCATGGTTTACAGAACCCAGTTCTTCAATAGTGGCCACAGGGCCTTCACCCGTAATCAGACCACCAGAAGTAGCAGTTATGGTAACGGCGTCAATATAAATGTAGTCACTATTTGCACTGGCATCACACTGGAAACGGAACTGAGCATTCGTTGGGAAATTGTATGTTCCATTATTTAAGGTTACCGTTGCAACGTAGAAACCGTTATTGTTGAAACTGCTTCCTGCGGCGTAGGCAGCTATTGTACTCCAGGAAGAACCATTATAATACCTCACCCAGAAGTCTTCTCCATTTTCCATGCTATAGGCATAGAAGTAAAATTGAATTTCCAGCTGGCTGTATGCACTGACATTGAAAGATTGAGAGGTCATTGCGGAAGCTGTACCGGAATTATCCCGTAGGCGAATGGAGTATGAACCTTCGTATGATCTTGAGCCACTGTAACGGGCAACATCACTACCTCCATCAGACCAACCATCCCAGCCAGTTTCGAAATAGGCACCATGAATCTGACCACCTGTTGGACAAGCTGGACAATCGGGACCACCACAGTCAACACCTGTTTCATTGCCATTCTGGATGCCATCATCACAGGTTGGGGCTACTGCACCAAAGCAAAAATTAGTCGTTTCGCTGGAACCAAAGGAGCCACCAGAAGCAACCGTACCACTAGGACCGGTTACGCTATAAGAACCAGAACCATAGCCACAGCAAATGCCATCGCCATAAGCATCAAAGATGGTGAAGTCGTAGCAGCCATCTACCAGACATAGGTTTTCAACCACTGTTGATCCATCTGGCTGACTGCCATAAGTACCTCCAGAGGCAACAACTGATCCACCGGAATTGGTAATCTGCCAGCTGGTTTCTTCCGGGTAATTATCTAGATTTATCGTCACAGATACGGCATTGTCATCACAACTGGAAGAACAAGGAGGACAAGATGGTCCACCACAGTCAACACCAGTCTCCTGGCCATTCTGAATACCATCAGTACAAGTAGGAGCAGGGCCACCACATGTACTCAAACAGCTTGCATTAGCTACGGTATTACGAATTACATTTCCTGGCTGTGGGCCAAATCCTTGAGTGAAATCGATACCTGTAGTCAGGTGGCAATAACTCATAATGGTTCCACCGCCTGAAGGGCTACCAGGTAAAGAACAGCTTCCTTCTGTTGCTCCAGCACAGCCATCAATAGCTGTATTGTTGCCATTCCATACACAAGCATGGGTGTGACGAGAACCGATCAGGTGACCCATCTCGTGGGTACAAACCATCACAGAAAAAGAATAAGAAGGTACATTGCTATAACTGGCATCAATGCTACTGAAACATTTGCTATTGTCAGGATTCGAGTTGCAAATTCCAGAGAAGCCGGCAGCGATACCACCACTAGCTTGGTAAGAAACCAGGTGACTCAAATCTCCATTAAAGGAACCTGTATTGGATTGGTACGAACTTAACATTGCGCTAGAGCTACCTCCAGAATAAGGTGCAGGAGTATTCCAGGCCTTAATTTCAGAAACAGACATGGCCAGACTTTCGTTGGCATAAAGCGTAATAACCTCGTTGAACAAGCCGGTGATATAGTTGGTCGCACCGGTAGTGCCTCCTTTATTGGAAACAATATCATCGTCGATTTCAATATAAACGCGGATGCAATCACCCACGTTTTTTGAAGGATCAAAGGTCAGTTCGCTTTCCTTATACCCAATGCCATCATCAGGTGTGGCACAATCGAGATCCGGAACACCAACATAATCCTTATCATTGTAGATAATGTGGGTTTGAGTATTTCTATTCTGTATTTTCCCAATCACAAAATTACCGTTACTGGTATTGATCATTCCAATAATCTCATTGTCAAAAACGCTGATTGACACCAAGGACGAAGGATCATTTTTTAATACACCATAATAATACAAACCAGGTTTATAATCTAGTATCTCCTCAGGGTTGGAGCTTTGGCGGAGGATGAAATCTGGCGACAAAACTTCGTTTTTGATCAGTGTCATTTGTACATCACCTACTTCTGGTAAGGGGAAACTTAATTCCACCATTTCCGGTTGTTGCTTTTGCAAACTACTAATGGCCGCGATATCCAAATTGACGAGGATACCGTTTGTCAACTCTGTTTCTTCAATACCGATTGACTTAATCTGTGTGCTTGAGGCATTGACCAAAGAATATTCGGCCATACTTGTTTTGGCTTTGGTTTTCGTTTTCTGAATCCGGTTGAAAACGGAGCCTTGAGCTATTATCAGGCAGGGCAATAATAGCATTAAACATACTAGTTTAATTGATTTCATAGAAGATAAAGTTAGTAGTTAGAAAATGTGTGTTTTAGCTGGAGATTAGAAAGAATTGGAATTGAATGGAGGGAAGCCATTTAAGATTTGGCGAGTTAGCACATTTTCCATACAATCCATTGATCAAATGTATATCTATTATATTTAAGAACAAAATATTTGGCTTCTAAAAATTATCATTTGGATGTATGTACATGTATTGGTATGTTGTTATTTATTGATTATCAGCACATTGTATTTTTTTGTTGATTGAATTTATATAGATTTTTTTTTAAACTACCTGAAATATAGCAATCTCTTTCACGAAATAAATACTTGATTCTGTTGGAATATAGCCTTCAAAATTCCCTCAAAATCCTTCCCTATATTTGCAGCCATTATGAAAATATTAATCGTCGAAGATGAAAGGGCCTTATTGGAAAATATGTTGTCCTATTTGGGAGGAGGAGACATCGTTTGTGAAGCCGCATCAAATTTTGCGGAGGCAGAAGATAAACTAACTTCCTATTCCTATGATATCGTGGTGCTGGATATTATGTTGCCCGATGGTAATGGGCTAGACCTACTTCGCCTTTTGAAGCAATGCCAACCGGAAGCAGGTGTATTGATCATTTCAGCGAAAAACGCTCTGGATGACCGGGTAATGGGACTGGAACTTGGCGCTGATGATTACCTCACAAAACCTTTTCATTTGCCTGAGTTAAATGCTCGTCTTAAAGCTATTTTCCGGCGGAGGAAATTCCAGGGACATACCGCTATTCATTTTAAAGAAATCGTCGTCAATTCGGATACACATGAAGCAAGCGTGCATGATGTACCACTGACGTTAACCCTGAAAGAACACGAATTGCTGGTCTTTTTTATTGCCAATAAAAATCGGGTGTTAACCAAACAAACCATTGCGGAACACCTTTGGGGGGATTCCATAGATTTACAGGATTCCTTTGATTTTGTATACCAACATATTAAAAATTTAAGAAAAAAAATAACTGGAGCAGGCGGGGAAGATTATATCAAAACGATTTACGGCCTAGGATATAAAATGAGTGAAAGTTAATTTATGACCTTCTTTGACAAATACCGAAAAAGTGATGCTTTGTACGTAAGAGTGATTGCCAACCATGTTCTTAATTACGGGATTTGTCGAAGAACCAATTTTAAAGGATGAATCTGCTTGCTAAAACAACTATTTTCAATTTGCTATTGGCCCTTGTTGCCTTTGTAATAGGAGGGATTCAGGTATACCATACTTTTAAATATGAGGTGAAAAGAGAGACCGACTTTTCTTTAATTGAATCGTTCCAACCATTGGTAAGTGCGATGGAAGCCGGAGTCCCGGCGGCAGAATTGCAAAGCTGGATGTTGTATATTACCACCATTAACCGTATTGATACGCCTGATATGCAGCTTGTGTTTTCAGATACCCTGGCTTTTCATCCCGTTTTGAAAAGACAAGAACCGCTGCGGATGTTGACAACCAGTAGAAACATTAATGGCGTAAATTATCGCTTCAAAGTCATGAATGTTTTTATCGAAGAAAGTGATATAGGAAGGATTGTCAAAAATGTTTTAAAGGATCTTTTTATTGTATTGGGGGTGATTTTAATCATTTTTAGTCTACTAATTTCCAAATTCTTATTGCGGCCATTCAAAGAGACGATGCAAAAGATAAAGAGCTTCAATTTGCAATCCGGGGAGGTCCCTGAATTACCCAAAACGACAACGACGGAGTTTCGCCAGCTGAATGTCTTTTTAAAGGAGATGTTGGAAAAAAATCGAAAGGATTACCTCACGCTCAAAGAGTTTTCTGAAAATGCCTCTCATGAAATGCAGACACCATTGGCTGTAGCCGGCGGAAAGCTTGAATTGCTGGTAGAATCTAATGCGCTAGATTTGGCTCAGCTACAACTAGTCCAGGAAACACAGCATTCCTTATCTCAGCTCTCTAAATTGGGCGAAGCACTTTTACTGCTGACCAAAATTGAAAATCAGGAATTTGCGCCACATACCAAATACAACTTTTCGGAAATTTTACAGGTTGATGTATCCAACTTTGAAGAATTGGCCGCGATGAAAGGCTTGAAATTCCAAAAAAATATTTTACCGGTTGTACAGTTGCAACTTGACCCGTCTCTGGGACATATTCTGATCAATAACTTATTGAAAAATGCTATCCGTCACAATGTGAAAGACGGTTGGGTAAAAGTTAGTCTGGATCACCAATCATTGAGGATCTTTAATTCGGGGCCACCACCACCCGTTCCTACAGAGCAATTATTTGAACGGTTTCAGAAAAGCAATCAAACCAGTAAGTCCTTGGGCCTTGGTCTGGCCATTGTCAAGAAAATCTGTCAGGTGAATGGCTTGCCGATTGTCTATAATTATCAGGAAGGGGTACATGAAGTAGTGATTACATTGGCTGGAGCTTCAAAAGCTAGGTCAACCTCCAAATAATCTACCAAACTTTAACATTATTTAACATTTGAAATTAACCCTCAAAGCCTAATTTGATACTAAGGGTTAATGGGCTATAAATCAGGCTATTACATTGCTGGTTCTTTGGCGTATCGACCCTTGTAAAAACCTGCTTCAAAATTCCTTCAAATTCTCTTCAAATTCTCCCTAAACTTCATCCGGATATTTGCACTCAAATATATAATCTCCAAACAGTACATAGACTATCTAATAAAACAGTAAAAATGAAACTTAGACTCCTTACTCTATTTTTATTATTGGCGAATACTGCGCTTTTTTCTCAGAAAATAACTGGTAAAATAACGGATAGCCAATCCGGAGAACCCTTGTCTTATGCTACTATAAGTTTGTACAATCAGGCGGATAGTACTTTGGTTGACGGAACAATTACGGATGATGCCGGAGTTTTTGAGGTAACTGCAAAGCCCGGTCTTTATTTTGCTAAAATCGATTTTTTGGCATATGAGCCTTATTTGATAGACAAAATCGAAGTTAAAAAAGGTGGTGCCAAAATAGATTTGGGTAATATAGAATTGTATACAGCTACAGCTACTTTGGATGAAGTCGTTGTACAGGCCGAAAAAAGTACCATGCAATTGGCTTTGGACAAAAAAGTGTTTAATGTCGGCAAGGATTTGGCCAATTCAGGAAATAATGCAGCGGATATTTTGGATAATATTCCGTCGGTTTCTGTTGATATAGAGGGAAATGTAAGCCTGAGAGGTAGCACGGGGGTGAGGATACTGATCGATGGAAAACCTTCCGGACTAATGAGTTTTAGTGGCGCCCAGGGTTTGCGGTTATTACAGGGCAACCAAATTGACCGGGTAGAAATCATTACCAATCCTTCTGCCCGATATGAGGGCGAAGGTGTTGGAGGCATTATCAATATTATCCTGAAAAAGGAACGTAGGCAAGGTTTAAATGGGGCCTTCGATGTGATTGTCGGTTATCCCACCAATTATGGCGGTTCGGCGAACGTGAATTTTCGTAAGGATAAGCTTAATTTTTTCCTCAATTATGGGATTACTTACAACGATACGCCGGTCACTGGAAAAACCTACCAAGAAACTGAGCGCAATGATACCCTTCAAATTTACGATAGTAGAAATGAACGCAACCAAAAGGGTATTAACAACAGCATTCGTGGAGGGCTAGATTATTATTTTACCAGCAAAGACATTCTTACCGCGTCTTACACCTGGCGTCGCAGTAAAGGAGACAGAACATCGTTTCTCACCTATAATGACTATTTGTTTTCAAGTGACAACCTGACTGGTTTCAGTACCCGTACTCAGGATGAAGAAGAAACGGAACCCAATTCAGAATATTCACTAACTTATAAGAAAACTTTTAAACGGGAAGGTCAGGAATTTACAGTTGATGCCCGGTATCAAGACAATTGGGAAGAGTCTGATCAGAATTTTGAAGAACGCATTTTTTTGCCCGATGGTACTGCCAATGGAGCGGAAATTTTTGATCATTCCTATAATTACGAAACAGAAAAGCGGCTATTGTTGCAGGCAGATTATATACATCCATTCAAAAAGGACGGAAGATTTGAAATAGGTCTGTACAGTAGCTTCCGGGAAATGACTAACAATTATATTGTAGAACATTTAGCAGACGGGAAATGGCTGGCAGATCCGGGGTTGACGAATCATTTTATTTACAATGAGAACATTCATGCTGCTTATGCACAGGTAGGCAATAAAATTAATCGTTTTTCCTATCAATTAGGCCTAAGGGCCGAATACAGTGATGTAACTACGAAGTTACTACAAACCGAGGATGTCAATCCAAGAGATTATCTCAATCTGATCCCTACAGCTCACTTTACTTATGATTTGCCAAATGAAAATGCCATTCAGCTGAGTTATAGCCGTAGGATCAGGCGACCACGCTATTGGGATCTAAGCCCGTTTTCTACCTTTACAGACAACCGAAATTTCTTTAGTGGAAACCCGGATCTGAATCCTGAGCTAACCCACTCCTTTGAGATAGGTCACGTCAAATACATGGAGAATGCTTCTATCAGTTCCTCCATTTATTACCGATACACCCTTGATGAAATAGAGCGAATTAGAAGGGTAGATGAAAATGGTAATTCTTTTACCCGCCCTGAAAATTTGGCAACAGAAAATGCTTATGGTGTAGAGCTTACCGGTTCCTATTCTCCATATAAATGGTGGAAGGTGGATGGTAATTTCAATTTTTTCCGCTCGATTACGGATGGGGATATTCTTGATCAGAATTTTTATAGTGATACTTATGGCTGGCGTAGTCGGTTTACTTCAAGGTTTACTTTCTGGAAAAATACCGACCTCCAAGTAAGGTGGAACTATCGATCCAGAAGCCAGACAACTCAAGGTTACAGGTTGCCAAGTTGGTCTTTAGACCTCGGCGTCAGTAAAGATATTCTCAATAAAAATGCTACGCTAACGTTGAATGTCAGAGACCTTTTTAATACGCGGCGATGGCGTTCTATCACCGAAGGAGAAAACTTTTATAGCTTCCATGATGGGCAGTGGCGTACCCGCCAGATCAATCTGACTTTCAGTTACCGACTGCACCAGCAAAAGAAAAGACCGGATAGAAGGTCTGGTGGTGAAGGCGACGGCGTAGGCGATGAGGATTAAAAAAAAATAAAGCGTTTGGAGGCTATCGGGCCAGCTGATGGCCTCCAAATGCTCGAGTTGTTTAACGTTTCCTGCATTCCAACTGGTGGAGCAAGGATACTTTAAACACCTGCTTCGAAAAAAAAAGGTGACCTAAATCATCTTTTTTTTAAACCCTGGTGACTTTTGTGATTGAAATTGTCTTGGAAATAAATCAACTTTGTAAGAGCATGTTTGGACAGTCATTAATTCGCTACATGTTCTAAAAGATGATCTATTTATCACTTTTAAAAAGAAAGACGATGAAACACCAGGAATTGGATACCAATATTAGTCAAATACTTCCTTACCTGGAAAACTTTGCGTTGTCATTAACCAAAGACAATGATAAAGCATCAGATCTGATCCAGGATACCCTGCTTAGAATTGTGACTTATGCGGATCGTTTCCAACAGGGAACCAATTTTAAGGCTTGGAGTACAACTATTATGCGCAACAGTTTCATTAATGATTATCGGCGTAATCGCAGTATTCAAAAAAGGAAGGAACAAAATACTGTTGTTGAAAAAGAACAGTTGACTTATAATGAAGGAGAAACGCACCTCAATTATGAGATTGTACTAGAAGAGGTTTATAAACTCAATGAACTGTATTATGTTCCTTTTAATATGTTTCTGGAAGGGTATCACTACAATGAAATCGCAGAGGAACTTCATGTTCCATTGGGTACGGTAAAAAGCAGGATTTTTTGTGCCCGGAAAATATTGCGGAAACAATTGGCCGTACTGGAATCTTGTGCAGCTTAAGTGCTCGTTATCCTTTAGCCTCTTCAATCTTATCAATTACATTGAGTGCCCAAACGATCTGTTTGGGGGTAGGGTATCCCTTATAGAGTGCTTTTTTGCGCATTTGCATCAAAATGCCTCGTTCATCGTAGGAGACAATCTTTTTATTTTCCGGCAAAAGAGAAAAATCGATGAACTCCTGCCATTCTTCAGGTGAATAGTTTTCAAACTCAGCGTTGATCATTTGTAAATCCGTGGGGTCGGACAGGTCGTAATTTCTGGACATTAGATCATATTGTTTTGGTGTTTTGGCAAACCCCGAAGAATCTGCCAAAAAAGATTCTTTTAACCAGGAGCATTATCCTTTCGCTCAAAATTAATACCTTTTTTAATTTTTTCCACCAATCTTGGGATCGAATTAAAAGCTATTGGCATAAAAATATAGCCATTTCCCTACATTTCTACTTCGAAACTTTATCGCAACTTGACGAAGTCTCTTTCTTTTGTTAAATTTAATGCACGATTGGAACAGCTTGCCCCCAGCATGCTTTAGAGCCATCCAGGCGTAGATTTATTTTTTCAACTTTTGAAACTTCTCTATATGGCAATTTACCAGTTAAATGTTAACGGAAAAGAACATCAGGTAGAAGCAGATGCTGATACTCCGATTTTGTGGGTGTTGCGGGACCATATTGGATTGCTTGGTACAAAGTATGGTTGTGGCATCGCACAATGTGGTGCCTGTACGATACATCTGGAAGACTCAGCAGTTCGTTCTTGTTCTTTACCTATATCCTCAGTAGGAGATAAACCTATCACGACCATAGAAGGGCTATCAGAAAAAGCCAGCCATCCTCTACAGAATGCATGGAGAGAATACGACGTGCCTCAATGTGGGTATTGCCAGGCAGGGCAGATTATGAATGCAGCGGCTTTTCTTAAAAATAACCCTAATCCAAGTAATGGAGAAATAGAAAGTGCGATGAATGGTAACCTGTGTCGCTGCGGCACCTATAATCGCATCAAGGCCGCTATTCAGGCAGCTGTGAAAAACAGTTGATTGCGCTTTCCCGGATTGTTTTTTCAACCATTTAAATTGGTCTCACAATGACTTTAATCAAAACCCAATATAATAGAAGATCCTTTTTAAAAGCATCCACTTTAGCAGGCGGTGGCTTTGTATTAGGATTTAACTGGCTGGCCGGATGTACGCCAGTTGCCGAAGAAGTGGCCGAATTTGTGCCACCATCTGCCTGGTTTGACCTAAATGCATATTTGAAAATCGGAGATACGGGCGTAGTGACCATTATGGCACCGAATCCTGAAATTGGGCAAAATGTAAAAACATCGATGCCCATGATTATTGCCGAAGAATTGGATGTAGCCTGGAGAGATGTTATTGTTGAACAGGCTCCTTTGAATACGGAATCTTTCAGCCGTCAGGTTGCTGGAGGCAGTCAATCTATTCGTCAAGGCTGGCAATCTTTACGTATGGCGGGAGCTACCGCAAGACAAATGCTGGTCCTTGCTGCTGCAAATCTCTGGGGGGTGGCACCTGAAGATTGTACGACCTCCGATGGGGTCATCACCAATAATCGAGGTGAGTCAATAACTTATGGTGAGATTGCCTTGGCAGCAAGTGCACTGGAAGTGCCAGAAGAAGTCAAACTTAAAAATCCATCTAATTTTAAAATAATAGGTACCAATATCTCTAATGTCGATATCGAAGGAATCATAACAGGAAAACCACTGTTTGGACTCGATGTAAGAAGGGAAGGTATGAAATTCGCCGTGGTGCTCCGTCCGCCCGCCTTTGGTCAAAAACTGGAATCCTTTGTCGATACAGCTGCCCGCGAAGTTAAGGGCGTTACAGATGTAATTCGCTTTGGAGATAAGGTAGCTGTCCTGGCCAATTCAACCTGGGCAGCCATGAAAGGCAAAAAAGCCCTTTCTGCAAAATGGATAACAGAAAATCCCTTAGAAAGTACAACTTACCATGATGAGGAGCTGAATAAACTCCTGGATAAATGGACGGAGTTACCTTTGCGGAAAGAGGGTAGTGTGCGTTATGATCTTGCCATTGCTGATCAGGTTATTGAAAGGGTTTATGAAGCCCCATTCTTACCGCACAATTGTCTGGAACCCATGAATTTCTTTGCCGATGTTACCGATGAAAAGGCTGAATTGATTGGTCCCGTGCAAACGCCAGAATGGACTCGGAAACGGGTGGCAACGTTGTTGGGGAGAGAAGAAAAAGACGTTACTATCGATCTGACCCGTATGGGAGGAGGTTTTGGTCGACGATTATATGGCGATTTTGCTTTGGAAGCTGCCGAAATTTCTAGCCTGGCCAAATTACCGGTTATGGTTGTTTTTTCCAGGGAAGATGATATGACTGCGGGCACTTATAGGCCGGCATCAAAATACAAATTCAAAGCCGGCATCAAAGCTGGTAAAATGACCTCGTATTATCTGGTAGGTGCTGGCGTCAATATGGATAATTCGACCAGGGAAAACAATTTCCCTGCTGGTGCGGTTGAAAATTATCAGGTGGAATCCCACAATTTGGAATCTAATATTACTACAGGTGCCTGGCGCGCGCCGGTGACTAATTTTCTGGCATTTGCCGAACAGAGTTTTCTGGATGAAGTTGCGGCTACCTTAGGGCAGGACCCGATCCAATTCCGGCTGGATTTATTCGATCAGGCCAAGAACAGCCCATTTGGAGAACTTGGTTATGATGTTGAAAAATCCAAAGGGGTAATCAAATTAGTTGCCGAAAAAGCCTATTGGGGCAAACCCAAACCAGGAGTCTATCAGGGATTTAGTACCTATTATTCCCACAATACTTATGTAGCTGAAGTTGCGGAAGTTATTATGGAAAATGGTGCGCCAAAAGTTCAAAAAGTAGTCTGTGCGATCGACTGTGGTATTGTTATCAACCCACAAGCTGCAATCAATCAGGCCCAGGGTGGTATAATTGATGGTATCGGCCACGCCATGTATGGTGATTTTGTTTTCGAAAATGGCGTCCCACAATCCAGTAATTTTAATAATTATCGCTTGATCAGAATGCAGGAAGCTCCCGAAGTGGAAATCCATTTTGTGCAAAGTAATAATGATCCTACTGGACTGGGTGAACCGACCTTACCACCTGTGGGAGGTGCCGTGGCCAATGCGATTCACGCGGCCACAGGAGAAAGGATCTATAAACAACCTTTTGTGAAAAATCTTAAGGTTTTAGGCTAATTTAACCTACCTATATAGGAAAGGGCGCATGCTTGCAGACCGCTTCCAACAGGAGAATTACGGTCTCCAAACATGCGCTTTTTACTTGATTAAACCTTCACCATGCGTTTGGTCTTCTGTCGATGACCAAGTTGCAGGCGATAGAAATAGTTGCCAGGTGGTAATCCGCTGGCATCAAAGGCTACTTTGTGCTCTCCCGCGTATAATTGCTTATTTGTCAATATGCGAACTTCACTGCCCAGGCTGTCAAAAATGCTTAGCCGCACCCATTCCGTTTCGCAGGTGAACCGGATGTTGGTCCACCGCTGGAAAGGATTGGGGTAACAATGCATTTCAATGGGAATTTCGGTTTGCAAATTTTGACCGGAAACCGTTGAACCACAAGCACTGACAATGGGAAGATACTGGACGCCATCATGCAATATCTTTTTTACATCGATGACCGACATTTCAAACCAATCCATCAAAATGGAGCCATAAATGTCCCTGAAATCGTATTGCATAGGCAAGGCATCTTGTACCTCAACCTGATTGGGAATTTCCGGTGTGTCTCCAAGTATTTGTGGATTGACACAACTACCAAACAATATGAGTGGTGCTGCTGCCCCGTGATCGGTTCCATGACTTCCATTTGATCGGATTTGCCGTCCAAATTCTGAAAAGGTCATACCTATTACTCTTTCTTCCAATCCCTGCTGTTGTAAATCTTCCTGGAAGGCATGAATAGCTTCGGAAAGTGTTTCCAACAATTCCCCGTGTTTTCCTTGGGTCACATTGCCCCCTTCAACTTGATTGGCATGGGTGTCGAATCCGCCTAAAGTAACCGTATAGACTTTGGTTTTTAAACCTCCTGAGATCAATAAGGCCACATTGCGCAATTGTTCTCCTAGTTCCGTATCCGGATAATTCCCCAGGTTATTGCCACTTTCTGCTGAGGATAAAATTTGATCAGCATAAGCATTCGTTTGCGCAATAGTGGCATTTAGATAGGCGAGTTCCTGTCCATAAATGGAGGTAGTATCGTCATTTTCTCCTTCAGCAAGCGTGGTTAATGAAAAAGGATCATTTAGCGTCATACTGTAATTGGCTGCACTTCCCTGGCAGGTTTCTGAAACAGAGTACCCCATAGAAATGGCAAATGGATCGGGATGGTCACTATTGGGAAATCCTTCCGGAAAACCTGGATATCTTTTATCCAATGCACGACCTATCCATCCGGTAGACAAGTATTCTTCGGTCGACGATCCGCTAGTCCAGATCTCGATCGATCGGAAGTGAGACCGGTTTTGATTGGGATATCCCACGCTTTGTACTATGCCGAGACGGCCATCATCATAAAGAGATTTTAAACCGGTCATCTTTGGGTGTAACCCCACGGTATCGGTTAGAGAAAGGATGCTGCTTTCAGGAAGGATAATGTTTGATCGGGCATTTTGTAAATTATCATATTGGTCAAGTGGTACTACGGTATTGAGGCCGTCATTGCCTCCGGACAGCTGAATGAGTACAAGTACCCGGTCCGAATCATTATTAACGGCATTAAAAATGGAGGGCTTTGCAAGGGCGGACAAACTGAGCCCGTTGAGCAATACGGGAATACTGACCGCCGAGCCGGTGGTTCTTAAAAAGTGTCTTCTTTTCATTTCTTAAATCGGTTTTCGAAAGATAAGTTTAGGTGATTAGTTGAGATAGAATTCAGACATTTTCAACATTGTTTTTAAAAGGGTGCGTAGCTTGGTCCGAACAGCATTTGCTAATTGTGAATTTTCAGGATCTGCGGCATACGATCCGTATTCTGCGGTCCATTCAAAATCAGGTAAGCCAGGGATAAGTACCGCCTTAAGGTAGTCTCTTTTGGCCTGGCTCAGTGGTTTGGGGAACAGAATTCGGGCAAATTCCTCAATCACAGCGTTGGGATTGTTCGGGTTGTCAATAGTTGTAATGAAGGCTAATACATCTACCTTCATCTTTGGTCCATTGGCCTGAAAAGGGAAGATGCCTTCGTTAATCATCGTATCCGAAAAATTCATGCGCAAGGGTAGGGTAGAAGCATTGATCCAGTCCCGGTAAAACAAGGGCGAACGATAATAGGCGCTCCACCCCGCCACTTGTGGCACACTGTAATAGGTCATTTGCATCAATTCAGTGAATCCGTAAAGCCGATACCATGAATAATACTTTTCATCCAGTACATTGGAAATGGAAATGTCGAAATTTTTGTAGATGGACATCATAAATTCTAGGGGGTTTTTAATCATAACTCCCTGGAATTTGGCATCAAAAAAATGTTCGCTTGACAAAAGAGATATCAGTGTCGGCCGGATCTCATAGTCATTGGCAATCAGACTGGTAGCCATAGGAATAATGACATCGGACTCCGTTTCTGGAGAGATTTCATGGAAGACAAACCAGCGATACAATTTGCGACAAATAAATTTGGCTACTTCAGATTGATCAAAAATAATGTCGATCAGGCGCTTGTATTCCTGGTCGCCCATATTAGGGATTTCCTCATTATTAAAACGGTCAGACAACACCTTGGTGCCATTGTCGTGTCTGCTGGGATAAAATTCAGCACCAAAATCACCATCAGAATCATGAGTCGTGAAGCCATAGTCACGCCAGCCGGAAAGTACGCGTGCAAATTGTTTGACATCCTCTTCTGTGTAGTTGGTGTAATCCCCGGGACCTATCTGTGGGCCTTTGCCGATCGTAAAAAGCTCAAGCAATTCACGGGCATAGTTCTCGTTGGGCTCCTCGCCGGAATTTTGTTTTCCATTCAGGTAGATCAGCATAGAAGGGTCAACCGTGATTTCTTTTGTCAGCTCACGAAAATTGCCCCAGGCATGGCTGCGTAGTAGGTTGCTGTAGCGATAAACGTACTTGGGATCCAGGATTGCCTGAATGGGGAAATGATTGTGCCAGAAAAGTGTCAAGGTTTCCCGAATAGAAATGCCTTCTTCTAACATTCGCCCAAAAGTCCAACCATATAGGCTCCGTTCTCGATATTCCATTTCATCAACCAATGATCCCTGGGAATATCGGGCATTGATCCAGGTATCACCAATATCTACCTGGTTGTCACCATTGTAAGCCGGGTTGACCGGTGGGGCGGGTAGGGGAATTTCCTCAAATAGCTTTTGAATGGTTGCCGTTAGGCCAACTTCTGTAGACCATTTGATTTGCTCGTAATTTGGACCAAACATACCTCGACGCAATAGATGGGAGGCATGATCAATAGTCCAGGGACCAATATAAGGACTTAGTCCCAATGGAGGAAGGGGAGCTTGCTCCTGGCTCTTTTGCCGGGCAAACGTCGTACTCGTAGTCATAGGAATGTATTATGGTTAAAAATAAAAACTATCCAAAACAAGGGTAATAGCTTATATTTTAACCGGGGAGATGTGTGTTGTGGGGTAGAAATTTAAACTTTAACGGAGATCGATTTGATTTTATTGGACAAACATTAATTATTTTTTCATGTGAGTGATTTTGCGGGGGGAGAATGCATGTAGAAACTGTTGGAAAATAGCAGGAAAGAATCGATTAAAAAGCAGGAGTGCTGACCCCTAAAGGTTTGGTTTTTTGTTTTTTACCGCAGCGACGCGAAGAACGCGGAGTAGTTATTTAAAGGCTGAACGACAAAAAGGAAAGAGTGGGTGATATTGGATTCGAACCAACGACCTCTGCCCTGTCAAGGCAGCGCTCTAAACCAACTGAGCTAATCACCCATTTATGTACTTTTTTCTATTATTTCACTAAGATATTTGACAATCCGAGGGTTCAAAAACCTTCAACTTTCTTTCAAGTTCAACTTTCTGTCATTAAAAAGTACAAATTCGGCTGCAAAAATAAGATATTTCCCATCAATTACATAAAATGTAAAGCCTTCTTTTTCGTTGATTTGTATTTTTAGCATAAGGCATACCTTTAATTGCTTAACTTGACAAAACACGGAGTTTTGTTGAGAATTTTAATTATAGTAGCCGAGCAAGATTTACAAGATGCAATCAAGGCTTCTTTAGAAAATAATGAAACCTATTCGGTAGAAACCGCTGGTGATTTCCATACCGTCTACGAAAAGTTGTTCGTTTACAAATATGGTTGTATTTTACTGGATACTATATTACCCAATGGGAGTGGACTGGATTTGTTGAAAGAACCTTTTGGGTCAATCAGCAGCCAACGCCTTTAGACAAAAGTTGGAATTTAGTAAAGCTAAAGAAATCATAGACATTGATTCAACTACTGAGCTTCCAGCAAGTGTAATTCCCGTTAAAATCAGGAATTATGTGCAAGCCAATTATCCGAATAGCGTGATAACTGATTGGGAGTTGGAAAATGGAGAGCAACACGTTGAATTGAACAATGACGTTGATTTAGTTTTTGATTTAAACAGCGACTTTTTGCGCCTCGACGACTAACCAAGATCATTGTTGGTATAACACCTTTAAGTTAAATTATTTAAAATGCACAAAATTTGGGAAAACACCATCACCAAACCCTTTGAAATATTCAAAGTAAATGCCGAAGAGTTAATAGAATTCGATGACTTAAAAGTTGCACCTCATCACCATACTTACGAACAAATTATTGTTGGTATTGATGGAGAGTTGGAGCATTACGTTGATTTTACTTCTACAAGATTAAAAGCACCTTACATTTGTTTTGTTTCAAAAGGAAAAATACATCAAGCAGTCCCGAAAGTAAAGGATGGGAAATTTGATATTTGGATAATACGCTTTCAGAGTGAACTAATTGCAGAAACTATTTTTCAGTTATATATTACTTTTCATAATAATGCTAATTTAATTTTCCCCTGTAATGAGCGTTTTAATCGGTTTGTGACGTTATGCGAATTAATGGACGATGAAACCAGCCAGAAAAGACCAAACTATGCTATAATCAATCACTTATTGAGTACTTTTTTTACCATACTAGAATCCGAACAAAAAAAATTAATCAATGATGACGATCTTATACTAACACATCAAAATGAAACCTTCACCAATTTTTTAAAGATATTGGAAGAAAATTTTCGTAGACCCCTTAGTGTGGAGTTTTATGCTGAAAAATTATTTATGAGTAGTCGTAACCTCAACCTTATTTGTCAAAGTACCCTACAAAAAAGTGTATCTGAAATTCTCGAGACTCGCAGATTAATGGAAGCCAAGAACTTGCTAGCCAATTCAGATTTGTCTATTTCTGAAATCGGCTTTGAATTAGGCTATAAAGAAAAAGCTTACTTCTCAAATGTCTTTAAGAAAAAAGCCGGACAATCTCCATCTAAGTTTCGAAAGGAAGTAAAGCAGCTCCTTTCCTAAAATTACAACTCTTCTTCCGATTACTGTTACCGCTTACCTTGCTATTGTCTGCATCTTTGTATCATCAATTTGATCGTTTTAATTTATTAGTACTTATTAAAAAAATTAATAATGGCAGACACAAAATTAAAGCCGGTTTCAACAAAATGGACATTAGATCCTACACACAGTGAACTTACTTTTAAAGTAAAGCACATGATGATTACCAATGTAAGGGGTGAGTTTAAAAACTTTTTGGTAGAAGCAGATGGTGAAGACATTTTTAAGTCATCTATCCAAGTAAGAATAGATGCCTCATCCATCAATACAAACAATGAACAAAGAGACACTCATTTAAAATCAGCCGACTTCTTTGATGTAGAAAATCACAAAAAGCTTACTTTCAAAAGCACTTCATTTAATAAAAGGGGTGACGATGAATATGAATTGAAAGGGTTGCTTACGATTAAAGGCATAAGCAAAGAAATCAAACTTGAAGTTGAGTTTGGTGGCATCAACAAAGATCCTTGGGGCAATAAAAAAGCAGGATTTTCCTTCACCGGTAAAATTAACCGTAAGGAATGGGGCTTAAACTGGAACACTGCATTGGAAACTGGCGGAGTGTTGGTGAGCGATGAAGTGAAAATTTCAGGAGAGGTTCAATTTGTAAAAGAGTCTTAGAATCAGATGATGGGGGTGAATCCAATATCTATGGAAATGTGAGCATAAAAAAATTAAATGATTTAAATAAAAAACGGAAAGAAATGGAAGAAAAAAAATCAAAACTCACACGACAGACTGGGGCACCTGTTCCTGATAATCAGAATGTGCAAACAGCGGGCCCACGTGGCCCCATGTTGATGCAGGATGCCTGGTTTCTAGAAAAAATGGCAAACTTTGACCGGGAAGTGATTCCAGAAAGAAGAATGCACGCAAAGGGCTCAGGTGCTTTCGGCACTTTTACGGTCACCCATGACATTACCCAATTCACCAGGGCCAATATTTTCAGTGAAGTCGGAAAAAAAACAGAAATGTTTAGCCGGTTTTCTACCGTTGCTGGAGAAAGAGGAGCTGCGGATGCTGAAAGAGATATCAGAGGTTTTGCGCTGAAGTTTTATACCGATGAAGGAATCTGGGATTTAGTAGGAAATAATACGCCGGTATTTTTCTTTCGTGATCCGATGAAATTCCCAGACTTGAACCACGCTGTAAAGCGTGACCCCAAAACCAACTTAAGGAGCGCTAACAACAACTGGGATTTCTGGACACTGCTCCCTGAAGCCTTACACCAGGTTACCATAACAATGAGTGACCGTGGCATTCCGAAAGGCTTCAGACATATGCACGGTTTTGGAAGTCACACCTATAGTTTTCTCAACAAAGAGAATGTAAGACATTGGGTGAAGTTCCATTTTGTTACACAACAGGGTATCGAAAACCTATCTGATGAAGAGGCTATGAAAGTAGTTGGTATGGATCGGGAATCATCTCAGAGAGACCTTTTTGAGGCTATTGAAAGAAAAGATTTCCCAAAATGGAAAATGTTTATCCAGGTTATGACAGAAGAGCAGGCGAAGACCTACCGCTTCCATCCATTTGATTTGACCAAAGTGTGGTCTAAAAAAGATTTTCCACTTATTCCTGTTGGTGAATTTGAGTTGAACCGAAACCCCGAGAACTATTTCCAGGATGTAGAACAAGCCGCATTTAACCCTACGAATATTGTACCTGGAATTGGGTTCTCTCCGGACAAAATGCTCCAGGGGAGATTGTTTTCTTATGGAGATGCACAACGTTATCGACTGGGTGTAAACCATTATCAAATTCCTGTAAACAAACCCACTTGTCCTTATCATGCATATCATCGAGATGGGGCAATGCGGGTAGACGGCAACTATGGTGGTGCTAAACATTATGAACCCAACAGTTATGGTGAATGGCAGGAACAGCCCGAAGTACAAGAACCGCCCTTAGCATTGGATGGTGCCGCTTATGCCCACAATTTTAGAGATGATGATGAAGATTACTTCACTCAACCAGGCGATTTGTTCCGCATCATCAAAGCTGATGGCAAAGCAGCCTTATTATTTAACAATACAGCCGCTCAGGTGGGTGGTGCAGATAAATTTATTCAGATTCGCCATATCAGGAACTGTTTTAAAGCAGATCCGGAATATGGAGAAGGGGTAGCAAAAGCGCTTGGGTTAACTATGGATGAAGTAAATAGCTTCGACATGACACCATACAATAGATGGGCACCGAGACCTACCAAGGGTTAGGTTTTCTGAAAAATTGCTAAGAGATGCTTGTTTGGAGCGGGTATGCAATAGGTGCAACCTCCAAACAAGCTCTCTAAAGAAAAAACCTGAATACGTACGATCATAGAACAAATTGAAATGAACTGGCTTATTCTCACAGAGATTGCTTACATACTCTTAATAGCCTTAGTTGTTTTAAGAGCCTTATATGATACACGTAGCACTACGAAAGCATTGGCATACATCCTGTTCATCATTTTTGTTCCTGTAGTTGGAATTCTCTTTTACTTTTCCTTTGGAATTAATTACCGAAGTGGACTTTCAGAAAGCATTTTTGCTTTTGCAAACAAAGACCGTCTAGATAATTGGGGTTGGTCATTGGCATTTGGCATCATCACATTAATTGTAGGAATATTGTTATTGCTAAAGCCTACATTGTCAATAACTGCTCTTGTTTTTTATGTCGGTTTTGTAATCCTATTTGGGTGCAGTTGGGATTTGTCCCCAAGAAATGAATTATGAAAGGTAGTGGGATTTGAGCATCTTTAAGGTGCTTAAACAAAAAAAATGACATCACCCACTACCTCTGTAAAGATAGTACAATTGTTCAAGAACGTGATAT
>BQJU01000079.1 GCA_021604865.1 Saprospiraceae bacterium | reverse complement strand
ACCAAAGCGAGTTTATTTCTTCCCCCCAACTGGGCCGCTTTTTTTAGGTCAATCCTCCAGCCGAGCGACTTTTTTGGTCCGTTTTTTCGTCGTGGAAAAAATGGACGAAAGATTATTTAATGCTCCAATGCTTAAACCTACCTCCAAAGAATCAAACAAAAACCTTGACTAGCATAATGCCGATCTTCATCTATTGCCATTTTGCTGGTATCAAACACCCCACCAGTATCCTATCACCTAATAAACCACTAAACATTCACAATGTGCGGGTGGGTTCCGGCATAGGAGCATTGGCCGTTAAGAAAAAAGCGGCACCCGTACTGCTCAAGAAGAAATACTGTTAGAGCTAAAAACAGTGAATAATCAGGAAACCCAAAGACCAACAATCAAAAAAGATCAAGCCAGCACAAAACACCAAAGCGAGTTTATTTCTTCCCCCCAACAGGGCCGCTTTTTTTAGGTCAATTCTCCAGCCGAGCGACTTTTTTGGTCCGTTTTTTCGTCGTGGAAAAAATGGACGAAAGATTATTTAATGCTCCAAATCTCAAACCTACCTCCAACACCCAAACAAAAGCCTTGGTTAGCATAATGCCAATCTTTATCTAATGCTTTTTGCAACCCCTCTTGCGGCAGACCGAAAGACTGTAATATATTTTGACCTGCTTGAATTAATTGGACAGATAAATGCAGCATGGAAGAAAGCTGGCTTTCAGCGCTTTGCGGTCAACCAAATGAATTTGGTTGGTACGAAGGGCTACAAACACCCCACTAGTCTCCAATCACCCAATCAGCCACGAAACAAGCACACCGCGCGCGTGGGTTCCGGCATAGGAGCATTGGCCGTTAAGAAAAAAGCCGTAACCTAATGCCTATTCAACAAATAACCCAACACCACCCCATACAGAAAATTAGAAATACCCACCTCAAAACCATGCGCCAACCGCACATAAGCGGGCATCAAATCATTAGGAGAAAGCAGTGGCGCAATGCCACCAAAAACACTGAAAATCAGGCCGACCAATATCGCCTTTTTACCTAAAGAAATTTGCAAATTGGAGAGCATAAATAGCGTAATCAACACAAACATCAGCCCCCGGAAAAGCTGTACCTTAAAAATCAGGTCGAAAGCCGGAATTTTCCCTTCATAGAATGCCATAAACTCCGGATAGACTGCTTGCAAGGTCATCCCAGCCATGGCATAAATCACAAAGTACAGCAGGATGCCCAGGACAATGCGCCAGGACCAGGAAAACCAGGAGCGACTTTTGTATGGCATCGTATCGACGGCCGTATGGCCAGTCCACCTGCCCAGAAGAGAAACTGCAATTGGACTAATAATCAGACTAACCACTAAGCCCCGCAAAATTTCTACAGTCGTTTGCCAGCCATCGGTCACCTTAAAAATATAGGCTTCAATCAGAATGCTGAAATGCCCGATGATAAAATAAACGGTAAAAACCAATAGTGCCAACCGCCAACCTGCAAGTTGCGAAGATTGGATAAGCAAGGTCAATACTATGGCCACCAATGTATTGGCTAGCAATGACCAACTCGATAATTCGATATTTGTGCTGATGCCAAACAGGAGGTTGCAAAGCGTTACCAAGAAGGTCAAAATCAGGCCGAGGCTAATGATCTGGAGGATTATTTTTTGATTCATTTGTCTTTCGTTTGTTGTAGGGTCACCAGGGCTTTTTTGCCCCATTTGAGGTGCGTACGATAAGTGGCAATGCCGTGTTCAAATGCAAGGCGCCCGTGTAAGGGCAAATTATCCGCTTCCTGTTGGTAGTAAGCTTCCAGTTCTGTAAGGTAGGTTTTCACCTGTTCATTAAAGGAAAGCAAAAAATCCAGCTTTTGTGCCCTACTCAGGTGATTGTCCATAAAAGCAAAACGTAGAAACAGCTGCTCAATACTTTTGCTAATGTCTTCGGGTACAATTGGCTGACTCATCCATTCAATCAACATTTTAGTACCTATTGGCGTAGGCAAAAATCGACTTTTATTCGCCCCGGATTCCGTCAATTGGTTTTCCTGAACAACCAAGTTCAGTTTTTGCAATCGTTTCAAAGCCGGATATATCGACCCCGGACTACTACTATAATTGCCCAGAGCCGTTGTCTCAAATATCTTACGGATACCATAACCCGTTTCCGCTTGTTGATGCAACAAACCTAGAATGGCAAAATCCAAATCAGTAGGGGAAGTTTGCTTTTTACTCATTTTAATACGTTTCGTATCATAAATATAATACGTTTCGTACTATTTTGCAAGTTTTCTCACTCGCGAGCATCTCAGACGCAATGCGTTTTGCCGTCAAGTCTTCGACTTGTAATTCCCTTGCCATCAATGCTGTTAAATTCGCCACTCCTCCCAATATCTCTGCCTCCATTATTTAAATTGCCGCGTATTGGAAGCAGTCAACTCCCAAAGTCCCCAATTTGCTCATTGATCACTTATAATCTTTCAGCAAACTTTTTGCAATAGCCCAATAATTCCGTATATTTAGAACCTATTTGTAGGTGTTGCTTGCATCGCCGTTCACTGAAGGCCGCCCCAATGATGTAAGGACGGTCTTAACCAAAGTTCATTGACAAACCTGGAAAATTGCTACCAAAGGGCATAAAGAGACTCAAGTGTCAATAATTTCTGTTTGCTTCCACTAGAAGTGGTAATAAGTGTACCAAATATTGAAACTGCCCTTGTATTGTAGTTTTTTAAAATATGAAAAATGTATTTCAATTTTATTAATCTGTAAATCATTGGCAATGAATCATTCACAAAATAAATTTCTTTTTTTATTAAAATGTGACATAGTTCATAGAGCACCATGCTCAGGGGGCACTCACGGATTTTCTGCAAAACGTTAAGATTTTGTTAAAAAACAAATAAGTTAAATTTTTCCTATCTGCTGATAATCAATTAATTGAATTTTTTAACAATACAAGAATTCAAAAATTGTGACATAGCAAATGAAGCGAAATACATATATAAAATCCTTCAAATTGAGCAAAACAATTTGTAGCCCAGAATGTGAATGTCTTGCTAGGCTGTGCTAGCATTGAGATGTCACAGATACAGGGTAGGAGAGTAGGTCCATTAGAGTGAGGACTGCGACGTTCTAGTCCTGCTTTTCGTTTCTCTGCGACACGTAGGAGAGTAGGTCCATTAGAGTGAGGACTGCGACACTTTTTCATAAGTGGGTATTTTTTTGATTATTGGTAGGAGAGTAGGTCCATTAGAGTGAGGACTGCGACAACACCGTAACTTACTTGGTCTACTGTTTCTTGTAGGAGAGTAGGTCCATTAGAGTGAGGACTGCGACACCATTGCCTTTATTTAAAGAAGCAATTTGTTGAGTAGGAGAGTAGGTCCATTAGAGTGAGGACTGCGACGTAGTATGAAAATTCGCCATCAGCATAACTACGTAGGAGAGTAGGTCCATTAGAGTGAGGACTGCGACGAGTAAGTTTTGCCATTTCCGTACCTTGCTGGTAGGAGAGTAGGTCCATTAGAGTGAGGACTGCGACCACTTGTTCGTCTAACGCTGCATTGAACTCAAGTAGGAGAGTAGGTCCATTAGAGTGAGGACTGCGACAACAACTACATTGTTGTTTGTCATAATAATGGTGTAGGAGAGTAGGTCCATTAGAGTGAGGACTGCGACTGAACTCTTGGTGTTGGTCAATAGATGACATAGTTGTAGGAGAGTAGGTCCATTAGAGTGAGGACTGCGACTTATTTCAAGCTGTATTTAACACCATTTACTAGTAGGAGAGTAGGTCCAATCGATTATGTGCACCGCATAATAATCGTCCCGCATAAGGTCCAGTGGACCGCATCGGGAAGAGTGAGGTCCCGATTAAGTCTACCTACGGCTCGCTGCACTCTCCAAGTACGACTAAATCGGGATGTCGCTGCGCGCCAACTGCCAAGGGTAAGAAGCGGAAGATCAGTAGGTTGAACATCTCGAAATCCCGAACTAGGGTAGTATATTTTTCAGGCAAATTGTTACGGAGGTTCATCGCGAAGCAGTGTGTATTGCGATAGATTAGCCATTTCAGGCTGGAGTTTTTTGTTGTTTGGTAGGAGAGTAGGTCCAATCGAATGGCCCAGTCAAAATCATTGGGACTGCTGTTGCTGGCATCAAACACCACACTAGTCTCCTATCACCCAATCAGCCACTAAACACGCACTCAGCGCGGCCTCGCTCTGCCATAGCGGCTACGCGAAGGCGAAGGTGGGTTCCGGCATAGGAGCATTGGCCGTTAAGAAAAAAGCGGTAACCGTACCAATCAAGAAGAAATACTGCTTGAGCTAAAACTGAAGAATATTCAAGAAAACGCTGCCCAACAATCAAAAGAGATTTAGTTATCACAAATCAAAAAAGCGAGTTTATTTCTTCCCCCCAACAGGGCCGCTTTTTTTAGGTCAATCCTCCAGCCGAGCGACTTTTTTGATCCGTTTTTTCGTCGTGGAAAAAATGGACGAAAGATTATTAAATGCTCCAATGCTTAAACCTACCTCCAACTCTCAAACAAAAGCCTTACCTGCATAATGCCGATCTCTAATCTATTGCCTTTTTGTTGGTATAAAACACCCCAACAGTTTCTTCCCACCCGTTCAACCACGAAACAAGCACAATGCGCGCGTGGGTTCCGGCATAGGAGCATTGGCCGTTAAGAAAAAAGCGGCCGCCCGTACTGCTCAAGAAGAAATACTGCTTGAGCTAAAACCAGTGAAAACCCAGAAAACTAAAAGACCAACAATCAAAAAAGATCAAGCTATTACAAATCAAAAAAGCGAGTTTATTTCTTCCACCCGAACTGGGCCGCTTTTTTTAGGCCAATCCTCCAGCCGGAATGGTTTTTTTTTGCTTCGTTTTCTTTTGCCACCAAAAGAAAATGAAGACGCCCGATTATTTAATGACTCAAAGCTCAAACCTATTTCCAAAAATCAAACAAAAGCCTTGGTTAGTATAATGCCGATCTTTATCTATGGCCTTTGCACCCCCTCTGGCAGTAAACCAAAAGACTGTAAGAAAACCAATTCAAAACCTAACAGTGGCAAATGAATTGGCCTTGCAGGTTATATTTTGACCTGCTTGAATTAATTGGACAGATAAATGCAGCATGGAAGAAAGCTGGCTTTCAGCGCTTTGCAGTCAACCAATTGAATTTGGTTGGTACGAAGAGCTACAAACACCACACGAACCTCTTACCACCTAATAGGCCACTAAACATGCACACAGCGCGGGTGGGTTCCGGCATAGGAGCATTGGCCGTTAAGAAAAAAGCGGCCGCCCGTACTGCTCAAGAAGAAATACTGTTAGAGCTAAAACCAATAAAAAATCAGAAAACTAAAAGGCCAACAATCAAAAAAGATCAAGTTATTACAAATCGCCAAAGCGAGTTTATTTCTTCCACCCGAAATGGGCCGCTTTTTTTAGGTCAATCCTCCAGCCGGATGGTTTTTTTTGCTTCGGATTTTTTGACATCAAAAAAAATGAAGACGCCCGATTATTTAATGACTCAAAGCTCAAACCTACCTCCAAGGATCAAACAAAAGCCTTGACTAGCATACCTTCATCTTTATCTAATACTTTTGCAACCACTCTGACGGTAGACTGTAAGAAAACCAATTCAAAACCTAATAGTGGCAACTAAATTGGCCTTGAAGGTTATATTTTGACCTGCTTGAATTAATTGGACAGATAAATGCAGCATGGAAGAAAGCTGGCTTTCAGCGCTTTGCAGTCAACCAAATGAATTTGGTTGGTACGAAGAGCTACAAACACCACACCAAACCACCCAAACTCAAAACGGATACCCAATCGCCAATTGCCAAACCAGATTATCCCGGCGCCAATCCCTTTTCAGCGGATTGATGGAACCAAAAGTCCAGCGGTCAGCAGGAGGTAGATTGGGGTTGCGGAGTGCAAAAGCACCATCCAGGCGCAGCACAAAAAAGTTGAAGTCAAGGCGGAAGCCGAAGCCGGTACCGATCGCTATTTCATTGAGGAATTTATCGAAGTGAAAAATCCCTTCCTTGCGGGTTTCTTCGGGGCGGTCAAGCAGCCACACATTGCCGGCATCCAGAAAAACGGCACCTTTCAGGTAACTGAATATGCCAAAGCGATATTCGAGATTGGCCTCCAGCTTGATGTCACCGGTACGGTCGATGGATTGGGCCAGCCCGTCTTCACCATTGTAGCTTCCCGGGCCGACTTCGCGTAGTCGGAAGGCACGAATGCTATTGGCACCGCCGCTGATAAATTGTTTGACATAAGGCAGGAAAATAGAATTGCCATAAGGCAACCCAAGGCCTCCAACAAAACGGGTGGCAATATTTTGCTCTCCACGTAAAGCCCAATACTGCCGTAAGTCGATCGCCATACGGGCAAATTGGGCATAGGCCACATTCAGAATTTTCTGGTTCTTTTCCCCATTAGAAGCTGGCTGCAACAAGCTAATGGCATTGCCTGCCGATTCCAGGTCGAGGCGGAAATAGAGGAATTGTTTATCTGTAGAAGAATTCTGGTTATTGTAGGTATAGGTATACGTCAGGCCAGCAATAAAATTGTCCTGGAAGCTGATTTGCAAACGCGGATTTTCAGCCAGCAGGTCCAGAAATTTATCGGTTTCACCATATAAATTGACCAGATTGACCGATAGTGGGTTGAGTTGGTGGCGTTTGCGTTTGTTTTCTTTCCAATCATATCCAAAACTAGCATTGGTGGAATTAATATTGTACAATTCCGTCCGGCGCTGAAAGCTATTCCCCAGATTGATACGGGTACGAGGGATATAATACTTCGGCTTATTGGTGATTCGGAAAGGCGTAATCAGGCGAGGAATATACAAGTCCATTTGCAAATTCAGATCGATAGAATTGATGAAACCTTGTGAGGTGCTATCGCGCAGGCCGGTTTCAATACCACCGGAAAGGTTGATCTGGAATTGTTCGGCCCCTTTAAATAGATTGCGGTGTGTAAAGGAAGCTGCAGCTGCTAGTCCGAGGTAGCTACCATTCCGGTTATTGACCTGAAATTCAGCCGTAACATCCCGCATGAGTCCAGGCGTGAGAATGATGTATGGTGTCAATTCCACCCCCTTGGGAATATCTCGCTGTTGATAGCGGATATTTACAAATTTAAAGACGCCAAGATCAAGCAGATGCTGAATCGTCATATCTTGTTTTTGGCGGGAGTAAAGTCCGCCCTCCTCCATCCGGATCATGCGGAATAAGACTTTGGGGCGAATGATCCGCTTATGCTGATAAATAGTCAAATGCTCGGTCTTAATGGTATCCGGTATCTGTTCCGTTTCCTGATTGATATCATAATCTGGTAATACACGGATTGGCCCATAATAATGAGGTTGATGCAAGGTGCTATCCGTTGGGTTTTTGATACGCAGGAACAAATTAGTCAGTAGAGGCCCGGCTGTCGTATCTACAATGACAAAAAAATTGCCAATTGAAAAATCATAAAAACCATTGTTGTTGGCAATATTGGTCAATCGGCTACGCTCGGCATTGATATTGTTGAGTTGATAGGGCTGACCTGGTTGGAGAATTGACGGTTGATAATAATTAGACAAAAGTTGATTGACCGGGCTGGTATCCTGGGGCCATTCAATCTGTTTGAGGTGGTATTGACCTTTGGTGTGAATGTTGTAAGTCAGGGATACATGTTTTCGCCTCATGGTGGTGTCCATGTCCAGTTCAGAATGGAAATAGCCGTTGTCGAGCATGTGTTTACCCAGCACCAACCGGCTACGTTGAATAATCGACTCATCATAAAGTGCAGGAGGTGCGCCAAAGATGCGCTTGATCCAGTTTTTTAGCCCTTTTTCCTTGGTTTCGCCAATTCTGACATACACCCATGCTTTGGCTTTATTCAGCCCGATATTGGGTTGGGGGCGGGATAAAAGCAGGAGTTCATTACGTAGCTTGGTAGACTTATTGATGGTAGAGTCAGGCTGAAAATTGATCTTGGTTTCCCGATATAAGAGTTGCCCTTCCTTTAAGTGTTTGGAAATAGAACAACTGCTGAACTGCATCATAGCCAGCAGAAAGGTGGAAAAATAGAGTAGTCGAATGGTCAAATGCATATTTTTAGAAGGAGGCTATAGATTTTTGGCAGTAAGATTTAGGCACGCCTCCTCCTAAAACCTAAGTACTACCGCCTAAAACCTAATTGTAATACCTAATAAGATTTCTTAAAAAATATCCCAATCCCCGACTTGCTGGAGTTGGCGTCATTGAGTACATCATAATCCGAGCGCCGAAATACCTGTAGGCGATAATTGCCATTTGGCGTAAGCCGATATTCCAAAACAAAGTCACCGGCAATGGTAGAAAAGTCTGTTTTGCCACTATCAGCGGCATTGAGGTTGACATTGCCACCAGCTTTGATCGTCAGGCGGTCATTAAACAAGGTTTTGCTCAGGCCCACCTGCAATTGGGTGACCGTACCACCCGCCCCGGCATCAATATATTGATTTTGATAACTATCCAGGTCAAAGGAAATGTCGACCCCTTTGACAAATTTATCGGCAAGACGGTTGAGCTGATTGGACAACAATTTACTCACACTCGAAATCACCACATTTTGTCCGGCCTGTGTAAGTACTACCGACGAATTGCTGCTTGTAATAAAGCTATTAAACAGCAATAATCCAAAGACCTGCTGGTTTAACTCATTGGGATCCTGCTTCATCTGGTTAAGCTTCCTGGCAACCGTGCTGCTGACCACATTACTTTGGCTTTCAGGGAGCTGTATATCAAAAGTAATTTCGGGACTATCCAGATTGCCGCGAATATTCATCACTACCTTCACTTCGGTACGGCCTTGGGCGGTACGCACTTCTGCCTCCGACAAACTGGTCGTCTCCCCTTCAATCAATTCATAAGTAGAAGTCCGGGCGGTGTAGAGTGCGGTGATATTGAAACGAGCCTTCAGGGGATCTCCTGGAAAAGTAATGGAGCTGCCCTTTTGAATGTCGAATTCTTTTTTGACCAGCTGTTCAAAATTGAAGTTGTATTTTCCACTATCCAGCAGGTAGGTGCCTACTACGCTGATGTTGCCGTTTGGTTCTATCGTCACCGAAAGGTCTCCTGTTCCCCTGGCAAACAATTGATCACCAGTAGTGGGGTCGATCAGGATATTCAGACGGGAAGCCGGCGTCAGGTTGAGGTTAAGATACATGGAAAAGGCAAACTGATTGTCGATTTTGTATTGTTTTTCCACAGAAAGGGTATCCTCTGACAGGGTTTCCGGCTTGCCAAAGATGATATAATCTTCCGTGCCAACCTCATAAATATCGGTCAGTGGCGCTACATAAAAGTCCGAGCCATCCAGTGTGGTGGCGGTGATATCCAAAATCGGTAAATCTGTCGTTCCCCAAATAGTCGCCCTGGCTTTAAGCACCAATGATCCGTAGAAGAGGTCATTGTCTTTGGCCGTCGTGTTGATAAATTGGAAACCATCGGTGTTAAACTTTAGGTTGAACCTAAAATCGGTCAATTGGTTGTGTCGGATCTTTCCTTCCAAGGTAGCCGTGCGCTGTTTTTCATCCGTCAACGTCAGCTTGCCAAATTCAATGGATTGATTGGTTACTTCAAAGGATTGAGAAGCTAACTGGTACCGGCTTTGCAAATAATCAACAGTTGTGGCTACATTTTTTAGGTTCAATTTACCAATGATATTTGGCTGATCCAGGTCCCCTTTTATGGTAAACTGCCCGGAAACCTGCCCATCGCTATCGTGTATCAATCCTTCGAGGAAGGGATCAATGACGCGCATTTCCAGGCGGGCCATATTGAGTTTGGCATCAATTGTTTCGGTATTGAGGTAATAAGAACCGTCGAGTTCAAAGTCGTTATTCTGGCCTTTCAATGTGGCCGTCAAGGCAATGCGTTTATCCTGTATGGATTGGGCAGACTGTAGCGAAAGTTGCCCTACGGGTTCTTCATTCAGCGCCAGATCGGTGACCGTCATATCCGCTAAAAAGTGTGGCGTACTGAGTAGGTCTATTAGGGTGACTTCTCCATTAATTTCACCAGTCACAAAGGATTCATCCAATCCGAGCAGGTTGGAAATTTCTTCCAGTTGAAAGGCTTTCAGCGATAGATCAATAGGCGCCACTTTATTGGTATCTACCTTACCTTTGCTTTGCAATCCAAGAGATTGTCCCCCAAGGCTAAAATTCAGCTGTCGTAGATAAAACCAGTCAAGGCCATAGAACAAAAAGGCATTGTCCGGATCAATCTGCCAATCGATATCATTCAACACCATTTTTGGCTGGAAACTCAACGCATACCAATCTTTTTGGAAGGTGGTAATGGAAGAAATATTCAATTTTGTCGTATCTTCTACACCACGGGCCAATAACTGCGTATAAATGCTGTCATTGGTCAAAACGGCATTTAATTTCACCTGAGGAAGACGAGCCTGCCCAAAATCCAATTGTTCGAGCCTCAGTTCCGACTGGATATTGGCTGGTTCTCCATTGGTTTTCAATACAATAGAATCGAGGCTCAACTTATCATATTTCAGGGCTGTAGCAACGGCCCGTAGGTTGATATCCTTTTCCCGACTATTAAAATCACCATTGGCAACCAATCCTTCCAAATCAAAAAAGGTAGGCGCAAGCAGGGTCGCCAGGAATTGTGCGTCACGTAGTTCCAGCTTTAGGTCAAAATCCTGGTGTTTGTCCTTGGGGATTTTGGCATAAGCCAGGCTATCCACCAGGCGTGTCATCGGGAAATAATCATTGAGGATACTCAGTGTGACATTTGGCAATGCTGAGATTTCATAATCTCCAGTCAGGCTCACTAAAAGCGGTTTGGAAGTTAAGGTCAAGTCTTTTTGATCGACCTGGGTTTGATTGGCCACCAATTTCAGGCTATCCAGATCGTATTGGAAATTGCCATTCCGTAAACTTAGTTCGGACACCACCATTTCCCCATCCAGCCGGTCAATATCTGCGCCACGGGTGTTGACCACCATTTTCAGTCGAAGCCCCAGATCGGATGAAATCAGGTTTAAAGGCTTGAAATTGAGCGTATCCACCACCAATGCGAAGTCAAAATCAGGCAGACTATCATTGAGGTTGAGTTTTCCCTGGAAATTAAAACTGGCATTAGAATCAGCCAGGGCTGCTGTACCTTCAAATTGTTTTCGATAAAAAGCACCATCTACATCAAGATCGCGGTAGGTATAATCCAGATAAGTGAAAGACGTGACTTTGGACTTTACATTTGCCTTTAAGCTATCCAATGTAAATCCACTGCCTTCCCCTTCAGCCGTAAGACTTACCGTACCAATGGTGGAGGATTGCCCCAGGAATGTCCCCAACCGAAATTGTTGAAGTTTCAGTTTACCGCTATAAGTTCCATTAGAGAAATCTTTGTTGGTTTTCAGTTCCAGATCCGTATCCAGGGTACCAATAGCTGTTTGTAATTTCCCATTTAATGCATAAGCGTTGAGGGTACCACTAGCCTGACCTTTATACAATACGATGCCCAGGCTGTCGAATTGTAAACCGGAATCAGCCGGTAAAAAGTCGGTCCAATTGGAAGCTTTGGTACGCAACGTTTCAATATTCAGGTCAAAAGCCAGCTGATTGGGATTAGTCGGATGGTTTACCTGGCCGCTTCCGGCAAAAGCCGTATAGGTATCGGTCCGCAGATTGAGCGAATTGATCACCATCTTTTGCAAGGTACCTTGTATGTCCGTTTGCAGGCGGAATTGGCCAAAATTTTCCAGCGCAGGTGGCAATGCCATTTCTGGGAATAACTCGTGTAGTTGGCGATAAGAAGTCGACAAGGGATCTACTGTCAGGTTAAAGGCTAGCAGACTAGTATCCAGCAAATGGCTCAGGCGGCCGCGGGCGGATAATTTGGCGTAAGCCCCCAGGCTCAATTCCAGTTCATTTACCACCAAAGTATCGGTATTGCCGTTGATGCGGGCACTGAGATTGATCTGGCCATTGTCGGCGTTAAAAACAGACAATTGTTGGGTGGCCGGGACCAGCAGTTTCAAATCTTGAAACCCGAGGTAGCTATTGGTAAATTCAGTTTGTAAGGTCACCTCTTTGGGCAGATTGGCCAATGCACCAAACCGTTTATAATCCAGACTGGTAGTCGTACGGATTTCTGTAAAGGGTGTTTTTAAAACCAGTTGGTCCACCAGCAATGTTGATGAGTCCAATCGGAGGGTAGCGGTGAGCTTGTCCAATTGAAAACCGCTACTTTCTGTAAATTGAAAACTGCGAATTTCTCCACCAATGAGGCCTTTGTTCCAATTCCCCTGGCGGAGTTCGAGTGATAAGTTGTTGACATTTAGGTGGTTGTAATCTATGGCGTTGCTGGTTCTCTCTATTTCATTATTGTCGAATTGAAATGCACACTCTTGCAGTTTTATTTGCCCTGTCCTTATTTGCCAACCGAAATAGGGAAACGGTAGTTCACCGGGTAGGGTAGGGTTTTGACTGGCCAGTTGTTGTTGATATTGCGCTGTAGGGGTGTGGCTTTCCAGTATCAGCCTGCTTTTTGCCAGAAAGAGGCGGTCTACATTCAGCTTTTGTTTTTCTATGTCGAGTTCATTCACCCATAGGTCAAGTGTTTCAACAGCGGCTTTGAGTTGGCTCCCTGCAAAATCATCAATTTGTTGAAAACGAACGTTTTTCAGCGAAACCCGGTCAAGGCCTACACTCCAGGGCGAGGCCGTTGTATCTTTTATGGTGGCAAGGGTATCTTTAGGACTTAAGGCTTCAAAGAGAAATTCATAGTTGAAAAGCGTATCGCCGATCGGGCGATGAAGGTTGATGAAGGCCGATTCGAGGCCGGCATAGTCGATGTGAATACGTTGCTTTAAAAGAGAAACGATGCTGATATTGGCATCAAGTCGACCAGCATAAAGGAGGGTATCCTGTTGTTGATCTTCGATGTAAAATTCTTTCAGCACCACTGTTTTAAAAAAGCGAATACCGACGTGTCCAAGGGTAACTTTGGTGCCCAACTGAGTGGAGAGGGTTTGTGTGATCTTGCCCGCGACGTAATTTTGTACGCTGGGCACCTGCAACAGGAAATAAATAACTAAAAACAAGCCCAGTAAACAAGCTACGAGGATTGACAGGTATTTTCCAGCCTTTTTTAGGAGCCGAGCCGCTTTGGACATATTGTTTTTAGTTCAATAAAGTTGTTGCGCAGGAGCAAGGCAGTACGCCACAACTCTAATCATTGCGGAACCCACTGGACCGTTTTACTTTGAGTGGCCCCTTGGGGATGCAGGCAACTCTAAGAGTTCTAATAAGCCCACATCCCTTTAAGAACGGAAAATTTATAAAGATGTTTGCTTTTACAAGGGGTTTTGCAATGAAATTGGTAAATGTAAGATTCCACAAAGAACCGTACCTTTGCCAAGGAATTAAGAAAATTTTATTGCATGAAATTTCAGGACTACCCAATTGGGCCGGAAATCAAGAAAAATATTGCCCGTTTGGGGTTCAAGCGGCCAACAGATATTCAATATAAATCTATCCCACATGTGCTCAAGGGGGAAGATGTATTGGCCATTGCCCAGACAGGGACGGGTAAAACGGCTGCCTTTGCCATCCCGATTATCCATCATTTGCAGGAGCGCAAATTGAATCAGCGGCGCCCAGACGGCATCAAATGTCTGGTGATGGTACCCACCAGGGAATTGGCGATTCAAATTACGGAGGTGATTGAGGAGCTGGCAAAGATGACCAGGGTGAATACCTACGGTTTGTATGGTGGGGTAGAGCAGGATCCACAGATTACCAAGCTACAGGGAGGCATAGACATTCTGGTCTCCACGCCGGGGCGGATGTTTGATCTGGTCAGCCAAAAACATTTAGACCTTCACCGGGTAGAAATTCTGGTACTCGATGAGGCAGATCACATGCTCGATCTTGGTTTTATAGTGGATATCCGCGACCTGATGCGTTTCCTTCCCAAAAAGCGGCAAACCTTGTTCTTTTCAGCCACTATTGACGACAAGATTAAAAAGCTGGCCTACTCCCTGGTGCAAAAGCCGATCCGCATCCAGATTTCACCGAAAGATCCGGTGTCTAAAAATGTAGATCATTCCGTGAGTTATATTGAGATGGATGACAAACGTTTTTTCCTGGAGCGATTGATTACCGAATATTCTGAAACCAAAATCCTGGTTTTTGTACGTACCAAAGTCCGTGCCGAGCGGGTGCATAAAGCCATGGAACGAGTCAATATCAAGACACTGACCATGCATGGCGATAAAGACCAGGGAGATCGCCTGGATGTGATGAATCAATTCAAATCAGGAGCCGTCAATGTATTGATCGCTACGGATGTAAGTGCCCGTGGTATTGACATTCCGGATGTAGGTTACGTGGTCAACTATGATTTGCCTGACCAGGCCGAAAATTATGTTCACCGTGTGGGGCGTACCGGTCGGGGAAAAAACAGGGGTTTTGCCATCTCTTTCTGTAGTAAAGAGGAAGTGCCGATTCTCAAAGAAATTCAATCTTTCCTCAACAGCGAAATTAAAGTCAATAAAATCGAGAAGTCCGACTATGCCGAAACGCTCGATTTTTCTGAGGAACAATCCTACGATATTAAAGCTTTAATGCAGGAAGCAGAAACTTTTTTTGAAAGCAAAAAGAAGAAGGGCAAAAAAGGGAAAGGCCGGAAGTAGGGGCTAGGAATGCCAGGTAAATACGCCTATTTTATCAAAGCTCTCCGATCAATCTTCCCCGTATCATTTTTGGGCAACGCGGCTACAAAAACAAAATATTTCGGCACTTTAAAACCCGCCAATTGGGTTTTGCAATGCTGAACCAATTGCGTTTCGGTAATACATGCCCCGGAAGTCAACACGACAAATGCCTTCCCAACTTCTCCCCATTTCTCATCTTTGACCCCAATGACGGCGGCTTCGGAAATACAGGTATGGGACAACAAGGCCCGTTCCACTTCGGCCGGGTAAACGTTCTCTCCACCTGAAATAAACATGTTTTTGATGCGATCTACAATATATAGATAGCCTTCTTTATCGCGTATGGCCATGTCGCCGGAATGGAACCAGCCATGCTGAATGGCTTGTGCTGTAGCAGTGGGATTTCTCCAATAACCGGGCGTAACCATAGGGCCTTTTAGAAGTAATTCTCCGGCTTGACCGGGGGCTTTTTCCTGACCTTGTGCATCGGCAATTTTGATGGAAACGTAAAAATTGGGACGGCCAATCGATCCTTTTTTTCGGACGGCATCCTCCTGATGTAGCGAAGTCAGATTCGGGCCCACTTCGGTCATGCCGTAACCTTGCCGGATGGGGACTTCTTTTTGATGCCATTGCTCGATTAGTGGGATCGGCATAGGTTCTCCTCCTGCGATAATGTAGTGCAGGTTTGGAAGAGTGGTCTGTTTAAAGGCTGGAAGTTCGGCCATCATTTTCAGCATGGTTGGCACACCCATAAATATGGTCACGCTTTCTGATTCCAGTAGTTGTAAAACCAGTTCGGGGTCAAATTTTTTCAACAGACAGGTATAACCACCATGGTGGAAAAAGGGCATCATCAATACGTTCCATCCACCGGTATGAAAAGGCGGCATACAGTTGACGGTTCGGCTTTCGGAATTGACGATCAGCGACATAGCCGTGTTGAGGCTATTCCAAAAAAGCATTTTGTGGGTATATAAGGCCCCTTTGGGGAAACCCGTTGTGCCGGAAGTGTATAGGATAAAAAGTGGGTCGTCAGCCTCGATTTTGGCATTTTTAAAAGAAACATCCTGGGCCAATTCGACGGTTGGATCACAAAAGTGCTTCAGGTCTTCCAAGGGCCAAATACAGGGAAGCTTCGGGAAGACTTTCGTTTCCGCCAGCAGCTGATTAAACCTATCCTCTACAATAACCAATTGGGGTTGGGCATCATTTAACAAAAAATCTATCTCTGCAACGGCCAGCCGATAATTTAGTGGCACCAAAATAAAACCCATCTTCTGAGCAGCAGCCAGGAGCATGAGGTATTCCAGGCAGTTTTCTGCCAATACAGCTACCCGGTCTCCCTTTTGAAGGTTATAAGACACGGAAAGTTCATGTGCCAGTCGATTGCCCAATTTATTGAGCTGCTCAAATTTCAGCGTTGCCCCACTTTCATACTGTTTAAAAGCAATTTTATGGGGATGATAAATGGCCCATTTGGCGGCCCAATCTGCTTCGAATAATTCCATATAGCCCGTAAATTACAATCGAAAAGCTGCACTTGCAAATGCCAGTCCACCACCAGAACCGATAAATAAAACCAGGTCATTTTTCTTAAGTAGGCCTTTCTCCCAGGCATCGTTGAAAGCCATGGGGATACAGGCAGACCCGGTATATCCGTAATGGTGCATGATGGTGTGGCCTTTTTCCTTCGAAATGTCTAATCGATCCAGGGTTTCATAGATCGCATTGATATTGATTTGTGTAATAAAAAATCGCTCAACCTCTTCGGGGCGGGTATCCGTACGGTTGCACAGATTTAGTGCCATTTGGGTCCATATTTCGGGGTTGAGTTCTTTGGGGAATTTTTTGACAAACTTCAGTTGGTGTTCATGGGCACTTAATACTTCTGCATCAGTAGGTTTTGCGGCACCACCGGCATAAATACCCATCCAGCCATTATATTCTCCTTTGGAGATTAGTTCACTGGCCAGGAAACCCCGATTGTCCGTCTCTTGAGCCTGTAAGACTACTGCTCCCGCGCCATCTGCAAAAAGAGTGACCGTCTTTTTATCTGCCAGGTTGAGGTATTTACTCATTGCGTAAGCGCCAATAACTAACACATTTTTGTATTGTTCATCGGCGCGAATGTATTTGGCACCGATATCCAAGGCCGTAACAAAACCGGCACATGCTGTATTGACATCAAAAGTGCCGGCATTTTTAGCACCTAGCCTGTGTTGGAGTACCGCCGCTGTTGATGGAGAAATGTATTCCGGTGTATCCGTTGCCAGAATGATGAGGTCGAGGGCTTCTGCACCCAATTCGGCTCTTTCGAGAGCTTGCTTGGCCGCCTGTTCTGCGAGGTCAGCTGTGCTTTCCTCATTGCTGCACCAGCGCCGTTCAAAAATTTGTACATTTTCTTCCAGCCAGGTACTGACATCTTCACCCAAAAGGTCATCAAAATAACGGTTGGGGATGACGCGCTGCGGAGCATAAGCACCACAGGATATGATGATTGCATTACGCATTTCTAGTTTTTAAATTTTCAATTGAACTAATGGTGAGGGTTGGAATAACGGTTAGCAGTAAACCTATGGTGGCGGTGACGCCCGGATTGCCAAAAGCAAGACTGCTGTTCGGAAATAATTGCTGACCAAAAAAGAACAAACCAAAATGCAGGATTAGTGCGCATACAGACATGCTCCAAACGAGCCGGATGTTTACTTTTTTAAATAAAACACCGACCAGCAAAGGGGGAACCGCTGCCAGTACCAGGCCGTATACGCCGGTTTGACCAAAAATGCCCAGCAATTTAGGGGGATGGAGGGTGATTAGAAAAACAATCACAGCAATGAGAATCAAAACCAGGTGACTCAATCGGAAGGCCAATTTCATCTTCTGTGCTTGTGTATATTCTTTTTTGCCAAAACGATCAGCCAGATTCAGGACCAGATCATTGGCGGTAATCGTGGAAATGCCAACCAGGAGGCCGTCAAGTGTCGACATGGCGGCTGCCAATAACACCACACTGATAATGGTAAAAATCCAGTCAGGGAAAGCATATTGCAGATAAGTGGTCATCACAAGATCTTGCCGAAATGCGCCGGTGACGGGATCATTAAGTTGATCAGCAGGCACCACCAGATGCGCCCAAAATCCTGCCAGCAAAAGCAGACAGAAAAAGAAAAATACGGCGCTAAATACTAGGATGTAGTTGCGTACGGCTCTATCGCTTTTTACATACAGCGCCTTGGTCAGGATATGGGGCTGGCAAACCAAAGCGGCACCAATACAAAAACCGGCAATATAAGTGGAAAATAGATCATTGAACAAAACGCTTTCCGGGTTGACTGCCTTCAGTAGATTGGGGTCAACGGCCTGGATCTTCAACCAGAAATCTCCTTCTGATAGGAACAGCTTTATACCCGATCCAAGAATGATGACCGTAATGCCGATCATAAGAAATCCCTGAAACATATTGGTAAAAACATGGGCATAGGTTCCACCAAAAAGCACATAACCAGTCACAAAAACCAGGGTGATAAGTAGGGCCGTTACGTTTGAAACACCCAACAATTTTTGCATCACAATCGAAATGCCGCCAACCAGAAGGACGATGAATGCAATGGTCAGCAGATTGATAAAAGCAAAATAAAGGGCAAATGCCTTGGAACCGTATCGTTTGCCAATCCAATCGGGAACAGTCAGCGCCTGGTTGGCCTCTCCAATTTTGCGAAAGCGAAAAGACAAAATGGACAACATCAACACAAAGCCTACAAATACGCTGATACCGAGGTGCATAAAGGCGGATAGTCCATCGACATAAACAAAGCCGGGATTGATAATAAACGTAGCCGCCGAGGCTGTTGCCGCTGCCAGGGTGACCCCTACCGTTACTGGTGAAAGGTCGCCCTGGCCAATGGCAAAACTGCTGAAGTCTTTGGTCCGCTGATGGCCCAACCAACCGAGATAGGCTGTTCCGATCAGGTAAATAGAAAATAGTATCCAGGCTAATATCATAATTTCACAAAGTAAAATCTATACTCAAACACAACCCACTCACCCTCTCACTATCTCACTTTCTTCTTAATCGCAGGCAAATTTACCTTGAGTTCCAGCGTATATAAACCTTTGGTTGGTGCAGAAGCCGTAAATTCACGCAATTCCTGATTGAAAAGGTTGCTGGCTGCTGCTGAAACTGTGAAAATATCATTGATCCGGTAGCCAACACTTAAATCGGCTGTAACAAAACCACCAAGTGGACCGTAGTTAAAGCTATCACCGCTACGGGCATTTTCTACGATTGGCACCCCGCGGTATGTCAATCCCGGGTGGGTTTGAGAGGCAATCTGGAAGCTGGAAAAATAATCATAACTTTCAACCCAGCGCACAAAGAGTCCGCCAAAAAATTGGCTCCCGCTATAATTGAGGCCGGCACCTAATTTGTGATTGGGGGAGTTTACCAGTATATCGAGGAAGTTGACTGTTCCGTTTTTATCAAAGTCATTGTCCAGGTCATTTTCATCTACGGAATAATCAAAGTAGGAATAGTTAAAGTTTCCGCTGAGTTGCGGGGTGAAATAGTAGGTAAATCCAAGGTCAACACCATAGGTGTTTACCTCTCCAAAATTGACGTAAGTCGCCACCAATCCATTGTAAAAAGCAAAACCATCCTGCACTTCCTCTATAGGCGTGCTGCCCCGATGAGTGGCGACGCCGATCACGGTTACCGGACTCAGGAAATCTTTGGAAATATTGTAATAAGCATTGGCATCCAGGAAGAATTTTCCTTTGACCAGTTGGCCGCGATAGCCCAATTCGATGGTTTGTATTTTTTCTACTTTTTGTTTTTCTACAACAGTGCCATCCGTTAAGGTAAAACCTTCGGCATTACCCAAAATCAATCCGGAAAATAGATTGCCATACATGTTCAGGATAGTTGGCGACGCAATACCCTGACCATAAGTAAGGCGGAAAGTGCCTTTGTCACCTACTTTTAATAATCCAAACTTCGGGATAAAGTTAAAATCGTAGATTTCGTGATTATCCGCTCTGGCTGCGGCCAAAACCCGCCATCCGCCGTTAAATTTGTAGGTGAAATGGGCATACCCTCCCAATTGACTGACATTGATGTAGTCGTCCGCATTTTCATCCAATAAGTAGGTGCCCAAACTATTGGCCTGGTCATACTGGTATTGAACACCCGCCACAATGTCCAGATTGCCAAAAGTATTGTTGTATTGGGCCTCTGCATTCAAACGGCGGGAATCATCCTGGAAAATGGCTCCACTTCCATAGGAAAATGCGCCACCGGCTTCTTTGGGCGATAACCCGGCGTCAATACCCTGATAATAACGCTTGGTACGTTCATCAATGGCATAGGTGCTATCCGTTTTACTTTGAGAATAATACACCTGAGCAAACCAATGGGCACCTGAAAAACGCAGCTGGTAATAGTTGATTTTCCAATCCTTAATCTGGTTGCGGCCTACATTGGTGGGCGCAAGATAGGTGCTGTTGCTATAACCGGCATTAAAAATAATATCGAAGTCTTTTACCGGTGTGAAATACAGCCCTGCCTCCGCTCGTAGGAACGCTACGCTATTGTCTAGTTCAAATTCTGTATATCCTTCCTTAATGCCATCCGGAATGGGTTTGCCCAAGGTATCCACTGCGCCTACCCGGTCGATATAGACGGAATCGGCATAATCAAATTCGGTGGCTGCAGTATATTCTCCGGTTACTTTAAAGGCAAATTTATCACTCAGCACCTGTGCATGGCGGATGCGGCCTGAAAAATAGGCGTCGCCATCGCCACTAATGCCCGGATTGAGTGCAATGGTCGTGCCTGCTGAAGTCCGCGGGTCTTTGGTGATGGTATTCAATAATCCATTATGTGCATTCGGGCCATATAGGGTGGCATTCGGACCAAGGATGACTTCCATCCGCTCAATATCTTCCTTGATGGTAGTGGATAGAGGGCCTAATGGCAATCCGGTGGCAATTAAGGTAGAAAAGCGGCCATCAGTAACCTGTAGATTTTTGGAATTAAAATTGGAATTGAACCCTCGAATGTTGAAAGCCGGAGTAGCAATGCCTGCCCGGAAGTAGTCAATGCCTTTCTGACGGGCCAGCAATTCACCGGGATTGCCCGCATATTCCTCAATTTCCCGGCTAAAGATCGTCTCGATAGTCGCTGGGCTTTCTGTGAGTTTTTCTGGTTTTTTAGAACCTGAAACCACAACTGCATCAAAAGTGGTGCCTTCAAACAGGGCGAAGTCAAGGACCATTTTTTCACCAGCTTTCAGGCTTACATTTTTTTCCAACTCAGCATATCCAATGTAGGTAACGACGATAATATGATCACCTGCCGGAACGGATAGACTATACTGGCCATCGACATCGGTTGCCGTACCCGAAGCTATGCCTTTCACCAATACATTGGCACCAATCAGGGCCTCTCCTTGATCATTGACAACCGAACCACTGACAGTTGCCTGTTGGGCCACCGCCATCAGGCACCACCAGGATGCCAGCAAAAGAGTAACTGCTTTTTTCATAAGTTGCTTCATTTAAAGTATAACATAATTTGCTGCCTGGGATATATTTTTCGAAATCATATCAGTTCGTCCGAATAAATTCCCAACATTTATTTCGTCTGCTAAATTAAAGCGGGAAAAAGGAAGGAAAAACGGAAGGAATAAAACAAAAACCCTTGACTTTCTTGGAAAGTAAGGGTTGTATGTTTTGTAATAGTTTGATTTATAATGTGTTGTGTCGAGATTTGAACTAGGGTAGACTGGGCTGCAAAAATTGAGCCTTTGTCCGCAAAGGAATTATTGTAAAAATTTCATGATTAGCTGATTGACGCGATCAGCTTGCTCCCATTGTACAAAATGACCTGCGTTGGGCAGTAACATTAATTGGCTACCAGGAATTTGTCTCTGGCCTGCCCGTGCTACGGATTCCGTAGTTAGATTGGGGTGTAAAAATGGATTGGGGATCAATAGGTCATTTTGGCCAAAAATAATCAGCGTAGGTTGTTTGATCTCCGGGAGCCTATCAAAAACAGTTTGCTCAAGCATACCAGAGACACACTTTGGGATCATCGCACAATAGTGATCATAAGCAGGCGTTTCGCGCATAGCCAGTCGATCATCGATCATGAACCGGGCCTCTTTGGGCATTTGATGGAAGTTGATTTCGAAATTTCGAATGATTTGTGCCTCCGGAGTGGCTTTGACCGTTTCTGGCGTGACCAGCGATTGAAACCATTGTTTCTCGGATTTAGAGAACGTTTCAAAGCCCGCCGGAGCGATCAATACGAGTTTTTCTATCCTGGAATCATCCATTAAGAGGCTATGTACCGCCACCTGCCCACCCATGGAATGCCCCACGAGGATGACCTTTTCCAATGCCAGGGAGTCAATGAAGGCACGAACACTTTGAGCAAAGAATTTCATGTCGTAAGCATAATCATCCTGGCTGGATTTGCCGTAGCCGGGCAGGTCTAACGCAATACATCGGAATTGCTGGCTCAGACCGTCGATATTCTGTTGCCAGGCTTTGAGGTAGCTACCCAAACCATGTAAAAATAAGAGGCTGTATTCTCCTTGTCCTTCGTCAATATAGGCTAATTCCAAGGTATCGGAGAGTACAACCTTTTGTACTTCGTAAGGATAGATCCAGTCTTGCATTGTAGTGGTTTTATCGTGCTGGCAAAAGGCGAAAAGAGGCAAAAGAGTGAACAAAATAATTCTTAACATAATTGTTAGTATTTTAGGTAAAATTAAGCTCCACTTTCACTAATGCCAACTAATTTTTTCGTTTTTTTGAGGGTTGACTTTGGGTTGATAAAAGTGATTTTAATTGTATATAAAATTGATCTTCAACAAGATGCCATTGGTAATGTCCGACAGAAGATGACCTTGACTTATATTCCTTTAAAAGATAATCAGTAATGACGCCACGAGATATTATTCACCACCGCCTTCAAAATCAGCAAATTACAGGCGCTCGATTTAAGCAGATAGAAGCGCTGGTGTCCTGGCAAGGCGGCATACAGGCTCAGGATTACCAGCACGCCAAATGGTCGATCGGGATGCGTTTGCCGGGAATAGCAGATTGTGATGTGGAACAAGCCATTGCCGATCGGAAAATTATTCGTTCCTGGTTGATGCGGGGCACCTTACATATTGTGGCCGCAGCGGACATTCACTGGCTACTCGATCTGGTAGCACCCCGGATTATTGCTTCTTCAAAGGGCCGGAACCGGCAGCTCGGTCTTGATGAATCAACCCTGGAACGATCTAAAGCCATCTTTCGGCGGGTATTGGAAGGCGGCAAAGAATTCACCAGAGAGGAGATGGGGACCTCCCTTCAGCAGCAAGGTATTTCCACTGAAGGGCAGCGGCTATACCACATCCTGCATCGCGCAGGACTGGATCAGGTGATTTGTTTTGGGAGTCGGATTGGCAAACAATTTACCTTCACCCTTTTGGACGAATGTGTGCCTAATAAAAGGTCGATGCAGAGAGAAGAAGCGTTGGGCGAAATGGCAAAACGCTATTTTTTGAGCCGCGCACCCGCTACACTTCAGGATTTTGTCTGGTGGTCAGGATTGACGGTTACGGAGGCCAAAAAAGGGCTGGCTCTGGTGCAGCACCTTTTCCGGGAACAGGAATTAGAAGGACAGACTTATTTATTACCAAATGATGGCCCGGATGTAATGCAGGGTATAGATCAACTCCTTTTACTGCCCGCTTTTGATGAATACGTCATCGCCTACCGGGACAGAAGTGCTGTACTCGATGCCAGTCAAACGAAAAGTGTGATTTCAAAAAACGGGATTTTTTATCCGATCATCGTGCATCAGGGCAAGGTGATTGGCACCTGGAAAAGAACCATTAAAAAAGACCAGGTCATTATTCATCCGGAACCCTTTTTGCCTTTGAATGAGGAGATGAAGCGGAAGATTGAGGTGGCAGCGGAGGGGTTTGGTGGTTTTTTGGGTGTGGCGGTGTTGGTGAAAGGATTGGTATGATCAGAAATATTCTAAATTTTTTTAAGAGCATGTTTGGAGGTCGGCTTTTGTAGCGAAAAGCGTCAATTTTTTGATGAAACAAGGCTGTTTTTGAAGTTCATACCCTGAGGTACGGACAAGAAAAGTAATAGCCTGTCCCGCCGAAGGGAAACCGCTAGGTCGGGAAAGTATCATCGAAAAAGTGATCCTTTGCAGCCAATGCTCCTACGCTGAAGCTTCAGCGCAAGCGTATGGTTGGCCTCCAAACATGCTCTAAGGAGCATTTTCAATAATCTGTAAAAGAGTATTGGCTATTTTTTCTCCCATGTGCCTTCCAACTATCTCTTCGTACTCGATCAATATATCTGTAGTTACACACAAAGTAATTTCTTCCTTGAGGAATGCATCAAATACAAGTCTATAATCTGATTTAATCGAAAAGGAGACTAAAAGAACATTTGTATCTAAAACTACACGCATCAGAAACTCTTAATTCTTAGGGTTATATGGAGTTCTTTCATGCATTTTAAGTATTTTTTCCATTTCTTCATTTGTCCACTTTTTGTCTTCCCAAACTTCGTCGGCCATTTTTGTCAACTTCTCTGCTAAATACTTCACGATCATTCTTTTTATGGCCAATAAGTCTTTCTCATCTAATTCTCTTGAGAATAATTTTAGGATATCCAATTGGAGTTCATTTAAAGGCACATTTATTGGAAATGTCTTCATTTTATTCATTTTTATAAAATAAGAAACAGATGCTTTTCAAAATTAGTTCTTTTTCTTCAAAACATATACCTTTGCCCATTTATTAATCATTTCGAATACTTCAAATATCATTGGTCAGTTATACCATGTTCCTTCCTCTTGAACCTATACCCCAAACCGACCCTTAAAATTCTTTCGCCGGAAATATTATAGTAGGCGGCATTCTGTTTTCGTTGTCGCTCCGTTAAAGCAGGATGTTCAATATACCTGGTATCTATGCCAAAATAAAAGCCAAAAATGCTTGTATTAAAGTCCAGATATAAACGTTTGGATAAATCGAATTCCAAATGTGTAAAGAAGGATAAGTTGATTCCCTTATCTTGATTCTCGACAGGAAATTCATTAAAACTTTCGGCATCTATCTTTTCGGTTATAATTTTATAAAACTCCTACTAATTCCCCCTATCCTCAAATAATAAAGCCCAACAGGAAGCCGACTTATATCAATGCGGCTTTGTTTGTTATTTTCATAAAAGTCCAACTCGATTGTCTCAATTACCTGGCCAGAAACAGTAATGATTTGTGCGGTCATCATGCCTCTTTCGGCATATTCAACAAATAACTCCTCAGAAGCTGGGTTAGGGAAAAGGTGGAATTGGGAAGGCTCTGGTTCCATAACATTTGTCAGATTGCACACCGAAGCCAGATCGTTAACTTGATAAGGGATTGAACTTACAAACCCAATGCCGAGGTTGACCCAAACCTGATACGTTCCGGTATCCGATACCGTGATGTTTTGGGTCGTTGCACCGGTATTCCATTCGTAGGACGCATATCCCTCTGGGGCTGACAACGTTGAATTTTCTCCATCACAGCCTATTTCAGGGCGAGGTATGGAAAACGGTAATTCCTGCTTTACGGCCCGATAAGAAATGTAGGTGTCTGGAATAAGATCGAGTTCCAGGACGATATTTCCAAAAGCATCCACTTCTGTAAAAGAGGTGGTTTCAGCAAGCGGAAAAGCACCACCCCAGTTGATCAAAGTATTGCCGTTGTTCAGGCGGGTAGTATTGCCAATAAACAGACTGGGTAGTCCATTGGGTTCCCCGAATTGCCAGACGGCAGTGGCCGTCATATTGATTTCATCCAGTTGGTATTCAATACCACGAGCGATTGGTACACTATTGTAAGCCCCATTGTCAAATAGAGTAAGGTTGCCGTTGTCAATTCTGCGGGCATCATGCTGAGTGGAAAATTGCATCGTATCGCCCAGAAAGGAAAATTGGTTGTTTTTGCCTCCCAGATGCCAAATGACCTCCCCTGTCTGGGCATTTATTTTGGTGATTTCGTGCAGGTGCCTAAAGGAAAGCAGGTAGTTGCCATCGTCATCTATTTCCAGTGAGTTGTAATGAGCATGATCCAGATAAGCGGGTTGGGTAAAGGCATGCTGGTAAGAATCTTCCATCGCAAAATGATCCAAGGTTTTCCACTCAAATTCCAAGTTTTTTTGGGCATCAAAACGCTGGAGTACGTTGCCCAATACATTGGCTGTTTCACTTCCCTGTGTTCCATCCAGTGTGGTTAATTGGCTGAGGTCAAGTGTTCTATTCTCATAACCTACCAGGTGGTAAGAGCCGTCCGGCAGATGAATCAGATCATGGCTATCTGTTGAAAAACCATTCATCGATTGGATGGAATCAACAATGGAAAAGGTGTTATCGAGGAAATACATGCCCATTGCTCCGGAAGCAAGCCGGGTGGCATAAGACAACAAACCCGAAGGTTGCAATTTGAAATCAGTGACCTGGGCACTTGGATACGGCCCTGAAGTCTGATCCGTAAAAGGTTTGAAAAAGACAGGATTGCCAATGGAATCCAGGATGCAGAGACTGGATGGATAATCTCCAGGACTACTCAAAGTGCTGGGCGTGATAAAAATATAGCCTGCTGCCACCTGACCGGATCTGTTTTGATGGATGGGGATGAGCTGATCAACCAGTTGGGCTTTCCCCGGGAGCGCCAATCCTGAGAATAAGATAAGGGGCAGTAGGAACTTAACCATTTTCATGTCAAACAATTATTTCTTATAAGTAAAGTTGCAACCTTTTTGTTGGGTTTTGTTGGTTGGTATTTATAGCCCTGATGGTTTTAAATTTGAGATTAGACCAACTTCTATATTACTCACAATATACGCTCTTTCAATTAACCACAAGTTTCAAGAAATTGCAACCAAAACAACTGCATGTGGGATTTGATACCTATTACTCACCTGTCACTTCGTCGTTAATTTTCAAAACAGCCTGACAAATTGGCCGCACCATTAACATTCCCATCCCTTTTTGGCGGATCTACCCAACTGGCACAGCACTTGCTTTGTTAGAAAGGAAACCGGAACTTGTAAAGGCTCCGGAAAGCTTTGAAAACAAAAAACACCTTTCTTTGAAAACCCCAACAACGAGATTTGTCAAAGAATAAAAAATAAGAAACATGAACCTAAATAATCTAACGATAAAATCACAGGAGGCCATGCAGCAAGCTCAGCAGATTGCTATGGAGCAGCAGCACCAGGCTATTGAAGTGGGACACTTGCTGAAAGGTATGCTGGAAGTGGACGAAAGTGTGGCGCCTTTTATCTTTAAGAAACTCGGTGTTAATTTCGATGTGATCAAACAGGCCCTGGATAGCATTGTACAATCCTATCCCAAAGTCAGTGGTGGCGGAGGTAGCCAATACTTGTCGCGTACCGTAACGGAGGTAGTGCAAAAGGCGAATACTTATCTCAAAATTTTTGGTGATGAATACGTGGCCCTAGAGCACCTGATGTTGGGCATTATTTCCGTAAAGGATAGCGTGTCTCAAATGCTTAAAGATAGTGGGCTGACCGAAAAAAACCTCAAGGCGGCCATCAACGAATTGCGCAAAGGCAAAAAAGTGACCACCAGCAGCGCTGAAACCAGCTATAATGCCTTAAATAAATATGCCGTACACCTGAATGAGCGGGCCCGGAACGGCAAGCTTGATCCGGTGATCGGACGGGATGAAGAAATCCGCCGGGTTTTACACATCCTGGCACGTAGGACCAAAAACAATCCGATACTGATTGGTGAACCTGGGGTCGGTAAAACGGCCATTGTGGAAGGATTGGCACACCGGATTGTCAATGGTGATGTACCCGAAGATCTGCGCGATAAGGAAATCTATGCTCTGGATATGGGTGCACTGATTGCTGGTGCTAAATACCAGGGAGAATTTGAAGAACGCCTCAAGTCAGTCATCAATGAGGTGACTACTTCGGAGGGTAATATCTTTCTCTTTATCGATGAGATCCATACCTTGATTGGTGCAGGTAAAGGCCAGGGCGCTATGGATGCGGCCAATATCCTGAAACCAGCGCTGGCTCGTGGTGAATTGCGTGCTATCGGTGCCACTACCTTAAACGAATACCAGAAATATTTTGAAACAGATAAAGCACTGGAACGCCGTTTCCAAACGGTTATGGTGAGTGAGCCTGGTGAAGAAGATGCTATTTCGATCCTGCGCGGATTGAAGGAACGTTATGAAACACACCACAAAATCAATATCAAAGACGATGCGATCGTTGCAGCGGTGCAATTGTCTCAGCGCTACATCACCGATCGGTTTTTGCCGGATAAAGCGATTGACCTGGTGGATGAGGCGGCTGCAAGGCTACGTCTGGAAATGAACTCTATGCCGGAAGCCCTGGATGAGGTGGAACGCAAAATCCGCCAGCTGGAAATCGAACGCGAGGCGATGAAACGGGAAAATGATCAGGCAAAAATTGGCCGGATCAATGAGGAACTGGCCAATCTGGAGGAAAGCCGTAATGCCCTGAGGGCTCAATGGGAAAACGAGCGGGAAGTAGTGCTGGGGATTCAGAAAGCCAAACATGATATTGAACAACTCAAACTAGATGCCAATCGAGCTGAACGTGAAGGCAACTTCAGCGAGGTAGCCGAGATTCGTTATGGCCGGATTCCGGAGGTGGAGGGCCATCTTGAGGTGTTTAATAAACGCCTGCAAACCATGCAAAGTGATAATAAGATGTTGGTAAAAGAGGAAGTGGATGCTGAAGATATTGCAGAAGTTGTTTCTAAATGGACTGGTATACCGGTAACGCGTATGTTGCAAAGCGAGCGAGAAAAACTGCTGCACCTGGAAGAAGATCTGCATCAACGGGTAGTTGGTCAGGACGAAGCTGTAGAAGCCGTGTCGGATGCCATTCGCCGGAGTCGTACCGGACTGTCCAATGAAAAACGACCCATTGGTAGTTTTCTGTTTCTGGGAACTACTGGTGTGGGTAAAACCGAATTGGCTAAAGCCCTGGCAGAATACCTCTTTGATGATGAAAACCTGATGACCCGGATTGATATGAGTGAATACCAGGAACGCCATGCCGTGAGTCGGTTGGTAGGCGCGCCTCCGGGTTATGTAGGGTATGATGAAGGTGGGCAATTGACCGAAGCTGTACGTCGCAAACCGTATAGTGTGGTACTGCTCGATGAGATTGAGAAAGCGCATCCCGATGTTTTCAATATCCTGCTACAGGTGTTGGAAGACGGACGCCTGACGGACAATAAAGGTCGGGTAGCTAATTTTAAAAATACCATTATCATCATGACCTCTAATATCGGTTCTGATGTAATCCGGGATAATTTTTCCCAGATGACCAACAATGATAGAGAGGAAGTGATCGAGAAAACACAGAATATAGTTTTTGAAATGCTGAAACAATCGGTTCGCCCCGAATTCCTCAACCGGATTGATGAGGTGATCATGTTCCAGCCGCTTTCAAAGAAAGACGTACACGCCATTGTTGGCCTGCAATTGGATCAGGTAAAACAAACCCTGGCCAAACAGGGTATTCAACTGAGCGTGACTTCCGAAGCAGTCGATTGGCTGGCAGAGGAAGGTTACAATCCTGAATTTGGTGCCCGGCCCATCAAAAGAGTGATCCAAAAACGGGTGCTCAATGAATTGTCGAAACAGATACTCCTTTCCAAAATTGATTCGAGTCAGTCGGTTATTCTGGATGTATTTGACGGGGTGGTGGTCTTTCGTAAGGCTAGAAAAGAGGAAGAGATAGAGGCTTAGGAGGGGGCAGGATGGAACCTGACCCCTGACTCCTCTCACCTGACCCCTAATATATAGATATCATTCATGGGATTATAATTTGTGAAGCCCGGTGATCTTTTTTGCCGGGCTTTTTTACATGATTTTATTGACTAGAGATAAACGTACAACACCAAACAAGAAAAATCGACATGGAAGCAGCAGTCAAGTCGATTAAAATGGCTGGGAGGCGGCTGCTAAAATTGTAAAACTTGCAGAAGTTCACCATCAACTTTGTATATTTATGGTCATAATAAGGAGAACCTTTCTCCGTTTGTGAAAACTAAAACTCAAATTATGACCAGGTTATCCATTTTCCTCTGCTGCACTTTTTTTCTACTATTTTCAGGGACAGTTTTAGCACAGGAAAATCCCCTTTGGCTGCGATATCCGGCTATTTCTCCTGATGGTCAAACTATCTTATTTAATTACCAAGGGGATATTTATAAAGTGCCGAGCGTAGGAGGGACAGCCGTTCCAATTACTTTGGGTGACAGCTATGAATACGCTGCGGTGTGGAGTAACGATGGCAAACAAATTGCATTCGCCTCGGATCGTTACGGCAATTTTGACGTTTTTGTGATGCCTGCGGAGGGTGGAGAGGCAAAACGATTGACTTTTCACTCCAATAATGAGAAACCGAGCAGTTTTAGCACAGACAATAAAAGCATTGTATTTTCCACCGTTCGTCAGGATTTGTATACCAATGCGCAATTTCCTTCTGGTGTGATGGCCGAGTTGTACAGCGTGCCGGTTACAGGGGGTAGAGTGACACAAATACTCAGCTCGCCAGCCCATGATGCTACCTTCAGCCCGGATGGTAATAAACTGATCTTTCACGACCGGAAGGGGTATGAAAGTGAATGGAGAAAACACCACCAGTCTGCCGTAACGAGAGATATTTGGGTTTATGACCTGAAGTCCAAAAAATACCGCCAGCTTTCGCAATTTAAAGGCGAAGACCGAAATCCGATCTTTACGAACAACAATGATGATTTCTATTACCTTTCGGAAGAGAGTGGCTCCTTTAATGTACACCAGAGCTCGCTAAGCAATCCCACTCAAAACAAGGCATTGACTCATTTTGATAAAAATCCTGTCAGGTTTCTGACCCGTTCTGAAAAAGGGATGCTCTGTTTTAGCTATGACGGGGAAATTTATACCATGAACATTGGCGATGCGCCACAAAAAATAAACATAAGCATTGGCTATGATGGTCGTAGTACGTTGGAAAAGGTGGTTTCTGTTGATAAAAATTTCACGGAGGCCAGTCTCTCGCCTAATGGCAAAGAGTTTGCCTATGTCTTCCGGGGAGAAATTTTTGTCAGTAGTATCGAAAAGGGAACGACAAAAAGAATTACCGATACCCCCTGGCAGGAACGCAGCGTAAGTTTTAGTCCTGATGGCAGGTCATTGGTATATGCGGCAGAAATTGACCAGAGTTGGAATGTGTACAGCACATCCATTATCCGGGAAGAGGAACCTTATTTCTACAGTTCCACTGTGCTTAAAGAGGAAACAATTATTGCCACCCCTGCCGAAGAATTTCAACCCACGTATTCCCCCGATGGCAAAGAGGTCGCTTATCTGGAAAACCGAACCATTTTGAAAGTGATCAACCTGGCTTCCAAAGAAACGCGAACCATTATGCCGGCAGCCTATAATTACTCTTATGCGGATGGCGATCAATGGTACCAGTGGTCGCCCGATAGCAAGTGGTTTCTAGTTAGTTTTGCTCAAAAGGAGCGTATGTTTTGGGGAGAAGTAGGTCTGGTAGAAGCTTCCGGAAACGGACAGATTAAAAACCTGACGCTAAGTGGGTATACTGATAGCCGACCCAAATGGGCTATGGATGGAAAAATGATGATCTGGGGCTCCACGCGCCAAGGCAATAGAACTGAAAATGGCTGGATAGAGAATGCCGATGTTTTTGGCATGTTTTTTACCCAGGAAACTTTTGATCGGTTCAATCTCTCAAAGGAGGAATATGACCTGCTCAAGGAAAAGGAAGAAAAAGCCGAAAAAGAAGGGGAGAAATCTGAATCCGGGAAAAAAGAAAAGGAAAAGAAAGAAGAGGAAAAGAAAGTGGAACCCCTGAAATTTGATTGGGAAGATTTGCCGGATCGCAAAAGCAGATTGACCGTGCATACTTCCACAGCCAATGATTGGATACTTTCCAAAGATGGAGAGAAACTTTATTACCTCACGCGGTTTGAGGGACAAGATGACGTTTGGGTAACCGAATTCAGAACCAAAGAAACAAAGCTGTTTGCCAAAATCAGCGGAAACAACACCAGCATGGAAATGTCGAAAGATGGTGAATTTCTACTGGTATTGGCTGATGGGAAACCCATTAAAGTTGACCTCAAGGAAGGCAAAACCAAACCGATCAATACGAACGGGGAGATGCTACTAAAACAAGGAGAAGAGCGAGCTTATATTTTTGATCATGCCTGGCGGCAGGTCAGAGAGAAGTTTTATGTAGAAGATATGCAGGGCGTCGATTGGGAATTTTATTATACGGAATACAAAAAATTCTTGCCTTATATCAACAACAGTCACGATTTTGCAGAAATGCTCAGTGAAATGCTGGGCGAATTGAATGCCTCGCATACCGGTGGGCGGTACCGGCCACAGGTGGAAAATGGAGATGAAACGGCCTCACTTGGCCTTTTATACGACTATGAGCATACTGCTGCGGGGCTCAAGATAGCCGAAGTTCTGAAAGGCGGTCCTTTGACCAATGCCAAATCAAAAGTCAAGGCTGGAAATATCATTGAAAAAATTGATGGTCAACCTATCCCTCCAGATATAGATTTCTATCAATTGTTGAATCGTAAGGTGGCGAAAAATACACTTTTATCCTTGTATGATCCGGATACCAAGACCCGATGGGAGGAAGTGGCCAAACCTATTTCCTTAGGTGCAGAAAATGAGTTATTGTACAAAAGGTGGGTAGAGACCCGCCGGGAAGAAGTGACCCGCCTCTCGGGAGGGAAGTTGGGCTACGTTCACGTACGTTCTATGAACGACCCTAGTATGCGGACGGTATTTGAAGATGCTCTGGGCAAACACCTATCAGCAGATGCGCTAATCGTTGATACCCGATTCAATGGTGGTGGAAACCTACACGATGTATTGTCTGATTTCCTGAATGGCAAGAAGTACTTTGACATTATTCCGCATGGTCAAAATATCGGATACCAGCCCTGGAATCGCTGGATCAAACCCTCCATTGTGTTGATGGGAGAAAGCAATTATTCCGATGCCCATTTGTTTCCGGTTGCCTATAAAATCAAAGAAGCGGGCAAAACCTTAGGCATGCCCGTACCCGGCACCGGCACCTTTGTCTGGTGGGAGCAGCAAATCGATCCTACCATTGTTTTTGGCGTCCCGATGGGCGGATGGAAACCACTTGGTCAGCCTTTTTTGGAGAACCACCAATTGGAGCCGGATATCAAAGTACCCAATGAACCGGGCGTGCTGGCTACTGGCGAGGATCAGCAGTTGGAAGCTGCGGTTAAGGAGTTGATTAAGCCTTGATTTTCGATCTAATGTCGTCGCAAAATGCCCAAAATAATTAAGTGCTTGTTTGGAGGTCACCCTTTGGGCCCAAAACGCCTCTTTTTTGCTGATACTTTGTTGCTTTTTTTGACCGTATCTTCCAGATATGCTCCGCAAAAAGCGCCTCGTTTCACCAAAAAATTGACACTTTTTGCCTC
>BQJU01000078.1 GCA_021604865.1 Saprospiraceae bacterium | reverse complement strand
TTACCCATTTGATGCGGCTCTTTTGTCACCAGCCGTTGTTGCTCAAATCCTTGCTTAGTAGTGGCCAAGCGCGGTTTTCGCGTCTAGGCTGGTAACAAAATAGCTCGCCTGAAACAGACAACTTATTCTTCGCTGGCCCCTTAGATATTTATGCTGGTAAAAGCACGACTAGTGGATATGCTTTGATGTCAGTACAAAATCAATTAAGTGAGGCTGCAGGTACTGCCTTGGGATTGGCAACGAGCTGGGCAGGTCCATTTGCTCCTTTAATTGCAGTAATTGGCTGGGGAGTGACACAGGCTTATTTGCCGGATGTATACATTGGTGTAAATTTCAATAAATCGGATAGGTTAAAAAGCCTCGCCTATCATGAAATTGCCCATGCTTCTCATTTTACGCAAGTTGGTTCATCTTATTGGGAGGAGTTAGTCATAGCAGAGATTTTTGCCAATGGGCATGGCGATCAAAATAGTGATGGTGCGGAGTTGATTGCAGTTTGTGAATCTTGGGCAGATTATATCGGGGGGCACCTCTATGTGGATAGAACTTACGGCGGTAATTTTAGCGGGATTAGGTCATGGGAGGATCAACTTGAACGAACATGGAACGAATCACAAAACCATATACCTGTTGGCTTATATCATGATTTGGTAGATGTTGGGGAGTCTTCTTTTATTTCAGGAGGTATATCTGTAACTGCCTGTAACCAAGCCGATTCTGGATGCACAACTATCGCAGACCAGGTCTCCGGCTTTTCCAATGTCCAGATGTTTTCATGTTTGACACCATTAACATTTACTATAGAACAGTTCCGGGATTGCCTAATCACCAATCATTTGGGATCAACAAGCAATACGGCTGCTCAGGTTAATACATTATTTAACAGCTATCAATAGCTTCACAGAGCGTGAGATGGTTTCACATCTCACGCTCTCAAACTCTTATAGGATGAAATACATGGGGATTTTTTTAATGTTTTCTGTTTTCTTGAATTCATGTATAAAGGAAAAATGCCAGATTGCTGGAGGGTATTATGAGTTTGAAATCCCGGCAACATTAACTCCTGCAAAGGATACGTTTCATATTGGGGATACAATAACGTTTATTTCCTCTTTCTCGGATGAGTTATATGAAAGAATAACTAATAATATTTACAAGCTGGAGAGTATTAGGTTTTATCCTGAAACGTCAATTCATAGAATTGATACCATTGGAAAAATCGATGACTTTTCTGAATTTGAAATCATTATAGATTCTATTTATGATTATAATTTCTTTAGTTATTCAAGTGGTGCAATAACTCTGGTTGGGGATTTTTTTTACAATGCCAATATGTATAAATTAGATTTTAAGATAATTCCTAAAATTCCAGGATTATTTTTCTTTAGACACGGTTTGGGTATAGGAAGTTATGGAGAAAACCAAGATTTTGACGGAAAATGTTCAAATGTGAAAATTGATGGAGCCGTTAAATTGAATGATGGATTTGATAATAACATAGAAATGTTAAATGATAGTCCAGACTCACATTATAATGAATGGATATTAGCAAAACCACAGGAGAGGTTTTACAAATTCGGAGGTTACTGCTTTTATGTAAAGGAGTAATTCTCATCAAACACTAATTTCCAAAACCAATAGGGGTAAAGTCTAAAAAACAGCATCTTAATAAATAGACTTGTTCCGATGGGGCAGCGTGATGAGAAAATTGAGTTATTTTCGACCACCTGAAGGCTTTTTTTGAGAGAATAGCCATAGCTATCTGATCAAAAAAAGGCATAGGGTGGGTAGAAAAGAACCGATTTACACCCGCGATGATTCCCATCGAAACAAGTCTAATAATCACCCGACTAAACAACACCTACCATGTTATTCAACTATTTCAAAATTGCCATCCGGAATTTATGGAAATTTAAATTCTATTCCCTCATTAATATTTTGGGACTTGCAGCCGGTATCACGGCCTTTTTATTCATTTTTTTGTACGTAACCGATGAACTCAACTACGATGCTTACCATCCAAGGGTCGAACGAATTTATCGGGCGGATGTGGATGGGCAATTGGGGGGTCAGGAGTTGCGCTCAGCGGATAATGGAGCACCTTTTGGACCCACCTTACGGGATGAATTTCCTGAAGTAGAGGATTTTACCAGACTCCGGTCAAGGAGCAGCTATTTAGTAAAATACGACAACAATCACTTCCGTGAAGACGAAGTCATTTTTGCAGATAGCAACCTTTTTCAGTTTTTCTCTATCCCACTAATTCAGGGCGATGTTCAATCGGCCTTGCGCGCACCCAATAGCATTGTCATTTCAGAAGAAATGGCCAACAAATATTTTGGTCAGGAAGACCCTATGGGCAAGGTGCTGGTGCTAGACAATAATGAGGGGTATAAAGTAACCGGAGTAAGGGCGGAGATGCCTGACAATACAGATTTAAAGTTTGACTTTTATGCTTCCCTGGGTACACTGGAGGAAAGTAGAAGTAACCAGTGGGGGAATATGAATTTTACCACTTTTCTTTTATTAAGAGAAGGCACCGATGCCACCGCTTTTACGGATAAGTTTAGTCCCATTATCGTCAAGAAATATTTTGCACCCGAGGTAGAAAAATATATCGGTCAAAGTTGGGACGATTTTATTGCTGGCGGCAATAGGTTTTCCTATATCCTTTTCCCGCTGAAAGACATCCATTTACATTCTGATAAAGGCAGCGAGTTAGGTGCCAATGGCGACATTAAATACGTCTGGATTTTTTCCATTATTGGACTATTTATATTGCTGATTGCCTGCATTAATTTTATCAACTTATCTACTGCCAGATCGGCCATCCGTGCCAAGGAAATTGGTATCAGAAAGGTGGTTGGTGCGCAAAAAAGACACCTCTTTGTTCAATTTTTGAGCGAAAGCTTTTTGCTAAGTGTGTTGTCCATGTTGGTGGCCGCTCTTTTGGTCAAACTTTTCTTCCCTTATTTCAATGACCTCTCCGGCAAACAACTGGCGGTTTCTCAATTGTTTTCTACGCGGTTTCTGATTACTGTCTTGGCTTTAATACCATTGATTGGCCTTTTGGCAGGTAGCTACCCGGCAGTTTTCCTTTCTCGTTTTAAGGTGGTAAATGTGTTGAAAGGTGGTCTTTTCAAAGGGAAAACCAAAGATTCTTTAAGGAATAGCCTGGTGGTTTTTCAGTTTTTGATCACAGTGGCCTTGATTTCTGGTACGTTAGTGGTCTATAAGCAGTTGCAATATATTCAAGACAAAAATCTGGGCTTTGATCGGGATCACTTGTTAATTCTGAATGATGTTTATGCTTTACAGAAAAATGTACAGGCTTTTAAAACCAAGGCCCAAGCTTATCCGGAAGTAGAAAATGCAACCGTATCCAGTTTCCTGCCGGTGCCGAGTATCCGCAATACTACTTCCTTCTTTTTGGGGCGCAATCCGGAGCAGGACAAAATCGTCATTCTCAACAATTGGGACGTCGACGAGGACTATATTCCTACCATGGGCATCAAAATGGCGGAGGGACGGAATTTTTCAACGGATTTTCTTAGTGATAGCACGGCTGTAGTCATCAACCAGCGCATGGCACAATACTTTGGTGATGAAGATCCAATCGGCAAGGAGATTAGTGAATTTGGTGATAATGATGAGCTGGTGGTATATAAAATTATCGGGATAATTGAAGATTTTCACTTTTCGAGCTTGCGCCAATCCATCGATCCACTAGCCTTCTTCCTGAAGCCAAGTAGTGGTTTTATGACCCTTCGTTTGAATGGCAATGAATTGTCTACTACCATTCAGAAATTGAAAGGAGATTGGGAAACAATGGCCCCCGGACAACCCTTTGCTTATACCTTGATGGATGAACGCTTTAACCGGATGTATGACGGCGAAAATCAGATTGGGAAAATCATTGGCGCCTTTTCCATCCTGGCCATTTTTATAGCGACAATTGGCCTGTTGGGTTTGGTATCTTTTGCTGCACAGCAACGAACCAAGGAAATTGGTATTCGCAAGGTATTGGGTGCTTCGATGGCAAGTATTGTTGGCCTTTTGTCCAGGGATTTTATCCGGCTGATTCTAATTGCCTTGCTGATTGCCATTCCCCTAACCTGGTATGCGATGAATCAATGGTTAGAAAATTTTGCTTACCGGGCAAATATTCCCTGGTGGATCTTTGTAGTGGCCGGATTAGTGGCTATTGTCATTGCCTTACTAACGGTCAGCTTTCAAACCATTAAAGCGGCGCTGGCCAATCCTGTGAAGAGCCTACGGAATGAATAGCGCTGATTCGCACCTGTTCGAAATTGAACACTTGCTGTACGATTGTGAACAACCAAGTGGGAATAAAAATAAAACGATTTTAGTGTAAATAATTGATAGTCAGTATGTTAGTTGTTGTGGCATGTTTCTTGGTAGAGAAGAGTTGAAATCATCTGTCTAAAAATATGCTAAAAAATCACCTGACTCTTGCATTGCGAAATTTGTGGCGGAATAAGTTCCATGCATTTATCAATGTTGTGGGCCTATCCATCGGCATCAGTGCCTGTTTGGCAATTTTTTTAATTGTCCGCCACGAATTGAGCTTTGATACTTTCCGTCAGGATCAGGATCAGATTTATCGTATTCATTCCAAATTCAGTGGTTCTTTTGAAGCCTATAATAAAGGGGTTTTGGCGTCAATGGCCGCATTTGTCCAGGATCAATTTTCAGCCTTCGAGTTGGTCGCCCCACTTCATGTAATCAACGAACAAGTACAGGTAATCGGCCCCGAGGGAGCATTGCCTAAAGAGATGGATTATCAGAGGGACCTTGTCATTGTTTCTCCTGATTTTTTCACCTTATTTCCCGATTTTGTCTGGATCAGTGGATCTCCCGTTACTTCTCTTTCCGCACCTAATCAGGTGGTGCTGACCACGGACAAAGCCATTAAATATTTTGGCAATGACAATCCCAATGCCATTGTAGGTCAGCAACTGGTTTACCGGGATTCTCTGGTATTGACTGTTTCCGGCATTATCGCTTCTGAAAAAAGGCGGACAGATTTAAAATTCGGAGATTTTATCTCTTTTGCCACCATTTCGAATAGCTGGTTGAGTAATCAAATTCGATTGGACGATTGGTCTTCCACCAACAGTAATTCACAACTATTGGTAAAAGTAGAAAAGGGAGCAGATATCACCCAATTACAAAATAAATTAAACACCCTGGCAGGAGGCCGTTATTTAAAGGAAAACCCCGAATCCTCCTGGAAGCTTGATTTTATATTACAATCCTTTGAAGATACCCATTTCAATACTAAGCTCGGCACCATTGATGGCAAACGCACGCCTACACATCTGCCTACCATGAAGGCACTGATTTTGATTGCCATTTTATTGTTGGTTATTGCGGCGATCAATTACATCAACCTCGAGACCGCCCAGTCGATGCGCAGGTCAAAAGAAGTAGGTGTAAGAAAGGTATTGGGTAGCTCCCGAAAGGGACTGGTGTTACAATTTCTGGGAGAAACCCTGGTGCTTACCATCACCGCAGTATTGTTATCTCTCCAATTGGCCACCTTTGGACTGAAGTATTTTGGAGAATTTATCCCAGAGGGTATCCAGCTTCACCTAAACGATCCTTTAATCGTGGGTTTTTTAATTGGTGTTACCCTGATTGTCACCTTGCTTGCGGGGTTTTATCCTGCCTTTGTACTTTCCTCCTTCCGTCCGGTTGTGGCCTTAAAAGATCAATTTTCCGCTTTAAAGCAAAATATAAAAACGGCCCATTTGCGCAGAGGCCTGATTGTTTTCCAATTTATATTTTCCATTAGTCTCATCTTTGGCACCTTTGTGATCAGTCGGCAAGTCGATTATTTGGTCAATAAAGACATGGGCTTTGAAGAAAATGAAGTCATTTATTTTGACACGCCATGGCGAGCCCAGCCCGAGAAGAAAAAAGTACTGGAGCAACAATTGAGGCAATTACCCGAACTGGTAGATATAACCCTCAGCCATCAACCTCCGGCTTATGGAGGTACCAGCAGTACGGTCATAAAATATGACAATGGTAAGGAAACGGTTTTACACGATGTGTATTTAAAGTTTGGCGATACCTCCTATCTCCGGTTTTACAATCTGGAACTCCTGGCCGGTCGGAACATTCAGCCCACTGACAGCATCCGCGAATTCATTATCAATGAAACATACCTACACCAATTGGGCTTCACGGAACCCGGAGAAGCTATTGGACAGCATTTAATTTATGATAAGGATAAAATTTACCCAATTGTAGGCGTCATCAAAGACTTCCATATCCAGTCTTTACACAATGCCATTCCACCAATTTTAATTGCCAATGAAATGACTCATTCGGGCTGTTTTAACCTTCGCCTGAGCACTGGTGAAAAAACGGCTGCAGGTTTTCAACAGACTTTAGATAAAATCCAGCAAATCTGGAAAGAAATCTACCCTAAAGAAACATTCAAGCATTATTTTCTGGACGAAACGCTGGCCGGCTTTTACGAGACGGAACAACAAACGGCTAAACTAATGAGTGCAGCAACGCTGGTTGCCATCCTCATTTCCTGTCTGGGATTACTGGGGTTGATCTCCTTTATCGCTACCCAGCGCACCAAGGAGATCGGCATTCGCAAAGTATTGGGGGCCAGTGTGGCGCAGATTGTCCTGCTTTTGTCTAAAGAGTTTATCAAGCTTGTCGTGCTTGCAGGCTTTATTGGTTTCCCCCTTGCCTGGTGGGGCATGAATTATTGGCTGAGCGATTTTGTATACCATATTGATATTGAATGGTGGATGTTTGTGGTTGTCGGATTAGCTGTATTGGGAGTGGCTGTGTTTACGCTATGCTTTCGGGCCATTCGGGCAGCGTTGGCCAATCCAGTAAAAGCCCTGAGAAGCGAATAACGGTAGGGGCGCCCCTTGTGGTCGCCCAATAGAGAAGCGAATAACGGTAGGAGCGCCCCTTGTGGTCGCCCAATAACCTGGACACTCGACACGACACGATCAGAATAAAAACGCAAATACCATGCTACGTAATCAATTTAAACTAGCACTGAGGTTATTGGTCAAGAACAAAACGTATGCAGTCATCAATCTGCTGGGGCTAGCCGTAGGGCTGGCTTGTTGTTTACTGATCGGTGCTTATATCCGGCATGAATTGAGTTTTGATCGTTATCACCCCAACGCAGACCGTATTTATCGGCTGGCAAACCATGTAGCCGGTGCAAGCTATGAAAATGGGATCGCGAAAGTGACAGCACCCTGGGGGGCTGAAGCCAAACGCACGATTCCCGAGATTGAACAGATGTGCCGTTTTGTCTTTTTTGGTCAGGCCGTTTTCAAAAAAGAGGACCAGCCGGTTTTTGAAAGAAATGGTTTCTATGCAGACGCCTCGGTATTTGAACTATTCAGCTGGCCCCTTGTCAGCGGTGATCCTTTGAAAGCGCTGGCCGAGCCCAATAGCATTGTCCTTTCCCAATCTATTGCTCAACGCTATTTTGGCGATGCTGATCCCGTTGGCCAAAGCCTGAATATCAACAATGAAGTGTTTCAGGTAACGGGCCTGATGCAAGATATTCCCGAAAATTCGCATTTTACCTTTGAGTACCTGGTCTCACTCGTTTCTTACCACCATCCAGAGATGAATGACTGGGTCCGTTGGAATCAATTTTATACCTACGTGCTGCTCCAACCGAGTGCTGATCCAGCTTTGGTAGCCACCAAGGCCGACCTTATGTTGGATGAACATCTGACTGCTGAGCAAGCAGAGGTTATTACCCCCTTTTTACAGCCATTAACCTCGATCCACCTGCATTCCAATTTGCACCGGGAAATTGGCGCAAATTCCAATATTAGTTACATCTATATTTTTGGTTCCATCGCCCTGTTTATCCTGTTAATTGCCGGTTTTAACTTTGTCAACCTGTCTACAGCAAGGGCCATGCACCGTGCACAAGAGGTAGGCGTGAGAAAAGTAGTGGGCGCAAGCCGGGGTATCCTGGCCCGGCAATTTTTGATGGAGTCTGTGTTAACCTGTGCAATTGCCATGTTGGTTGCCGGACTACTGGCAGAATTGATTTTGCCAGAGCTCAATACCTTTTTGGGCCTTTCCATGAGTTTTGACTGGACAAGCGATTGGGCACTTACGGGAGGCGTTTTGCTCCTTACATTGCTGATTGGCCTACTTTCAGGAGCCTATCCAGCTGCAGTTTTGTCGAGTTTTAATACAGAAAAGGTGCTAAAAGGCAAGTTTTCCTTTAATGGTAATCCCCGCATTCGTCAGACGATAGTTGTAACTCAATTTACTATTGCCACTTGTTTGATTATCGCCACGCTGGTGGTGGGCAAACAACTGGACTATATCCGGAATAAAAACCTGGGATTCAACAAAAATCAAATCGTAGTCATGCAATTGCAAGGCCAGGAAAATGTACAACGCCTGGCAACGATCAAGGAGGAGATTGCCCAATTACCTGGCGTAATTAAGGTTTCAGCTTCTGCTAACCGCCCCGGGGGGAGTGATTATGGCGTTCCATACGAAGCAGTGGGCCTACCCAGTGATCAATGGCCTGCTATGCGCTGTCTGGTGGTCGATTATGATTTTCTGGATACCTATGAAATGGAAATTGTGGAAGGCCGGGGTTTCGATCGGTCGCTGGCCACTGATACGGCTGCCTACCTGATCAACGAAGCTGCTGCCCGCCAGCTGGGTTGGGAAAATCCTACGGAGCATCAATTGGCGATGCCGGCAGTTGAGCGTGCCCCCGGACCAATCGTAGGTGTCGTGAAAGATTTTCATTTCCGTTCCATGGAGCAGGAGATTGCGCCGCTGTATATATTCATCCAACCTACCTGGTTCTCAGAATTATCTGTAAAAATAGCCCCTGATAATGTACCGGAAACCATAGCCAGAATTGAACAAAAATGGGCCGCTTTTGATCCCAGCCGACCCATATCTTATCGTTTTTTTGATCAGGTATACGATAACCTTTACAGCACGGAAGAAGCCGTGTCTTCCTTGATAACCTGGTTTACCTTGCTGGCTGTTTTTGTCACCTGTCTGGGGTTGTTTGGCCTATCCATTTTTGTAGCAGAACAAAGAACCAAAGAAATTGGCATCCGGAAAGTATTGGGTGCTACGGTGGGCAGCATTATCGGGCTGATCTCCAGAGATTTTATCAAACTGGTATTGATTGCCATTGTGGTGGCGGCACCAGTGGGTTGGTATTTTACCAATCAATGGTTGCAGCAATTTGCTTACCACAGCAATATTAGCTGGCAAGTCTTTGCACTGGCCGGTGGCATGGCTGTTGGCATCGCCTTTTTGACGGTAAGTTATCAGAGCATAAAAGCAGCTTTGGCCAACCCAGTCGAGTCTCTAAGATCCGAGTAGGGGCACCCCTAGCAGGGGCGACCCTAGTGGTCGCCCAAAAACAAAACCACGTAGGGCACCCCGAGTGGCCACCCAAAACCCAAGCGCCCCCAAACAAAAGAGCAATAGAAAAAGATAAAATGGCAGTACAAACGGGACAATTTTCCCATTTTTCAATAAGAACCATTTAACAATTAAAAACAATCAAAAAAATACTTATGAAACAATCAAATTTCTTTAACTCAGGCTTATTAGTGGTTCTTTTTTTGGTAATGACCACCACCCTTTTTGCTCAAAAAGCAACTGTCAATGAAACTTTCCGAGACATTGATGAGGTCAGTGTATATATTGGTGCAGGAGACCTGACCATTACCAAGAGCAGTTCTGATGCGGTAGAGGTAATGGTTGATTATAATAAAAGTGATACCGAAATAAAGATAGAAACCAAGGGGAACGCTTTGACGATCAAAGAGAAGTCTATTGGTTATAAGAGCAATGGCAAGCCCAGCTGGACGTTAAGGTTGCCCGATAGCAAAGAATTATCTATTAATGTGGGCGCTGGTGATGTAAACATCAATGGCCTAGTCCTTAACCTGGAGGCTAATATTGGGGCCGGGGATTTTTACCTGGGAGAGATAAATGGAAAGATTCACCTGAATACCGGTACGGGTAATATCAAAATTGATAATGCTGAGGGTAGCTTTAATTTGAACTCCGGCACGGGCAATCTCCAACTGAAAGCAATGTCCGGTTCTATAGTTGCCAATAGTGGTACCGGTATGGTAAATGCAGAAGAAATGTACATTACTGGTGAGTCCAGTATGAATTCGGGTACAGGCAGGGTAACTGTGAGTCTGGGCAAATCAGTAGAGGCCGACCTTGGCGTGAATTCCGGCACCAATGATTCTTCCTTGAAATTTAATGGCCATGCTTTTGATGGCACCCTCACTATGGAATGTGATAAAAAAAGAGGGAAGATAAAAGCGCCCTTTGTTTTTAGCGACAAAGAAGTTACCGCCAATGGTAGAAGTGAAACACTGCGAAAAACCAAGCGGTTTGGCAATTCCGGCATTGAAATTCAGATCGGCTCTGGAACAGGAACGGCTGCTGTAGATCAATAAACATACCCTTCCATAGTCTTAATGCTATTGGTATGATACAAAATTATCTAAAAATCACCCTGCGACGACTGTTTAAAGACAGAGCCTATACTTTATTGAATATAGCAGGGTTGGCATTGGGCATGAGTTGCTTTTTGCTGATCGCTCTATATGTCCTCGAAGAAAAAAATTACGATCGATGGATGCCGGGACATGAGCAGGTACAGCGGATAGCCATGGATATTACCACGGTCCAAGGGGACCACCTGTTTTTTGCACCCGCTTCGGGTACTTTGGCAGGAGCATTGATGGAATACCCACAAGTAGAGGCGGCTACGCGAATCCTTCCTGCCTCCAATGAACGCCTGTTGGTGACTTCGGAAGACCGCCAGCAAAAATTTTATGAGTCGGGTTTGTTTTATGCTGATGCCAATATTTTTGAAGTTTTCTCCTATCCTCTAATGGAAGGCGACCCGGCCACTGCTTTGTCAGAGCCGATGAGTATCGTCGTGTCAGCAGAGGTTGCCAACCGTTTTTTTGGTAAAAGAGAGAGCTACCTGGGCCAAGTACTGGTTATCGAAAATCAGCCATACATAATAAATGGTGTGCTAAAAGACCTACCAGCAACGACCTCCTTCAGGCCTCAAATAATGGCTTCTATGGAGGAATTCAAGGGTAGGCGCTTTTTAGAAAACTGGCACGCTACTATATTTCATACGTTTATCAAAACAGGTGTGGAGGTGGACGTTGCAGCTTTTGAGCAACAAATAGCGCATATTGCCAACAAATATGTGGAGAAAGAAATCAAGAACAATGCGCAAGGATATCGCTATTTTATACAACCACTGGCTTCTATTCACCTGCATTCTGACCTGCGTTATGAATTCTCAAAAAACAATTCGGCGACTTATTTGAATATCTTTATTCTGATCGCCCTTTTCATCCTATTTATTGCTGGAGTTAATTTTGTAAACCTGGCTACGGCAAGAGCTACACGCCGGGCTAAAGAAGTGGGCGTACGGAAAGTAACGGGCGCCAATCGAAGCCAATTGATTGGCCAATTCCTTGGAGAATCATTAATGGTTAGTGCGCTTGCTGCTTGTCTGGCTTTTGTGCTGGTACAGCTAGCCTTGCCGATGTTTAATTTTATTGCGGATAAACAATTGGCGAGCACGGATTTGTTTGCTTCCTCCTTTATTGCGTTGGCGGTGGCCGTTACTTTGCTGGCTGGACTTCTAGCTGGGGCCTATCCGGCCTGGTACCTCTCCCGCTTTGAACCTGCCGCCATTTTTCAGGATAAAATTGCTGGAAGGCAAGGTGGTTTGTGGCTGCGCAATAGTTTAGTGGTTGGCCAATTTGTAATTTCCATATTTATCATCGTTGCTACGCTGGTCGTGGGCAAACAATTGTCTTTCCTCAAACAACAAAGCCTGGGTTTCGACCAGGAACAAATGCTGGTTGTGCATGCACCAGGAGGGAGTATGATCGGCCAGAAACTGGGTGTTTTACGACAGACTTTTGCCAGCCATCCGGCCGTTTCCGGCGTTTCTGCCAGCGCTACGATTCCCGGCAGAGGTACTTCCAATAATCTGATTAAATCTCAGGAAGATCCATCCAGGTCTACAGATATGCAATTGATACAAGTCGATGAAGACTTCTTGGAAACTTACAACATTCCCCTGCTAGCCGGGCGAAACATCTCAGAATCATTACCGTCCGATACCACGGGTGATTTGCAAAGTGTACTGATCAATGAAGCTTGCCTTCCGGTTTTTGGTTGGCAAAAGCCTGAAGAGGCTATCGGTAAAATTTTTGATGGTGGTTGGGGGACGGTCATTGGTGTGGTGAAAGACTTTCATTATACCTCTTTGCAAACGGAAGTGGCACCGCTCATGATGTTTTATAGTCCCAGGTCATTTGAGTACCTGACGCTTAAAGTAAATACAACTAATTTGTCGGAAACGATGGCCTCGCTGGAGCAAACGTGGAAAGCGCAGGTAACCTCACATCCTTTTACTTACTTTTTTTTGGATGAAGATTTTAATAAGCAATATAGTTCGGAAACCCGTTTGGGGCGCCTGTTCAATGCCTTCTCACTGATCGCTATTATGATTGCCTGTTTGGGGCTATTTGGTCTGGCTGCATATTCTATTACTCAACGCACTAAGGAAATAGGGATTCGTAAAGTACTCGGCGCATCTGTGTCCAGCGTAGTCGGGCTTTTATCCAAAGATTTTCTAAAACTGGTCATCGTTGCCATCATCATTGCCATGCCGCTGGCCTGGCTGTTCATGAACAGGTGGCTAGAAGATTTTGCCTATCGCATCAACCTCCAATGGTGGTTGTTTGCCCTGGCAGGTGCAGGTGCCTTGGCCATTGCCTTTTTGACAGTCAGCTTTCAAAGCATCAAAGCAGCACTGGCCAACCCCGTGAAGTCTCTACGATCCGAGTAGGAGCAACCCTATTGGTTGCCCCTACTACTAAATAAATATATACAACCATGTGGCAAAACTATCTAAAAACTGCCTGGCGAAATTTGCTAAAAAATAAAGGCTTCAGCCTGATCAATATTGCCGGTTTGGCAATTGGTATTGCAGGTTGTCTGCTCATCATGCTTTATGTGGTGAACGAACTGAGTTATGAGCGCTGGAATCCCAATGCCGATCGGATTGTCAGACCCGTATCTGATATAAAGTTTGGAGGAAATGAGTTTAAAATGGCCGTGGTTGGCTCAATAGTTGGCCCCGATTCCGGGTTGGAATTGCCAGAGGTGGAATCCTGGTGTCGTTTCCGGCAACACGGAAGCGATCTGGTGAAAGTGATGGATCGGGATGAACCCAATAATGAGGAAAATGATGTGCTCACTGTTGATAGTACCTTCTTTAAAATATTTCCGGTGCCTATGTTGGAAGGTGATCCGGACCAATGTCTTAAACAGCCCAATACTGTTGCCATTTCACGCAGTGCAGCTGAGCGATATTTTACCTCACCCCAAGAAGCGATGGGGCAAACACTTTTATTGGAAAACCAGGAACGGAGGGTAATCACTGGCGTTTTTGAAGACCTACCTACAAATACTCATTTTAGGGCAGATTTTTTATTGTCGATGAATGGCAATAATGAAGTTAAAAATGCCCCTCCCTTTTGGGCTATGGACAATAACTTTCAAACCTACCTATTGCTAAAGGAAGGAACGGATATAGAAAGCTTTAAAACCAAATTTAAGGATTATTCCAGAGGAAAAGTGGGTATTACCGCTCAGCAGATCCTCGGCAGTACTATCGAGGAAATTGAAGCAACAGGACAGCATGCCCGTTATTATATGCAAACCCTTCCCAATATCCATTTATATTCGGATTTAAATGTCGAATTGGCACCGAATGGCAGTATTCGTTACGTTTGGATTTTTAGTGCCATTGCTGCGTTTATTTTGCTTATTGCCTGCATCAATTTTATGAATCTCTCTACCGCCCGTTCGTCCAACCGCGCCCGGGAGATCGGCATGCGCAAGATTTTGGGGAGCCGCCGGCGAGCGTTGGTCAAGCAATTTTTGAGTGAAAGTACCTTGATTGCGGCCATTGCGGTTGGGGTTGCCGTTCAGTTGGCTGCATTGGCTTTGCCCTGGTATAATGAATTGGCCGACCGACAACTGACAATACCGTGGGAGATGCCAATATTTTGGGGCTCACTGGTTGCGACCATTGGCATAGTCGGATTGTTGGCAGGCAGCTATCCTGCATTTTTTCTATCGGCATTTGATGCGCTGAAAGTGCTCAAAGGAGAATTTACAGGAAAAGGTAAAGGTGGCGGTTTCCGCAGTACGCTGGTCGTTTTTCAATTTGTCACTTCGGTGTCCCTGATTATTGCTACCCTTTTGGTATTCAAACAACTTAATTATATCCAACATAAAAAGTTGGGTTTTAACAAAAGTCAGGTCCTGATTCTTGATAATGCTTATGCTCTGGGCGATAAGGTGGATGCCATGAAGGAGGCCATGTTACAGTTGCCGGCCGTTGAAAAAGCAACAATTAGTAGCTATTTGCCAGTACCTTCCAGCCGCTCCACCAACTCTTTCTCCAAGAGCCGGAGTATGACCAAAGAGGATGCGATCAATTTACAATGTTGGCGGGTGGATAGCGACTACCTACAAACTTTGGGAATTGAGATTGCCCAAGGACGAGATTTTGATCCTAAACAATTGACGGACAGCTCAGCAGTTATTCTCAACGAAACAGCTGCTCAGCTTTTAGGTAGTGGTGATCCCATTGGCAAACGAATTTATTATCTGAATCATAACAATCATGGGGAATCCAGCGAAGAAGGAGCCGAAGAATACCTTGTGATTGGAGTCGTTAAAAATTTCCATTGGTCAAGTCTTCGGGATAATATTGGACCGCTTTGTATGGTATTGGACAACAACTCGGTTGGCAAAATATCTTTTCGCTACCAAGCTGCAGCTACGTCCTCTGTCATAAATGCATTGGAGCGAAATTGGAAAACTTTGGCTCCTGATCAGCCTTTCGATTACCAATTCCTCGATGAGGCATTTAGTGCTCAATACTCTGCTGAACAACGAATTGGACAAATAATGGGCATTTTCACCCTGTTGTCTATTTTTATCAGCTGTCTTGGTCTGTTTGGCCTGGCGAGTTATGCTACGGAGCAGCGGACCAAAGAAATTGGTATACGCAAAGTGCTGGGAGCCTCAGTGGAGAATATTGTATTGCTAATGTCGAAAGACTTTTTAAAGCTGGTTATCATCGGCGTGGTGCTTGCGATACCGATCGGATGGTGGGGTGTGAGCAAATGGCTCGAAAATTTTGCTTTTCGGGCCGAAATTGGATGGTGGACCTTTACCATTGCCGGTATCTTGGCTGTAACCATCGCCTTTATTACCATCAGTCTTCAAAGTGTGAGAGCAGCCCGCACCAATCCGGTGAAAAGCCTGCGATCCGAATAGAGGCAACCCTAGTAGAGGCAACCCAAGTGGTTGCCCCTAATCCCAAATAATCCCAAGAAAATTTGAAACCAGAATTTAGAGTATGTTTAAATTTTATTCTCCTGATACCCAGTATATAATGAACCTGACTTCAAATTAGCTTAGACACTTATCCCGATAAACGCCTTCGCTAATTCTTCCTCAGAACCATTATCTTCTGACTATCAGTTCGGTAAAATTTAAACATACTCTAAAAGTAAAAAAGGAAGTAGAAAATAAAAAAGCGGAAGGAGATGGGCGTAGTAGATGGAGGTAGCGCATTTCTCCGATCACAATATCAAAAGATCCCCCTCCTCTATACAGGTTTAACCATGAAAAAACATCAACCATGTGGCGTAATTACTTAAAAGTAGCTCTACGGAGCCTGTTCAAACAAAAAGGACTGACCTTTATCAATATCCTGGGTTTGTCAATAGGCATGGCATGTTTCAGCCTGTTTTTGTTATATGCCATTAATGAATTCAGCTATGACCGTTGGCATGACCGCCATGAAGATATCTATCGGGTATACCGGTGGACAGAAAGTATAAATGGCAGGGAGGCCAATGGAGACTCTTATTTGCCTATGATCTTAGGGCCGACCATGAAGGAGGAAATTCCGGATGTGGAAGAGGTCGTACGTATGCGCGGACCATGGAGTGAGAATTTTGTCCGAAATGGCAATCAGGTTTCTCGACAATATTTGTCTTTTGCAGATCCGACTTTTTTCAAGGTATTTTCATTTCCTTTAAAATACGGAAGTGCCGAAACAGCACTAAGTGACTTGCAGAGTTTGGTCCTTACGGAAAAACTGGCTTGGGAATTGTTTGGAGAAGCCAATCCTACGGGAAAGATATTGGATATTAAGATAGAAGATGAATTTGTGCCCTTTACGGTAAGTGCTATTGCAGAAGATCTGCCTGCCAATTCCTCCATCCTTTTTGAAATGATGGGCAACTTCGAATATTTTGCCTCGTCTACAAGTTCAGGAAAGCGGTTCCAGAACAATTGGAATCGTTCTGCTTTTCAAACCTATTTGAAGGTTCAAACAGGTAGTGGATTGCCGACTGCTCATGATCGATTATTGTCCTTTCGGCAGGCACACTATCCGGATGAAGAAAAGAATTTGCGCGAAAACGGACGGTGGGAAGGAGAAGGTGCTCCCGTTACCTACAAATTGCAAAACCTACGAGATATGCACACCGATATCAGCCTTAGAGGGGGAGAGGTGGCACCCGTTGATCCGCAAACAATTTGGATATTGCTGGCAATAGCAGCAGCCGTGTTGCTCATTGCCATTATCAATTTCACCACCTTATCAATTGGGCGTTCAGCCGGTAGAGCGAAGGAAGTAGGTGTCCGCAAAGTGGTGGGTAGCAGCCGACGACAGTTGGTCGGGCAATTTATGGTGGAGGCCTTGGTGATGAGTGTCATCTCAGCGGGTATTGCGTTGGCCATGGCACAGGTGTTATTACCCTACTTCAATCAAATGGCCGACCGGGAACTGATTATGTCATTGGAACAATATCCTGAACTTTCCTGGTTCTTTGTAAGCACCACCTTAGTTACAGGGCTGCTAGCTGGAAGCTATCCTTCACTGATGATGTCGGGTTTCAAACCGGTCACAGTATTAAAAAGCAGAATAAAACTAGGCGGTGAAAATGCCTTTACCAAATCATTGGTTACCCTACAATTTGTCTTGTCTATTGCCCTGATATCTGGCACTTTGATCATTCTTAAACAGCTGAATCACCTGCAGACCCGCTACCCGGGGTTCGATAAGGAGCAAGTCATTATTGTTGAGGGGGACGGCGTCAATACAGCCGAGGTATGGCCCCGGCTCAAGAAATCTCTGGCTGCTATGCCTGCTGTAGTTGGTTATTCCGGCGCAGAATTGGGTTTTGGCGAAGGCATGGGGTGGAGTAGATCAGGTTTTGATTATAAGGGAGAAAATAAACAGGTATACGAATATTTTGTCGATGACAATTTCCTGCCAGTAATGAAAATGGAGCTATTGGCGGGCCGAAATTTTGATTCAAATATTACCTCTGATACCGTCACTGCGGTCATCGCTAATGAAGCAATGGTTCGCAACTTTGGATGGACCATTGATGAGGCCGTTGGGCAGCCCCTGACGGGTTATACCGAAAACACAGAGCGTACACCTGTAGTCATTGGTGTGGTCAAGGATTTTAATTATCGATCTTTCCATCAGGAAGTAGACCCACAAATGTTTCATCAGTTTCACGATTATCAACCCTATAAATTTTTCATTCGTTTGCAGGCAAATGCTCAGGCTGCTGCATTGGCAGATATTGAAAAAGCCTGGTCCGAAATTGTACCTGACCTGCCTTTGCAATATAGTTTCCTGGACGAGAACCTCAATCGTTTTTATCGCTCTGAAGCACGATGGAGTAATATCATTGGTTGGGCGGGCGCATTGTCCATTTTCTTGGCTTGTTTGGGGCTTTTGGGCTTGGCTGCTCTGGCAGCAGCCAACCGCACACAAGAGATTGGCATTCGCAAAGTTTTGGGTGCTACAGTGACCAATATCATGACACTTATCTCCAAAGGTTTTATGAAACTGGTACTCATTGCCATCCTTATTGCTTCGCCCTTGGCCTGGTATTTTACCAGCAAGTGGTTGGAAAATTTTGCCTATCGCATTGATATTCCCTGGTGGGTATTCCTGCTGGCTGGCGGCGCAGCAATTGGTATTGCCTTTTTGACGATCAGCTTTCAAAGCATCAGAGCAGCCTTAGCCAACCCCGTAAAAAGTTTACGCATTGAGTAGCGGCGACCCTAGTGGTCGCCCCAACATCAAGCAGCGCCCCTAACCCATAAAAACACACGATCCAAGTGATCACCCAAAATAAATAAATAATGCATCCATAAAATTCTAAATAATATCAGGCATCTCTCCCAAACCCTAATTCCTAATTAAAAAATAGCCACACATGATAGTCAATCATCTAAAAACAGCCTTCCGTTATCTAAAAAACCACAAGTTTTATACGCTAACCAATTTTGGTGGCTTGACATTGGGTTTTTTCTGTTTTTTACTCCTAAATTTTTATGTGAGTAGCGAGCAGCGTTTTGATCAAAACCATGAACGCGCTTACCGCTTGCTCCAAAAGATTCAGGAGAATACGGGTGTCCAGCGAATAAGTGCGCCTGCCGGCCCCAGAGTAGGGTTGACGAGCAAGGAGCAAATTCCAGAGATCGAAGCAGTTTCTCAGATTCTCGAATTGGGAAGGGTGACAGTAGGCAATGACCCAGCTAATCTGAATTACGAACATATTTCGACGATAAATCGTGGTTTTTTTGACGTATTTGATTTTGAGTTGAAGGAAGGAAATCCGGATGAAATATTTAGCACGCCCGGAGGCATTGTGCTAACGGAAACATTGGCTAAAAAATACTTTGGCGATGAACCGGCGCTCAAGAAAACCTTACGAACCAATCGGTTTGAAGGTATTGTCGTGGGGGTACTCCGTGATTTTCCGGAGAATTCCCACATGCAGGCTTCATTAATGATCCCCACCCAAACTGCTGCAGCCAATTTCAGGTGGTGGAATGAATTTATACAGACCAATTGGCACCGCAATACTTTTATTACTTATTTCAAATTGCAGGAAGGAGCTGATATAGCTGCCGTAGAGCAAAAGATCAATCAATTGGCCAAAGACAATTGGCCACAAGAACAGGAGTTTAAGAGCAATTTCACCCTTCAGCCAGTATCCGATATCCACCTATATGCCGGTGAAGTTGAGGGAGAGATCAATAAGAATAAAGGCAATAATTTTTATGTGGGTATCTTTTTTTGGATGGCTTTGATCATCCTGCTGGTGGCTTGCTTTAATTATGCCGGATTACTCAATGTAGCCTTTATGGGGCGCTTTCGCGAAATAGGTGTGCGCAAGGCTGTTGGTGCAAATCAACCGCAGTTGTTGGGGCAGTTTTTTCTGGAGAGTTTGCTGTTGACTTCTTTTGCTTTAGGTACCGCCTTTTTATTGCTAAATACTTTTCAACCTACTACGACTAGTCTTTTGGGTAAGTCCTTTGACTGGTCGTATTTGCCTGCTACTCAAATCGGTTTGTTGGCCCTGGTTGGTTTGTTGGTTAGCCTCATTGCCATTGGCTATCCTGCCTGGCTGATTTCCAAAGTGACCACAGTTCAGGCGCTGAATGAAGAACAGCGCAGTACTGGACGACTGCCCATCCGAAAAGTAGTGACATTTTTTCAGTTTACTGCCGCTATTGCTCTGATAGCTTGTACACTCATCTTTTACCAGCAATTGAATTATTTGCAATCCAAAAATCTCGGCTTTGATAAGAACGGTATTGTAGTAGTGGATATCAATAGCGGGACTTTGCGCAATCAGTTCGAAGCTATCAAATCGGAATTTGGGAAACTGCCGGAGGTGCAAGAGGTAAGCGTGACTTCAAGGGTGCCGGGCGAATGGAAAAACTTTCCCCTGGCTAATGTAAAGACGCAGGGGATGAACAATGAAGAAGCCAAACAAATGATTTTTGTAGGGGCGGATCACGACTTTTTGAATACCTATGGAGTACAGTTGCAAGGGGGGAGTAATTTTTCCGGGGCCATTTCCGACAGCTCCAAAGTGCTGATCAATCAGGCGGCTATCCAGGCGCTTGGCCTGACCGACCCTATTGGTCAGATGATAGAAATCCCTTCGGTCAACTGGGACGGCGATAACAACCCGATGGAGACTCCCTTCAGGGCTCAGGTAATCGGTATTGTCAACGATTTCCACTTCGAAGATTTTCATCAACAGATCAAACCCATGGTTATTGGTTTTTGGCGCAATCCGATCCATAATATCGATTATTATTCCATCCGAGTGAATACAGATGACTGGAGCACTACTATTGCTTCCCTAAGGGCAGTCAACGATACCTTTGATCCTGAAAATCCCATCGAATACCATATTTTAAACGAACAATTTGAACGCTTTTACGAAGCCGATATCATTCGCAGCCGTTTGCTGATATTTTTCTCCGCTATCGTTGTGCTTATCGCCTGTTTAGGCCTTTTTGTGATGACGGCTTTTGCCCTACACAACCGCACTAAAGAAATTGGCATTCGCAAGGTGTTGGGCGCCACCACTCTACAGATTGTAAAGTTGGTCACCAAAGAATTTGTTCTTTTGGTTGGTATTGCTGCGCTGATTGGCATTCCTGTGGCCTGGTATGTGATGGGCCTTTGGTTGGATGAATTTGCGTATCGTATTGAATTACATTGGTGGTATTTTGCCTTAGCAGGAATCATGGCCCTGGTCATCGCATTGTTTACAGTAAGTATGCAAAGTATACGGGCAGCCACCGCCAACCCCGTGGAAAGTTTACGCAACGAGTAGGGGCGACCCTAGTGGTCGCCCAAAACATACGGTAGGGGCGACCCTAGTGGTCGCCCAATTGCACGGTATTTGGGCACCCCTAGCAGGCGCCCAATTGTATCATAAGCACCCCTAGCAGTCGCCCCAAAATAATGCCAACCCCCATAGCCACCCAAAAACAAAATTTGTCATAAATTGCCACCATTTTTACCGAAAGAATTTGTCTTATGGTATTCAGAAAAGCAAAGCGACAAGATATCTCAGCAATAATTGCCATGTTGGCGGATGATGATTTAGGAAAATTGAGGGAAGATTTTCACGATCCCTTGCCAGAAAAATACTACCAGGCTTTCGCCAATATCGACGGGGACCCCAACCAGGAATTAATGGTCGTTGAGAATGAAAAACAGGAAGTCATCGGTACCTTCCAGATGAGTTTTATTCCCTATCTCACCTATCAGGGAGGTATCAGGGCACAGATCGAAGCCGTCAGGATCCGAAAAGATGTTCGTGGACAAGGCCTTGGTGAAAAAATGTTTCGCTGGGCCATCCAACGGGCACAGGAACGCAAAGCCCATTTGTTACAACTCACCACCGATAAAAAGCGACCAGATGCCTTTCGGTTTTATGAAAATCTAGGATTTAAAGCGACCCATGAAGGCATGAAGCTACATTTTGATCCTTTGGTTTCGCTTGCGAGTGACTCCTGATAGGATCTGTAACGAAAAAGCAGTCAAGTAGGACCCCGCATTTTTGAGCGTTTCCATCATGATGATTATTTTGCAGATGAATTGAAACCAAAATAATTAGACATTCAACCAATGCTGCAAATAATAAACATGAAAAAAATCATTGTTTCCTTTTCCCTATTTTGCCTCTTTTCGTTCGTAGTAAACGCCCAATCCTGGATTCGCATTAACCAATTGGGCTACCTGCCAAAATCTACCAAAGTAGCAGTTTGGGTAGCCAAAGAGCAGACAACTATCAATACTTTCGACCTTATGGATGCCAAAACCAATAAAAAAGTATGGTCTTCCAAAAAGGTAGAAAACAAAGGAGCTTATGGCCCATTTACGGCCACCTGCCGACTCGATTTTTCGGATTTTGAAATACCTGGCGAATATTATCTGCAAGCTGACACTACCCTGTCACCGACTTTTCGTGTCGGCCCAGATGTATATGATCATACGGCTGATTTTTTATTGAAATATATGCGGCAACAACGTTGTGGGTTCAATCCATTTTTTAATGATTCCTGCCATCTCGATGATGGATTTATTGTTTATCATCCCACCAAAAGTGGCCAACACCTGGACGTGACAGGGGGCTGGCATGATGCAACGGATTATTTACAATACACGGCTACTTCCGCCAATGCCGTTTTTCAGCTTTTGTTTGCTTATCGCGAGAACCCTGCTGCCTTTGGCGATGCCTATCAAGCCAATGGTCTGCCGGGAGCCAATGGCATTCCCGATGTATTGGATGAGGCCAAATGGGGCATGGATTGGTTGTTGAAAATGAACCCTTCAGACACGGAGTATTACAACCAGATTGCCGATGATCGCGATCACGCCGGATTTCGGTTGCCTACCCTGGATAAAGTAGTTTACGATAGTGCTCAGCACGGACGCCCTGTCTATTTTTGTACTGGTGAACCCCAGGGCCTGGTCAAGTATAAAAACCGGGCTACAGGCATTGCCTCTACAGCAGGTAAATACGCCTCGGCCTACGCGATCGGAGCAGCCGTACTTGCGGAACATTTTCCGGAGTACGCCCCCGCATTAGCCTCACGGGCCGAGCAAGCTTTTACCTTTGGCCAGCAACATCCGGGGGCCTGCCAAACAGCTCCGGGTGGTGCACCTTATTTCTATGAAGAAGACAACTGGGTAGATGATATGGAACTGGCTGCTGCCGAATTATACAGGCTGACCGGTGATGCATCCTATTTGGCGGAAGCCCAAAAATACGCCAGGCAGGAGCCCATTACCCCCTGGATGGGCGCTGATACGGCGCGACATTATCAATGGTATCCCTTTTTTAATGCGGGACATTACGAAGCAGCGGCAGGCAAATCACCGGAAAAATCGGAATTTATTGCCTATTATGCAAAGGGGCTTGAATTGATCCAAAAGCGGGGACAAGACAATGCTTTTTTAATGGGCATTCCTTTTATTTGGTGCTCTAACAATCTGGTAGCAGCCTGTCTAAGTCAGAGCAGGTTGTACAGAAAGCTTTCCGGTGATCCTGCTTTCGAGCCTATGGAAGCAGCATTGCGCGACTGGCTTTTTGGTTGCAACCCTTGGGGTACCAGTATGATTGTCGGACTGCCTGAGGAGGGAGACACGCCCATTGATCCACATTCTTCGCTGACCCACCTTTATAATTACAAAATAGATGGAGGCCTGATTGACGGACCGGTTTACGGCACTATTTTTAATCGTTTAAAGGGTTTGGTTTTATTTTATAAAGATGAATATGCACCCTTTCAATCCGATCTGGTGGTTTATCATGATGATGTAGGTGATTATTCTACCAATGAACCGACTATGGATGGCACGGCCTGTCTGGTCTATTATCTGGCGGCTATGGAGGCAGAAAGTGCAGCGCAAGGTTATGAAAAACCGAAAGTATTATTTGATAAAACCGGTGCCATCATCAGAGGCGATACCAGCCAGAAAAAGATAGCCTTGGTCTTCACCGGCGATGAATTTGCCGATGGTGGGCAGGTCATTCTACGGACCCTGGAGCGGCACAATATAAAGGCGTCCTTCTTTTTGACGGGCAATTTTTATCGCAATCCGAAATTTATACCATTGATCAAAAAATTGCGTGACGCCGGGCATTATCTAGGCCCTCATTCCGACCGCCATCTACTTTATTGCGATTGGACACCGGAACGAAACCTACTGGTAGACCAGGATTCCTTCAGCCGTGACCTGGAAATCAATTACGCAGTTATGTCCAAATTCAACATCACAAAAGCCGATGCCTCCTATTTTCTGCCTCCCTATGAGTGGAACAACGAAGCCATCACCTTCTGGACGCAACAAATGGACCTGACCTTGATCAATTATACTCCGGGTACGCTTTCTCATGCAGACTATACCACCCCGGACGACAACAATTACCGTAGCAGCGAAGAGATTTATAATTCTATCCTGGATTATGAGCATAAAAATGGACTCAATGGCTTTATCTTGCTCAGTCACATCGGCACCGATGCCCGCAGAACGGATAAGTTTTATCACAAACTAGATGTCCTAATACAGGTTTTGAAGCAAAAAGATTATGAGTTTGGTAGGATCGGGGAGTGATAGCTTCAAAGCATGCCATCCGAAAAAGAAGCAACGTTTCAAAACCTTCCCTATCTTTACTGAAAAAATAAAACTACCATCATGGATACCCAAAAATGGACCACTCAAATAGACCGCAATACGGAAGCATTCCTCCGAGAATTTGGTCAACTAACGCCAGCACAATTAAATAGTAAACCCAACGCCCAAACCTGGAGTATTGCTCAAAATGTCGACCACATCATGACTATCAATGCTACCTACTTTGAGGTCATCAAACAAATTCGCGCCAAGCAATATTCAACACCCTGGATTGGCAATTTTTCCATGTTTACCAACTTCTTAGGCAAGTTTATACTAAAATCTGTGCAGCCCGACCGAAAGAATAAAATAAAAACCTTCCCGGTTTGGGAACCAGCCAGTAGCGAGCTAGACGAAGATATCCTGGAACAATTTAAACAACACCAGGAGGAGTTGAAAAAAATGATTGAGCGTTCCAGTGATCTATTGGACAAAGGAGTGATCATTTCTTCACCGGCCAATCGGATGATTGTCTATAAATTGGAAGCGGCGTTTGATATTATTGTGGCACATGAACAGCGACATTTTGAGCAGGCCAAAGAAGTAAGTGCTAATTTATGAAAATGCATGCCAGCAAATAGGCAGAAGATCATGGATTTAGATGGACAGCTAGGCAAATAATGTGGACAAATCCAAGTGGGATAAATTAGGCGTTTTTTTGCATGGTGCTGGAGTGAGGCAATTTAGCAACCACGAACAGACATGGTCAAATTTGAAAAGTAGAAAATCTTTTTTGCCATATTTATGGCGTACCTTTGTGGCGTTATAGGAAGCAATATTCGATTAAGATTATTAGAGCATGTTTGGAGGCCAACCTTACGCTTGCGCTGAAGCTTCAGAGTAGGAGCATTGGCTAAAGTATCCCTTTTTCGATGATACTTTCCCGACCTAGTGGTTTCCCTTCGGCGGGATAGGCTGTTACTTTTCTTGTCCGTTTCGGCTCAGCCGAGATGAATTTCAAGAAAAGCCTTGTTTCATCAAAAAAATAGACACTTTTCGCTATAAAAGCCGACCTTTAAACAAGCTCTTACCAAAACAATAAAATAAATATGGATTTTGAAGTAAAAGACAGCAATGGTAATGTGCTCAATGAAGGAGATTCAGTACTACTCACCAGAGATTTAAAAGTAAAAGGCAGCTCAATCAACCTAAAACGTGGAACTGTTATCAAAAATATTCGCCTGACAGATGATAGTGAAGCCGTAGAATGTCGGGTTGGCAAAAGCACAATTGTGTTGAAAACCAGTTTCTTGAAAAAGAAAAACTAGGAATTGGTCAAACCATCTTGTTTGGTTTGACCAATTTTGGACACCTTCAACTGGACTGCCTAATTTCAGCGATAAAAAAACAACTCGATCGGGCATTTGTGAGCATGTTTGGAGGCCAACTATAGGTTCTTCGCCAGGAGGCTTCTACCTTGCGCCGCCGTCGAAGCCTTTCGCTTGCGCCGAAGCTTCAGCGAAGGAGCATGGCGCAGACGCCCGGTAAACGGCAATGCAAAACCGACCTCCAAACATGAATTAATTGAAAAGGTGCTCCAACCATTGCGGGAAGGGGATCTCACCACGCTACTTCTGCTTCTTCACCACCGTATTCGCCACCGGCCAGCTAAGCTTGTGGAAAGGCATAATATAGGTTTCGTAATCGCCTATTTTTTCACCCGTCTTGCTAAAGGTCTTTTTTGTGACCTCTATAACATCGGTGCGCACGTCCATTTCCAGTAAAACTGCCCGATCCGGATAGTTAATTTTAGATCGCACGACATTTCCACTGGTTTTCAATTTATGATCCTTATTAAAAGGAGCAGCCCTGCCGGAGATAAATTCATAATTGCAATTCGCCTGGAAATTCTCAGGATTTTTAGCAGGAGTAACCCGGGTATGGTATATGATAAAGGTACCATCCTCAAAAAAACGGAAATACGCATTAACATCCAATTGTTTATCGTCCAGCAAGGAGGCCGGCAGGTGATATACCCCATCCGCACGTAATTCACCGGCGGCTTCCGGCAACTTAAATTTTTCGCCCAAGGTTTGGCACCAGGCAGCTGTAGAAAAAGCGATTAAACCGATGATCAAAACGGCAGTCTTGTTCATAAACTACATTTAAGAAATTAAGAAATGTCTTAAAACCGGGGAAATTTTGAGAGGATTTCATTAGTAACGCAATTCCGGCTGCGAAAATTATAGAAGGACCCAATTGGCTAGGATTTAAAAAAGACCAAGAACGCTAATACTGATGAAAAGCCATCGACACAAACGACAATACCTCGGGCAATGACTCCCGCCAATAGGTCCAATTGTGGGCACCATCGCGGATACGGAATTCATGAGGAATTTCTTTTTTCTTCATGGCGATGTGGACCAGGGAATTACCTTCATAAAGAAAATCATCATCACCACAATCAATGTACCAGCGTACGGCTGTTTTATTTTCTTCGGCCATCTTTTCGAGCAGGTTCAGCACACTATGTCTTTGATAAAAGGTCTCCAATTGAGCAGGCGTGAAGTCTTCGGTACCCCCACGAGAGAGCCAGCGTTTTGTGTCTTCCAAATTCATCGGTCCGGTACTGGCACTAAGCGGACAAGCCGAGGAAAATAGTTCCGGATGCCGCAATGCATATACAAAGGAACCGCCGCCACCCATAGATAGCCCTGCTACGGCCCGATAGCGCTTTTCGCCTTTGATCCGGTACTTCTTTTCTACGAAAGGCATGAGTTCTTCAAAGAAAAAGTCCTCGTAATTCCAATTGCCTCTGGCATCGTTGAAATATCCTCGCTGGCCGGTATTGGCATCGGGCATCACAATGATCATGGGGGTGGCTTTTCCTTCCCGGATAGCTTTGTCGGTAATGTGTAGGACTTCTCCAAATTGAACCCATCCGGTCTGGTCATCGCCGGCACCGTGCAACAGGTATAATACGGGGTAGCTGCGCTGAGAGCTTTCGTAATCCGGGGGTAGGTAAATAGCAAATTTACGTTCTCCATTCAGGATTTTGCTGGACAAGGAAAGATTGTCGAAGACCTTGCCGGTAGTTTGAGCACAAAGTGTAAAGGAGTAAATAAGGCAAAGGAAGCAGATGATTTGTCGGTTCATAATTGGTAGAATTTTGTTTCAATCATGCTCTAAAGTTAAAGATTGATTCGATTCATTTGATCTAAAAGGCAGTCTTTTTGTTGTGATTGGTTAGGTGGAAACTTTTCCGCCCGCAGGCGGCAGTCAATTCATTTGGCAGGTACGAGGAGGAAGGGCAATACTTTCCCTCTATTTCGGGTTAATAATACCATAAGTGTAAAGACTATATTCAATCGGTTTGTTGGGTGCTGCGAACCAGACTAGCTGCCTACCTGTTACACAGCAATGCGGAAACGGATGTGCGTGAGGTGCCTGGAGTGCAGCCGCAGCTTGTCGGAGGCTGGCCCGCAGGGCTACGGCGAATGCCACACACGGAAGGGACCGGCCCACCTTTATCAACCTCTGCCCTACTTTAGTCGAACTTCAGCTGGCAAAGGTGGGACACGCCCAAAAAAAATAAAAAGGCCCGCCTCTTATACCCACCAATACCCATTCACACACCTATTTTTCCCGTTGAGAAGGAATTTTTTGCTGATATTAGTAAGTGATTACAATTTTGACCATTATGAAAATCAAAAATTTTCTATTCGTTCTATTTTTTGCCTTGTACCTGGGTAGTGGTTATGCACAGAACCGGTATGCCACGGAAACTGGTAACATCTGGTTTCAGTCGGATGCACCGCTGGAAGTGATAGAGGCAAGATCGGGCGCGATGCGAGGTATTGTGGATGTAGATAAAAATGCCTTTGCCTTTACGGTAAACATCCGTTCATTTGAGGGCTTTAACAGTCCATTACAGAAGGAGCATTTTAACGAAAATTACATGGAAAGTAAACGCTTTTCACGGGCGATATTTTCCGGGAAAATAATTGAAAAGGTAGACCTGAACAAAGATGGTAGCTACGAAGTACGGGCCAAGGGGAAACTAATCATACATGGAATAGAACAGGAGCGCATTATCAAGGGACAACTGAAGGTGGCCGGTGATGAAATGCAACTGGAGACCGAATTTACAGTATTGTTGGAAGAGCATAATATTGAAATACCAAAAATCGTATTTCAGAAAATTGCTGAAGAAATCAGGGTGAAGATTAAAGCGAAGCTGGTGAAATAACTCTAGAGAAAGTGAGAAAGACGAATCAATGGTTGTGTTTGTTGGCAATACTGCTGTGTGAATCCCTAATGGGACAGTCTCCCTATTTTAAGACGCATGATTTGCCGCAGGAACTTAAATTCGTCGATTTAAAGCTACTTTATCAATCGGAAGGGGGATTTATCTGGCTAGGTTCTCGGGAGGGCCTGATCCGATATGATGGAAGTCAGTACAAGGTATACCAAAAGCCGGATACCCTGGGACAAAACCATGTGAGTGCAGTTTTTCAGGACAAAAATGACCTGATCTGGGTGGGTTACCGGGATGGATCGATCTACCAGCTGGATCATCGGGATGTGCTTCAAGCCTGGCAACCTGAAGAGGGCCTTCCTGTGGTGCCGATTACTGGATTCGCAGAGGATTTGGAACAGCGGTTATGGTTTTCGACTTATGGAGAAGGGCTTTACTACCTGGACGGCGAACATGTATACAATTACGATACTGATGACGGCCTGTTGGGCAATGACATTTATTGTTTGGTCACAGATCATAGAGGATGGATGTGGACTGGTACGGATGGTGGCATCAGTATCTGCTGGCTGGAACAGGGTGAAAAAAAGATCAAAAATATTACCCGTGAGCATGGCCTGCAGGATGATATTGTGCGGGCCATCTTGCCGGATGAGAAGGGCAATTGTTGGGTAGGTACTTATGACCACGGAATTTCTTATTTGAAAACAGATAATTTTGAATTCGAGTATCCAATGTCTGACTGGGATATGGGCCAGATCAACGATCTTGAATATTTTCAGGGTAGGGAATTGTGGATTGGTACCGAAGGGCAAGGACTTTGGAGGTGGGATTTTCGTGATAAAAAGCACTATCCTGTGGGGCAGGAAAATTTCCAATCGGCAAAAATTTATAACCTACACAAAGATATAGAGGGTAACCTTTGGGTGATCAGCAACAATGGAGGCTTGCAGTCAACCAACCGGCAGTTTGAATTCGTAGAAAAACCGGTTAGCAATATTCAAGCTTTATTGGTAGATCATGACGATCAGTTATGGCTAGGTACCCCTCAGGGGTTATTTCGGCAAGTCAAAGATAGTTTGAGTAAGAGTAGTTTTGAACGAGTGCTTAGTGAGAATGTGCTCTGCCTGTTCCAAGACAATTACCACAACATCTGGGCCGGCACTTTTGGCTCGGGGATTTTATTGCTCAACCAACAGCTTGGTAAGCAAAGACACATTACGGAGAAAGACGGACTCACCAATGCCAGTATATTGTCTATTGATGGCAATGGCGACCATATCTGGTGTGCTACCCTGGGTGGCGTTACGGAGTTTGAATGCCGGATGAATCCCCTGTCAACGGATGCATTGAGTGTTCGGAATTACAATCACGAAAGTGGTCTTGGGACCAATTTTATTTATAAAATTTTTCTGGATAGTAAAAACCGTACCTGGTTTGGTACCGACGGTGAGGGAATTAGTATGCTTGATCAGGGCAAAATTACCAATTTTTCAGAGGCTGGAGAAATTCCAATAAAGTCGGTTTATTCCATTACGGAAGACCGGCGGGGGCACATCTGGTTTAGTACGGCACGCTCTGGTGTTTTTGAATTTGATGGATCAAAGCTGATCAACCTGGCCGTAAAAGAGGGCATCAGAGACCTGAGTATAACCGGCCTGGCAACGGATGATAAAGGACAAATATTGATCATACACCCGTCGGGTATTGATATCCTGGATCCGGAAAGTCATCACCTTATCTATTATGATACGGATGTAGGCATCGATGATTTTGAACCCAACTTGAATGCCTTTTATCTGGATAATGCCGGAAATGTATGGATTGGGTCCCAAAGAGAAATTATTCGGTATACTGCGCTGGAAGAAAAACTGGAGATTCATCCCCGAACCCGTTTTACTGGTATATCCATTGATCTGGAACCGATCAACATCGAGTCGCAAAACAAGTTTGCCCACAACAAAAACAGCCTGGCCTTTGATTATGTCGGCCTCTGGTTTACCGATCCTGAAACGGTTAAATATCGATATAAATTGGAGGGTTTTGATCACGAATGGATTGTCTCCCGTGATAACAGAGCGGTGTATTCCAATTTGCCTCCCGGGAGTTATTCTTTTTTGCTGATGTCTACTGAAAATGATGCTTTTGATAAAGAACCATTGGTGTCTTATTCTTTTTCAATTCAGCGCCCATTCTGGAGTCAGTGGTGGTTTGTTTTGTTGACACTGACCGGTGGCGCGAGTCTGGTATTCTATCTGGTAAAGACCAGGGAGAAACGGTTGCAAAGGGAGGCATTACTTAAGAAGGAGAAAATAGAGAGTAAATACGAGGCCCTTAAAAGCCAGATAAATCCTCATTTTTTGTTTAATAGTTTTAATACCCTGATTGCAATTATTGAGGAAGAGCCAAGCTTGGCAGTAGAATACGTGGAGAAACTGTCAGATTTTTACCGGAGTATTCTGCAATACCGGGAAAAAGAACTCATCAGCCTGGACGAGGAACTCAATCTGGTGAACGATTATGCCTTTTTGCTGAAAAAACGCTATGGTGACCATCTGAAATTGCAGGTAAACATAGCGGAAAAAGCGGTTTATATTGCTCCGCTGACTTTACAGATTCTAGTAGAAAATGCGGTGAAACACAATGTTATTAGTAAATCGCGGCCTTTACTCATTCAAATCTGCCTATCAGAGAAAGGTTACATCTGTGTTAGCAATAATTTACAAAAGAAATTAACCCCTAGCCATTCCACGGGTTTTGGCTTGCAAAGTATCGTCAATCGATATGGCTTGCTGAGTGATAAAAAGGTCTTTATTGAAGAAACTGCAGAACAATTTACAGTTGGTATTCCAGTGATTAAAAATAGCCTGTTTTGACGTAGCGCTTGTTTGGAGGTTGGCTTTTAGCAAAAAGTGATCCTTTGGAGCTAGTGTGCTTACGTTGAAGCTTTCGCCGGGCGTTTGCGCCAAAGATTTTGGTGAAGGACTCAGTGTAAGTGTAAGCTTGTCCTACAAACATGTTCTAAAAACGGGTGATTTGTCAAAGAATAAAATAACTTCTTATGAACGTTTGGATAATTGAAGATGAAGATACGGCAGCTCGCCGGCTGGAAAAACTTATTCGGGAAATTGACCCCCAGATTCAGGTAGGTGCACGTATGGATAGCATCCTGGGCACACTGGAATACCTGGAGAAAAATAAACTCCCCGACCTCATATTGCTCGATATTCATTTGGCTGATGGTGCCAGTTTTGAAATTTTCAACCACGCCAATATTGAAAAACCGATCATTTTTACCACGGCGTATGATCAATATGCCATCCAGGCTTTCAAAGTAAATGCACTGGATTATTTGCTAAAACCTATCAAAAAAGCAGAACTGGAGAAGGCTCTGGAAAAATACCGCAACTGGAACAAAAAGCCTTCGATTAGTTATGAAGAAATTGCCCGCCTAATGCAACCAGAAAAAACTTCGCGCCGTTTTTTAATCCGTATTGGCCAACGTATTCAATTAGTGGATATCAAAGATGCCGCCTACTTTTATACCGATCAAAAGATCACCTTTGTAGTGAATTGGGATGGCAAACGTTATCCGTTAGATCATTCCCTGGAAGCACTGGAAGAGATGTTGGATTGCCAGGAGTTTTTTCGGATCAACCGCCAGTTTATCGTACATATCAACGCGATCAACGAAATGTACGCCTACTCCAAGTCGAGGGTGAAACTCGACCTCAAACCTGTTTGCGATATTCATACCGTTGTCAGCACCGAACGGTCTCCGCATTTTAAGCGGTGGCTGGAGGGAGGAATTGAGTGAAGGAGGGGCAGATGGCTGGTTTAGAACGGCGTAGCTCTTTCCAAATTGTACATTTTTTCCATTCGTTCCATGGAAAGCTGGTTTAGAAGGTTTAGGAGGTTTAGGGTGGCGAAGGTGGTTTATAATGGGATTGCGCTTTCCAATCCTTTAGGCAAAATAGGTTTAGGAAGGTTTAGGAGGTTTAGGGGCGCAGAGGTGGTTTAGAACGGCGTAGCTGTCTGCGGCCAAGGCTGTAGTGAGGAGAGCTTAAAACCTATCCCTGAAATCGGATTTCCAGACAATGACTTTTGAAAAGATAAAGGCGAAAAGGAACAATTACTTCTTTACTTGAGTACCTTTGGGGAAAATACCCAACCGCTATTCAATCTCACAAAAATATCACCATTTTAAGTGTGACGCTGGTCATTGGCCTTTTGCTGATGAGCATAAAATTTTATGCCTGGTGGGCCACCCGTTCCAATGCCGTACTGACCGACGCTCTGGAGAGTATCATCAATATTGTCGCTGGTGCTTTTGCCCTGTTTAGCCTGATCATAGCAGCCAAACCTAAGGACCTCAACCATCCTTATGGGCATGGCAAAATTGAGTTTATTTCTGTGGGTTTTGAAGGAGCCTTGATTGCTTTGGCTGGTATTGGCATGATTTGTAAAGGAGGGTATAATTTCTTTTTCCCACAAACTATCCATCAATTAGACCTCGGAATCTGGCTGACAGGACTGACAGGAGTTGTCAATTTTGCCATGGGCTGGTGGCTGGAAAAGCGAGGAAAAAAGGATCACTCCGTTACCTTGACAGGAAGTGGCAAACACCTCCAGACAGATGGCTACTCTTCTTTGGGATTATTATTGGGCCTGGCCCTGGTTTGGTTGACAAATCTATATGTGTTGGACAATATACTGGCGATCATTTTTGGAATGATTATCTTGTTTACGGGCTACAATCTATTGCGGAAATCGTTGGCCGGTATTATGGATGAAGCGGATTATCAGCTAATCACCAGACTTGTAGAAGTGATGGATCGGGAACGACAGGATAACTGGATTGATATCCACAACTTTCGCGTCATACAATATGGTGCCTCTCTGCATATTGATTGCCACATGACCTTACCCTGGTATTTTGACAACCGCCAGTCGCACCAGGAAATAAAAGTATTGGAAAAACTCATCGAAGAAAATTGTAGTGCCCCCGTTGAGCTCTTTATTCATATTGATGCCTGCACTACGGAAGCCTGCCGGATTTGCCAAAAGCAGGACTGTAACGTTCGCGCTTCCCCTACTGAAACCCGTCTTCCCTGGACCATTGATAATATTATGGAAAATATGCCGCATAAGGTGTAAAAAAGGCGGAAAGAAACCCATTCAGGCTCCCTCCCGCACCTATTCACATAGATTAATTACCCTTTTTTTATCTTTACAACTGGTATCCAACACCCAATTGAATAATGGAAATACCATACCCAAATTCTCCATAAAAACTCAGCGACGCATTACAGGCATAACGGGCTCCTACGAAGCCATGAAAAGTCATTTTGCTTTTTTGCTCCTTGATGCCATGTAGTTTTTCAAAATCTCCGAAAGCCCCTTCTATTACCGAGATATTGGTAAGGTTATACCCTAAAGAAAATCCGCCATAGATGTCCCAGTTGTCGAATGCTTCGCAGTTGCAATGTACTGTATTGCGCAGTCCGACATAATAGAATCGGTTGCGGTAATTTTTTGCTTCAAAAGTTGGATCTCTTGCATCAGTAGTAGAAATAGAATGCCCAATTTCCAGGCCAATACTGTAATTGTTTGCCAATCGATTTTCATATCGTAAACTGAGTGGTGGTAGTTCCTGGGTCGCTCTATCTTTTAGGAAAGTGGGCAAAAGACCAAACCCTGCGAAGATATCGGCCTGCCCCTTTTTGAAAATTCGATTGGGTTTTTTGTATTGACTGTAAAGTTGAGGGGTGAAAACTAGGCCGCAGAATAGAAAAACTAGGGGAAGTAGAAATGTTTTCATAGCAATATTTTTATTTTTTGTTAGTGCTTGTTTGGAGGTCGGCTTTTGTCGCAAAAAGTGATCTTTTGCAGCCAATGCACCTACTCTGCCTTCGCGAAGCAAGGCGCTGAGTCTTTCGCCAAAGGCTACGACACGAGCGTAAGGTTGACCTTCAAACAAGCTCTTAGTCTTAGTGAAATTGTATCAAGTTTTATGCTGTCAATGCGGGAAAGCGAGGGAACATTTATATAACTTTAAGTGCTTGTTTGGAGGTCGCTTTTGGAGGCAAAAAGTGTCAATTTTTTGGTGAAACGAGGCGCTTTTTGCGGAGCATATCTGGAAGATACGGTCAAAAAAAGCAACAAAGTATCAGCAAAAAAGAGGCGTTTTGGG
>BQJU01000077.1 GCA_021604865.1 Saprospiraceae bacterium | reverse complement strand
GGGGTTTAGGGGTTTAGGGGTTTAGGAGGTTTAGGAAGGTTTAGGGGTTTAGGCGTTTAGGCGTTTAGGAAGGTTTAGGGAGGTTTAGGGGTTTAGGGGTTTAGGAGGTTTAGGAAGGTTTAGGAAGGTTTAGGAAGGTTTAGAGGGGAGTGGGGAGTGTCCAGCAAAATGTGCCCTACTCAGAATTCTCCACTCCCGAAAAAGTACATAAAAGACTGAAGTTCAAAAAACACGCTGCGAAACTCCGCGCCCCCCTGCGGTGAATAAAACACATATTCATGTACCCTCCCGAATCAATGATAATTTATATTTTTGAGCATGCAGGTATTTTACAGACCAATTGATATTGCCAGTTTGGTTTTTTTTCGCATTGTTTTCGGGATACTGGGATTTGCTGATATCCTGGCTACCTGGTTGTATTACCATTTGGAAAAGCAGGCTTTTGATCCGGAGCATTTTCAATTTTATTATTACGGATTCAAGTGGGTCAAGGTATTTTCTGAGCCCTGGATGTCTTTGTTTTTTATTACCCTGATGGTCGCAAGTCTTTTGATTACCCTCGGCAAATGGTACCGTCTGGCCAGCTGGGTTTTTGCATTGGGTTTTACCTATGCCTATCTACTTGAGAAGGCGCATTATCTGAATCATGGCTATTTATTTTGCTGGATTGCTTTGATTATGGCCTTTTTACCAGCACATCGGGCGTTCAGTTTGGATGCTGTACGCAAACCATCGCTCAAAACGGATTTTATTCCCTTTTGGTGTTTATTGCCGTTGCCATTGCTCATGGCAGTTGTCTACTTCTATGGCGGCATTGCCAAATTAAACCCGGACTGGCTGCGGGCAGTGCCGTTGCTCGAATGGTTGCAATACAAAGCGAACCTGCCCATTATAGGTCCGCTGGTAGCTTGGGATGGAACGGCCTGGTTTATGGCCTATGGCGGGCTGTTGCTGGATTTGACGGTGGTCTTTTTCCTGCTCTTCAGAAAGACACGTATTTGGGCGTTACTAGCGGTCGTATTTTTCCATTTTTGTAATTTTTTGATTTTCAACATTGGTATCTTCCCTTATATGTCGGTGGCTCTGACCTTGTTGTTTTTTCCACCCTCCTGGCCACGGTGGACCATTAATTGGTTTCGAAAGAAAATCCCCTGGCTGGAAAAGAAGATCCCAGCAGTGCCTGAACCCGTCCTATCAGAAGCCAATATGAATTTCTGGCAAAACGACCGAAAATGGCGGCCATTTATCACCTCTGGGTTGATTGTTTTGGTTGGTTTACATTTGCTGATTCCCTTGCGTCACCTAGCTATTCCCGGCAATGTGGCCTGGACAGAAGAAGGCCATCGCTATTCCTGGCGAATGATGTTGCGCGCCAAAAGAGGTAGCGGTTATTTTGAAATAAAACACCTGCCTGGCGGTGAAACCGAGCAAATAAGACTCGACACTTTATTGCTCGACAAACAGCGTCGAAAATTATTTTCCCATCCGGATATGATCCTGCAATTTGCACACCACCTTAGAGATGAATATCTTGCCAAAGGGGAACAAGTAGAAATCTATGCTAAAATCAAAGCAAAACTGAATGATGGTTCGTACCAATATTATATCGATCCGGAAGTTGACCTGGCCAAAGTGAAATGGTCATTTTTCCAGCATTCGGATTGGATTTTACCAATGGAAGAAGCGAGGAATGAAGAATGAGAGGTAATGGAACAACCACAGCATTTGTCATCAATCATAAATAAATCAAAGCATGAAAAGACGGCACTTTGGCAAACAATTGAGCATTGGAGCGTTGGCATCACTCACAGGAACGGGACTTTGGGGTAGCCATTCTCCCCAACCATCCCAGCATAAATTGATCAAACCCAAACGACTTAAAAAAGGGGACACCATTGGATTGATAACTCCGGGGAGTTATATCGATGATGAGTCTTTGGAAAAGGCGATTAGTAATATGGAGGAGATGGGTTTCCTGGTCAAGATGGGGGAACATATACGTGCAGAGCGTGGGTTTAATGCAGGTACTGATAAGGAACGGCTGGAGGATTTACATACCATGTTTGCCGATGAAGAAGTAGCTGGCATCTGGTGTGCCCGAGGTGGTTATGGCTGTAGTCGCCTGCTGCCTATGATTAATTATGAATTGATCAAAAAACACCCCAAAGCATTGATTGGTTACAGTGACATCACAGCCTTGCTCAATGCCATTCAACAAGAAACCGGACTGGTTGGCTTTCATGGTCCAGTGGCCGCCTCGACCTTTACTGATTACAATCGCATCCACTTGGATGCCTTGCTGATGAACCCAAGGCCTATCCACCAGATTGATATGATGGAGACGGAACCTGATGCGGAAAAGCACAACAGCTTTACTCCTGAAGTGATCCGTGACGGTGTGGCAGAAGGGGCACTGGTGGGTGGCAATCTATCCCTTCTCGCAGCCATGATCGGAACCCCTTATGCCATCGATGTCAAAGACAAAATACTCTTCGTCGAAGAAATCGGGGAAAAACCCTACCGCATTGATCGCATGCTGACACAAATGCGGCAAGCCTATGATCTGAACCAGACCGCCGGTATTTTATTAGGGGTATTCGAGGATTGCCAGCCAAAAGAAGATGACCGTTCCCTTAGTCTGATGGAAACACTACGGGATAGATTGGGGGATTTAAAAGTACCCGTATTATATGGCTTTTCTTTTGGGCATATCAGGAATCAATGTACACTACCCGTGGGAATTCGGGCGCGAATGAATACAGCGGGAGGGACGGTGACTTTGCTGGAGGCAGGAGTGGAGTGATGGGGAAGTAAAAAAAGTGCTATATCCGTACTAAGGGGTCAGCGAAGAATAACTTACCCATTTGATGCGGCTCTTTTGCCACCAGCCGTTGTTGCTCAAATCCTTGCTTAGTGGTGGCCAAGCGCGGTTTTCGCGCCTAGGCTGGTGACAAAACAGCTTGCCTGAAACAGACAACTTATTTTTCGCTGACCCCTAAGAGACCACCTTTCTTCCTTTTTACCCACGCTTTCCATAGGTACGCTGTGATGAGTCGTTAACCATAATCTAATAGGGAAAAAATAGCTATTGGGAGTTATTATTTTCTCCATTAACTAATTTTTTAGTTGACTTACTAAGAAATTAGTTGTAAGTTTGGCTAAAATTAATTAGCCATGCAAAAATTAGCCAAGCGGGAAGAGCAGATCATGCACATACTGTGGAATCTCGAAACGGCCTTTGTCAAGGAGATCATTGCAGAATTCCCGAAACCCAAACCTCATTACAACACGGTGTCTACCATCATCCGGATCCTGGAGGATAAAGGTTTTGTGGACCACCACACTTTTGGCAATACCCACCAATATTTTGCCAAGGTCTCCAAGGAAGCTTATCAGAAACAGGCTTTAGGTGACGTGCTCCTGAATTATTTCGACAATTCCTATCAAAAGATGGTGGCTTATTTTGCCAAAGAGGAGAAGATCAGTAAGGATGAATTGGAGGATATTTTAAAAATGATCAAAAACAAAGAATCATGATACCTTACCTCTTGCACGTCTCATGTCTGGTCGCATTATGTTACTTGTTTTACCGGATCTTGCTAGCTAAGGAAACCTATTTTCAGCTGAACCGCTGGATACTTTTAGGCGCCCTCTTACTGGCTTTTACCCTACCGCTATTCCAGATTCCACAACAGTGGACCTGGCGAAAAGCAGCTACGCCAATGGTATTAGTGCCTGTGGTACAAACCACCACTGAAGTAGCCACTGAATCACCTGCGGTAAAGACCGAAATTCCAGTAAAAGAGGAAGCCATACAGCCAGAAATAGCGGTAAATCAGCCGGTCATCACCCAAGTTGCCCCGGCTCCAGCTCATGCACAACCGCTTCAATTGTCATTGTGGCTGGTATTAAAATATGCCTACCTGTCAGGCCTGGTGATCCTGGGACTCAATTTTCTGATCCAGTTGATCAGCATTGCCTACAAACGATTTACCAAGCCTTCTATCAAGGATGGCCCTTATAATATTGTGGAACTAGACCAGGATCATCCACCTTTTTCCTTTTGGAACAGCCTGTTTATCAATCCGGAAAAATACGATTGGGAGACCTACAATCAGATTATTCAACACGAAAAAGTGCACCTGGCTCAACGGCATAGTTTCGACATTCTGCTAGCGGAAATTCTGGTGATCGTACAATGGTTTAATCCCCTGGCATGGTTGTATCGCAAAGCCATTGAAGACAATCTGGAGTACCTGACCGATGCCACCGTGCTGCAAGCCGGCACCGACAAATCAGCCTATCAGATGAACCTGTTGCAGGTAGCGGTTCCCTCTTTTCCACTTAGCCCTGTCAATAATTACAATCAGTCTACATTAAAAAAACGAATCATCATGATGAATGCTAAGAAATCATCGCTCCGGACAAGCTGGAAGTACCTCTTCCTGTTACCCATTCTGGGGCTAGCGACTGTTGCTCTAAACCCGATAAAAACAGCTGCAGCTATTACTGAAAAAGGAGAAGATATGCAGCAACAATCCAATCTTTTCCACAATTCGGCTTTCGCCAAAAGCGGTATATGGTCCGCCAAAATCGAGGGTGCAGAAATCTGTTTTACTTTCAACAATTCGGCCGGAAATGATCGCAATTGGTGGTCCTCCAGCCAGTGTTTTGCCAAAAGTGATTTCCCTAATCTGCCCATTGGTCAGGAAGGAGAATTTCAGCTGGCCAGAGAGGCCGGGACGATTACTTTTAAAGGTAAATTTGAGAACGGTGAAGGCCTGGGGCGTTTTTCCTTCACGGAAAGTGCGACATTCAGAGCTCAGCTTGAAAAAGAAGGTTATAAGGACATCAAGGAAGAGTTGATGTTTCACTTTGCATTGAACAATTTTAATGGGGAATACCTGACTTTTCTAAAGGATAGTAACCTGAAACCCAAATCTCGGGACGAGCTGTCGGGTGTAGCTTTTCACCTGCCCCCACTAACGGAATTAAAAAAAGACATCAGCGAATACAAGGCTTATGGTTTTGGCGATTTCAAACTGGAAGAATTGATCGCTATGAATATCCACGATATGAGTCCGGAATATATTAAGTCGATGAGTGATGCCGGCTATAACAAAGAACCTTTTGAAAAATTGCTGGCCGCAAAAATTCACGATGTCAGTCCGGAATATATCAAGGAAATGCAGGCGGCGGGATTCGACAAACTGTCGCTTGAGGAAATCACCCAATTGTCGATTCACGATGTGGATACTGAGTTTGTAAAATCACTGGCTGACGCTGGTTTCACCAATCTATCCAGAGAAGAAGTTTTGCAAGCCAGTATTCACGATGTGGATCCCGAATATATCAAACAATTGCAGGCATCTGGATTCAAAGATGTGTCCTTGCAAAAAGCCGTTCAGATGTCGATTCACGATGTAGATGCCGATTATGTGCAGAAACTACAGGCAATGGGCTTTAGCAATTTGACAGAAGACCAGATCATGCAGGCGAGTATTCATGACGTAAGCCCGGAGTATATGAACGCATTAAAAGCTGCCGGATTTACAGATTTGCCGCTGGAAAAGGTGATCCAGATGTCGATTCATGATGTTGATGCTGATTATGTGCAAAAACTGAAGGCAATGGGTTTTAACAATCTGACAGAAGACCAGATCATGCAAGCAAGTATTCATGGTGTCAGCCCGGAATATATGAAGGCATTGCAGGCCGCTGGTTTTAAAGACCTGTCATTTGACAAAGTGGTTCAAATGTCCATCCATGATGTTGACGCCGACTTTGTCAACAAACTAAAACAGGCCGGTTTTACCGATCTCAGTGAGGATGAAATCTTACAAGCTAGCATACATGGCGTAAAAGTAAAAGACCTGGATGATTACAAACAATTGGGTTTTGATAAAATCTCTATAGAAAGGCTTATTCAATTGAATATTCACGATGTGACGCCGAAGTTCATCAAAGAGGCCCGGGCCAAAGGATTTGAAGATTTAGATTTGGAGGAATATGTACGGCTAAAGATTATGGGACTGGATGATATGATGAGCCGGAAGGGGAAGAAGCGGGAGGAATAAGAAGGGAAAAGTAAAATTGTTCTATGTTTGGAGGCCAACCTTTGCTTTGTGGGGGTTGGCCTTTGTGTTTGGGGAGATGAAATATTATTAGAAAAATCCAAATCACCATACTCTTAAGAAAATAAACTTGTTCATTCTCTTTTTAATTGGTATTTTTAAAAAAAATCATCAAATTTAACCACTAAAACCTGATGTTAATAGAATTTAGCGTAGAAAATTATCGATCTTTTCGAGAGAAACAAATTCTAAGTCTTTTGCCAGATGAAGGAAAACATGAATTACAAGAGCATCTTATTGATGGCCCAGGAGAATTAAAGTTGCTACGATCTGCCGTTGTTTATGGTGCAAATGCTTCTGGAAAAAGTAATCTGATGGGAGCCATGCAATCATTAAGAAACCTGGTTTTGTTGTCAGCCAATAATAGCCCGGGGGAAACATTTAATGAATATACTCCCTTCCTATTTCACCAGGATACTGCGGAGGCTCCAGTTAGTTTTGGAATAAATTTTTTATTGAAGAAAAAACGCTATCATTACGAAGTAAGCATTTCAAAAAGTGAAGTATTGAGTGAGGCATTATACTTCTATCCAAAAGGAAGAGAAGCGAAGCTTTTTAGTCGAAAAATGCAGCACTTTGAATTTGGAGATTATCTAAAAGGACAAAAAGCAGTTATTGCAGAATTAACGGCTCCAAATCAGCTTTTTATTTCTAAATCCGCCATAAATAATATTAAGCAACTGATTAAGATCTTTCGTTTTTTTGATCAGGATTTTATGACAATTCCATTTTTAGAGAGCTGGATGGATACCTATTATACGACCAGAATTGCTAAGGAGTTGAAGAAAGCTTCTAATAATGAGTCATTCAATCAAAACTTTAAAAATCTTCTGAGGAGCTTTGATACAGGAGTTATTGACTTCCAGATTAAAAAAAATGAACCTGCTTTAAAAGATAATGAGTATGAGATTCTGGCTAAACATTATATTTTTAACAATAAAGGAGAAAAGATAGGCACCCTAGAGCATCCATTTAAAGAAGAATCTAATGGAACGCAAAAACTTTTTGTATTAGCGGGGCTTATCCTTCGTGCGTTGATGAAAGGTCGAGTCATTATCATTGATGAATTTGAAAGAAGCTTACACCCTTTAATCACTACTTTTATACTTCAAATGTTCCATGATCCCAAAATCAATACAAAAGGAGCTCAACTTATCATTGCAACGCATGATACAAATCTATTATCCAATAGTGAACTCCGAAGAGATCAGATTTGGATCGTAGAAAAAGATCAACAGGGTGTTTCCAGCTTGTTTTCTCTAGCGGATGTTAGCGGTATTCGCCCTCAAATTCCATTTGAGAAATGGTATTTATCCGGTCGATTTGGTGGGGTACCAGGTATTGAAAAACTTAATTTCGAATTGAATTTCCAGCATGAAGAGGAGCAAAATTAAGAAGCGTCAGGTTCGAAGGCGGATATTAATTCTTTGTGAAGGGGAAACTGAAAGAAATTATTTCCAAGCCATCAAGGAAGACCCGGATTTCAAACAGATCCTATCTGCTATCTACCCCCAAGTAGTTGCTGCCAAGCATCCTACTCCTAAACAAGTAGTAAAGGAAGCAAAAGAGCGTTTGAAAAAAGAGGCTGACCAAGGGAACCCCTATGATAAAGTTTGGGTAGTCTTTGATCATGATAATCATCCCAATCGAACAGAGGCATACACCATTGCAAAAAAGGAATCTTTTGGTATCGCTTTCACTGCTATTGCCTTTGAAATGTGGTTTCTACTTCACTTCAAAAGAACAGCCAAAGGTTTTACAAATGACAAAAAATTAAGAACTACTTTGCAAGACCATTATCCTAACTACGAAAAGGCCAAACAAAATGACTTTGCAAAATTGAAACCACACTTATCTGAGGCATTTAAAAATGCTGTATGGTTAAGGAGTGAGAAGTTTGATGAAAAAAAAGCCATTACAGATCATAATCCATGGACGGATGTGGATGTCTTGGTAGAGGAACTAATCGAAGCTGATAAATAAATCTGGGTACGAATATTCCGTACCTTGACATCAAAACTTTTACACCTATGCAATTGCAATTACACCCATTTCAGCTACAATTACGCGATGCCTTCAGGATTGCTCATGGAAGCCGAACGGAGCAGCCCAGTATGGTCGTGAGCCTTAGCCAGAATGGGCATACCGGTTATGGTGAGGCTACAGCGACAACCTACTATGGCCGTACCATGGAGAACCTAACGGAGAAGCTGGAATCTGTTCGAGCTTTAATTGAAACAACGGAACTGAAACAACCAGAAGATTTCTGGGATTTACTCTATCCCCATCTTGAAGATGATCCTTTTGTGCTCTGTGCTCTAGATGAGGCTGCTCATGATTTGCGCGGTCGATTGCAGGGGAAACCGGTATACCGATTGTGGGGGTTGAACCCGGAAAAAATCCCGCTCACCAATTATACCATCGGCATTGCTTCCATAGATGAAATGGTGGCAAAAATGAACCGCCTTCCCTGGCCGATATACAAAATAAAATTGGGCACTGATCACGACCTGGAGATCATAGAAAATCTGCGGCAACATACCGATGCCATTTTCCGGGTGGATGCCAATACGGCCTGGACACCAGAGCAAACAGTGGAACTGTCTCCAAAACTCAAAGCGCTGAATGTAGAATTTATTGAACAACCCTTATTGGCTGAAGACTGGGAAGGCATGCGTTATGTATATCAGCATTCCGCCCTACCCGTGGTTGCCGATGAGAGTTGCCAGCGAGAACCGGATGTAGCCCGTTGCCACCAACATTTTCATGCTATCAATATTAAGCTGATGAAGTGTGGTGGACTTACACCCGCCCGGCGTATGATTGCGGAAGCCAGAAAACTGGGTATGGAAGTGATGGTGGGTTGTATGACAGAATCATCAGTAGGTATTTCAGCCATTGCACAACTGCTTCCCCTACTCGATTATGTTGATATGGATGGCGCATTGTTGCTTAGTAATGACCCCGCCAATGGGGTTAAGATTGAAGCCGGGAAGGTTTTCCTGACGGAGGATGCAGGCACCGGAGTCAGTTTGAAAAATGGCTAATATCAACTATTGCTTTTCATTGCTTCAACCTAAGTGCTTTGTATAAACATTACTGAATAACTTATGCCTACTATCCATCAAGTTCCAGGCAGGGCTATTTTGATTAAAGGGGAAGAATGGCTACACTTTAGTGGCACATCGTACCTGGGCGTGGCTGCCTTACCTGCATTCCGGCAATTGGTAATGACTGGACTGGAACAATATGGAACCAACTTTGGGGGTTCCCGCTTGTCCAATATCCAATTTGATATATATGAAGAGGCGGAGCTGCTGCTAGCAAAAATCAGTGGTGCACCGGCAGCCCTCACTGTTTCTTCGGGAACGCTAGCGGCACAATGGGCCATGCAAGCTCTAGCGCCAAAAATGCCTTTTCATTACGCCCCACAGACACATCCGGCTATGGTGGTGGCTGATGAGGCAAGCAATGGCGACCGAAGTGTTTGGGAGTTGCGTATGCTTGAATTGGCCCATCAGGGTCGGACACCAGCTGCTTTTGTCAGCAATGGCATTGATGCCTTACAACTGGACCCATACGATTTTGGCTGGCTGTTTCAATTGCCAAAGGATATCCCTTATACCCTGGTGATTGATGATTCACACGTCTTTGGTGTTTTAGGCCGACAGGGCGGCGGTAGTTATAGGATGCTGAACATACCGGAAAATGTAAACCTCATTGTAGTTGGATCAATGGGCAAAGCATGGGGAATTCCAGGCGGCGTCATCCTTGGAGCACCCTCTTTTATTGAATCTCTAAAACAATCAAAACAATTTGGGGGTGCTTCGCCGGTAATACCTGCCTATCTGCATGCTTTTGTACAGGCACAAGCCTTGTATCTCAATCAACAGGACCAATTAAAACGCAATATTGATTTGTTTCAAGGGCAACTTGGGCCAATGCATTCATTTATTTCCATTCCCGAATTCCCTGTATTTGCAAGTCAGCAACACCATATAGTGGCTCAATTGGCCAAACATCGAATTATGATTTCGAGCTTTCCCTATCCAAGTCCGGAAAGTGAATTGATTACCAGGATTGTGCTGAATGCGTCACATTCGGCGGCGGATATTGAGCAGCTGGTAAAGGTCCTATCTATGGAGGTATAATAGCATTGCAGCCTCCCGACAAAGACGATCTGTCAGCGTAGCGATCTGCCTCACCATTTCACTATCTTCATTACCGCCTTCGACACATCCGCCAAACTAATCACGTCATCCTCTCGTTCAGCAGCAGCAAGCAAGCAATGCCGCAGGACCTCATTGATATCCTCGCCAGTCAATGGATGATCTCTGGCGATCTTGTTTAAATCGACATCTGGAGATAAGGTGATGTCATCGCCGAAAGCCTTTTGCCACAGCAATAGGCGCTCCTTCTCATCGGGAAGTGGGAAATGCACAACGGTCTGAAACCGCTTGACCAATTCCGTATCCAAAGGTTCATTATTGTGGATGGCGACGATGCAGAGCCCCTGGAAATTGTGTAGGCAGTCAAAAAAGTAGGATACCTCCTGGTTAGCATAGCGGTCGTGGCTATCTTTCACATCAGTGCGTTTGCCAAAGAGGGCATCGGCTTCATCAAAGAAAAGTATCCACTCATTACGTTCTGCACGCTCAAAGAGGCTGTTCAGGTTTTTCTCTGTTTCGCCAATGTATTTGCTGACAACTGCAGCCAGGTTGATGCGGTAAATTTCTTTATCCGTTTTTTTAGCTAAAAGGGCCGCCGCCAATGTTTTACCAGTCCCGGAAGGTCCATAAAACAAGGCGCGATAGCCAGGTTTGATGCGCCGATTCATTTGTAATTCATACTCCTGATCCACCCAATTCAGGATACCTTGCAAGCCGTTGGCTGTTTCGGGGTTGACAACGAGATCCTCCCACTGCAAAGGTGTCTTGAGTAGCCGTGCAGGAAAGTTGGCGCTATAGGTTGGTTGGTAATCCTCTTTACCCAAAAAATAGGTAAGATATTCTTCACTAATAGTTAATGGCCGGCTCCAAAGCGGATCCCCGGCTTTGGCTTTGCCCCATTCCAGGATATGGTGACTTTGTAGTGGATAAGTACTATCAAACAAATACATCAATTGCAACCGTTGTTTCAGATCACCGCCAGTCAGTAAAAACATAACCGTTTCACCTGTAGGTAAAAATCCCCGATGTGTTTGACTCGTAATACCTCCAAACTCAGAATACGGCCGGTCAAAAAGGCTATTTCGGGTAAAAAACAGGTCTAATACTTCCGGTTTGATATGGGGCATCATGGCCAACAGCAGGATCAATCGTTCATGCACCCCAAACCCATAATGCATCAGCATCTGGCTATATAACGTCTCATCTTCTTCCAGCTTAGGTGGCGGAATATCATAAATACTTTTCACCTCACTACCCTGTCTGAAATACAATTGCATCCGGGTCTCCAATACTTTGGTAAACCAACGGATTTCTCGTTGAAGGGTTTGCACACTGGGATTTACTTCTTCCTTATTGGCCTGCTGATGCATAATTTAGGTTTTTAGTGTTAAACGTAGGGGCAAAGATAAACAAGTAGTTTATTGGGAAGTAGCCATTGCAATAGTTTAATCCTGCCTTAGTGCGTGTTTGTTGGCTGCTGTTTCTTTCAGTCGTTGGTTTAAAACAAACCTATGTTTTTGTCCTCAGGGTTTATAGTTATGACTCCCCGTGTTTTAAGTGTTTTGTAAATTTCATCAAAAACGTTAGGCCTGTCAGCAAGAACAATTAGGGTGTCTTGTGCCTCAATTTTTGTTGAACCGTTTGGAATTATATAACTATGATCTCTTTTAATCATGGCTATGATCGCATTTTTTGGAAAGCCTAATTCCACGATTTTTTTATCCACTGCAAAGCAGTCTGAAGTTATTAACATTTCCCTCATTTCAGCTTTAGGATTTTCTGCCAATAACAAATCAACTGCGGTCAATTTCTTTGCTTCTTCTGGTAATGCTACCTGTAGCCATTTTGCAACAATGGATAGTGTAGTTCCTTGAATCAATATGGATGTAACTGAAATGAAAAACACAATGTTAAAAATCATGTTTGCTTTGTCAATTCCTGCCAAAAGCGGATAAGTAGCAAATACAATCGGAACAGCACCACGCAATCCAACCCAAGAAATATAAAATCTTCTTCTCAGTTTCATCTTAAAAAACATAAGACTGAGAAATACGCCTATAGGTCGGGCAACAACGATCAGGAACAATGAAATGAGTAGTCCAATACCGATATATGGAATAATTTGAGAAGGGAAAACAAGTAAGCCTAAAGTGAGGAACAGAACAATTTGCATTAGCCAAGCCAAACCATCAAACATTTTCAGGATGGTTTTTTTGTGTATCAGGTCTTGATTGCCTAAGTAAACTGCACAAATATAAATGGCAAGAAACCCGTTGCCCCCTACAAAATCGGTGGAAGAAAATGTAATGAACATCAGGGCGATAACTAAAACAGGGTAAAGCCCTTCAAAGTCAAGTTTGATTTCGTTAATGATGAGTTTACTAAGTATCCCGAAGGCAAAACCTGCAATACCACCCAAAATCATTTGTTGCAAAAACAAGGGTATGATGGACATAAAACTTTGGTCTTGATTGATGACCAATGTTAAAAATGCAATAGTCAGCACATACGCCATTGGGTCGTTACTTCCGCTTTCCAGCTCTAAAGTGGGTCTTAGGTTGGTTTTTAGTGCAAGGCTTTTTGAGCGTAGAATTGAAAATACGGCTGCGGCATCTGTGGAAGATACAATTGAACCTAATAACAGACTTTCATAAATGGTAAAGTCAGTAACAAACCAGACAAAAGTGCCCAGAGAAATTGCTGTCAATAAAACGCCTAATGTCGATAATGCAATTCCTTCCCGCAGGATGGGTTTAACGGCGGTCCAATTGGTATCAAGTCCGCCTGAAAACAAGATAAAGTTAAGGGATACGATGCCAATGAATTGAGCAAGTTTGGGATCATCAAAACGGATACCTCCAATGCCATCAGACCCCGCCAACATTCCAATTGCCAAAAAGAGTAATAAAGTCGGAACGCCAAACTTATAAGAAGTTTTACCTGCAATAATACTTACAAAAAGTAATAAAGAGCCAACTAATAGTATATTTTCAATCGTTAAAGTCATTCTTTTTCCTCTTATATCTCACCCCACAAAGGTACTGCTTCTTGCCAAGGAAGTTAGTAAAATTGTCGTGTTGTTTTTTTCTTTGGCAATCCTTATTCTGTCAGCTTACATCATATCTTTTCGGAATTGTTCAGCATTGCAGCGATCCAGCTATTGGGCCAGCGAAGAAGAAGCGGTCTGTTTTAGGCCAGCTATTTTGGGCCCGGTCGTCATTGGCTATCATTTTCATTTTAGAGCATGTTTGGAGGCCAACCATACGCTTGCGCTGAAGCTTTCTCCGGGCGTCTGCGCCATGCTCCTTCGCTGAAGCTTCGCGAAGGCAGCGTAGGAGCATTGGCTGCAAAGGGTCACTTTTCGCGACAAAAGCCGGCCTCCAAACATAAAGCGCTTAAAACTTAGTAATGTTTCCCGTTTTTATTATCTCTTTCCCACAATCATTACGAACCTTTAGTATAAAGTAATAGGTGCCATCTCTAACGAATCTACCGCTATTGTTTTTTCCATCCCACAAACAAATTCTATAATTAGAAATTCTCCCACTCGCACTTTTAAACGTGCTCCATCTATTATAGATTTCTATCTCATAAGTATCAGCCCCTTCAACTTCTATGCACCAATTATCATTTATACCATCATTATCGGGCGAAAAAGTATTTGGTAATAAAGTTAAATTAATTGAATTCTCAATATCCCAGTTTCGCATTTCCGAAGCTATTGTCTCAAAACAATAATTTTTTGTTGAGAATCTAACTTGATAATCTTTGCATCTCGAAAGCAACGAATTATTGTATGTACTATTAATATTGCAACAGGAAAAATCTATACCTCTTTTAAAATATTTGGTGTGTAAAACAACATTAGCGTTTACATCTAAAATCTCAACTTTCACCCATTCTGTATGAGAATTTACATTGATATTATAAGAGAAATTGTAATCGTTGAAGTCAATGTTATTGATTGTAATTGCAGGAGTTCCACTTGGATTACTATCATAGAATACGGTAACTTCATTTTCAATACCTTGAGCTACAGGGGGCATACCAACTGCTGGGAAATACCCACAAATGGAATTTAACCTATCTTGAAAGGTAATTTTCCCAATCCCTAAAGGAGGCGTAAAATACGGATTAGCAGATTGAGGATTATCTAAATTCGAGGCAGGTGACCACTGATGAAATATGGTACTTTTTTCATCTTCTTGAAAACCTATCTGAATAGGACTTCCGCTGCAAACAACAATTTCTTTTTGTTTTTCAGTAGCTCTTGGGCATGGATTTTCCTCACATGGATGAATTTGAGCATCGAAGTATGCTCCTGTCTCTGTTTGAAATCCTGTATTAATATCAACTTGCTCTCCAGCTCTATAAATAATCTTCGAGTTACCTTTTACAACAACTTCTCCGATTTGATTATAGATATCTGGTGGAACAATTACATTTTCCCCGGCTATTAAGTCTTTATTAGCTTGATAGATATTCGTTTCATTCCAATGTATAAAATTCTGAATATATTTCTTCTCAGGGCAAGTGGGTATTTCAAATAATTGAATATCATCCACATTGACCTCCGTCCACACACCTTTTTCTTTATGTTCGCTCAAAACCAAAATAATATTACTGAGATTTTGATAGCCAATAGGAACAGTAAAGTCTCTAGAAATTGTTAGCCAATCGCAATTATAGGAAGATTCATTATTAAAATGAATATTAGCATTCACTGCTTCCCATTTTTCGTTATTTGATGAATTACTATTCCAATGTTCATCCCATTTAGAGAAAAACATACGAATACTTCCTTCACGTATGGGTTGAACCGAAATATTTAGTCTGTATCTTTTTCCGGGTTTTAATTTATATAAACTGCCTCCTTTTTGCAAACGTGTTCTTATGTTCTCTTTTTCAGCACTCATGTGAACAAATCTTGTCTGATTTTTATATTCACAAGTATCGGCAGCGTTAAAACATAAACTTGATTCTGTCCAGTCTGGTGACCCCACTGCTCCTTGAAAAGCGCCTATATTTAGGTGTGCAACCATCCAATAGGCCAAATCATCGTCAAATCTTTTTGCACATCGGATGAAAGATCTTTCAAAAAATGGGATAGTACCACACTGTCCATCCCCACTGTAATAGTCATAACAACCCGGGCTGCTTGTGCCATTCCCTAATTCAAAATCACCGTTAGGTACTAGATTTTGAGCTACTCCCGAAGTAGCGAAAAGGGTTATATGCAATATAATTGAAATATTAATCCAGTTTTTCATTGATTTCATTGATTTGTTGTTGCAACCGTTCATTTACTTTGTTAAGTTCAATTAAATAAAGTGATAGTTCCTCTACCTTTTCAAGAAGCCTCACATTCATTTCATAAACATCAACTCCACTTTTCTCTACCTCTTTCTTTGAGGGAATGTTTGGAAGATGTCTATTGTTGAGGATGAACGTATGCAATGAATCCAATGGCATTAAATCATAATCTTCTTCAAAAACATAATCGGCCCATTCTGAGCCATCTGTAACAATTAATCTTCTAGCTACAATTTTGCCATCAACTGAAAGCCTGTAATCATTATGGTCGCCAGTTGTAACCGTTTTTTCACCAATTCTTACCTGCCCGCTATTCGAAATTTGCATGCTTTGTTTCCAAACGGTTGTGAACGGTTTCCAATCATGTAGTGGTGCCCCAGACGTATTACTATCGTGGTTGTAATAATGAAAGTAAATTCCATCCCATCCATGCATTATCCTTGAAGATGAAGCATTAAAACTACCTCTGTCGATGAACCATTGATCTGTTCCACCTACACCTTTCCTTAATTGGGCATTATTAACCCAAAATGTACTCCCCCCTTCTAATCCAAATGAGCTATAATCCCATTTTCTATTGTTCTCATCCAAATAGGAAAAAGTTAATAATTGCCTGAATCCATTTCCAGATACATTTAAGTTTAAAAGACTTGTAGGCGTTTCCGTACCTAACCCAAGATATCCTCTATTGGTCATTAGCATCAAAACCTCTCTATCAGGAGGATTTGAAACAGCATTTCCCAAATCAAATAGCCTGGATACTCTTAGGATTTGCCTAGCACGTCCAAGCATTGATGTACTTCCTGTAAACTCCCGACTTTCAAGTTCAATAAAAGCCTTTGGTTGTGGTAAGGTTGCTGGATTGCCGCCAATTATTCTTGGCGATTTTATCCAGATGTCATTAACTTGTGCTATGGTGGAATTAGAGAGTCCTAAGACAATTAAAGCAAGAATTGAACACTTAATTTGTTTCATATTTGAGTTTTTTGTTCTTAATGTGGGTCAACGTTCCTGATATGCTCGGGTGCGACCTAATGGGAGCACTCGTTGACATATCGATTGTTAGGTACTTTTTTATTCTCTTCTTTGATTTGAGATTTGATCGATGAAATACTATCAGAATTCAATGTAGATAAGCACGTAAAATAGATTGGTTTTTTCTATCACAAATATCATTTGTGTTTTCAATTCCTCTATTGAAAGGTCATTCCTTAATACCCTTAATTTCGCATCTGTTACAAGAGTTGGGCAAATCCGTTCAAGGTGAACAAAACCCATGTCATCCCAATAATGATGATTTAAATCAAAATACCCACCTGAATTTTCATAAATACAATTAGGATTAGTGTCAAGCATTTGATTTCATCTCTTGGGACTGAGTGCCTGTTTGGAGGTCAAACTTACGCTTGCACTGAAGCTTTCTCCGGGCGTCTGCGCCATGCTCCTTCGCTGAAGCTTCGCGAAGGCAGCGTAGGAGCATGGGCTGCAAAGGGTCACTTTTCTCTACAAAAGTTGACCTCCAAATATGCACTGAGCTCTCAATAAATTCATTTATGTGTTTGTGATAATCACTAAAATTCTTCGCTGATCTCTAAGAAAGGTGCTTCTTCAGCAACGACTGGGAGTCGAGTATAATCGATATCGACCACACTGTCCACTTTCCTCAGCATAACAATAATCTATTCAATACCCATAATTCTCTGCTGGATGGCCGGTGCGTTCAACATAGCGTCATCGCTCAGGAGCTGTTTTAAAACCGGATTTGGAAAGCGAAAAGTCAGATCAGTAGTTGAGGCAAGGCGCCAAAAAGCGCGCATAGCCCAAGTTACGTAAGTTTTTTGGTAACGAAGTCTCGGCTGCTGATTTGATTTTGTAGCCCAAAGTTTGGTTTCAAAACAGCTTCTCGGACCATCGCTCAACGCTCTGTCTCGCTTTGACGCTTATTTGTTGGCGGTAGTTTTATTTCTTTTTAAATCTAAAGTCACATTTGTCTGCGCCATTTGCAATTGTTCCTTTTCTTACTAGCTCTAGTCCTGCAAGACTCGAAGTTATTTTGTCTACTTTACAAAGAATTGGAGTAAATTTTCCCGCATTATGCTTGTAGAACAACTTGCAAACACCACATTCCAAAATGTCAATTCCATATCCAAAACCATAAGTGTCGTGCTTGTCAGTTATAAGTTTTGCTAAAAATCCGTCATCGTGTCCTCTTTTACTTATCTTTTTGTCCAACATTTTCAGAAATAAGCTTGATAATTTTGTGTTAATGAGTTTCGGAGGAATCTTTTTAAACAATTTTTGAAGTCCATTTTTTGGTCTAACATATTCCGTAGCAATTTCAATACAAACATTTTCTATTCTTTGAAAATCTAGTTCCTGTTCTTGAAGAGATTGGATAGTCGCTAGGAAATAAGCCATTAAATCCAATCTTTTATCAAGTGGGTTCGATGAGCTTTTTGAAAAATCCGTGTCTTTGGATATTCTCAAATATCTTTTGTCGGTATTAAGTAATATTGAACCATACAACTCAGGAAATCTCTTGGTTAAAACTCGTTTGAAATGTTTCTTATACATTCACTAAATGTCTGTTTGTTTTAATTACCGCCAACATCTATATAACCCGCTATTTAGCAAATACACAGTCACCCCCCCTCCCAAAATAAGCAAAAAAACCGTTCTAAAGCAAGTACAATTACCCCCCCATTCCACCTATCATTCAACCCTCCGCCCATTCTTATCAATATAAAACCACTCCTCACTCTCCCAAGTAGAATGCTCAATGTCTTTTATCTTTTCACAGTCATTGGCCACTTTTGCTCGCCCATTTTCAAAATAGTAGGCACATACAAATTGACAGGGAATCACGATTTCTCCATACTTATTGGCATACCCTATTTTGTCATTTCTAATCACTCTAAACAATCCTTCCCGTAGGTAATCGGGTCCGTTATCAAATTGAAAAACTTCAAAAAGGACATTTTCACTTCGGTCTATTGCTGTCCATGCATGAAAGGAACTGGAATCTGACACAATGGCAAAAGTTTTCAAGGTATCTGTCCAGGTGAACCCGTATTTTCCCATTGGAATGATGGTGTCTCCATTTCTGTTTAAGTAGGCAAAAGGAGTGCCGAGTTCAAAAGTTCCTTCGGGCGAAACGGCAATCAAATAATCATTGGTGTCTATCTCCGAAAGGTTCAAATCTGTATATGTTTTCGTGGTCTGTTCTGTCGCGTCTTTTGGATTTGAGCACGATACCAAAAACAGTGATACAGTGAATAACGTAAAGTAAGGTCTCATTTTAAGCATATATTCCTATTGGTATTTAAGTTTTGTGTACATCAAAAAGCTTCCGGGAGCGTACGAGAAAGTGTGTTTTTTTCACCGCAGAGGCGCAGGGAACACGGAGTTTCGCAGAGTAATTAATTGAAATAATCCGTTATACGCCCAACTAGGAATTGAAATTCTGAGGCAGACACACTTACTAGACACACCCAAGTTTCCTATTAGCATTCTTTCAATCTTTGCGAAACTCCTCACGCTCATCATCACCCTCTCACCCTCTCACCATATCGCTATCGCTACCACCGTCCTATCCAAACCGCTCTAAAAAATCCCCCTTCCGGGCATTCGCCACTTGCAATTCCGTACCATTCTCCAGGATCACACTGCCGCCTTTGCCTTTGATGTAACGTTTTACATAATCAAGATTGATCATGGTCGAGCGGTGGATGCGACAAAAGCCATAGTCTGAAAGCATGGCCTCATAATATTTGAGTTTGCGGCAAATCAGTGCTTTCCTTCCATCTTTCAAATAAAAACAGGTAAAATTATCCTGCGCTTCGCAATAGATGATTTCTCCCATTTTCACCACTTCAAAACCATCCATTAGTGGCAAAACCACCTTCTGATGCTGGGACTGAATGCCGGAAATATTCTCCAGTAAAATCTTGGCGTGATTGATTTCTTGCTGCTGGCTACGGCGGACCTTTACTTTTTCTACCGCTTGGATCAGTTCTTCTATCGATACCGGTTTGAGCAGATAGTGGACCGCGCTCATATTAAGTGCTTGCATGGCATATTGGCTAAAAGCTGTCACAAAGATGAGTTCAAAATCGATTTCGTCCAACTGCTCCAGCAAGTCAAAAGCATTGCCGAAAGGCATTTCGATATCCAGAAAAACCAGATCGGGCTTGTATTCATTGATCGCTGTTTTGGCTTCAATGATATTCGCGCATTCGGTGACCACCTGAATGTCTGGGCAATATTTGCCGGTATAATTGCGTAGCGTATCGCGGCTCACGGCTTCGTCGTCTACCAAAATAGTGCGGAGTTTGGTCATGGTTTATCAATTGGCACAAGCAATTCCACCCGGGTACCAACATCCTGCGCATTTGGTTGTAAATCGCTGATATTCAATTGGTATTGTTTATGGTATACCTCATTGATCAGTTCAATCCGGCGCGACACGTTGTTCAGTCCGGTGCTTTTGTATTGTTTTTGATTTTTTGTTTTTAGGGCTTTAGAGCGATCTCTACCTATGCCATTATCTTCAATCAGGATGCGGATAAAGCCATTCTCTTTGAGAATACTGATGTTCAAGACACCCATTTCCTCCTTATAACGCAAGCCGTGCCAGATGGCATTTTCTACAAACGGCTGGATCAGCATAGGGGGTATTTCCGGGGCCAAATCACTGAGGTCGGGATCGCGATCGATTTGGTATTCAAACTTATCTTTAAAGCGTAGATGTTCCAATTTTAGGTACAAATCCAGTAAGTGCATTTCTTCTTCAAAAGCAATAAAGTCGCGATTAGAATATTCCAGTACCATACGCATCAGCCGGGAAAAATCGGACAAAAACTGATTGGCCGCCCGTTCGTCACTTTGCGCAATATAGTGGTTTACGCTATTCAGGGCATTAAAAATAAAATGCGGATTCATCTGTGTGCGTAGCGACTTTAGCAAGACCAATTGATTGGCCCGCCGCCGTGCCTGCACATTTTTCATAATAAAATAAAAGCCGCCCAAAGCTGCCAACAACAATAGCGACAATAAGCCGATCACGATCCATTGGTTGCGGATCTGGCTTTCCAACAACACGCGGTCTTTCTCCTCCAATGCATAATCCTTGATGAAGAGGTCAATCTTGTTTTGATTTTCCAAAATCTGAATCTGTTGATCCAGTTCTCGCTGCTTTTCCGCTAACACTTCATCATTAGCAGCTACATATTTCTGATAATCATTAACAGCCGTTTCATAAGTTCCTTTTTTTAAGGCCACTTCCGAAGACAATTTAAACACTTTGGCTCGTGCCTCTGGGCTTACTTTTGGGGTAATTAATGCTTCGGCATCCTTGAGGTGGTCCGCTGCTTTCACCAGATCGTTTCCCCGCACGCTGGCATCGGCCAACTGCAATTGTTCTTTCACTAGTGCCTCTTCCGGAATATTTGCTTTTTCAATGCGATTGTAGGTATTCAGACGCATCGCAATGGGGTTGTTGGCAGCAGAATCTTCTTCGATGAGCAGCTGATTGGCTGTCTGAATCTGTTCAAATTCCTTTGGTTCAATATTCCGTTTCGGCAGGCTGTTCAGCGAATTGAGCAATGACTCTTCGGCCTTATCATATTTTTGCTGGTTGGAATAGTTCTGTGATTTTTTAGCTTCTATCCGGGAAATAGACACACTATCTGCTATGATGTTTTTGTCTTGTCGGACCTGGTCATACAACTGCTCGCTTTGCTGGTAGTCTTTTTTGGCGAAAGCCAGGTCAGCCAACCCTTCATTACAGCGCGTCACCAGGTCTGGATCTGGTGACGTATTGCGGCACAGGGTAAAGTTCGATTCCGCTTCCTTATACGCCCCCAGCCTGGTTTGTACCATCCCCATTCTATAATTGGATTTGGCCAGCAGTAGTTGGTCTTTCAGGCCTTTTGCCAAATTGGCACTCTGAAAAAATCGTTGCAAGGCCAACTTATCCTGGTCAATATTTTCATAAATCTCTCCCAATAATAAAAATGCTTCTGCTTCGAGTCGTTGATCTCTATTTTTCTTGCTCTCCCGCACCACTTCTTCTACCAATACAATCGCCTGCTCCGGCCGTTTCTCACTCATTTGGCGAGCCTGCTCCAGCTTCTCCGCTCCATTTTCTTTCGAGCGAGATTTACTCTGTCCTGGCAAACTAACCACCAGCCCAAGAAATAATATTAATAATATGCTAAATGATCTAAACATAATCCATCTTTTATGTGCCACCACCTCACTGACTTTGTCGCCTTATCTTCCAACCCCAATACGACCTTTGTCAACAAAGTGATCGCCACACTCCCCAAATATACAACCTTTCCTCCACATCAATTTTTCACCAAAGTGGCCATTTCGCCTCCTTCACCAAGTCGCCCGGCACGTTCCCGTAGTCAGAAGGTCAGCTGACCAAGTGGTGGTTTTTTTTGCTGTTTTTTCAATCGAAATTGCAGAAAAAAATAACAGAATATGAAAAATCTAAGATCCGTATTGAAGGTAAGTTTACTCAGTTTATTAGTCATCATGGTTGCAGCTTTTCAACTGCATGCGTTCCAGGTATTTAAAAACATGGTTAATTACCGCAACATCTCCAGTATATCAGTCCCCATGATGCCAATCGCGGTCAAAGGCCCTTCCATTCGGGTAGCTTTATTGCTGGATACCAGTAATTCCATGGATGGCCTCATCGAGCAGGCCAAGTCGCGCCTCTGGGAAATCCTGGCACAGCTGGGCACCGCTCATAAAGAAGAGGCCACACCAACTTTATTGATCAGCCTATACGAATACGGCAACGACCGGCTCAGCAGCAGGTCGCAATTTGTGCGTCAGGTGCTGCCTTTCACCACCGATATGGATCTGGTCTCCAAAAAACTGTTTGAATTAACCACCAATGGAGGAGAAGAATACTGTGGTGCTGTCATCGGACAATCGTTAAAAGAACTCGACTGGGGCAGAGAGGCCAATGACCTGCGGCTCATCTATATCGCCGGTAATGAAGGATTCAACCAGGGGCCGATACCCTACCAGCAAAGTTGCGCCAATGCTGCGGAAAAAGATGTTGTTATCAACACCATTTTTTGCGGGCCTTATGAAACCGGCATCGCTTTGTTGTGGAAACAGGGGGCACAGGTTGGCAAAGGCACCTATTCCAGTATCGACCAAAATCAAGCCACCGTTTATATCGAAACACCCTATGATGATACCATCCTGCAACTAAACAAGCAACTGAATAAAACCTATATCCCTTTTGGTAGCCAGGGCACCAACTATCAACAAAATCAGGTTGCGCAAGACAAAAATGCCGATACTTACGGCAAGGGTAATACTGTTAACCGCGCTTTGTTTAAAAGTTCCAAAAATTATTCTAATGTCAATTGGGATCTGGTGGATGCCTATCGCAAGGACAAAAAGGTGGTCACTCAAATGAAAGAGGAAGAACTGCCCGAAAATTTCCGTGGTAAAGACCAGCAAACAAAGGTAAAACTGATCGAAACACAAGCCGCCACCCGCGATTCCATTCAGCAGGAAATTGCGCTATACAAAATCCAGCGTAGTACCTACTTGAAGCAACACCAATCGGAAGATGATCAGGATAATTTGGGTGCCTCTATCCTTGAACCATTGCGTAAAAAGGCCGCAGAAAAGGGGTTTACGATGGGCGACGACAAGGAACAAAAGAACTATCAGGCTTCGTTAGTGGATTATCAGGGCTTTTTGGGAATAAGCCAGGAAATTCAGGAATATCGGGAGGGGCGTAAAATCAATTTCAAGCGCTTCAAGAAAATGTCAAAAGAACCCGGCGTCATCGTCCTGGATACTCGTTCAAAAGAAATGTATGACCAAAAACATTTCAAGGGAGCTATTCACCTAAACTTCTCTGACTTTACCGAAGAGAAACTGGCCAAAGTCATCCCATCAAAAGACACCAAAATATTGATTTATTGCAATAATAACATTGCTAACGATCCAAAATTCTTTGCCGCCAAAAGTCTGCCATTGGCCTTAAATATCCCCACTTTTATTAATCTATATGGTTATGGCTACAAAGATATCTATGAACTAGCCGATTTGGTGCCTATTGAAGACGCCGACCTGGAAATGGAAGGCACCGCAGTGGGAAATTAACATCAAAAGGAAAAATGAAAAGTGGTTTTCCACAAAACTCCGGCCACTTTTCATTTTTTATCTTCTATTCTTAACCAATTGCCAAAATCGCTCACTCAATTCCGCCACCGGAAAACTATTCGCCTGATAAATTTCCTCCAATTCTACTACAACTTCAATTTTACTCACATGATTAATTTTCGCCTCTTCACCCAGCAAATTAATGACGACCATCTGCCCTGCCGTCAGCTGCGTATCCTCATCAAGGGTAGCTATGGTGTTGGCTTCCAAAAGAAGGGCTATACTTTGATCAGCTTTTTTTAAGAGAACACTTTGCCAACCCGAAGCATCAACCGATTGCTCGATCATATAATTGTCGTACAAGCTAAATTGCAGTCTATCGGCTCTCACCGGTTTGGCGGGGTTAAATTCCCAATCCTCTAATTCCGGTGCTGCCCGCATGAGGGCTTTATTCCTCCTCAATAAATCCTTGTTTCCATTAGGTGAGATTGTAAAATGAAAAGGTTTGTTCTGGCCCGGCCCAATTTCCCAGGCAATCAACCCAAAATCCAATACATTATTATTGATAGATTCGATCAATGCCTTTTTATCAACTATGCCATCCTCTTCTTCCGAGAAATAGGCTCTGATACTGGTTTCTGTTTGCATGAACCAGTTCCAGAACGTTTCGATTTTTGCTTCTTTGGCTTCATCCTTCATGGCTAACAATTTGCGGCCAAATTAAGGATTTTAAAGCATACTCACATCACCACTACTTTTCCCACCGATTTAATACCACAAAAATCAGGCGAGTCAATCCTTATAAAATACACCCCTCTTGCATAATTGGAAACTTGCAATTCAATACGTCCATTTTGCAATAACCTGCGGATAGGAATCCCACCAACGACCTGTTTGCCAGAAGTGTCAAAAATAGTGAGTGTACCCGTGACTGTTCCGATATTAGAAGCCACATCCAGAAATACCCGCTCCCGGCTGGGGTTGGGGTGAAAGTTAAGGTTGGGAATGGCACATTGAAAGCGTTCCTCACCTAAACATTCGGTAATTTCTTCTGCTTCAACTTCATCACGAATGTAATACGTTCCACAAATGGAAAGGATATAATCCCCTACTTGTTCCAGTGCCTGCCAAGAGGAGGGGTTTTCACCGGTATAGGCTTCTTCTATCTTTTGCAATGCAAAAATAACTTCTTCACCGATTTCAAAAGTAGATGGATATACCCGACACAAAAACCCGTTATCTCCCCACACTCGAATCACAGAGCGCTCTTCTGTCCCTGAGAAGATCCCTTGCACCTGAATATCCATACCGTGCTCAATGTCCGCTATCTTTTTTCCTTTGATGATGAGTAAATTATTGGCATTATTGCTAATGGTTTCACAAAAAGTGGGGGGCCCAACACAGCTGCAACCTAAGCCCATGGGCAGGTAAATAAACAGAAGGATAATGGTGGCTAAAATAGAATGGAGCATTTTCATACCAGGGTATATTTTGTTGTATATGATAAGACCCTAATAGGCAAACAAAAGGTTGGGTTTTGTGGTTAACCTTGAGCCGGCACAACGGATTGGAGGTATTGAATTAATAACTGTCCGATTTCGACAGACTAGTGATTTTCGGTTCTTCAAAACAATTGGAAGCAAAGGTGCTCCTGGAAAAGTGGCCAATTATTGATACCTCAGGCCCTTAGTTTTCAGGCGACAAAATGGCCTGATACAATACCTCATGCACCCGCGGCCTGATGTTCAACTCATAAATTTTCCGATTATTTCGAGTGGGGAATACCCGGTTGGAAAAGAAAATATAGATCAATTCCTCTTTAGGGTCTACCCAATAGAAGGTGCCGGTATATCCTGAGTGGCCAAAACTTTCGGGACTGGCCGCCTCTGCTACCGAGCTTGTTTTGGCATCATATTCAATCAGGGGTTTGTCGAAACCCAGTCCGCGACGATTGCCCAATTCACAATATTGGCAGCGGGTAAATTCTCGTAAAGTGGCTTCTTCAATATAGCGTTCGCCGCCGTATTCTCCCATATTGAGGTACATCTGTGCCAGCTTGGCCAGGTCATTGGCGGAACCAAATAATCCCGCATTGGCAGAAACGCCACCCATCATGGCAGCCCCTTCATCATGCACATGACCATGTATCTGTACCATGCGAAAAAAGGTATCCCGCTCCGTAGGCACGATCCGGTCGAGGGGATAAAAACGCAGGGGATTGTAAGTCAGGGTATAAGCGCCAAGGCGATGATAAAAGTGATTATTCAAATAACCTTCATAATCCTCGTGGGTGAGGCGAGCCACCATTTCCGGTAGCAAGTAAAACAACAATCCTGAGTACACATATTCCGCCTTTTCGTTCAGTGGCGATTTACGGATGGCTTTATCTATTTTCTCTTTATAATCTTTATGCAGCCATAGGTTGTCTGTGATGTAGATGTTGTAATTGGCTGACGAATCCCTGGCAAAAGATTTGTGTCTAAATCGATAGTCATTGGTGCGTAGTCCATCCCAGCGCTTTTTCCAGGGGTAACGACCGTGTCCCTTCAGGGTGCCTTGCCAATAGGGTATCCAGGGGCGCAACCGCGATTGGTGGGCCAGCATTTCCCGAAAGGGTAAATCCCCTTTGTTGGAATGGCTGAAATTGGGAAAATAAGTCTTGAGTGGCGTATCCAGCTTAAATTTGCCTCGATCGTACAATTGCATCACACCTAGCAGCGCCGAAGTGGTTTTGGTAACCGAGGCAAAGTCGTAAATATCAGATGTCAAAACCGGGCGCTGTTCATCATAGGTATGAAAACCATACCCTTCATGGTATACGATCTGCCCTTTTTTTGCGACTAGTACCTGAGCACCTGGAAAGGCACCGGCCTCAATACCGGCATTCAGGATAGCCATGATGCTGTCCTTCAGCAATTGCCCGTCCATGCCTACTGCCTCTGGGGGTGCATAACCCAGCCGCAACCCGCCGGGCTTATCCATCCCACTGCCTGCCTGAAAACGGTCACTCAGGTTTTCGGCCAATCGTTGTTTGGTACCCAATGCACCAAAGAGCAATTGTGCACCCAAATCCGCAACCAAATTTTGTACCATCTCTCCCGATGTATTCGGTTTGGCAATGCTTTTATCTCTCCAATTGGGTAGTAGTTTCCCATCGGCATCTTTTACTGGAGGTAGGGGATATAAATGGTCTTTTGGCTGCGTCATTCCGGAAGTGGTGGCCAGTACCCCTCCACGACCGTTGACCACCAAGGTAGTGGCTTCTTCAATGATCGGCAAATCCTGAAAAATATCCATACCTTCCGTGACATACGCTATGGTTTTATAATTTTTCACTAAATCCGTAAGGATCGGAGCAAATAACATATATTCGGGATCATCGCTTTTGGGACGGCTTCCGTCAATACCCAAAATGTATAGGTCGAAGTCTTTTTGTTGGTTTTTCCACCAATTTTCCGGGTTTATGCCCTTTTGGTAAATGGACAAGATTTCCAGTTGGGAATATTTTTCCAGCTCCTCCTGAAAGCGGTGGTTGGCCAATAAACCTACCGGCAGGTAAGCAATACGCAAGGTGTCCAATCGTTGAATCGGGATGAGGTTAAGCTCATCCTTCAACACTACCATTGAAGTTTTTCCTTTGGTATAATTTTCCAGATTAAGTTGTCGGTAGGTAGCATTCTGAGCGACTAACGAAGTACCAAGGATACAAAGCATCAAAATTAACAGACGGACCTTCATAATTACTTGTTATTTTGTCATTTTTTTGAGCACATGTTTGGAGGCCAGTCTTCGGGCTACAAAGCGTCCCTTTTTGATGATAATTCGTTACTTTACTTGCTCTTCTCTGCCGAGCCGAGATGAACTTCAAAAAGTGCCTTGTCTCATCAATATCGGTTGAACTGAAACGCCCGAAAATCCGACCTCCAAACAAGCTCTGAAAGATACGAGACCTAAAAACATTTTTCATCTATGAAGACCAAATTAACAAATTACTTCCTATTTCTGGTGATTCTGGCCAATTTGGGTTGTGCAACTTACCCCATTAGCCGAAAGGCACACAAACAACTTGATGTATTACTCGAAGAGTCAACTTTGTTCAATAGTAGTTTTACCGGCTTTGCGCTATTTGATCCGGAAACTAACCAGATGTTGTACCAACACCAGGCGGATAAATATTATACCCCGGCGTCCAACACCAAGATTTACACTTTTTATACTGCCTTAAAGGTCTTGGGCGACAGTTTGCCGGTTTTACATTATCAAGAATTTGGCGACAGCCTGCTGATTTGGGGCACCGGCAATGCACTCTTCCTTCATCCCGATTTTCCGGCTGATGGACAGGTGTTGACGTTCCTCCGGTCCCGGGCAGACACCATATTGTATACCGATAAGACTTTTCTGGATGACCGCTTTGGTGAAGGCTGGATGTGGGATGATTATCCTTATTATTACCAAGCTGAAAAAACACCTTTTCCTATTTATGGCAATGTGGTCAGCTTCAGATCTAATCCTCTTGGCGTTGGCATTCGGGCTTATCCGGCATATTTTCACGCTTTCCTGAGTTTTGATCCGGATCTGCCCAATAAAAACACACTAATTCGCCGCCAGGAATTTGGCAATGATTTCATCTACAATACTGCTGCTACCAAGAATGCAACCCTCAACCGTTCTATTCCTTTTCATTACAATGCAGCACTTTTTAGTCAATTGCTGAGTGATACGCTAACCAAAAAAGTGACCGCCACCAACCTGGCACCCGATACCACTCGCCAGGTCCATACCCTTTATCAACCCATGCCTGACACCCTCTACCGCCGCCTGATGCAGGACAGCGATAACTTTATCGCCGAGCAATTGCTGCTGATGTGTTCTGATAAATTATACGGCGCTCAGCACACCGAGTGGGCCGTAGAATATGCCAAGAAAAAACTATTTCCAAACGCCCCGGATGCCTTATTATGGTACGATGGCTCCGGCCTGACTCGATACAATCTATTTACGCCAAGGACCACAGTGGCCGTACTGAAATTAATATACCAAAGCCTGCCTCGCGAACGACTCCTCAACATCTTTCCTGCCGGTGGACAAAGCGGCACTATTCAATCCTGGTACCCCAGTCCTGATGGCAAACCTTATATCTTTGCTAAAACGGGCACCCTACGCAATGCCCACGCCTTGAGTGGCTACCTGCTAACACGTAGCGGCAAAGTGCTTATTTTCAGCTTCATGCACAATAATTTTCCGCAAAGCAGCAATGCTTATAAAAAGGAAATGCAAAAGGTTTTGGAGTCGATTAGGGAAGTGTTTTGATGCTTCGGTTATTTGATTTTATGGTGTTGTGATTATTGTTCATTCCCATGATAAAACTTCACCTCCAGCTCTGGTTTATTCAATTGGATCAAATTGCTGGTATCTCCCAGTACTTCATCTACCAGGCCATATTCCTTGGCTTCCAGTGCATTTAAAAAGCGGTCGCGGATGAAGAACGCCTCAATCTCCTGCCAGGTGTGGCCGGTGTGTTTACCCATGATGTGAAAAAGTTGGGTTTGCAGGCGTTCCTGTTCGCGGGTGGCTATACGAACATCTTCGGTGTATCCTTTGGCGCCTCCACCGGTTGGATGCATGTGGATGGTAGCCTGCGGGAGAGCATAGCGTTTGCCCTTTTGTCCTGCACTAAGAATGGCCGTGCCCATACTACCCGAAAAACCAACTGCTACTGTAGAAACGGGGGCATCAATCATCTGCATAGTATCATAAATGGCCAGGCCAGCATACACACTACCTCCCGGACTTTGAATATACATATCAATTTGCCGTTTGGAATCCTGGCTATTGAGATAAAGCAGCTGGGCGACAATCAGATTAGCAATCTGATCATCAATGGCCGTACCCAGGAAAATGACGCGCTCTTTAAGCAGGAGACTGTATATATCATAGGCTCTTTCTCCGTGGCCATTGTTATCAATGACCATGGGAATTAGACTGGCTGTTTTGATCATAATATGGAAAATTTGGGTTTAGAAAGTTTAGGGGGATCGTGAATAAGTGCTTACTTAGGGTTGAAAAATCGGATTATTTTTTGCTTAAACCCAGCATATTCTGGTTCGGTGAAAAGTTTTTGGTGGATGGTTTCCAGTTCGGCTTTTAGTTGTTTTTGGCCGTAGTTGCGGATTAGGGTATACGCCTTTTTTTGCCAGTTGAGCTTCTCCTGCAACTCGGGTTCGAGCAACAGACGGGTTTCAAAAGCACGGCTGGCTTCGGGGCTGGCTATTTTTAAAAGATAAGCTTCGATCTGTTGAATATCACGCAAGGAAGTCCTCATAACTCATGGATTTTTCTTTGATTTCATTCCTGACTTTTTCCAGGCATTTGTATTTCTGTACGGTTGTCGAACGAGTACTGGAATAGCCCAATATTCGGGTGATTTCTTTCATTGGCTTATGATCGTAATAGAAGGATTTTAATAATTCCAGACATTTCTGGCCAGCTACCTCCAAAAAGCGTAATAATTTTTCGGAAGAGGGTCCGGGGATGGGCTGGTCTGCCGACTCTGGAAAATCATCGCCCAAAAAAAATTGGTCTTTAGCTGTCTGGTATTTTCTGATCCATAGGTATTTGGCAATGCCCAGTAGGTAGGCTTTTTCGTCTTTTTCCAAAACGATTTTCCCCGCTACGACTTTTTCGTAATACACCACCAGAGCATCCTGGAAGATATCTTTCGCTTCTTCCAATGTTCCTCCCATTCTACTGATATAGTTCGCCGTCAGCGGAAAAGCTTCTAAATAGAGGTCTGTAAACAACTTTTCCCTGGTTTCAGCAGCCGGTTGGCAAATGGTCATTTCCGACATAAGCTTGGCATTTTTATTATTACAATCTAGGCAAAGAGATAGAAAATTAGTTACCTCTCATTTATAAAGTGCAGTTTTTGGCGAAAAGATCACCCGAAAGGTGTCTTTTTTTTTGCGCAGTGCCAATAAAAGTTCTTTGAGCACTTGGATTGTCTAGTCAAAATCACCCGATTAAATGCCAGATTTTGTGTTCTGTCGAAGCTATTTTGAGCTGTATTTCGGCTCAACCGAGACGGAGCGAGAAAATGGCCAAGCGAGGTTCCCCAAAGAGGTATTTACAGCCCAAATCGACCAAAGGGAGATTCATGAACACCGAAAGGTAAATAAACCAGTAAGTGAATCAATGACTACCTCCAAACATGATCTTAAGCCTGATCCGGATTATAGGCCCGATTTGTCATATAAAATTCTATGGTTCGGATGTCCCAATCTACCTCAGGGAGTTCGGGTTCTTCCAATTGATAAGCGTCGCCCCAACCGTCTTTTGACCTGGTGGTCTCCTTTTCGGGAAAGCCCAATCCTGGCATGTGGAAGGTCTCAATGGCGTCCAGTGGTTTGGCACTAACGATCAATTTGAAAAAAGTGTTTTCTCCCTGCAAATTAAAATCCTTGTGATATTTATTAATCTTTAATCTAACATACTTTTCTTTTAGTTGACCTTTAAGGGCCTCCGGTCCACTTCCTTTTGATTTCTCAATATGTCTATTTTCCTCATCTCCCGCTTTTTGTAACATCATTACGGGCCCCTTCATCAGGTTTTTAGCTGCGCCTGGAATCAAAAAACCAAAATCGTCAGTCATCATTGCTAGGCTACAGTTCAGAATTTGGGGAGCATGATTGACCAATTCAATACGTAACCAGACCGGTTTGTCAACTGATTCGGGGTCGAAAAAGAATTTGTTGCTATCATTCGGCACGGAAGGGACCCGTTTCTCCGATCCATCTGCTTCATTTAGGCGGTACAAGCGGAATTCCACCGGATACATGGTAGTTTTATTCACCAGGCTGGGTGGCAATTGACTGCTGGTTCGCTCCAGATCTTTCAAAAAAGACCACCTACTAATTTGTTGGAGAAATATGTACACAAGTTCCACCTTTTTGGCGTTGACGGCTCCCTGGCTATCCAAATAATCTATTTGTTTTATTACCGGACGTGCCCGGTCAAAAGGGCGAGTAATCGAAAAAACACCTTTTTCAATATGTAATACATAATCGGCATCCTCTTCTTTAGTCACCAGTTTGAACAATTGCCCAGTAGAGGCGTCCAATTTGCTTTTCAATATCTTTTGGGTCGTTTCCGCGTCCTTTTTTTCGCCCTTTAGGAATACACTGGTGGGAGTTATCCCGAGCCCTTTGAGTTCACCCAAATAAGGTGGTGTAAGTTTTTGAGGAGAAAAATCCAACGTAGCATAAAAGGGAAAGACTTTTTTAACCTTTACCTCAACCGCTTCCTTCTCCTTTTTTAGGGGGTACACTTTTACCGTTGTAGGCGATGTTTTCTGATCGGCGGAAATGCCGTGAAAGGCCCCCAGATCAATGCGCCATTCTCCATCGTCCTCACTGAATTCCACCGAACCGTAGGATGGCTGATCATTCGTTTGGTTGGTTAAAAAGAGGTTATAACGGTCGCTTAAATTACGGGTGCGGACATACACCTGTGGCGTTTGGCCTTTGTTCCCTTTCCCGGTGGACAGGCTGAACTTCATCCGGTTCAGAACGCGCGAATACAATTCGTAATAACTGATATGCCCATTGTGTTGCTTAAGTACGTCAATCAATGCAGTGGTAAAAGCGCCGGCCCGCTGAGTTTCATCAATTTTTCTTTCCCAGGCCAGTTCCACCTCTCGGCAAGCGGCTAGCATGACGTGATCACCCTGGGGCATGATTTCATCCAGCTTTAGCTTTTGTGCTTTCAGCTTGGTCATCAGGTCTTTATTTTCGTTGAAAATAAATTGATCAATGGTTCTGGAGGGTAAAGCCTTGAGGCTCACCTGACGGGAATTCATCGGCAATTCCTCCCGGATGACTGAACGAGTATTAGAGCCAGAATTACAACAATCAAAAATGGCGACTACATGCGATTTCGTAGCATTGGTCTCGTCCATAGCCAATGGGCGAATGAGGTAGCGTAGTTCTTTATTACTCAGTATATGCTGATATAGATTAGCTTGGTCTTCCCCTTCAAAAGTAGCACACAAAATACCTCCGATATTGCTATCCACTTCTTCGTCCTGGAAAATAGCCAGGTCCGTTTTTTCCCGGGCGCCGTGTCCGGAAAAATAGACCAATACTGTGTCGTTTTTCTTCGCTTTCCCCAGGTGGTTTTTAAAGGCTCCAACAATTTTATCCTTGGTCGCCTTTTCATTCAGCAATTCCATGGAGTGGATCTTTCCAAATTGATTTTTCACAACAGGACTTTCCAGGTAGGTCCGGACCTGCCTGACGTCATTTTCACATCCTCGCAAGGCATGGTTTTTATAATTATTGATACCGATCAGCAAGGTATACAAATCGGAGGGTGTCTGGTTTTTTTTGGTGCTTTTTGCCATGATAGTAGGTCTTTTTTATTAACGCTGAATAGGGTTATGATTGAGTCGGTTTAGCCATAAAAGTGTCCACCGAAGAATTTCCAATTAAAGTCCGGGAAAACACATCAGAAACCACGCCCCAAAGAAACAGCTTCAGATAATCGTAGATGCCATCCACCCCGAAGGTGTCCCCTCCATTGACATAAATTTCCTGAAATCCCAGGAGAACGATGACCAAAAAAGTAGCCAAAGACACCAATGGCCGAAACAAACCATAACGAACCCGCGCAGTCACTTTAACGCCAGCGATAAAATTGAGAATCCGTAGTGCCCATTTCTCCACCTTCTCTCCAGTGCTTAAAGGAGCGGTTGATGTTTTTGCATCTACAACTGTAAAGGAATCCATTACCTTTTTCATTTCCGCCTCCACTTCCGAAGTACTTCCTTTGTCTAAAACATCCCGGCTTTCGTTGTAGAGCTCGGTAATTGCATTTTTGAGCTCAGCCAGTACTTTTTTGCTTTCTTCTTCTTTGCCCTCTAAAATGGCCGTGCGAAGCAGTACAAATTTTGGATGAATCTCTTTGTTATAACGGTCCCGGTCGATACCTTCTTCTTTCATGCGTTCCAAGGTGTTCGATAATAAAAGGAAGAAATGCTCCAATTGAATTATTTTCCGTTCGAGCCCATTCAATCTTTCCTCCAGCGCCTCCCGTCCTGCCGCATCGGTCACTTTATTAATTTTTGCTTCGATTTCATCCATTTCGGTTTTCAACAGTTCTTTGGTAGGTTGATCGGTCAACTTTTCTGCCCTGGCTCGCAGTGGAATGAAGCGATCCATAACCTCTAATTGATCCTGCGCTTTATTAACGTCTTTCATCATCCGTCCTACCGCAATACCTAATAGTAGTGCCAGGATAGCCCCAGCAACGCCAATTCGGGTGTAAAGCGTAACCGTTAAGGTCATGGGTTTTAAAGCTCCATTAAAATAGAGTCGCAAAAGACCATCGTACTCATCGGCATCTATTTTCATTTGATTAGCCAATGGCAATCGGATTGTCTGGATCTTTTGCGGTGCGACAACTTTCTTTTCATCTCCCCAATTGAAATCTTTTTCGCTAAGCACCTGCTTGGTCGAATTACCCTTGAGAGAAAGCGTAAAATCTTCTATTTCTACGGGAGAATCTCCAGTGTTTTCTATCCGAAAATGAAGCCCCTGATGTCGAATTTTATGCGGAATCAAACCATTGAGCCAAGAGGGGGAGACAAACCTCACTTCCAGGTTCCGATCTGACTCCAGGACGCTTAGTTGTCCATCCGCAACGACCTCTACTTCCAAGGGGATAATAATGTTGCAAGAGTCGGCCTGATTGGTGATAAACAATTGGCCGGTAAACAGTCCGGTTTGTTCGAGTTCAGCAATCTCAAGTCCCAGTTCTTCGGAGTCTCCCTTCGCAATCGAAAATTTGGTTGGGGTAAGCGTAATGCGGTTGGCCGCAATCGTTTTACCCGTTCGCTCATCTCTGAGGGCATCCGCTTTCACCTCAAACTCCCCACCCGTAGCACTGCGCACCCGGATAAAGTCGTTTAAACTGGCCTTTCCTTCTTCTATCAACACCGAAAAACGAACCGGGCGTTCGTTGTCCACAACCTGAAGAACAGATGGATCACATTGCCCCCGGACCGGCAGGTTTGCCAATAGAAACAATCCGGTCAACATTAAGACAGCCAAGGAAATAATCTGACTTTGTTGAGATTTAGGGGTCAGCGAAGAATAACTTACCCATTTGATACGGCTCTTTTGCCACCAGCCGTTGTTGCTCAAATCCTTGCTTAGTGGTGGCCAAGCGCGGTTTTCGCGCCTAGGCTGGTGACAAAATAGCTCGCCTGAAACAGAC
>BQJU01000076.1 GCA_021604865.1 Saprospiraceae bacterium | reverse complement strand
TCAAACTAGGTTAGCAGAATGGTTTGTTTTTTGATTCGACCGCAGCGCGGTCGCACATTCGTTTGTCTAACCTTTCTCTTTTAAAATTTCCATGGCAATTGGGATATGGCATATATTCTCATAGGTACAGAGAAAAAAAAGATGTTATAATTATTGGCTAACATATCATATTTGGACCGTGCGGCGATCCCTACTCACCAGCACTCTGCTCACAATATTTAAAATCAAAAGCCTCCGCCGAAGGCCCATTCTTTCGCAAATATTCCAGCTTTTCTTTCGCCTCTTGCAAGGTTGGAATATGCCCCGCAGGAATCCACCAGAGCACATAATTGGCTTCATCCATTAATTTGAACCATTGCCGGCGTTGACGCATAATCTCGACATGAGCAGTACGAAAAACGTATTCTTTTAAGGTTTCCACTGATGTCCAAACCGACATATTGATAATAAATTGCGTGTCGTCAAAAACCTGAATTTCGGTGGCATTGTTGGTTTCACCCTTCAACCGCCAGACAAAACCAGGTTGGGCATCAGCCAGTGCATTGATGCGGTCCAAATTCAAGATAAATCCCTGCATTTTAGGAGAATCAATCGAGAATTTCATTTTTGAGATGTTGATTTGAGCTAGGTGTTGGTGATTCATAAATTGGATTTAATTTTTATAAACGAATGGCTTCTGCTAAAGTTGATTGTTTCAAAATGCTTTTATCTTTGCCCCTTATGGAGCAGAATCAACTTTGGGTTAGCCTAAAAACATTGGCTGCATTTATTATTTTGGCGGCAATATTGCGTTTTTTTTCCTTTTTCCCAAGTGTAATCAATCATGATGAATCCACCTATATCCTGATTGGTGAAGGCATCCTTCAGGGCAAGACTTATTTTGTGGATATTATTGATACCAAACCCATCGGCATTTTTTTGCTCTATGCAGGGCTGCTTTCCCTGGCAGGTAAATCCATCTTTATCATGCGGTTGTTGATGGCTATATGGATTGCTTTTACCGCTTTTGGTTTGTATCAGGTGAGTTGGATATTACTCAAGGATCGTTTGGCAGCACGGGCGGCGGGAATCAGCTACATCTTGTTGACGTCAATTTTTACTTATTACGGCGTAAACCCCAATACGGAGTTGTATTTCAACCTGTTTACCATCCTGGCAATATGGTGCGTGCTCAGCGGTCAGCAATGGTGGCGTTTTTTATTGGTTGGTGGACTGCTCGGGCTAGGTTTTATGATTAAATATGTGGTGCTATTTGATGCACTGGCCATTGGGCTGTTTTTGTTGTGGCGGCTTTATGCTTCCCAGGAAATGCAAAAACTGCCTGACCTAGTGGGTAAACTGGCATTGATGGTCCTTGCTTTTTCTACGCCTTTCTTGCTAACCTATTTTTATTATGATTCGATCGGGCAAAGGGATACATTTCTTTATTACACCTTTGAAGTAACCAGCAAATATCCCGTTGATACGCCCTGGTGGAAGTCTGTAGTTTTTGTAGCGGAATTTTTGCTTCGTTTCTTCCCGCTAACCATTATGGCCATTTATGCCTGGAGAAAAACGGAAGCTCATCCTGATAAACATTGGAAAACCTTGGTGTTGCTGTGGGTGGTTTTGGACTTATTCATTATCCTTTGGCCCGGAAAGTTGTTTGGTCATTATTTCATCCAGCTGATGTTGCCTTTTTGTCTGTTAGGCGGATTCTTTTTTAGTAAAGATTGCCCAAAGCCTGCTTTTTGGCTTAAAATACCCTCAAAATGGGGATACGGATTGCTGGGATTATTAGGACTAATCATTGTGTTTTTTCAAAAAATGGACTATTACGACAAACCCGACTTTCCTCGGGAAATTGCTGCTTATTTACAACCCCTCCTGAAACAGGAAGATCAAATATATACCGGCAATTATCACCATATCCTCTATTTTCTAGTAGGCAAAGCCAGCCCAACGGCCTACGTGCACCGATCGTTATTGTGGCATGAAAATAATGTGCGAGCACTAGGTGTTGATCTGGAAAAAGAAACGGAAATTATTTTGGAACAGAATCCCCGATACATATTCCTGAATGGCGAGGTGCCAGATAATGTGCTTTCGCAAAAAATTTATGAAAACTATCAGCTTCAGCGCAAATTTGGAGATGAGATTCGCCTTTACGAAAGAAAACAAGATGAAAAATAAACCCATCAAAGTCCTGGTCATCAGCTCCTATGACGACAATTGGAATGCCGTCCGTCCGGAAGGCGAAATGTTGATTGGTCTACATCAGGCTGGCTTGGAAGTGACGGTGATGACTCAGGGACATGCCCCGTATGCGGAACGTTTTCGACAGGCCGGTTTGCGTGTCATAGATTTTCATCCCAAACGCAAATTCGATCGGGATGCGGTGGCATTTATCAGGGAAGAATTGCTTGAAAATGCTTACGATATATTGCACCTGTATAACAATAAAGCCATCATTAATGGTGTCAGAGCGGCTAGCGGACTACCGGTGAAGGTATTGACCTATCGGGGATATACCGGCAACATTCACTGGTTTGACCCCACCAACTACCTCACCCACCTACATCCTAGAGTGGACAAGATTACCTGTGTATCCGGAGCAGTAAAGGAGGTCTTTGACCGGCAGTTGTTTTTTGATAGCAATAAGGCAGTGGTGGTCAGCAAAGGCCATGACCCTAGCTGGTATGAAGGAATTGAAGCAGCGGATGTATCGGAATTTGGGTTTCCTGAAAAAGCCGTGGTCGTCAGCGTAGTGGCCAATGCCCGTCGTATGAAAGGTATTCCGTTTTTGGTAGAAGCTACGCATTATTTACCGACAGCAATGCCCGTCTATTTTTTGCTGATTGGGCGCGGATTAGATAGCCCAAAAATTCAGGCTTTATTAAAAAAATCTCCCTACGGGGAACACTTCCGCTTTGCCGGATTTCGCAAAGATGTACTCTCCCTGGTCAAAGGTTGTGACCTAAGCGTATTGCCATCTATAAAAGGAGAGGGTTTATCAAAGGTATTGTTAGAAGCCTTATTCCTAGGTAAGGCTACCATTATGACGGATATTGGTGGCAACCGTGGATTAGCCGTTGATGGAGAAAGCGGACTGGTGGTGCCCTCTGGCGATGCAAAAGCCCTGGCTGCAGCCATTGAAAAATTAACCATTGACGCAAAATTGAGAAAACAAATGGGGCAAGCTGGTGCGGCTTATGTGGCTGAACATTTTAGTGTAGCCAGAAGTGTGAAGGAACTGAAATTGGTATATGAAAGCCTGATTTAACTCGCTTTTAACAGGCTTTGACTTGCCATTAAGGAATTTTGCGGCTAATTTGTTGGCTACTATTAAACCTCAATATCATGAAAAAAAGCTACTCACAGCCCCCCGCTTTGGGGCTACTGCTGCTCTGCGCTCTATTGTTTACCTCTTGTTTTACGCCCAAATCTGTGGTACGCATCAATCCGGAAGGAGAAAATGTGCGTTGGAATTACGGACAGGCTTTTGCCCGGCAGAAACTGGGCGAACTGGAGGTACAGGCCGCTTTTTCATCCTATGACAAAAATTTTGTGATGTTTGACGTTGAGGTCATCAATTATAGCCAGGAAGAAGTGTTGGTGAGTCCAGAATACCTATTTCTGGAGGCGGATGGTCGGCAATACAAAGCCATCGACCCGGAACGAAAATTACTAAGCATGGAAATCGATGAATCCCGACGTGATGCCGGCCGTAAAAACCTGGCCGTGGCCATTGGTGCGGCGGCTGTGGTAGGTGCTGTAGCGGCTATTGCCAGTGATTCTGACGATAATGAAGGGGTAGATAATGATAATAATGAAGAGTTGGCCGTAACCAGTCTTTATGTTGGGGCTACGATAGCTCCTGCCGTAGCACAACGGCCTTTGCCACCACCAGGACCGGAAAATTCCTGGTTCTGGTCGGATTTTGCTTTGCGCAAAACGACTCTTGGGCCTAATGAAAAGGTGTCTGGCCGGGTGATGTTCCCTCGTAATGACGGTCTGGCCCGCATTATTCTTGTGGCTCCGATAAAAGAGGAAATTTTTCGCCTGAATTTTCAGCAGATCATCTATAAGCCATAAATCTATAAATCTAACAGGAAAAACAGGAATGGTTGCATGGGATTCGGCTAGCATAAAACTATAAAATTTTAGACCTATATTGCTGCCTGATTAAATCCTACTTCATACCATGCAACGGACTAAACCAACCTGCAAACTGCTTACCTTTTTGTTTTGCCTGAACTTTTTCAGCGCTTGTAAACAAGAAGAACCGAAATTAATTTACCCAACAAAAGTTCTGGAATTAGCGCCGGAAACTGCAGCGGATCTGGCTCAAAAAATCCGACAGGAGGTAGCCGTGAATGTTACCGATGGATTAGAATTAGCGTTATGGGCTCCAGATTCCCTTATCTCTGACCCAATAGCCATCAGTATAGCACCCAATGGTCGGATTTATTACACCCGTGCTTCTCGTCAAAGTAATTCCGAATTTGATATTCGCGGCCACCGCAATTGGATGACGGCATCTATTTCTTTTCAGTCGGTAGAGGACCGGCGTAAATTTTTGCGCGAAACTTTTGCCACAGAGAATGAAGAAGCCCGGAGATTCCTGCAGGATCTGAATGGTGACGGTACCCGCGATTGGCAGGATTTGGCGGTCACCAAAGAGCAGGTTTGGTTTCTGGAAGACCAATCCGGCGATGGCATTGCCGATCGGGCGCAATTGTATATCGAAGATTTTAATGAAGAAATTACTGATGTGGCCAACGGAGTAGAATTTGCAAATGGCGAGGTGTTTATCGGTGTAGGTCCGGACCTTTGGCGCACCAAAGATCGTGACGGTGATGGTATTGCTGATCAAAAGACCTCAATAAGCCATGGTTATGCCGTACACATAGGTTTTAGTGGGCACGGGATGTCGGGCGTCACCCTTGGCCCCGATGGCAGAATCTACTGGGGCATTGGTGATATTGGCATGAATGTGGTGGATCAGGATGGCAAAAATTGGAAATATCCCAACCAGGGCGTTATTGTCAGATCCGAACCGGACGGCAGCGGGTTTGAGGTTTTTGCGGCCGGTTTGCGTAATACCCATGAATTTGTATTTGACCAATACGGCAATCTGATTACCGTAGACAACGATGGTGATCACCGTGGTGAACGGGAACGACTGGTATACCTGATCAATGGCTCAGATAGTGGCTGGCGTACCAATTGGCAGTTTGGAAAATATACTGATCCGGATAATAACCGATACAAAGTCTGGATGGAAGAAAAAATGTACCTACCTCGTTGGGAGGGCCAGGCAGCATATATCCTTCCGCCTATTCAGAATTATGTAAATGGCCCTACCGGTATGGTCTACAATCCGGGTACGGCGCTGGATGAACGATGGTATAACCACTTTTTTATTTCCGAATTTCGGGGGTCACCGGCCAATTCTCCAATCCATGCTTTTACGCTGAAACCCAAAGGTGCCAGCTTTGAATTGGATACAACCCTTGAGGTGGTGAGTGGTCTGTTGCCCACCGGCCTGGATTTTGGCCCTGATGGCGCCTTGTATTTTGGCGATTGGATTGATGGCTGGGGTACCAAAAATGAGGGTAGGATTTGGAAATTGGATGTTCCTGGTGCCAACAATACCCCTATTCGGTTGGAAACCAAAGCGCTGATTACTGCGGACTTCTCTAAAAAAAGCGGTGAGGAATTGGGTGAATTATTAGGACATCAGGATATGCGGATTCGGCTGAAGGCACAATTTGAATTGGCCAAACATAAGAAAAAAGGATATAAAGTGTTATTGGCTGCTGCCAATCAAAAAGCCCACCAACTGGCGCGTATTCATGGCTTGTGGGGCATTGGTCAGCTGGCTCGGGAAGATGCCAGCTTTGCTCAGGCATTTGTACCATTCTTAAAAGATACCGATCCTGAAATCAGTGCCCAGGCGGCCAAGATGATCGGCGATATCCGCTATACTGAAGCAGGCGCGGATTTGTTGCCTCTACTGAAACACGAATCTCCCAGAGTTCGCTTTTTTGCTATGGAAGCTTTGGGGCGGATTGCTTATAAACATGGCGTAAAACCGATCTTGGAGCTACTGGAAACCAATAATGATGAAGATAGCTGGTTGCGGCATGGTGGCGCTATTGCCTTGTCGAGAATTGGAGAAGCGGCGCCACTGGAAGCCCTTAGTACAAACCCCTCTCGGGCCTTGAGAATTGTTGCTATAGTTGCCTTGCGGCGAATGAAAGCACCAGGAGTTGCCAATTTTTTGCAGGATGCAGATGAATATTTGGTCGCTGAAGCAGCTCGGGCCATCAATGATGATTTTTCTATTGAGGCTGCACTGCCCGCATTGGCTCAAACACTGAAAGATCCTCGTTTTACCAGCGAGCCCTTGATCAGAAGGGCCATCAATGCCAATCTTCGGGTAGGCGGAGCAGAAAATCTGGACCTATTGGTAGACTATGCTACGCGAACTTCGGCGCCTTCTGCACTGAGAGCTGAGGCAATTGACGCCTTACGGACCTGGGCAAAGCCATCCGTTTTTGACCGTGTGGATGGCAGGTATCGTGGCGAAATCACTCGTGATGAAGGTCCGGTGAAAGCCGCCTTGAAATCTGTATTGCAGGAATTATTGGAAGAGAAGGATGTCGCCGTACAGATTGCAGCGACAGAAGCTGCTGCAAAAATGGGAACACCGGAAAATGCGCCTACCTTATTTACTTTATTAAAAAATAGTCCCTCTGAAAAAGTTAGAGCGGCGGCTCTGGACGCTTTGTTTAATATGAAATCCGACCTATTGCAAGATGCACTGGAAATAGCCCGGACTGATTCCGACAAAACAGTGCGCTCGCTCGCCTTGGAAATTATCCCTGAATCGGGATTGGATACGGAAAAAGCAGTTGACTTATTGGCCGCCATTCTAAAAATTGGGTCTTTGGAAGAAAAACAGGCGGCGCTGGCTTCATTGGGAAACATAAAGAGCGCTGGTGCAGTAGAGGCATTGAAAAAGCCGTTGGATGATTTGCTTGCTGGCCATTTACCGGCTGAGATTCAATTGGATGTGATTGAAGCTGTTGCGCAACAAAATGATGCAGAATCATTACAAAAACTGGAAAGATTTCAGGAGGCAAAAAGCAAGACGGATGCGCTGGCCTTGTATCGGGAAACCCTAAGCGGCGGAAATCGTGAAAAGGGCGAAGATCTTTTTTATCAACATGAAGCGGCTCAATGTGTGCGTTGTCATTCCATTTTTGAGCGTGGAGGGAATGCCGGCCCCGGATTGTCAGGTGTCGGTACCAGACTGACCAAAGAACAGATTTTAGCATCATTGGTGGAACCGAGTGCCACCTTTGCTCCTGGTTATGGGGTCGTCATGTTGGAACTGGTAGACAGTACCACTACAGCTGGCATTGTTTTGGAGGAAACGCCTGAACGCATTAAACTTAAAATAGGAAAAGAGGATATTCGTGAGATTGAAAAGTCGGAGATCGCAAAAAGGGAAAACATTCCATCCAGCATGCCCCTTATGGGAGGAATTTTGACCAAAAGAGAGATTAGAGATATGGTGGCTTTTTTGGGTGGATTGAAGGAGCAGCATAACTAATTTATGGATGGGCGTTAATTGAAAAGGTTTAAGCATGACCCATATTTTTATTCACCGCAGAGGTACTGAGCGCTGAGTAAACGCAGAGGAAAAATACTAGTATTTTTTCTCTGCGTTGTCTCAGCGGGAGTGTACAGCAAAGCGTATAAAGAATTGGATTTCAATACATTACTCTGCAAATCTCCGCGTCCTTTGCGCCTCTGTGGTGAGCTATTTTCTGACTCCTAAGTACTCACTAGTTGGCATAATTATGCCCACTCCTCATCTTATTAATTACAATTCCAATTCTATCGTTTGGCCACCAATAGTCAACAGTGCTTTGTTATCACAGGTGCCATCACCAAAATCAAGGGAACCGGTAGTTGCCGGTATATTTAGGTTGAGTTCGAGGAAACCACTCACTGGCCAACGGCACACCAACGGGCTACGAATGGCATCGGCGGTCGACACGGTCAGCAACAACCCATCACTATTGGTCAGGGTAGATTCCTGTGTAGTGCTCCAAACATCATCAAAAATCCCATTGAGGCCATCGGTAAAGAAATTGGTATCGTTACCTTCAATCATTTTGCTTACTCTTTGTGATTGATAGTTGATCGTACGGCCATCTGCAGTGTTCAGCTCTCCATCGATAGTAGCTGTAAAAGTCCATTGCCCATTGGCGTCTTCTCCATCGTTGGATAAGATGTAATCACCATTGACGGTATTGCCATTGTGTACGAAGTCGATGAAACGAAGGCTAAAGGTAGTGCCCGGCGAAAATAACAGGCCATCAAAAATGGCGACAATCGTTCCCGAAACAGTAGCACCACTAGGAGCCGTGCAGCCATCGTCAAAAGAAAGGGCTAAAGTAGCCGGAAAAATGGTATTGTCGACAAATGTTAGGCTAACATCAGGGCAATCATTTCGGTCATCTACACCCTCATCTGGACTTTGGAAGCCGTTCAAGTCTCCTTGTTTTTTGGCTTCAGCGTCCACTAATTTAAATACTTCATCAAATGTGTTTTCTGCCAATACATAGTCTTGACTGGCTTTTTCTGTAGCAATCCGGTCTTCTTCGGAAACCTTTTCCTCTTTCGAACAACCAGCCAATAAAAAAATGGCAGCAAAGGCAAGCAAGTTTAAATTTTTAAAGTGCATGTTTACAATTATTTTGGTTTACAATTTTCGAATCTTTGTAACCAGGGTAGGGTAGTATGTTTTGAGAAGTTTGGGCAGAGAAGTGTATTTTTGGCCCGTAGAACTGAGGAATATTTGAAACGCTTTTGGTGCCGTTTGAAGTATGTAGGATTTGTTAAAATGAGGGGAATGTGTGAATGTCAATCTAATCGGTTGAGCCAACCAAACTGCCCCTAATCCCCAAAACCTACCGCCTAAAACCTATTTTAATGCAAAACCCACTACAACCTTTTTTAGATCAACAAGCTTTTTTGGTACTGGATGGTGCTTTGGCCACCGAACTGGAAAAACGAGGTGCCAATTTAAACGATGCACTCTGGTCAGCTAAAATTTTGTTGGAAAACCCGGAGCTGATTTATCGGGTTCACCTGGAGTACCTATATGCAGGGGCGGATATTTTGACTACAGCCAGTTATCAAGCCTCTTTTCCAGGCTTTCGCCAAAAGGGTATTGGTCACCAGCAGTCTTGTGAACTGTTGCAGTTGAGTGTCAACCTGGCTCGAAGTGCGGTGGAGGATTTTTGGAAGGAACCAAAGAACCGTAAGGGCCGATTAAAACCCCTGGTAGCCGCGTCCATCGGTCCCTATGGTGCTTTTCTGGCAGATGGATCGGAATATAGGGGTCATTATGGCATTTCAGCCCCGGAATTGCACGATTTTCATCGGGAAAAAGTAGAATTCCTGGCCAATAGCGGTGCAGATTTATTGGCTTTTGAAACAATTCCATCGGTTTTGGAAGCGGAAATATTTATTCACATAATTTCAAAAAACAATAGAATAAAATCTTGGTTATCATTTAGTTGTAAGAATGACTTTCAGATAAGTGACGGCACATTATTTGGTGAAGTTGTGAAAATGGCTGACCCCATTCCGGAGATCCTGGCGATCGGTATTAATTGTACTCCGCCTGAACATATAGACGGATTGCTAAAAGCGGCCAATTTGCTTACCCAAAAACCCTTGATCGTTTATCCCAATAGCGGAGAAGGCTGGGATGCTGAACATCATTGCTGGACAGCTGCCGAAAAGCCAGCAACTTTGCATAGTCAGGCATTACTTTGGTATCGGTCGGGTGCACGGATTATTGGTGGCTGCTGCCGAACCGGGCCGGAGGATATTCGGGAGGTGCGGTTGGTATTAGCTTATTAATTCTTTATCTATCTAATTTGTTTTGATAAATTCAAAATTTACAACTTTCTTGTAACCTTTTTTCTTCAATCCATTATATAGCTGATTGTCACCTGTCCATAATAATTCATCTAAATACTCTGTCAGTGCTACAAATGGTAAATCATCCATATCGATATCCCTTACTAAAGGAATATTATTGAGAACTTCATCCCAAGCTAACTAATTTTGGAGGATTTTCCTATTTCTATCCAACAAATTGTGTCTAGGTATTCGAACCAAACTAAAGTTGTTTAGTTTTAGAGAGGGCAATTAAAATTTTAAGCCATCAAAAGCTATTCCAATGATCGAATATTAGTCATTAGACTTCACCAACTTTCTATAATTCACCCTATTTCCATCAAATATACGGATCAGGTATAGGCCATTGGCGTAAGCCTCTAAATCAAAATTTGTTTGCAGCTGTGTTAAGGCATTGTCCTCTAAGAATTTAGTCTCGATCTTTCTGCCAGCGGCATCAAACAATTCAATAGTGATGTCTTTATTTTCATAACCCATCAGCTCCAGCGTGAACTCGCCGGTAGTTGGATTGGGAAAAAGACTAATCAAGGAAGCGTCTTCTACCAGATCATCAACCGCAACGGGCTCGGGCAGGAAAAAATCGAATTGTATAAAGCTGCCAAATTCCGATTCGAAATTTTTAATGGGTAAGGTAATAATATCGGTTACCCGTCTTTGAAACCGGACATAACCGGTGCCGAGGTTTTGGCCAATTGCTTCCCAGTACCAGTAGTACAACCCATCGCCACCAGTGTCTGTAAAATGCATGGTATAACAACCGCTGGGTAAGCTGATATCATCTTCATAAGTGGTATTGGCTTCCATATCGGTTTTTTCTAAAACAACATCACCGGCATGATCGGTAATGAACATCCGGTTTTCATTCGGGCGGCTATTGGTTTTGTATTTTAAGGTAATGGAACCTTCAAAAATGGCGAAGGAGTTAAATGCAGAACGGATGACATTATTATTGGCATATTCATCGGCAATGCCATTAGGGCTGGAAATAGTGACCTCAAAGACACCGGGCGCTTCCATCGTTTCCCAAAAAGAAATATCCCCAACGGGCAATTCCACCTCAGCTGTTTCCATCAATTCCAGGCTGCCAGTCCAAGTATAAGTCAAGGCATTACCTCCCTGTACTTTATAGCTGATATCCAAACTTGTTAAGGTGTTGCTCCCTGTATTTTGAATCACAATAGCAGGTCTGTTACAGGCGGGATTGAACCGTTCGTGCTCCACTTTTTTACTTGGACGAATGACATCTATCACAGCGGCATCATTGCCGAAGTTGGCTGCTCCATAGGTCACTAATTGTTGGGAAACCAAATAATTGGCCTCCGTTAAATGCGCGCCTATTACACCATAATCCACTTCAATAGATTCACCGGGAGTAACCAGAGAGGTGATATCCGAATACTGAACATCTGTTGGATCACCCGGACACCAACCAGCACGGTCAAACAGCCAGGTACCTCCCTGTGGATAAATCGGGATACTACCGCAAGCTTTCCAAACTGGAAATTCAAATTCATTGGCACCGCCACCCAAATTCAAATAATGGGTCCGCTGAACAAATTCTCCATTTTGACCGTGCCCGGTAATACTGGAACGGATCTTAAAATAGTGGCCATCGGCATCCAATTGCAGCACTCTGGGTTCAAAGACCTCGTCGGTTTGGATCGATCCGTAATTGCCACGGCGGAATGGCCAGATATTTTGAATGTTCTTTACCGTTCTAGGCGGCGTACCAGTGATAAACAGAAATTGGATATCCAGTTCTTCCTGGTTTTGTCCACCCAATTCAATAGACATGTGTTTTGAGCCTTTTAAAATCGGAGCATAATCCGTTACATCAAAAGTGAAGGTCTTTCCGCTTCCCAAATCCAGGCCATTTCCGTAAGGAGTGACCAGCGATAAAATTTCATATTTGGCAGGAAATTTATTGTAGTAGCTCAGCTCACCAATATTGATCGTATTTTGACTTGCGTTAAACACCGTATCGACTACGACACCACTTTCATCGTAAACATAAGTCATGCCCGCCTGATAGGCGAAAAAGGTATCTACTATAATTAAATCTGATCCATCAACAGCATATTCAAGCACCTGGTGTACATCATTTAAGACAGAGTCCAAAACAACAACGACCGTTTCATTGACGGTGTATTCTCCCTGAACGAAATCGATATTGGGCCGAAAAGTATGGGTCATAAAACCTTTATACAAATCTTTTCCTCTGGTTTGTTTCCAACTGGGCACACCATTTACTGCTGTATTGACCATGCTAGAGGAGGCATCCGTCAAAGCATTTCCTGAGCCTTCATTTAAGGCGAAATAGGCCCGAAGGTTGTTGTAATTCGGATGGCTATTGTCAATGGATTGGCGCATCCAGGATTGAATGGTTGGCTGATCCAATTCAACATCCCAGATTTGAAGTTCATCTATTTTGCCAAAGTAGGAATTAGACCCGGCAATGTTTCCTGCAAAAGTAAAGGCATTGATATCAATGGGTCTGGTTAAGCCGGAACCCGAATGGAATAATTCGCCGTTAAGGTAAATTTTCATCTCTCCGGTATTGGTATTTTTGGTGAAAGCCCAATGATTCCATTGCCCTTCCCAGGACGCAGGATCGGCAGCAAGATTGATTCGGTCATAATTGCTGCCATCATTACCACAATCCCAATAGACCTGACCATTGCCCCAGGGTAAATGCACATTTACTTGCCTTTGATTACTGGCATCGGTTCCTTCAAAAATGGTGGAATTTACAGGCATAATATCCGCTGCACCGTTAACCCACAAGGCAATAGTTATCTGGTCATTGACCGTTGATAAAGCGGAGGCATCCAAAGGAATTCTTCCTGATCCTAAAAATTGCAAACTGTAATCGGTGTCACCGGAAATCAAAGTCGCATCAAAACCGGCATCGTGGCTGCTAAGGTCGGAGACAGTAGACATACCTGAATTTGTAAAACTTAGCTCCACAATAATATTGGAGCTGCCGTCCCAATCAAAGGCATTATAAAAATTAAAGGCATGATCACCGGCCCCTGTAAAGTCTGTATTTAAAAAATACACCTCTGTAAAGCCATCTAGATCGGGATCTGTTTCATCTAAGACCGTTTTACTAGTTGCTTTCATATTGATGCGCAAGAATGAAAGTACATCACCAGCCTGAGCAAGCTGTAGATTCATACTGGTAATCGAACCGGCAGTTAAACCAGCCGTAGTTAGTTCGTCCACAGTGTACAAAAATTGCGCCTTTGTAGTCGGCTGGTTACCGGCCAAACTAATGTTGTCCGTTCCATTTCCAATAGAAGCAATATTTTCAGAAATGGTATCTGTAAAGGTGATTTGCCTTTGTTGGTATTGATAATAGGTATATGTCGGCTCAAAAGTATACTCAAATACCTCGTCATTAAAATTACTGATCAAATGAGAGGCATGCACTGCCTGATTTGAATCCACACGGCTAGAGTCGGTAATAAAGGTATTACAGCTATAATCCCATTCCCGGCAACCTACATTGCCACTGCCCACCTGGCCACCGTGACAACGCATTTTATAGGTCATTAAAATCTTTTCATAAGACTGATCAGGATCATCTGGAAAATCATAATCACCCGCCCTTTCAGTTGAATTCAAGGTAAGGGTTTGAACGACAATGGTATCCTGTGCATGAATATGGTAACAAAGAAAGAGACTACTAATAAAGAGTAAAAAACAAATCTTTTTGATCATTTCCTGATTTTTCGTTTTGTAAAAGAATGGACTTTTGGATACTCAAAGGTAAGGAAATGAATATTAGTTTATTTTACATCTTTCGGGCTTTGAATGTCTTCTGGCTGTTAATAGGGTATCATTGCACCTCAGGGTGGGTAAGCATGTGCCCCAATAACCAATAATTGACAATTTTGTAATAAAGGATTGCTCCCTTATGGTTTCTGGGTTCTTAATTATTGTGTACTATTAAATTTTCGAAATTCTTTTAATCATATTTAGTTTAATGCATAAACTTCCATTGTATCAATAGAGATTTTAGGCAGTTCTAAAATTTCGTTAAGAGAGAATTTTTTCTGTACAGTACTGTCTTGTAATAGGGACAATCTTGGATAGGTGTCTCCATCAGTTTCGTTGTACTTAATTAAACCAAATAAATAAGATGCGCCCCCTCTTAAATCCTAAAACTCCGCCGTCTTCGGTGCCCGTGGAAATGGAATCACATCACGAATATTACCCATACCCGTAATAAAAAGCACCATACGCTCAAAGCCAAGGCCGAATCCGGAGTGAGGAGCACCGCCAAATTTGCGCAGATCCAGGTACCACCAGAGCTCTTTTTCAGGGATGTTCATTTCCTGCATGCGTTTTTCCAGCACCTCCAGGCGTTCTTCCCGCTGTGAGCCACCGATCACCTCACCGATATATGGGAAAAGTACATCCATAGCCGCAACGGTCTTATCATCATCATTTTGGCGCATATAAAATGATTTGATGTCCTTTGGGTAATCGCGGACAATGACCGGCTTTTTGAATTTTTTCTCTACCAGGTAGCGTTCGTGTTCCGACTGCAAGTCTTCGCCCCAAACTGGTTCGTAAGCAAAACGACCCTTTTTGAAATCCTTAGAGCCACGCAGCACATTGATGGCTTCTGTATAGGTGATGCGCTCAAAATCATTGTCTACCACAAAGCGCAACATCTCAACCAGGCCCATCGGGCGGCGCTTTTCTTTGGGCATATTTTTCTCGGCTTCCTGAATGCGTTGATCCAACACTTCCAGATCATCCGGATAGTTATCCAAAACGTAGTTGATCAAATATTTCACGAAGTCCTCAGCCAGATCCATGTCGTCGTGAATATCGGCGAAGGCTACTTCCGGTTCAATCATCCAGAACTCGGCCAGGTGGCGGGAAGTATTGGAATTTTCAGCACGGAATGTAGGTCCAAAGGTATAGACCTTACCCAGTGACAGGGCGGCTACTTCTGCCTGCAATTGCCCGGAAACAGTGAGATTAGTGGCTTTGCCAAAAAAGTCCTGCCCCCAATCAATAGCTCCATCTTCCGTACGGGCTGGCTTGTTTACATCCAGGGTAGTTACCTGAAACATCTCACCAGCTCCTTCGGCATCACTACCTGTGATAATAGGCGAGTGCATATAATAATAACCGCGATCGTTGTAATATTTGTGAATGGCATAAGCTATGGCGTGCCGAAGGCGGAACACCGCGCTAAAGGTATTGGTACGCATACGGAAGTGTGCGTTTTCACGCAAAAACTCCATCGTTTGGCGCTTGGGCTGCAAGGGGTATTTTTCCAGATTCGTTTCCCCTAAAATTTCAATGGTATCGGCCAGTATTTCCATGGTTTGTCCAGCACCCTGACTTTCTATCAGCTGCCCGGTGGCTTTGATACAAGCGTGAAAGTTGATCTTTTTTACCACACTTTCCTCAACTTTGTCCGAATCGACCACCACCTGCAAGGTCTTCATGCAGGAACCATCGTTTAAGGCAATAAATTTGTTGTTTCTAAAGGCTCTTACCCAGCCCATTACGGTAACCTGCTCCCCGAATTGGGGTTCCGCCAATACTTTTGAAATTTCCGTACGCTTATCCATTGTGCTATCGTTATTGTTCTTCTGCATATTAATCCTCTTGCAGAAAATTTAGTTCCCAATACAATGTATTCGGCTTATTTTTGCCGAACTCATTTTTTTTGAAGTCGCGAAGATAGACAGATTATGAGAAAAGGCAAAGGTTTAGAAGTGGATTCAATTCTTTACACACCGGCAGGAGTAACCATTTTTGCTACCTAAAGATGATTCCTTATAATAAATAGGACCATTATTGCTAAAACCAATAATCATTTGTCCGTTATTCTTACCGGTGGTACTCGTCCAATAATTACCAAAAGATCCCAATTTACTAAAGCTACTACTATAAAATTTCTCCCCCCCGAACTTCACATCAAATCCACTACTGCCATTCTTCTTTAATTCCTCCAAAGCCTTAGCCCCATTATCATCCGAATCACCCTCCAGACCACCAAACAATCTGATCATATTTTGCCATTCATTACCGGAGGGCAGGTGCCAGCCGGTGCCTAGCCCCTGACACACTTTAACCGCATCTTCGTAACTATACAAACGGCCATATTCATCACAATTAGCTTGCTTGTTATTGTAACACCAGGAATTAGTCGTTTTTACATTCAGGTTTTGGGTCAGCCAGGTTTGTTGGTTGATTTGTTTGGTAAGGTATTGCTGTCCATCACGCGGATCGCGGATAGATACTGTAGCGGAGGATGTCGTTTTATCAACCTTAGGTTGTTGTGCTGGTTTTTTTTCAGGTTCCAGGCTGACCTCGGGCTTGTTTTGTTTTTCGACCTTGGCAAAAGCCCCTGCCTTTCGGGTTACAAATAAAAAACTACCGCCAGGCTCGTGGCTACCAAATTGACCGGAGCGTGGTTTGGGATTGGCAACCTCCATAAACCCTAACAATTCGGTATAGGTCAAAACGTCATCATTGATGCCGTAACTTCGCAGGCCTTCCAGGAAGTGCTGGGTAAAGGGCGAATAATTTTGTCCATCTGGGGTCCGCTCTTTGCCTCCTGAGGTCAAATAGAGGCGCGAATGATGTTTCAATTGCCGTTGTACAAATAAATTTACTTCATCTAGTTTCCCCAAATCTTGGGAAGGACGGGATTTGCTGAGTGCAATATCTTCATCAAAGGTGCCGGAATAACAGGCATCAATGGCTAGCAAGATGTGTTTGCAGGGAATATTATCGACGATGCGCTCCAATCGGGTATGTGGAATATAGGTATCCTGAAAGGCATCATTCAACAAACCATCTGTGGGAATAAAAAAGCCCTCTCTCGTGCCTTCCCGAAAATCGCCATGGCCCGATATGAAAATCAGCAGCTGGCTATCATCGCTATATTCCAAGTTGCGGTATTTTTCGAGTACCGTATAAATTTCATTCCGGCGGGGGTTGGTCAATACCTCTGTTGTAAAGCCGTATTCGGTTTCCAATTCCTTAGCCACAGCCCGAGCATCGGAAACCGGATTGCGCAAATCCGGCCATTCCTGGTAGTCTTCCACAGCAATAAACAGGGCGAAGTCTTTTCCACTACGCATTTTAAGGTCCGTTTCCGGAAAATACAACCCCAATAAAACGGGAACAAATAGGAAGAGTAAGTATTTTTTCATGTTTTTATCCGTTTTTTATTGAAAATCACCTCACTCTCTTACCCTCTCACCCTCTCACAACATCACCCTCTCACAATCTCACCCCCCAAAGCACAAACCCACTCCAAATCTTAGGATTAGCCGTACTTTTTCCATTGATCATATTCAATTTGGCTTTGCGCAAAGCACTGGCAGGTTCTTTTTCGTTGAGCAATTCACCATAGAATTTGGTCATCAATTCCGAAGCATAACGATCGTATACATTCCATAGTGTAGAAAGCACATTGTCGGCCCCTGCTACCAGAAAGGCACGGGTTAAAGAAAGGCTGCCCTCACCAGGCGCATAAGTACCCAAGGCACTCTCACAACTACTCAGCACTACCATGCGGGCGTTCAATTCCAAACCGTAGATTTCAGAAAGATAAAGCACGCCATCTTCCTCGCTTTCCGATTTTGATTGAAAAAAGGCAATACCCGACAGGCTGCTATTATTCCTGTTGATAAAACTATGGGTAGCCAGATGAATAAATTGATAACCAGCGGCTTCCTCTTTAAAAGTGGTTTCAGTGGCCTGCTCAGAAAAATAGGCCTTGGCCATTGTCTTTTTACGTTTAAATAATTCCACCAGATCTAAAACTTCCTGTTCGGAATATTTTAGGGGCTGAAAAATCCGTCCATCTGGAGAGACGGCCCGCATAGCTGCATCCGATTGATATAGGGTATCAAAAAGAAATCGGTGTGATTCACGGATATAACTGCCGGTAGAGTCAAGGGAGAAAATGGGTGCCATAGCCAGCAACGGTTCAAATTCCGTAATGGGTGGCGTGGCTTTTTTGCTGGTGCTACTCCCCGCATGAGCGGCGTATTGAATAGCAAAATCCTGTATCAGGTAGTTTAGCTTATTGTATTTTATCTTTTTTTCGTCATCAACCGGCTTGGTAATCAGGGCTTCGAAGGGCACTGCATTTAATTGTTGGTGAGGTACAACGATCAGCTTTTGTTTGTTTTTTAGGATATTTTCAACCGGTTGAATAAGCTTTAAGTATAGGTCGTGGCTATAGCTTGCAAACTGCTGAGGGGTGATTTTTTGGATGGCAACCAGGAGTCCGCCAATGCTTTTTTCCAAATCAGTGGACTCCACCTGATGCTCCAATTTGGAGTAAACACCCGGTCCGGTTTCTCCCTTGGAAACCAAGCCTTTCCAGCTGGTATTCAGTTTTAATTTGGGCTCCAGACTTGTTTTCTTTGGCAAACGGATGACCTCATGCGCTTTAGCATTGATGGCAAAAATATAATAGTCATGCTGGCCGATGAAGTATTCCAGTAGTGCTGTTTGCCCATCTAATGTTTGTTGCACGTCTTTGATTTGGGGCAGGTTGACTTCAAATAAGGCATGGTAATATTCCGGATGTTCTTTCTTCAAATTTTCAAGAAAAGCAATGTACTTTTGGTAAGCAATCACCTTGGCCTGGCGTTGTTTCTCATTTGTAGGATTCAGTTGTAGTAAAGCCTCTTCCTGACGCAAATCATTTTTTAAGGTTTGTTCCTGCTGAAACAAATTCGGATACCGGGTGGCCAGATCACCACTACCCATCCTTTGAACACGTAATAAATTGGCCCTTGCTGCTTCTGCAAAGCCGAAAGCACGCTCCTGATATTCGTAAGCTGCTGAATATTGAAACAAGTCCAGTGCCGCGATCATGCCGGTTTCATAAATCGAGTGCAGGTGTGCCAGTATTTTCAGTTGGCTAGCATCGCCATAACGCAGATTCAATTCCTGGTTGAGTAGCTTAACGGCACGTTCGCAGTCCGTTAGCGCCTGTTCCAGTTCGGCTTCATTTTGTCCATCAATGTAGATTAACGCACGGGTTTGCCAGGCTTCAGCCAGTAATAAACCGTCAAGTGAGGAAGCTTCGGCCTGCGGGCCCATTTCTCCGGCAGGCAGCAATTGGCTGATTGCGGCATCTACCTGTACCCGAGCCAGCGTCATATCCTCCAGCTTCATAGCCGCCTTTGCGAGGTGTAATTTTGTGCGGATTAACTCGGGGTGATAATCTCCAAAAGCAAGCTGCAATACCCCCTCGGCCTGATGGAAATACCCCTTCGCCTTTTCGGGGTTTTCTTCTACAGTCAACAGCCCGAGAGCATTGTAAATACGGCCCAATTGATCCCTCCTTTCTGGCCAACGCATGGCAATGAGTAAACCCTGTTCCAAGGCCGATTGAGCTTGATCTTTTTTTCCCCATTCCAGGTATAATCGACCCAGGTTGTAATAATTGGTGGAAAGGTCGGGATGGTCATCCCCCAATTCGATCGACAAGATATCCTGAGCTTGCTGATACCCCTCCAACGCTTTTTCATAATTGCCCAAAGCCTGTTGGGCCGAAGCCATATAAGCAGCCGTCAGTGCAAAGGTCTGCGGATCTTCAATCGGAAGGTTGTAGGCTGTATATAACAAATCTATGGAACGCTCATAATCTCCCATCAAAAGGTGGATGGCACCTTCACGCATGTAATTTTCGGCGATATTATCAGAAAGTATCTGGTCCCGGATGGATCGTGATTGACGATTGGCTGCTAATGCCGCCTGATAATCGCCCAGCTGCATATAGTTATAACTGATCAGAAAGTACGCTTGTGACAGATCAAAAAAACGGTCGGGGTGGTCTTTGATGAATTGTTTCATCAACGCATTGGAAGCGACATATCGATTGTCTTCGTTCAAGCGGTTTGCCGTATCCAGTATGGATTGACTCCAAAGATTTGTAGTCAGTAGCAAAAGTATGACAGGCAGTAATTTCTTCATCTCATTTCCTTATTCCAGCGTGAAACTATTCAATATCTACCCAAAATTTGCCCAAATAGATCAATTCTGTGGCTGTTTCCAGCTTCCAGTAATAAAGACCCGGATCGAGTTGGCGATCCAAGTGGAATTCGGGTTGTTGAAGGCTTTGTTGAAGTAACGTATCTTCCCGGTTATTCAACAAAACAAGATTCAAAGGTACATTTTCCTGAGCATTCCACTTAAAAATTATGGGTTCGCCATTTTTATAATGAGCTTCATTTTTGGGTTGAAGAACCGACCATTCCCCCCCTCTGACCATTTCCCCGGCGAAAGTTTCCAGGTGATCAAGGGGCACAAAGTTCAGGGCTAATAATTCCGGGTTTGCTTTTTTATTTTGTGGAGGTGTTTTTTCTGGTAATTCTGCCGCTTCTTCTCTGGGGGGCTCAAACGTAGCTACCGGTTTTTGATTGGTGCCATCCGTGTTTTTTGGAGGTGGCGGGGCTTCTTGGGATGGTTGTTCATCAACAGGTTTGCTAATCTGTTGCCGCCACATAAAATAGGCCAATGGAATCAAGAGCAGGATTAATCCAAAACGCCAGGGTAGTGGCTTGGATTCGGAACCTATATCTTCAGAAACGGGGATCCCCGTTTGCACATCTGCCAGTATCCGATATAATTCTATAGCCTGTTGATGACAATCAGTGCATTGGTGGATATGCTCGAAGATCCGGTGTTTTACCGGAGTGTTCGAAGCGTTAACCGGACCATTCTCACTTACTGAATGGCCACTTTCCTCTTCCAGAAGGCGTTCGACGTACCAACTGATTCCTTCTGTGTTTAAATGACCTTCCTGATTAAAATAATTCGATTCCATAAATAATTATACGCTTTGCAGGGATCAAAACGGATATTTTGATCTAAATATTAACACTTTTTTCCTGCCAATCGAAATAGTATTGCAACAAAATTTTTAGCGAACTCCGGGAATGTGCCGAAACCGGTGGATTGCCGTTTAGTAGAACGATAAAATGATCCAAAATATTGATCATCCACTTTCTGAGGGAGTCCGGCTCGGTCTTTTTATCTTCTACCAAATTAAACAAAGCGGTCAAAAGGGCATTCACTTGATGATCATTAAGATGGTCATAAGGTTCATACATATTGGCTTTAATCGCAGCTATAGCTTCGCTTGTCTTTGGACTATCATAAAATTGGATATCCTGATTGTTAAACAGAAAACGTATCCATCCTTTCAGACAAATTCTGCCTTTAAAATAAGTGCCATGTAATCCTTTGATACAAGCATGCAAACGCAACAACTCATCCCGGATCACCAGCTGATCATAGGCGTTGATTTCGGATTCTGCAAATTCAGTCAATTGATCTTCACTAAGCAAGGTTGCCTGGCGTTGGCGTTGCCGGCAAATTTCGAGGCAACAATTGTACGTTACTTTGGAAAAATAGGTACGCAGTAGGACCGTACCCCGAAAATGTTCCTGTATTTTCTGCATTTTGCTTTCCAGCAAACGCAAATTAATCTCCTGTACAATTTCCATTTTTTCTCCACTGTCAAAAAAACCTCTCAGGATAAATTTTGCTACAGTGACTTCTACAATGTATTGATAATGAGTAACTAAACGGCCAGGGTTGTTCCTGAGCCATTGAATCTCCAGCGTGTTTTGTTTTTGATCAACCACAGGATTTTGAAAGAGAATATTGTTAAAAAAAGTTTAAAATAAAATAAAAACTTCCGACGCGCCTGGCCAGAGGTGTATATGTCAGCGAAAGTAGCCAAAAATGAAGAATAATCAAATTTGGAACACCTCATACTCTTTTGTTAACCTAAAAAAAAATGGACTCATGAAAAAGATCTTATTGCTTGCTTGCGCACTTTTGATGATGATGAGCTGTGGCCGCGAAAGATACCAAACGGCTGGATACGAAACCTTATCACAAAAACACCAGGTATTGGCTATTCTGCCGGTAGAAACGATTATGACTGGTCGCATCCCCCGAGAATTAAGCCGGGAAGATATCGATCAAATTGAGGAAGCCGAAAGTAAGGCTTTTCAAATCTCTCTGTTTACCGAATTGTCCAGAGGTTCTGGCAATCGTTATAATGACATTCGTGTGAACTTCCAGCATTACGAAACCACAAATGACCAATTGGCCGAGGCCGGCATAGGTTTTCGCGAGGCATGGACCATGTCACCAACTAAACTTGCTGAAATTCTCGGTGTTGATGCCGTTGTGAAAACGACAATAGAGAAACAACAATATCTCACCGACCTGGAAAGTTTTGGCATTGAGTTGGCAGCGACGATAACGGGCATCTTTATGCCGGGCTCTCCGTTCTTCCACTTTGCCCGTAACCGAACCAGTGATGTATGGGCTTCCTGTACGGTTCTGGATAGCGAAACCGGTGTGTCTGTTTGGTCTACCCGCCAGAAATGCCCAACCTATTGGAATCAGCCAACCAGAGATGTTGTCAACAAGATTTCAAGAACCTTATGCCGACGGTTTCCCTATAGAAACAATTAGCGCAGGTTTGGAGGCCAACTAAGACACTTTTCGATACAAAGGCCGACCTCCAACTAGCTTAAAGATTCGTTAACTCTACAGGTTTGAAGGCCGTCATTTAATCAAAATTGACGGCCTTCATTCATAGGTTTTCAACCAAAATATAGGAATGCTTGTTTTATACATTGTTCATTGCTATCTTAGCATTGAAAAGCTGTTAAACCAAATAAATTGTAATGAGTAAACGAAAAGGATTTTTAAATTCCCGCAACCCTCTGATGAAGGAAGAGGCTTACCACCAATCAAATAGTGGCACCCTGGATGGTGATTTTATCCAGCGGGCAGGGGAAAGAATGACGGTACAAGGAGCAATCAATAAGAGTTTTGTATTAGGCGCTATTATGTTGCTGACCGCTGTGGTTGGATATACCATGTATAATCCACTCTTTGTTTGGGGTGGAGCCATAGGAGGCTTGGTTGTGGTTTTAATTGCTGCATATAAGCCACAACACTCTGCTATTTTGGCACCCATTTATGCCGCCTTGGAAGGATTTTTTGTAGGTGGAATTTCCTTCATGTATGCTTCAATGTTTAATGGTATCGTCTTTCAGGCTGTTACCTTGACAATGGGGGTGTTTTTTATCATGTTGTTTATTTACAAATCCGGAATTATCAAGGTAACCAATAAGTTACGCACAGGAATAGTTATGGCCACCGGAGCTATTTTCCTGGTCTATATTCTGAGTTTTATTTTGTCCTTCTTTGGCATTCAAATGCCATTGTTGCATAGTACCGGCCCTATTGGTATAGGTATTAGCCTGGTAATTGTCGGCGTTGCCTCTATGAACTTGCTGCTGGATTTTGACAATTTTGAAAAAGGAGAACAATATGGATCACCAGCCTATATGGAATGGTTTTCTGCCATGGGCCTTTTGATCACCATTGTCTGGCTCTACGTAGAGATCCTGCGGTTGATCGCCCTTTTTTCTTCCAGTGACTAAATAATTTTTTATTCACTTAAAAAACGCGGATGAGTGTTGTGCTCATCCGCGTTTTGCATATTATGATCATGCTTGTACTCATTCTTATGTTTCTGGTTATTGTCGGAGGTAATGTTGCTATCGCTATTTATGCCAATAAAACGGCTATGCCTGATACTAACGGAAAGGAACAGGAAGCTGTTTTGGATAGCGAATTTTTTGAGCAAAAAGACGTTGAAAAATGACAAAGGAAGAAAGAGAAGTATTGAAGCAGCGAATTCTGGAGCAAATAACTCAAACAGAGAAGGAAATTGTTCATTTGGAGGAAGCTACTCAGCCTATTTCTCCCGAGAATTCTATTGGCCGCATAAGTAGAATGGATGCCATTAATAATAAGGGGGTATCGGAAGCGACATTGCGTTCCGCTCGTAGGAAAATGTCTAATCTACAATTCGCTTTAAATAAGATTGATTCGCCGGAATTTGGCATTTGCAGCCGCTGTAAGTCGCCTATTCCACCAGCACGACTCATGTTTATGCCACAGAGCGATCGTTGTGTGCGTTGTGCAGATCGGTAATTTGAGGGTCGACTTTAGCCTAGAGATAGGCGAAAAAAAGACAGGGCATCAACGAAATTCGTTGAGCCCTGTATAACCCCAAAAAACCAAATGAAAACAATCTACATATGAATTCTTTATCAGAGATCGCAACAATTAAATGTAACTACATGAAAACAAGATATAGGATTACTCAGTTTTATTTTGTTCCAGTAGTTAACGCAAATTTAACAGATAATTTTGGGATTATACAAATAACCTCCTCAATAATCTGATTGTTTGCGGAAATTCGCTCAGTTGAATTTTTTAACCGAAACGACAGGCATAATCTTCCAATTTTCCATAAAATGAAGCAAGATTATTTAATTCACATGCATAAGTTATACAATTTTAATGAAAGTGCCAAGAAGGGAAGCTTATTTTAATGTAAAAAATCATGAAATCGTCTTTTTCAGGACGATCATTATCTTATTTTTCCTATTAAACAGGCTATTTTATATGTCAGAAGACACAATCAAAAAAAACATCCATTGGCAAAAGTAAAAACCGTTTTTATTTGTACCAATTGTGGCGTTAATTCCCCAAAATGGGTAGGTAAATGCCCCTCCTGTGAAGAATGGAATACTTATGTAGAAGAAGTCATTACCAAACCGACCAAACAGGAAGAAAAAAGCCGTGCCTGGAATCATGATTCCGGAAGCAAGGGTAGTCCCCGACCAATTCCCTTACCGGAAATCAAGGCAGGAACAACCCAACGCATTGTCACAGATGATGGCGAATTCAATCGGGTTCTTGGAGGTGGTTTTGTTCCAGGTTCTGTAATTTTGATTGGTGGAGCTCCCGGGATTGGCAAGTCGACATTGTTGTTACAATTGGCCCTCAATTTGAGCGGTACTATTTTATATTGCTCCGGTGAAGAAAGTGAAGAACAAATAAAATTACGAGCCGACCGTTTGGGGCCTAATCAGCCCAATTGTTACATCCTTACGGAAACAAATACCAGCAAAATATTGACACATGCCCAACAGGTGGCACCTCAACTGATGATTGTAGATTCGATCCAGACGCTCTCGTCTCCATATATTGAATCTGCACCGGGTAGTGTATCACAAGTACGGGAATGTGCAGCTGACCTTCAGCGTTTTGCCAAAGAAACCAATATTCCTATTGTCATTATCGGGCACATCACAAAGGAGGGATCAATTGCTGGCCCCAAACTTCTGGAGCATATCGTTGATGTGGTACTACAATTTGAAGGAGACCGAAATTATTCTTACCGGATTTTGCGCACCATTAAAAACCGGTTTGGGTCAACCGATGAATTGGGCATATACGAAATGCAGGCAAGTGGATTAAGGGAAGTCTCTAACCCCTCTGAGTTATTGCTTTCGCAAAAAGACGAAGACCTGAGTGGCAGTGCGGTATCAGCAACGATGGAAGGTTTGCGACCCATGTTGATAGAGGTCCAGGCATTGGTTGCAACGGCCGTTTATGGCACACCACAGAGGACTGCTACCGGGTTTGATTTACGGCGGTTGAGTATGTTACTGGCTGTTCTGGAAAAGCGAGGAGGACTGCCTTTTGGACAAAATGATGTATTTCTCAATATTGCTGGGGGGATTCGGGTGGATGACCCTGCCATTGACCTGGCCATTGTCAGCGCGTTGATGTCTTCCCTGGAAGATATCGCCATTCCTACCGATATTTGTTTTGCGGGGGAGGTCGGTCTTTCCGGAGAAATTCGTGCCGTTAACCGGGTTGAACAACGCATTCAAGAGGCCGATCGTCTTGGATTCAAAGAAATATTTATTTCAAAATACAATACCAAAGGTCTAGATACAAAAAGATACCAAATCAAAATTACAACCATTGGTAAAATTGAAGAATTGTACCGAGCGTTGTTTGAATAGGGGCAATCCTGGCGGTCTCTCAATAAAGAAATACGAGGCTAATTGTTCAAAAGGCCAAACCAACAACCAAATTCATGCTAACCGATCATCCCATCCTACTTTTTGACGGCGTTTGCAACCTTTGCAACGGGTTTGTACAATTTGTCATCCAGCGAGATCCGGAGGCAATTTTCAGGTTTGCTCCGCTGCAATCCGAAGTGGGTATGCAAATATTACGGAAAGCAAATATTCCAACAGATGAGTTGAGTACCGTAGTCCTCTATCAGGACGATGTGATTTACACCCACTCAGATGTACCATTACAGGTCGCCCGCAAATTGGGCAAGGGCTGGCAGTTGCTGTATATTTTCAGGTACCTTCCAAAAGGATTTCGGGATAGCATCTACAGGTGGGTAGCCAGAAACCGCTACCGCTGGTTTGGAAAACGGGAATCGTGTATGATGCCTACTCCGGATATCAAATCCCGCTTTTTGTAATCAGAGCATCCAGCTCTTCCCTACAACCAACCTAGTTTTTCAAGCGCTAAATATCCAGCAGCTATATTGATAAAAGCTTCATCTTTACTGTCGTGCAATAATGCCCGGAATTGCTCCACTGATAGTAAAAAAACCTCGATATCCTCCAATGCATCAGGTTCCGGAGGTTGCACGTAATGACAATTTGTGGCCAGCATAAAATGTTGTGTCTCAGTAGAGTAGGAGCTACGGCGGGATTTAAGCCATTGTATATTTTCGGCTCGATAGCCGGTTTCTTCCAAGAGTTCTCTGGCCGCCGCAGCTTCGGGACTTTCTCCCTGATCAATGAATCCTTCTGAAAAACTGGTTAATACCTGCTCCGGGCCAGCGCGAAACTGCCGGGTCAGAATGACTTCTTTTTCAGACGTAAATGCGGCGATTGTAACATAAGGGCCATTGCCTACAATATCAAAATCAGCTACTTGCCCGTGTGGCAACTCATAACGACGAACGATTATTTTGCGCCAGCCATCATAGGCCAGATGCTCTTTTAGTTTGGTCCATTGTTTCATAAGTTGTTTTGTGTCTCTTATAATTATTAACTAAAGCCGTAGATCTTTAAATTTCCTTCACCAGGAAGAGCCATTTCTTTAAAAAATTATAAAAATGCTAACAGCCACTTAACCCCTCTTAACATTTAAAGCCTACAATTTCGTGCCATCAAATGATTTTCACACAAAAATGATAAAAATGAACAGTACACCAAAATTTGCCATAGTTACGATGTTGATGGTTATTGCTGCTTCCCTGCAGGCACAAGTATCTGTAGGTTTGAAAAGTGGCTTAAACTGGGCTAATGTTAGCACGACTGAAGCATTGGGTAGTATCACTCCTGATTTTAAATCATTGGACGAATTTAACTTCGGTATCGTTGCAGAAGTAGGTATCACCGATTATTTTGCTGTGCAACCCGAGCTTAATTTTGTAAAAAAAGGTTTTGCACTTAATGAAGGGTTGGATGCCGAATTATTTGGCGTCAATATTCCACTAGGGGTTATGGCCGAATCACGCTTTAATTATGTGGAAGTGCCTGTATTGGCGAAACTGAAAGTTGGCAGTGATCGTGTGAAAGCTTATGCCGTTGCGGGACCTACCTTTGGTTATGCAACAAGTGGCAAAATAGACACCAAAGCTAAAGTCCTGGTTGAAATTCCATTGGGGAGTATTCCGATCAACCTGGATAATATCAATTATGAGCGATTTGAGGTTGGTGCAGTAGTTGGTGCAGGCGTTAGTATTGACACTGGCTTCGGTCAGTTATTTGCTGATGCAAGATATAGCCATGGATTTACCGAATTATATGACATTCCTCTCGTCAATGAGAAAGTTAAAAATCAAGGGTTTGGCATCAATTTAGGTTTTATGGTGCCAATTAATTAATTCATCCAATGAAATTTGGGGTAGATTATCTATCTCGGAATTTTATTTTCCAAATTTTCAGTAGTTATTGCCGCTAGATTCGTCGAGTTTAGCGGCATTTTTATAGATTCTATCCTTTTTGAAGCAACTTTCCAAAAAATTATTCGTCTTTATTATTGTAGACATCAAGCGTACACACGTTTATCTTAATTGATTTTAAAAGGCTCTATTTGAGGGTATTATACACCAATAATACCATGATAAAGTATTGCCAATTGTCAAATTTTAAACCCGACGTATTATGAAAACCTTCAAAATCACCTTCGCTATTGCAATTGCATTATTAATCAGCTCAACTACTTTTGCTACCGCACCCATTAACCCCCACAAAACTGTTCGTAAAACGGTAGCAACCTGGTTGCAAGCACCTGATTTACTGGAACACGGCATCAATGAGACTACGGTATACCTAACCTTTAGTGTGAATAAGCGAAATGAATTGGAAGTGCGGGAAATTGATACAGAGCAGGAATTTTTAATCCCCTTCATCCTTGAAAGATTACAAGGAAAAAAAATGAAAACAACATTGATAAATCCTGAGGTAGTGTATAACATTACTATCTCGTTTGTAGCAGAAAAATAACGTGTCATAACTTGATAGCGGGATGGAGATCTGGTTTACCTTCTTAGGCTGAACCGGATCTTATCCCTTTTTGAGTTAAATACCTGATACAAAGAAAAGATATGCATACTCAAAGCAAAAGGAACAATAAAACCCGGAATCCAGATAAAAGGAAATGCAGCTACAAAAGTATTGGCCGGTTCATTGTAAAAAACCCGCCATGGAGCTGGTGTTGATAAGGTTGCAATTATTAATATGTTGATCAATAGGACCATTCCAAAAATATTCCACAAAATCGCTTCTGGCTTGCGAAACCGGCCCTGACCGAAAAAGATAAAACCTGCCATAGGAGCTGTGATCCCCACAATAATATCAAAATTTAACCACTCAAATGTCATTTGCGGAGGCACATAACCCGCTTTATATCCCAACCATAGAAATAGTTCCATCAATATTCTGAATGCCTGGATATATACCAACCAGCTGGCAGGAATGGTTTTCAATAACAGTCGGAAGAAAGGAGAAAAAAGTAAGGCAACGCTGAGTACCACTGGGGGGATTAGTGCAAAAAAGACCCTGGGGGGCCAGCTGTTGAAGTTTTGAAAAAAGCCGAGAAAAGCCAGACAACTCAGGATTGCCAACCAAAGTACAACACCTGCAAGTATATAATTCAGCTGTTGGCCCTTTAATTGAAGTTGATCAAATGCATGGCGAAGGCCAAATTGAAGACTTTTTATCAATCCAAAAACGAGTAGAATAATGATTAACTGACCAATCAGGTAAAGGGTATTCATGTAAACCTATAGATTTGGAAGGGAAGATAAGGTTTGAGCGGAGCATTAACAAATGTGAGTAGTATTTAGAGTTTGTAGAGAGGGTAACTTCAGTATGAAAATTTCAATATGATCTGAAACTAATAAGGGTTTTAGCTTGTTCACTGACTCAGAGTTTGTTTGCAGCCCAATGGTTGGCCTCCAAACAAGCGCTCAAACAATTCAGTCGTTGGAAAAGGAAAAACTCGATCAATTACTTGTCATAGGTGCATTTGGAGTCATCTATATTATATGGGGCTCGACTTATTTGGTCAATTATTACGCGATTGAAGTAATCCCCCCTTTTTTGATGTGTGGTACCCGCTTTATCACGGCCGGTTTGTTATTGTTAGGGTTTACAGGCATTCAGGGGGTTTCGAAGCCTAGCCGTACACAAATGCGGAATGCGGCACTGATGGGCATTCTCTTTTTATCACTTGGTACCGGTGGGGTAGTATGGGCAGAACAATATGTACCAACCGGGATTACGGCACTGATTGTCGCTTTTGATCCTCTGCTGGTTTTGTTTTTATTGTGGACCGTAAGAGGGTTGCGGCCGGGGCCAGCCAGTTTGCTGGGTACCGCCTTGGGCATTGCCGGTATGGTTTTGCTGGTTGGACAACCCGAGCTCATTACCGATCAGAATACGATCTGGGGGTTGGTCTCTATCGCTATTAGTTTGCTGGCCTGGGGGCTAGCTTCTGTATATATCAGCACTACTGATTTGCCAGCTTCCCGGTTTCAGAGCACGGCACTACAAATGATAGCTGGTGGACTGACTTTGTTGATGTTTAGTGGAATAAGTGGTGAATACAAAAATTTTGATCTGACTCAGTTGACCTGGAAGGCGAGTTTGTCTTGGTTGTATCTTGTGTTTTTGGGGTCAATTTTGGCTTTCTCAAGTTTTAACTACCTTTTGCAAAAAGTATCGCCAGCCAAAGTTGCCACTGCCACTTATGTCAATCCAGTGGTAGCGCTCTTTTTGGGCTGGAGCCTAAATAATGAAATTATTACCCTCCAATCACTCTTTGCTGCCGGAATAATGCTGTTGGGTGTTTTTTTTATCAACAGGTAAATAATTGTCAAGTAATATCCGAACTTGTTCTTTTGGCGGAGCAAAAATTATATTTTTACCACTGAGTTTGATTTTTTTAAGATAAAAACAGTAAATTACGATCATGGCGAGCGATAGTACAACTATACCTGATTTATGGAAAGTTGTGTCTTCTCAGGTGGCTGAAGTTCCTCTATTTTAAAGAACTAACGACTTCGAGCTACTTCCATTTGGTTGCCGCCAAAATTCTGAATAAGCGTATGGGAAAAATTATTTCGCTGCTCAATCACAAAGGCGGAGTTGGAAAAACGACCAGTGCGATCAATATAGGAGCCGGATTAGCGGAGTTGGGAAAAAAAGTATTGTTAATCGATCTTGATCCCCAAGCCAACCTAACCTTGTCTCTGGGAGTACCCCGGCAGCCTAATAGTATTTATGAGGCTTTTCGTGGAGAATCGGAGCTGGAGCCATATAATGTAAAGGAAAACCTGGATGTGGTTATTTCTACCCTGGATTTATCCGGAGCGGAAATGGAAATGATTAATGAGGCCGGTCGGGAATTTATTCTACGCGAATTATTTGAGCCTATTCGGGAAACTTACGATTTTATCATAATCGATTGTCCACCTTCTTTGGGGCTATTAACCTTGAATGCGCTGACCAGTAGTGATATCGTGTACATCCCTCTGCAAACAGAATTTCTGGCACTGCAAGGGTTGGCTAAGATTAAACAGGTTATTCAGAAGGTTAAACTGCGGCTGAACAAGAAACTGGTGATTGGAGGCGTTATTGCCACGATGTATGATAGCAGGAAGGTCCTCAACCGGGATGTAGTTGAAACCATCAGGAAATATTTTGGCAACCTGGTTTTTGATACCTATATCCGCGATAATGTAGCCCTGGCAGAAGCACCCTCTCAGCGCAAAGATATATTTGCTTACAATCCACAAAGCTCGGGAGCTTCCGATTACCTGGATTTATGTAAAGAAATTTTGGTGCGTTGCGAGCAGGTAGAGGTCGGTTAACAACCGCTAATTGTGAATGAATAAAAATTATTGTTTTGGCAAAAAAAAGATTTACCGACGGATTTGACAGCCTGTTCAGTGAGATGAACGAGGAACAGCCATCTGCTGATTCGATTGTGGATACAACTGCCGCAAAGACTGAAAAAGAAGTCGGAGATGTTAGCCAAAGCTCAGGAAAAAACTTTGCCTCCGATTTACAATCCTTTCTGGAAGGTGCCTTTGAAGAGACGATGACTGAACAATTGGCGGAGATGCCAAAGAATAAAAAATCCAGAACAAAAAAGCGGAGACGCAATGCTTTAGGAGGCCTGGATATGCTGATTCGAAATACCGTTACACTGGATCAGAAAAAAATTAATCCTGGAGAAACAACCCGACGTATTACCTTCTTTATAGAACAGGAAAAACTGGAAAAATTGCGTTCCATCGCCAAAGAAGAAAAAGCCTATATCAAAGATGTGATTTCCTCTATTGTTGAGGAGTATTTGGAACGAAACAGATCCAGCCAATAACATAACTACCTTTCTCATCAAACTTCAGTAATTATCCTGGTTTAATTGATTCAATTAGCGGAAATTCCCTTTTTGATTACCAACTATATTCTATCTACTCAATGTTCTAAAACCTATTGATCATGAAAGTCTTATACGCCTCTTTTTTTTCTCTGATGTTTGTCAGTTCGCTTCAAGCTCAATCCACAATGCTGCGTGTTTATCAAATTTTTCAGGAAAAATGTGTTTCCTGTCATAGCAATGCAAATCCGGCAGCTGGCCTTGATCTGGAAGGGACTGGCAGCACGGAAACGGAACGTCTGCTCTCCGTCCATGCTGGTTTAAATAACGTGACTCCTTCTGATGAAACAGCGGTCAGTAATGGTTACAAGCGGGTATATCCGGGTCGGATAGATCAAAGCTATTTGTTTCATAAAATCAGTAATGGCCTGGAGGCAACCATAGAAAATCCTGGCCCACATCCTGAAGATAATGAGGAATTGACCGATGTGGAAAAAGAAATGATCCGCCAATGGATACTTTACGGCGCTAAAAGCAATGGCAGTCAGGTAGTAGATGAAAGCCTGCTATTGGATTTTTACAATGGTAATGCCATGCGCAGTTACCCAGATGGGCCTCCTCCGGCACCGGCAGCAGGTGAAGGTTTTCAGATTAAAATGGGCCCATTTTATATCGAGCCAGGTAGCGAAATCGAATACTTTCAAAAATACCAACTGGACTTACTGGCAAATGTGGATGTAAATCGAGTAGAGGTTAAAATTGCGCCTTTTTCTCACCACTTTATTCTGTATAATTTTAATGCAGGAGGTTCAAATTCTATTCCAGACGGCTTGCGTTTGAATGCTGATCACTCTAATATCAGTCTGGTGGCAGCTGTTCAGGAGGAGACGGATCTGCGTTTGCCGGAAGGCACTGCCTTTATATGGGAAAATAACATGGTGCTGGATCTCAACACACACTATATCAATTATTCAGCGACTAATGTTTATCAGGCAGAAGCTTATGTAAATGTGTATACCCAACCGGCAGGGACGGCAGCTCAGGAAATGTTTACCCAATTATTGCCTAATCCCAATATATACATTCCCAATAACGGCAACCCGATTACCGCGACTCAACACATTAATTTAAATTTTGGAGAAGTTTTTATATGGGGATTGATGGGCCACACCCATAAATACGGTACTGGCTATAAAGTATTTAAACGCCTACCAGGAGGGGTTGCGGGCGAACTTATTTATGATGCCTCTTGTCCACAGGGTGTCCCCGGTTGTATTTCTCCTTATTATGATTACCAGCACATTCCGATGCGTTATTTTGAACCACTCCGACCTACTACAATCAATTACCAGAATGGATTAATTCATGAAGCAAGCTGGGTGAATGATGGACCTGAATCCGTTGCTTGGGGCCCTACATCCGCTGATGAAATGATGGTTATGGTGATCATGTATACCGAGGATACTACGGGCATTGTATCAGGCATTAACGATCTTCCACATCCAATTAATCAGGTGCAGGTATTCCCCAATCCAGTACACAATAAGGGAACCATTAGCGTTCCTATCGGTATCAATCAAATCAGTTTTCGCCTTTTTGATGCTACCGGCAAACAGGTACATTACCTACCCGATGTGACCGCAGCAGGCTTTTCTTTTGAACGTGGCAATTTGCCTTCAGGCATGTATTTTTTTCAAGTGCAAGATTCGGAAGGAAGGATAAAATCGGGGAAGATTTTGTTCGAATAGAAACAAATTAACCGTCGGATTTTTTCATTTAATCGAAAAATACAGCAAGTTAATCAAATCAATTTTCATTATTAGTCTGGTCCAACTAAATTGGGTAACCAAAGTCAATCACCGACATATTTTTTTTAATATTTAAACCCGACTAATTATGAAAGTTTTCAAATGGATGGCGACGGCTATGTTCGCCTTTTTTTTCCTATCGGCCAATGCTGTAAATACGACAAATTTACCGGACAATGAGGATCGCCTGCTCCTTTACATCAACTCAGTAGAAGGCAAGTCTTTTGTGCTGCAACTGGCCAATTTGCAGAAAGAAACAACCAATGTATTGATCGAGGATTTATCTCACAAAGAGACCCTGTATTACAGACGGTTGAAAAACCATAATGGATTTTCAACAAAAATGAATTTAAAGGATTTAACGGAAGGTCGCTACAAAATTAGCATTAAACAAGGTGATCTTGAAATAATCAAGGTTTTTCGTGTCGAAAATGACGAACTGATTTTCTCGAATACTGTAATACGTTAAAGAATATTGGTCCGGTTGCTGTAACAATCAAAGCCGCCGGACCAATTTGTAACGCCTACAAAGGTCAAACCTTCTCAATCACTACTGCATATCCTTGCCCTACGCCAATGCACATACTAACCAGGGCATATTTTTTATTTTGTTCCTGCAATTCCAGCGCTGCTGTTTGCAGAATCCTGGTGCCTGACATGCCCAGTGGATGACCTATTGCGATAGCGCCTCCATTGGGATTAATCCGAGGGTCATCATCTGCCAGGCTGAGCTCCCGGGTACAAGCCAACACCTGGACTGCAAAGGCTTCATTCAGTTCGATAATATCCATTTGCGATAAGCTAAGGCCTGCTTTTTTTAATGCCTTTCGAGAGGCAAAGACCGGGCCGATGCCCATAATGCGAGGTTCAACACCCACTACTGCGGAGCTGACGATCCGGGCCAATGGTTTCAAATTATATTGCGCTATTGCGGCAGTTGAGGCGACGAGCATAGCCGCTGCACCATCGTTTAAACCGGAAGCATTGCCAGCAGTCACGGTGCCACCCGCTTCTGCCTTTTTGAAAGCTGGGCGCAACTTTGCCAGCGTTTCCAGATCACTATTTGGCCGGATAAACTCATCCTGATCAAAAATTAGCGGGTCAGCTTTTCGGCGGGGGATCGGAACCGCCACAATTTCTTTGGCCAGGCGACCATTTTTCTGCGCTTTTGCCGCTTTCTTCTGCGACCACAAGGCAAAACGGTCTTGATCTTCCCGGCTGATGTTAAATTTTTCCGCCAGGTTTTCGGCGGTATTGCCCATGCCATCAGTTCCATACATATTGTGCATTTTGGCGTTGACAAACCGCCAGCCGAAGCTGGAATCATGCATTTGAGCATCGCGACCAAAGGGTTTGGAGGTTTTGGAAATTACCCAGGGACCACGGGTCATGTGCTCTACTCCTCCGGAAATAAAAAGGTCACCGTCACCAGTGGTAATGGCCCGGTGTGCGTGGATAACAGCCGACATGCCCGAAGCACAGAGTCGGTTGATCGTTTCACCAGGAACAGTATAAGGAAGCCCGGCAAGTAATAACGCCATACGGGCCACATTGCGGTTATCCTCTCCCGCTTGGTTAGCACAGCCCATGATCACTTCATCATAAGCTTCTCCTGGGATTTCGGGATGGCGACTTACTAATGACTGGATAGCATGGGCAGCAAGATCATCCGTCCGAACCGGAGATAAGGTGCCGGTAAATTTTCCAACGGGTGTGCGGACAGCGTCTATGATATAACTTTCTGGCATTTGATATTTATTATTTGGTTAGGTACTACGTTGTATCGAAGTTCTTAGAGCATGTTTGGAGGTCGGCTTTTGTAGCGAAAAGCGTCAATTTTTTGATGAAACAAGGCTTTTTTTGAAGTTCATACCCCGAGGTACGGACAAGAAAAGTAACGAAGTATCATCGAAAAAGTGATCCTTTGCAGCCA
>BQJU01000075.1 GCA_021604865.1 Saprospiraceae bacterium | reverse complement strand
CACATTCATTAACAAAAGAATAGTGCGACTACGCTGTAGTCGAAAAACAGGAGGCTATTATCTGGCTAACGTATTTGGACCGCGCTGCGGTCCCTAATGGTGGTGAAAACCGGACAAGTGGAAAAGGTATTCCACCCTAATGCTTTGTGGACTGTTTCATCCACATTGATTTATTTAGCAACCTTGACCACAGCGTGGTCTAAATATGTTAGCCCATAATAACGTCACGGTTGTCGACTACAGCGTAGTCGCACCTATCACACACAGCCAAAAAAATCGAATACCTATTCTTAAATGATTTTTCCATAGGGTGTTCTTCATGTTTGATCATCTATTGCTATAAATAGAAGAAACGGGATACAATTTAAAAGAGGTCAGGAGTCAGGTCGCTGCGCTGTCAGGGGTCAGACGCTGCGCTTTCAGGGGTCAGGTCGCTGCACGGTCAGGAGTCAGGCGCTGCGCTTTCAGGAGTCAGACGCTGCGCTGTCAGGGGTCAGGCGCTGCGCTGTCAGGGGTCTCACAGCAAAGCAATCTCAAAAGCACCATCACTTTGGACCACAGCGTGGTCAAAATTTGTTAGCCCATAATAACGTCACGGTTGTCGACTACAGCGTAGTCGCACCTATCACACACAGCCAAAAAAATCGAATACCCATTCTTAAATGATTTTTTCCTAGGGTGTTCTTCCTGGTTGATCATCTATTGCTATAAATAGAAGAAACGGGATACAATTTAAAAGAGGTCAGGAGTCAGACGCTGCGCTTTCAGGGGTCAGGTCGCTGCGCTTTCAGGGGTCAGGTCGCTGCACGGTCAGGAGTCAGGCGCTGCGCTTTCAGGAGTCAGGCGCTGCGCTGTCAGGGGTCAGGCGCTGCGCTGTCAGGGGTCTCACAGCAAAGCAATCTCAAAAGCACCATCACTTTGGACCACAGCGTGGTCAAAATATGTTAGCCCATAATAACGTCACGGTTGTCGACTACAGCGTAGTCGCACCTATCACACCCAGTCAAAAAAAACGAATACCTATTCTTAAATGATTTTTTCCTAGGGTGTTCTTCCTGGTTGATCATCTATTGCTATAAATAGAAGAAACGGGATACAATTTAAAAGAGGTCAGGGGTCAGGTCGCTGCGCTTTCAGGAGTCAGACGCTGCGCTTTCAGGGGTCAGGCGCTGCGCTGTCAGGGGTCAGATCGCTGCGCTGTCTTTTGTCTGACAGCGAAGCGTTCTGACAGTCGAAGACGATCTGACAGTGAAGCGATCTCACCGTCATCCAATTTATTCCTAGGTTAATCTATAAAATTCCCATGCCACCCAAAAAATAGATTGATTGCGGTATACGTTTGTTTTACTCACCAGACTGAATATTATGCAAAGCATTAAAGATTTCTTCATCTTCTGTTCCGGCGTCGACCGGAAGATTCTCCAGGAATGCCCCTCTGACGAGAACAAATACATAGGTATCGGCGGCACGGTACTCTTCACCGGAATACTGGCCTTTTTCTCCTCAGCTTATGCCATTTATACCGTATTCGACAATTATTTCATGGCCGTTCTTTTCGGATTGATGTGGGGCCTGATGATTTTCAACCTCGACCGTTACATCGTTTCGGGCATGAAAAGCCGGGGGTCCTTCTTCCGCGATTTTTTTGTTGCCCTGCCGCGATTGCTGATGGCCATCCTACTGGCCCTCGTCATTTCCAAACCATTGGAACTGAAAATTTTCGAAAAAGAAATCAATGCCGAATTGCTCACCATGGAGCAGGAGGTCTATCAGACCCAGGAATCAAAGGTCAATGAGCGCTACCAGGGGCAAATTGCCGCCTATCAACAAGGAATCGTCAATCTGCAAAAAGAAGTCAATGCACAAGCTGCCCTGCGCGATACGCTCTCTCTGATGGCCATTCAGGAAGCAGATGGCACCGGTGGCTCTGGACACAAAAACCTCGGCCCCATCTACCGCGCCAAAAAAGCCGATGCTGACAAGGCACAGGCCGAACTCGAAGCCATCGAAGCCAGAGTAGTGCCCCTGATTACTGCCAACCAGACCGCCATCCGCGACTTACAACTCCAGCAACAAACCGATATCCAAAACCTGGATCGCAAAGCCTACGGTGGTATCGCCGCCCGCATGGAAGCCCTCGACCGACTAGGCAAGGGTAGTGAAGCTATTTTCCTGGCCAATATCTTTATTATGCTGCTCTTCATCGCCATTGAAACGGCTCCCATATTTGTCAAACTCATCTCCTACCGCAGCCCTTACGATTATCTGCTGCACCAACACGAACTCAAGTTTGAGATGGCCAACCTGGAGGAAACCAGCCTGCTGAGCAACAAAGTGAAAAATACCGTCAAATTCGATACCGAAACCAGTACCTACATGACCCAAAAGGAGGTAGAAGTAGAAAAAGAACTGATCGATATCTACCTGGCCCGCAAAAAGCAGGAACTGGCTGCCCGACAATTGGAATGGCCTTATCCTTTTGTGAAGCGGAATCTGGACATATAACCGGTATTCACCGGAGACAAAGCAGCAGCTTGGTTAACTCTTCAATTTTTGTGATATAGGCCATTCTACTGATTTGCCAATTAGTAGGTAGGGTTGATGGAGATTTTAGCTATAACTTGCTATTGGCCAATATCCGCCTAAGGGCGAATACTTCCAATAGCTTACCGTTAGCGGCAAGCATGAATACAATAAAATGAAAATAATAAGATATTTGATATTTTTATTGATACTCTTTTCTTCTTGTCAAAGACACGAACTTTGTCCTTATAAGGAAATCGAGTATAATCAAAAATCTACAACGATTAATAATGAAAACGCTAATAATGCAACAATTAATCTTGGAGGTAAACTAGAAAAGCATTTAAAACTGTTAGGAAAAGGAACCGTGAATGGTGAAGTCAAGGCAGGGTTAAATAATCTTTCAAAAAAGATAATTGAATCAAATATAGACTATGATGTGAAATATGTACAGCGTTGGAATGCTATGGTAGCGGATATTTGTGGGAAAATTAAAATATTTGAAGATGAATCCTACAGTGATTCTACAAGAAATATAATTGAAAAGGAGATTTTAAAAAGGGTAGTAAACTTTTACGAAATAGTAGTTAATGATACTATTTCTAACACATCAAAAAAAGATGCTAAAAAAGTCGTATCTCCAAATGGGGATAAAAGAATAGTTAAAAACACATATTTAGAAATATCAATTCAATTAGAAGAAATCCAAAATGGTTTCAAAGATATATATGTAAATGGAGAAAGGACAAATGTTTTATCAAATTCGACAATGAGTAATCCTCGAATTCGAATAAAAAAAGATACAAATAAATTGCAATCAATATTAATTATTACTAATAATGGTGATAGCTGCTATATCAACAGGATTTTTTCTTCTAATAGAAATGATCCTATTAGATACATTCCAAGCTGCAAAATTTAGCTAAAATGAAAAGAATAATTATTTTTCTATTTATACTAAACGTACTAACAGCTTCAACTCAATCTTCTGTTAACGTACTTTGTATGGATTTTACCAAAAATAATGATGTGTTTAAAAAAGGAAAATCTCTACGTAAAAGTTTTGAGAGTGTACTTTCAAATCTAGATGATCCACCTAATGTGATTGAAAGAGAGAAATTGAGCCAAATAATAGAGCGTATCCAAGATGAGAGAAATTTACAAGAGGATTTTGGTAAGCAAAACATTGAAGAATTACAAGCTGCAAAAGTGGATTATGTGATTTATGGTAACTTTATTATTTCAGATATGCTTAGTGACATTGTTGAGTTTCAATCAGAATGCATAAAAATTTCTGGAGAAAATGTCTCTTCAAAAATAGGTTTTCCCACAATTAGTTTCAAGCAAGAAGAATTATCAAACCTGTCAAGTTTTGAATCCAAAATCAGGAAAATGCTTAACCAATACTCCTTTTTAGAAGGATTTGGAATGATTGAAAATGAAAAGCTAAATGAAATTAATAAACGTTTAGATGAAAAGGACAAGCAAATTGATAAACTTGCTAAATTGCTCAAAGAAAATCAAGCAAAAGAAGATAGTACATTTAAATTAAAAAATACTCCCCCTGATGTAGATTTTTCTTTAGGTATTATCGATGAAAAATTAATAATATACATAAAATTCAATAATAATGTTCCAATTAAATTTATACCACGGTTACATGCATTTGGTCCTTGGGAATGTGAAAATGGAACAAAATTCTACGACTTTTTCAGGACAGCGGCTCATTTAAACCCTATAGAAATTTACCCTCCAAATAATAAAGACAAAATGCATAGTTTTATTTTTGATACATTGGAAAATAATGAATCACTTCCTAATGATAAATTTCTCTGCATGACAATGTATATTACATACTCTTCAATATTTGCAGCTGAAATTCAAAAACCTGAACTACAAGAGAAAAATTCAGAAATTGACTATGTTATCGAACCATATACTATGAGGTTTGTACCAACGAAATTTAAAAGAAATTGACTGGTGCTAACCGTACGTATATGCACATACCTCCTAACGTCGGCACGTCATATACGCGGTCCGTTGAACTAAACCGCCGCTGCCGGCGGTAGCTACTGGCCTTATCAGAGCATAGGTCTTATCTTAGTAGAGGAAAAATATTTACTCACCAAAATCCTCTACTATGTCAGCGTTAAGAGAAAAAATGATCCATTGGATGGAGCGCAAGAATTACAGTGCTTCGACAATCAAGTGTTACGTTACGGCCGTATCAATGATGGCTGGATAATCCGGAGCAAGTTGTGCCACCCATTTCGGTTCAAGTTGTGCCAGTGATTCCGGTCTAATTGTGCCACATTTCGGAGCAAGTTGTGCCAAAATGAGAGTTGGCATTAGTTTGATTCCGGAGCAAGTTGTGCCAGGTGAGTTAATTTCTATTCAGAACCTTTGTGTCAAAAGCACAAAGGTATGTCCGCAAAAAGAATAGAAATTATGGATATTAGACAACTCCTACAACTCAAGTTAGGAGGCCATAGCAATCGTAAAATCGCTGGACTGACGGGCATTCACCGTAACTCGGTAAATGCCTATGTACAGCAATTAGCGGCCTGCAATAAGCCTTTAGAAGCGCTTTTATCGTTAAGTGATGCAGAACTGAGTGTTCTCTTTGCCAGTAATGGCACGATTCAAAAAGAACGCTACGAAGCACTCAGTAAGCACTTTGAGTACTTCCGAAGCGAGCTAAAAAAGCCCGGTTGTACCAAGCAGGTATTATGGGAAGAGTACTTGGCTAAAATACCTGAGGGCTATAGCTACACTCAGTTTTGTGAACACCTAAGTCGTTGGCTTAACCAAGTCAAAGGAAACGGCAAACTGCTCCACAAAGCAGGCGACAAGCTCTACGTTGACTACACGGGTAAGAAGCTTCAGTATGTTGACAAAACTAGTGGTGAGTTGGTAGAAGTGGAAGTTTTCGTAGGTGTTTTACCCTGTAGTGGGTATACTTTTGTCGAGGCTAGCCCTTCTCAACAACTGCCTCATTTTATTGGTTCGATGAATAATTGTCTTCGTTTTTTTGGTGGATCGCCCCAGGCTATTGTCCCTGACAACTTAAAATCTGCGGTCACCAAAGGTAGTAAATACGAGCCAACATTAAACAAGTCATTCAAAGATTTGGCCTTGCATTATGGTAGCGTTATCAACCCCACTCGCACCTATTCGCCACAGGACAAAGCACTGGTAGAAGGAGCGGTAAAATTGGTTTATCAACGCATTTTTTATCCTATCAGCAAGATGACCTTTTTCTCACTGGCCGAACTGAACAAGGAAATTAACCTCCGCTTAATAGCTTATAATGACTACCTCTTATCGCATCTCAAACTATCGCGTAAGCAGCAGTTTTTGACCATTGAGCAAGCTTATCTTTCGCCCTTACCCTCGGATGGCTACGAACTCAAAACATACCGCAAGGCCACCGTTCAGAAGATGGGCTATGTGTTTTTATCTCCCGATAAAAACTACTACAGCGTTCCGTTTCGCTTTATTGGCAAAAAAGTAGAAGTGAGCTATGATTACCAAAATGTGTTTGTTCGCTATAATAACGAACGTATTGCCTCACATCCAAGAAGCTATAAACCAGGCGCTTATATCACTATTTCAGAACACCTCAGTAGCAGTCATCAGTTTTATCAAAACTGGTCTCCCGACTATTTTGCGCGCTTGGCTCGTCCATACGGCAGCCAGGTAGAGGCTTATCTCAAGGCACTCATTGATAGTAAACCCTACCCCGAAGTGGCCTATAAACAATGCCTGGGCATCTTGTCCTTAAGCAAGAAGTTCGACAAGTTAAGGCTGAACAATGCCTGCGCTCGGGGCTTAGGATTAAGCCGCTACGGGTATCATATTATCCACAATATTTTAATTAACAAAATGGACTTGGCTGGTGAACAACTCTCCCTGGAAGAAGAAATTATACAAGTACACCCCAACATCCGTGGGGCTGCTTATTATCAATAATCAAATACCTTTAAAATGAATCAACAACAAACCATCGAGCGCATGAAAAATATGCGGCTACTGGGCATGGCACACACCCATTACACCAATGTACACGACCAGCTTTGCCAGGATTACACCATCGATCAGTACATCACTCTGCTGGTGGATCAGGAATGGGAATATCGGCATAATAAAAAAATGAGCACCCTGCTAAAAAATGCTCGTTTCCGGGCTCCCGCCACCATCGACAATATTGACTACACCGCTCACCGAGGTTTAGATAAAAACGCTTTTGAGCGTCTAGCCACCCTCGGCTTTTTAGCTAAAAACCAAAACATCATCATCACCGGACCAACCGGAATCGGTAAAAGTTATCTCGCTCAGGCTATTGGACGTAAAGCTTGTATTGAGCTCCACCCAACCATTTATTTCTCCACCGCCCGACTCATCGACGACATCCAACTGGCTCGAATACAGGGCACTTATCATAAACTCATCAACAACATCCAAAAAGCAAAACTCCTCATCCTGGAAGACTTCGGACTCCTCCCTTTCGACCAAAACGGACGCCAAGCTCTCATGGATATTGTGGAACATAAATACGATCAGTCTTCGCTTATCATCACTTCTCAAATACCCGTAGCTAACTGGCATCAACTCATAGGAGAGGGCACTATCGCTGATGCTATCCTTGATCGTATCATCCACACCTCTCATCGAATTGTCCTCCATGGAGAATCCCTGAGAAAGAACACGAAATTGACTGATTAAATAATTTTATACCTTTGAATACGAAATTAGCTCACACCCAACTTTAGAGTGGCACAATTAGACCGGAATGAGTGGCACAAGTTGACCGGAATACACAATGGCCAAATACTATGGCAAATGTCCCAGTAAACTGGAAGAAGAAGACATTGGTAACTACCTGCATTTTATGATTGTTAAAAAGGGCTGTAGTGAAGGTAGTATTAGTGGAGCGTACAGTGGAATTAAGTTATTATGGGAAAAGATATTGGAACGAGAATGGAACTGCGTCCGCTTGCCTCGGCCCAATCGGACAAAGACTCTACCAGAGATTCTATCAATAGAAGAAGTGAAAGGCCTCATAGCCGCTACTCGTAATCGAAAGCACAAAACGATATTGCGATTATTGTATAGTACGGGATTGCGCATGGGAGAATTGGTGATGAACTGAAGCTCAGTGGCAAGCCTTCAGCAGAGCGTTTATGGCCTCAAATAACCGGATACTCTAAAATCATTCATAAAAACCCTTGTGTCCTATTTTTAATCGCCGTATTTTGACTCCTCTGATCAATTAAAAGGCTAAATGTTCAAGCTAAATGGTGGACGATCAAGTAGAGGGGGAACACAAAATCGAATACTTTGCCCATAATTTTAGTGGGAAGCTGGCGGCTCTGTTCAACAGCCCGTTAAGCGAAAGCTTCGCTTGGACTACGCCTTTGTTTAACGGACTTAATGTTGGACTTAATCTAATCTGCCAGAAAGTACTCCGGTTGGTTACTTTTGCTAACGCCCGAATGCTTAGATAGGGCAAAAATGAGCGAAAATGCTAAATTTATTAAGTGATTGATAATCAGATTTTTAATTTTGATGTTAGTAGGGAAAATAAACATAATCAAATGGAAAAACATGACTCAAAACATAGCCGTAGCATATAGTACTTTAGCCTTCATCAATGAATCAAACTCGCATATCGAAGGGCCGCTTGATATTTTTGTTCCACTTGTCAAAAGACTTCTTTCTAAGATGAACGAAGACGGGATTTTACAAGGAGAGTCTAATGTTGAGATTAAAGATTATTTAGAGAAGTTGTATAACATAAGCATACCTAAACCAACTATTGAAAAAATTTTGGGGATAATTGCTAAACAAGTTAATGATGTAAATGAAGGGTCGTTTATTTTATACCAAGATGGGGCTTTTCAATTGAAAGGTTATCAATTTTTAGAAATCGAACAACAAATTGCGAATGAAAAGTCTGACATTATCAAGTTGTCAAAACTATTTGATGCATTTTGTAATGCAAATGAGATTGACAAAAGTGATATAGATTTATTCTCTTTTCTAGACCAGAATAGAATTAATCTTTCAAAGTATCTTTCCGATAGGTCAACTGATTTTATTAGTCAGCCATCAGGACAATCAATTGTTGCAAGATTTATTGATTATTTTAAAAGTATTCCCGAGGTATATCAAGCAATAAAAAAAATCTATATTGGATCTCTTCTTGTGTCCAGTGTAAACTATGAAATAGAAGAAAAGTATATAGATGGTTATTTACTTTTGGACACAAATTTTGTAATTGCATTACATGATTTGAATACTCCTGAGTCATGCGAAGTATGTAAGTTATCAATAAAAGCTGCTTTACGAGCAGGATACAAAATTAAGATACTTCAAGACACTATAGATGAAGTAAAGTCCTTATTGGAAGCTAAATCTAGAGGATTTACATCCTCTGTTTTAAGTCGTGACATTTTCCCTGAAGATATCTACAATGCTTGTAAGCGTAGAAATTTATCTGCTGCTGATTTGCTACGCTATGCGGATAACCTGGAGACCTTTATCGGTAATAATCATATTGAAGTGGTTTATCACACTGAAAAGATTAAAAACAAAGCAAGATTTAGTAAAGAATACAAGAAGTTTAAAAAAATAAGGAATTCGCCTGCTAGTGCATTACATGATGCTATGCTCTCTATATACACCCAAGAAAAGAGAGGAACCTCTTTGGTAAACGATTTTTTCCAAGTCAAATGCTGGATTGTGAATAGTGCTTATAATAGGAGCAATAGATATGAGAGGGTTGTTAAAAAACAAGGTAAAAATTATTCTGAGACAATAAAGGCTGATAATTTATTAAATATTTTATGGCTATCCAATCCAAAATTAGGCGATGATTTTAAGCTAAATCGTATCGCTGAACTAGGGATTGCTTCTCTTGTTTCAATAGAGTTAACTTCTCATTTACCAAGTTCCGCAGTCATTAGAGAACTTGAGGAAAATATAGTAAAATACTCAGATGAAAGAATATCGGAACAGGATGTATTAAGATTATCTTCTAGGCTTGCATCAAATCAGATAGAAAGAATTGAAACACTCAATGAAACTGCAAATCAAGATAAAGAAAAGTTTATACAGAAAATCAAAGAGATAAGTAAGAAACAGGAAGAAATCGAAAAGAAGCAACAGGCGATGATTCAATCTACAATTGCGGATTATCAATCTGAAACAGAACAATTTCAAATTGCTAGACAACAAATTGATGATGAAAGGTCTAAGATAATGGATGCTAAACTCAAAAGTGAAGAATTGCTTTCAAAAAAAGATAAAGAGTTGAAGCAAACCACATTGGAATTAGAAAAAGCGAAAGAAAAAGCTACTTCACTAGAAACGGAATTAAAAAGAGCGGAAATCAATAAGAAAGTAAAAAAATGGCAACAAAGATCTATTTACTTTTTAGTGGTAATGGTTGTAATCTATGGAGCATATATAACCTCCCTATTTTACTGCTGCAACTGGAATAGTGAACAAGTGAAACTAACGATTATAGGGTTAGAAGAAAATCCAATTTACGGTATATTAGTTATAATATTTACATTATTATTTGGCTATGCTTGTAAGGGTGTATACGACCGTCATCAAAGTCAATCAAATATAAATAACTATATCAAAAGGCTAGAGTCTCAAAGTTAAAAATGCGTGCAATCGAGTAGACGGGTGACGGCCAGATGACCGCCACTGCGCCTCTCACACCACCGGACATTCGGGCCTCGAATCCGGCGGTTCATCATCCATCATAACCGGCTCTTTTCACCCGGTTTGCTAGTCTCTCTTAAAATATGGCTACCCACAAACTGGGAAACTACCCGTAGCGTTTGTAAGGCTCCATACTGAATTTGGAACGGACGACGTTCAGCCCTTCATGGCTACCCTCTCATTTCGAATGATCGACAACATGGTCAATCATTCCAAAATGGTTTGGCTCCACTACTATGACTTCTGCTGACTTCTCCACTCTACCAATAATTGGTTGTGGAGATCTCCCCGGGTAATTGCATCCTCTTTCGCTCGATCGCTGCTGAATCTACTGCTTCGTTTATTCTCTAAAAATCGAGATTTAGGACTTCACAATGATGTGCTTGCTCATCCAATCTTACAGCCTCTTATTCAGTTTCCCGATACTCGGGACAGGCTGTGTACCTCAGTACCGACTTTTGTAGGCTCGCTTCCTTCAGATCTAAGGTCACCCTTAACACCCTTGCGACTTACTAATACTTCGAGAAATCAATCTCGCGTATAAGGGACTTTCACCCTCTAGAATAATTTGCTATCTTTCGACAGCGGTACATGCCAGGCACACACAAGGGCTAAGAAAACATAGGGGTTCGGTGGTATTCGGGAGTTCAGAGCTTTTGGATAGTCCGCCAATCCAAAATTTTGATAATGAAAAAAGTAAAGTAAATTATAAAAATATTTGGTTTGGCTAAGTAGCAAACCGAAAGGGCAGTGTTTCAAACTCCCCTACGTTTCTTAGCCAGGCGTTGTGTGTGATTAAGAAAAAAGAAAAATAAGAACTTCTAAAATGAAGCGTGGGCAGGTGTCCTAAATTGATGAAGCAATGCTGATTCAGTTTACCGGGTTCGATTCCCGGCCGAAGGAGTACTAAAAATGCTTCTTCGGCCAGGATCACCCAAAAAGAAAAAATAATGACAAGTTCCGAGATAGATACATATTTTGAATATCATAACTCAAATATGAGGCTGTTGAAGATTGGTTTCGAAGAAATCCGGAATCAAATAAAGAACTTATACAGAAAGCAAAATAAGAATGGCAATTTAATATTTTTACTTCCAGATACTGACACAGAAAAAAATGAAATTAGAAATCTTGAAAGGTCATTATCAAGAATATTATCTGGAATACAGGTTTCATGGGCAGAAGAAAGCATAAAAAGACTATACTACGAGAAAAATTTATTGTCAGATGCTCAGAGGAATTATCTGTTAGAGAGACCAGCTCTCGACCAAAGGTGGTATAAAACCTTGAAAGTAATATTTTGTATTGCTTATGACTTAGTTCCAACTGGCGACGAAGTATGTGACACAGTAAACATCAACCATGAACAAAGTAATTTAGGAAGTGAATTAGTCGGTCAATATTTTAACTTAAAAAGTGTAATAACAGACTATCTGGTTCCTAATTTTACTTTAAGGAACAAAGTTCAACACGGAGAATGGGAATTTGCTTTTAAACCGAAATTTTCCAAAGAATTTAGTCAAGACTTGACAGATAAAGTTCAGCACGAAAATTTAATCACAACAACTTCGAGATTTACTATTGTGAATGCTCTATATCAAATGTTGATTGATTTGGGAAGATTCAAAAGTGATAGTTTTAAAATCGATTCTATAATGACACCATTTGAATACTTTTACGAAGGATATATGAGGAAAATAAATTTTGAGGTGCAGAAAATTGCAAATCCTGAACTTGAAGATTTTATTTCTGAAACTGTACAAAGAGAGTTAAGAGGAATGAATTACAGAAGAAATTAAAAACCACACACAATCGAGTAGACGGCCCCACCAGAGTTACCTGACGGGGTGCGCCTCTCACACCACCGCACAAACGGGTCTCGTATACGGCGGTTCACTAAATCGAAATTTTGAATTTTGAGTAGTAATCAATCATGGAAACATAACCTTTTCGTTTAAGTAGCGACACGCTTATGGTGGTGCCAAGTATTGGGCTTTGAGCTACTGCCTATCCACCCATTCTTTCAGCCCATCCGCTAGCGGTTCACTTCATTAGATGTCCACTGGACATCTACCCTATGGGTATATATCGTTCATTCCACGCGTAGGCTGTTCCTTTCTCTACGCCCAATCTAATGAGGTGCTTACGTTCTCGTTCAGGCTTTTTCCAATCGTGAATCGCATGTTATGCCATTGTAATTGTTCTTCGTATATTTCGCATACGTAAAAGTAGCGCTGGATAAGTTCTGGAAGTCCTATTCCACAAACTTAAACAATTCACTTCTACGTCATTTTTAGCTCTTGATTCGCATAAAACATGAAAGAATGACACTAGCAGAGCTACTAATCTTACAGCCTGCAACTCATTATAGTTTGCACTTTCTTTTCCCTGGATTGATAACATGGGTGTTTTTTAGAAAAGAATGGAAAAAAGCATGGCTGATCATGATTGCAACTATGGTAGTTGATGTAGACCACCTTGTGGCAGACCCAATTTTCGACCCCGGTCGATGTGGAATTGGATTTCATCCGCTGCATTCCTATCTTGCAATAGGCATTTATTTTATTATGGCATTCTTTCCAAAAGTGAGAATAATAGCTATTGGCTTATTACTTCACATGTTCACAGATTTTCAAGATTGCCTTTGGATGTGGTATGTAAATAACGACAACAATTAAAACCAACTAAATTTAAATAATCCAATGGATACGATAATCAGCAGTAGCCCCGCCGCCAATCGGACCTTATTATTTTCTCTTGGTTTCTTGCTCACCTTTGTTGTTCTTTTATATTTCTACATCTTATCCACAGATAGAGACAATGCAGAAAAAAAGAATAAAATGGGCCTTTTAGCCATGTCCTTTATATTCTTCTTTTATGTGGTAATGGGATTTACCTTCATCTATACTAAAGGAGAAGGAGTTCAATTTGAACCGTTTAGGAAATATTTATTCTTGATATCTGGTTGCATTAACATCTCCTTTGTTTTGGCGATCCCTTTCTTTTCCAGGGGCGCTACCACATTGGATGAATGGACTTAGGCATAAAAAATTGGCTAAAATATATTCGTCAGACACAGCCGATACCGCTGTTCAACAGTTTTTTGATAAGAAAAGCACTAAAGATGAGCTGAAAAATGGCTGGGAAAACAAAATTATCAAAAATGATTTGGAAGGAGCCATTCAAAGTATGATCCTGTTCCTGGAAAAAAGGAACGAGCATTTTGAAATTATTCTAAGTATCGCTTCGAGAAACAATCGTAACAATACTGGGCAGATGAGAGGCATTTTAAGCACAGATGAATACAACCGATCTAGAAATAAAATCATTGAGGCCTTGCTGGAATTAATTAGAAAGATCTAAAAAATGAACAAAGAAAATAATGCGATAGAGATTGAATTTCTGGACCACGTAGCAATTCGTGTAAAGGATTTGAATGTTTCTGCCGATTGGTACGAAAAGGTTCTTGGGCTAAAAAGATATCAGCTAAAGGAATGGGGAGCGTATCCAATTTTTATGCTCCGAAATAAATCTGGAATCGCCATATTCCCAGCAAATACGGATGACAAGCAGCTTGACCTACAATCAAAGCATGTTAAAATTGACCATTTTGCTTTCAATGTAACAAAAGAAAATTTTGAGAAAGCTAAAAAAAGGTATGCTGAACTGAACTTGGATTTTACGATCCAAGACCATCATTATTTCCATTCAATTTATACAAAAGATCCGGATGGACATACGGTTGAATTGACCACGATTGTGGTAGATGAAAATGAGTTTTATCACTGATCGGAGGTCCGCCCGCTCAAAAATCCTTCCGATCAGCCACCCACCGAATCGCCCAGCCCGGCACCACTATCCACAGTAACAATACGCTAAGGGAGAGAAACATCCCTATACCAGTACCCATAAACTTTTGGAAAACAGCCCCCGTATAACCCATCAGAGCAGAAATATCGAGCTTGAGCAAAATCAGGATGCGCGACAAATCAATCGGATTAAAAAGGGAGGCCCCAATCGCCAACCGCTCTAGCGGGTAATCGCGGAAGTACATCAGGGCCAGAAGCAATAAACCATCGTATATGACCGCAAAAAACAACCAAGCCACAATGGCCAGGCCAAATCCTCTGATCTTCTGCTCATTGCGCAATGCAATGAAGAATGCGACACCGGAAAAGATGAAGGACAACAAAATCCCATTGAGGATTAGTATCGAGAAATTGAAGATCTCCGCTGATTGAAAGATGCCGTACATCGCAAATGGTACGCCTAGTCCAATGACCAAACTCAAAGAGAGCGAGGCGGCCAAACCAAAATATTGCCCCCAAAAAATGGCACTGCGGCGAATGGGTTGCGCCAAAAGTAATTCTACAAATTCCCGTGAATTGTAATAATACATGACTCCAAACATGGTCGCAATCAAAGGGCAAAGGATCAAAATGACATTCATCAAACTGATCACCACTTTCGATAAGTCATTACTCAGCCACAATAGGCCAATCGTAAACAAAAAATAAAAAGCCGCGTATATCAAGCTCCACCGACTGCGCATCAGATCAAAAAAGCTGTATTTGAATATTTTAAACATGTTTGAAGGTTTAAAGCTTTAAGTTTTGGTTTTTTTCTGTTGTTTGGAGGCCTATCAGTCTTCCAGAATGGCTACACCACCACCCGATGGCGCTGGCATTTTTTGCAACAAACAGGCAATCGCATTTTCCAATTTCCGACTTTGGTATTGTTTTTTCAAAAAGTCGGGACGGCCCCGAAAATGAATGTTGCCCTCTAAGAGAAAAACGATCTCATCAGCCATATCTTCTACAAAATCCATAATGTGGGTGGTGATGAGAATGTGTTTGCCTTTGGCTTTTTCTTCCTTCAGCAAGGCTTTCAACTGTATCAGGGCTACGGGGTCCAAGCCAGCCGTAGGTTCATCTAGAATAAGCAGCGGACAATCGTACATAAAAGCCAATACCAGATTGACCTTTTGGCGGGTGCCTCCAGAAAGGTGTCCCAGTCGTTTGGTTAGAAAAGGTTCCAAGCCAAAGCGCTGAATCAAGGGTTCCGGTTGGCCACCAGTGCCACGCAAGTCCTGAATAAAATCCAGCAACTCCTGAACACTGAGGTTTTCCGGAAAGCGGGCTATCTGAGGCAGATAACCAATGTTATGGCGGTATGACCAATTGCCTTTTACCCGTTGATCTTTTACAAAAATTTCTCCCTCCGAAGGAATCACCATGCCTAAGATGCACTTAATCAAAGTCGTCTTGCCCGAGCCATTTGGCCCTAAAATAGCAGTAATGCCTGATGCACCCGAAGCCGTAGCAGGAAAGTCCAGGTTAACCCCCTTTAATACCTGAAGCGGGCCGAAGGATTTATGTAGGTTTTGAATTTGAATCATGGTAAAATGTCAATTTTGGGTTGGTGGTCCAATACATCTGCCGGCGTAAATACCGGGCTGACCTTTTCGGAAAAATTGAGTAAATCAATAAACAAAGAGCGCAGCAACACAATCGACTCTGGCGTCTGATCAAGAATATATGCGAATAGTTTTACCGGCCGATAGGGTACATCACCAATTCCATCGTAATTCAAGTCATAACCACTGTATTCACTCCAATAATTGCCATCAAAGGAATTGTTGTTGATCTTACTGCTGACGACCAGATCAAGGGTATTGGCAATGAAATTATTTTGGTGAAAATTGTTGTTGAGGCAACCGCCAGCCATTTTTACGGCCCATCCATTACGCACAAACCTGTTGCCCAGGTAATTGATACGGGTAGAGCCTTCGATGTTAATACCAATCGTATTTTCAAGAAATTGATTATCCAGAATGGTGGCATCATATATTTCTTTTAACAACAAGCCATAAGACGACCTCCCCCAGTTTTGAATAAAAAGATTCTCGGTCATCTCAATAAATTTGGAAAACATCACGGCCACACCGGCACCATTGTCCCAAAACTCATTGCAAGAATAGCTATCATAGTTGCTAAACATAAAATGTAAGCCGTAGCGCAGATTCCTTTCACTGCGATTGTCGATTACCTGACTGCTATCCACAAATTCAAAATAGATACCATCACGGTGCCCAATAACCAGGTTGTTTTTCACCGCTATTTTTCTGCAATGCCACGCATGAATGGCATTGCCAGAGGACATTTCGTTTTCAGCCAGACCGATGATCTGGTTGCCTTCTACTATTCCATTACCAGCCTTTTCCAGATAGATACCAAAAAAAGTATTGGTCAGGCGATTGTTGCGAATGGTAAAATTCTTTTGCCGTTTGATGCGAAGTGCCGCCCGATCTTCAAGGTAACTATTTCCCGTATTGTGCAGGTGCAATCCTTGAATAGTAACATTCGCGGCAGTGACCGTCAGGATTTCATAAGCACCTTCCCCATCCAGTATCGGATAGTCAAGTCCGGTAAGGACAAGGCTCTTGTTCACCACAATGGTTCCTTCGCGGTAAGTGCCGGAATGGATGCGAATTTCATCCCCTTCATCCGCCTGTTCAATTGCCGTTTTTATCGACTGTATCGGACAGGTAGAACAAACCTCAATGATCCCTCCTTCAGCGTATGATCTAAGTGATAACAGGGTCAATAGCATGAGCAAAAACGCCTTGTTACTTCTCTGTCTGATAAACATGTAATTGATTATTTTTTTTTGATGGGAAAAAATGGAAGAACTGGTCAACTATACCTTAGGGGTCAGCGAAGTCAACCTCATTTCTCATTCCTAATCCCTACCTGCAACTCCTTCCAACTATACACCACTCCACCTTTTTCTTTCTGAATGCCTTCCGCTGCTGCCACGGTGCTAAAAGCGGACAGATTCCCCCCCATCGGGCTCGGAATAGCCGGACTAATCAGGTAATAACTCCACTCTGCATCCATCAATTCACCGGGTTTCTGATAATCATTGACCAGCGTATAGGAAAAAGAAGTACCCTCCTTTTGTTGACGAAAAGGAACCATACATTCTATCGCATCAAATTTGAAAATTTTGCCTTTGGAAGTGACCAGTTCGGCAGCAAATTGCCGGTCGACAATGGTCATTTTACAAAAATCACAAACATCCTCACCATATTCGATCGGTTGTGGGCCTACAGAACAGGCACTAATCGACCAGGTTAGGAACAGTATCCAACTTATATTTTTCAGTACTTTCATTTTTTTTCTTTTTGAATGAAACCCAGGCAGCCACAAAGCTTAACAGGATGCATATACCTGCCAACCAACCGCTGGTATGTGGCATAGAAACGGCTATGAAGTTGAGAATCTTTGCAGATCCAATTAGGGGAGGCTGATACGACTGGCCTTCAATTTTAATTGGTGCTGTATCACTCAAATTATGGCCGTAGTCATACTCCCACAGGTAAAAATCATACAGGCCCACCATACTTACCAGCACCATAAGTACTCCCCAGGCTAGAAAAAGTCGGGGATTGTTACTCCAGGCAGCCCCTAATCCCAATACCACCAGACCAATCACGATGTAAGGAAAATAACTCAACTCGGGAATGGCATCCGGATCGATTTTTTTCATGCCAACATAGTGATTCAGGATATTGACATTTTGTAAAGTTCCCGAGCTCTCTCCTCCCAGTTTGTTGATATAAATATACATGGTCACACCATCCGGATATTGCGGAGCCAATAAAGTGATGCGCCACATCGGAAATATAAAAAGGCTTAGCAGTCCTAATGCAGCTACGACCATGAGCAGCCTTGGCAAATTTTTCATGCTGTTTGTTTGTAAATGGGCGACCATTTGGATTGTCGTCGGAAAATTGGACGACTACTGGGAGCGCCTATTATTTTGTCGGAAATAGGGGCGACCCTCGCGGGTCGCCCTACGTTTTATTGAATGGTTTCGTCCTCTCCCAATCCCCATTTTAGGGCAATGTTGGAATTTTGGTTTGAAACCCGGATATAGCCCTGCATTTCTTGGTGTAGCGCGGAGCAAAAGTCCGTACAATAGAAAGGAAATACACCTTCTTTTTTAGGTTCCCATAAAAAGGTTTCGGTCTGACCAGGCATCACAAGCAATTCGGCATTGTTGGCGCCCATCACCGCAAATCCATGAGGTACATCGTAGTCTTGTTCCAGGTTGGTAACGTGGAAATAGACTTTGTCGCCCACTTTAATTCCTTCAATGTTGTCGGGAGCAAAGTGGCTGCGGATAGTGGTCATATAAACATGTACGATATTGCCGGATCTTTCTACGCGAGCATCTTTTTCACCCATCGCCCTATAAGGATGTTCGTTTTCCTCAATCGGGTAAAACTTTTTGGATTTTGACTGAATGCGGTCCGCAGGAATACCCTGAGCATAATGCGGTTCCCCGATGGTAGGAAAATCAAGCAACAATTTCATTTTCTCTCCGGAGATATCGTATAGCTGTGCTGAGTGACAAACTTCGGGCCCGGTGGGCAAATACCGATCCTTCGTAATTTTATTCAAAGCGACCATATATTTACCTTCCGGAGTTTTGGAATCTCCTCCAGGAATCATCAGGTGGCCTACAGAATAATAACAAGGTACGCGATCAACCACTTCCCAGGTGCCCAGTTTCCATTTCACAATTTCAGAAGAAATGAAAAAAGTCGTATAGGCATTTCCTTTTCCGTCAAATTCGGTATGCAATGGGCCCAGGCCAGGTTCTTTGACCACACCAGCCACTACTTCTTCAAATTTCAAAACCGGAATACCTTCAATTTCTGCATCAAATGCCTTGTTTTCGATGGCTTTCAGCATTTTCGAAAAAGAATGCACGGTAAGGTCGGCTGATAATTTGCCATTGCCAACAATGTACTCACCGCTGGGATCAACATCAACTCCGTGAGGAGATTTTGGTGTTGGCAGGAAATAGACCAGACCCGGACATTCTGAAGGAATCAGCACTTTTACTTTATCCTTCATGGTAGAAGTAGCCGTATGTGTCTTTTCATTGTACACATTGTGGGCATAATTGGCTGGAACCTCATGGAATTTACCCTCTTTGATATATTCTTCCGCTTTCTTCCAGTTGATGGCCGCAATAAAATCCTTGTCATTTTGTGAAGCAGCTACCTCGAGCAGTGAGTGTTTATTTTCGGTGTTATAGGAGGTGAAAAAAGTCCATCCGTGAGACTTTCCTTTGCCGGAGTGCGACAAGTCAAAATCGAAGGCTGGCAGTAATACCTGGAAGGCAATATCCATCTCCCCATTTTCAGGATCTACGCTGATAAAAGTCTGCATGGCCCTGAAATTTTCAGCATAACTGTTAATGGCCACATCCTTTTGTGGATAGGGTACACCAAAACGGGTGCCAGCCACTACGTATTCTGAATTTTCGGTGGTAAATGGGGAACTGTGGTTACCTCCACTGTTTGGAATCTCAATAATTTCAGCCGTTTCAAAGGTCGTCAGATCAATACGCGCTACTCTCGGTGTATTGTTACCATTAATAAAGATCCAACGCCCATCGGTTGTTCCGCCAGTTTGTGATAATTCCGGGTGGTGAGCATCATCCCAAGGCACAAATCCGTGAGAGGTATTCAAGAGTGGTTTGGTTTCTTCATTAAACCCATATCCTTTTTCTCCATCAAGAGAAAATACGGGAATCACCTTAAATAAACGCCCGGAAGGCAACCCATATACACTAAGTTGCCCGCTAAATCCTCCGGAAAAGAACCCATAAAATTCATCATACTCTCCGGGGGGAACATAAACCTGTGAGGCTGCATTATCAGCTAACAGGCCGGCACTGCCTCCACTGCTTCCCGAGGGATCACCACATCCGCTTAGAAAGATTAATCCTGACGTAAGTAGCAAGGCCAGGTTAAATAATATTCGATGGTTTTTCATAATTGCACATTTTGTTTATAGATTAAATTAGGACTCAAACAACGATTTCAATTTGGGTGAAGCAATTTAAGAGTATGTTGGAGACTCCAATAAAAGACCCTTATATCTTCTATGCAAAGAAAGAGGCTTCTACCAGTTTACACAATGACATTTATCATCAAGGACAATGAGAATAAACATTAATCAATTAATTATCTATAAATCAAAATATTACAAATAACAAAACAACAATAATTAAAACATTTAAACAGAATTTCGTCTCACACTGCAAAATATTAAAAGACTCATTTGTCTTAAATAAAGAAATTCCCTACCTTTGCTTCCGGTCGGATTAAACCTATATCATTATGTTTTCAAAAGCTTGCAAATACGCCATACGTGCAGTTCTTTACCTGGCGGTACATTCCAGTCCAGAAAATAAAGTTGGCGTAAAAGCCATTGCAGAAGATTTGCAGGTGCCCAAACATTTTCTGGCCAAAATCCTGCAGCAATTGTCCAGGGATCAACTAATCTCATCGGTAAAAGGCCCCAATGGAGGCTTCTATATGGCTGATGAGAACCTGAATGTTCCAATGGAAAAGATCATCAAAAGTTTTGATGGCATGGAGGTGTTCACTTCTTGTATTTTAGGTTTGCCGGTCTGTTCAGCGGAGAACCCCTGCCCGTTACACGTACAAGCATTTGCTTATCGGGAAGGATTGTACTACCAGTTGCAACATCAAAGCATTCGGGAAATGGCGGACCGAGTCAAATTGCAGGAATTGAAATTGTAATATGAATTAGAATCCTAAAGGACTCAAACAACGATTATTTTGATTTCCTTTAACTATTCTAAATTCATTAACAATGAAAAATGTATTGTTAGTATTTGTAGGGGCATTGTTGTTTTATGCCTGTGGTGGCTCACCTTCCGGGGAAAATGCGTCTTCCTCCGGAGCCAAGCCCAAAAGTATGATAGCCGAAGAAAAGCCTGATGATGGCAAGGGTATCGGCGAAATTAAACAGGTGGAATTAAACAATCCACTCAAACCAGACATGGTGGACAAAGGCAAGGCCATTTATGAGATGAAATGTGCCTCCTGCCATAAACTGACAGATCAGCGGGTCGTTGGGCCAGGCTGGAAAGGCGTCACTACCCGCCGAAAGCCGGAATGGACTATGAATATGATCACTAATGTAGAGGTGATGCTGGAGGAAGATCCTGCCGCACGGGAAATGCTAAAGGAATGTTTGGTACGTATGCCCAATCAAAACCTTTCGATAGGTGATGCACGGGACGTTCTCGAGTTTATGTATGCCAATGATGGCGTAGCGGTCGCAGAGTAATGTAGAGCTGGTGAGAGGGGGGTGTTGCGATGTGGTGATGGGGAGTGTCCGAGAAAGTGTGTTTTTTCACCGCTGAGGCGCGGGGAACGCTGAGTTTCGTGGAGTGATTTGTTGAAATTCAGTTTTTTGTGCGCTTTTCGGGCGTTGAAAATTCTGAGTAGGACACATTTTGCTGGACTCTCCCTGCCCCCTGTCTCCTTATTGACTAATCTATTTTATTAATATTATGTACAAAAATTGGATGAGGATAGCTCTCCTCAATTTTTTAATAGCGGTTTGTATTGGCGCCTTGCTACGTTATGCTTTTGTCAATGAGGTTTCCTGGTTGGATTTCCGGCATTTTCTACATGCCCATTCACATGTGGCCATGTTGGGGTGGGTCTATCAGGCTCTATTTGTTTTATTAATCCATACCTTTTTGCCTGAAGAGCGAAAAAAGGCCCCGATATACAAGTGGCTGTTCTGGTCAGCCCAGCTCAGTGTACTCGGCATGCTTTTCACCTTTCCTTTTATGGGGTACGCCAGTTGGTCCATTGTATTTTCAAGTATTCACATTTTAATCTCTTATGTGTTTGTGTTTCGCTTTTTAAAAGACCTGGCCCCTAGTCCACGCACCTGGTCCATTACCTTAGCCAAAACTGCCTTGATCCTTATGGTCATTTCTACCCTGGCTTTGTGGGCTATGGGTCCGATTGTCGCCTTACAACTCAAAGGATCAGCATGGTATTATGCCGCAGTTCAGTTTTACCTACATTTTCAATTCAATGGCTGGTTTACTTTTGCGGTACTGGCACTATTTTTCAGGATATTGGAAAAACGACAAATCCCCTTGCCTGTCAAGTCTATGCGAGCCTTTTACACCTTGCTTCTGGTTTCCTGCTTTTTAACTTATGCACTGGCGGTTGCCTGGTCTACCCCGTTAAAATTTATCTTCTGGACCAATAGTTTGGGTGCGGCGCTACAGTTGGTGGCCGCGGTTATGCTGGTACATCTATTAAGCAAGACGCTTCCTGCCTTACGCGGGCAGTTGCCCCGATGGCCCCGCCTACTCTTCCTGGCGGCCTTGACTTGTTTTCTATTAAAAATATTGATGCAATCAGCGATCATCGTGCCTTATATGGCTACGATTGGTTTTACCATTCGCAATTTTGTCATCGGTTTTATTCACCTTATTTTGCTGGGTATTATTTCCATCTTTTTACTGGGATATGCCAATTATCAAAAGCTGATCAGGTTTGATCATCCGCTGGCCAGATTTGGGCTGATTTTATTCCTGTCGGGCTTTTTATTTAGCGAGTTAATTTTATACCTACAGGGTATTCTATTTTGGGGAGGATGGGGCTTTTTGCCTTATTATTACGAAGGTTTGTTTGGTATTTCAGTATTGATGCCTACGGGTATACTGATCTTGAGTATCGTTCAGTTGATTCCGAGAATTAAAAGGGATACCGATGTTTTAACCAATCTTTGAAATATATTTGTTGTTTTTCATATTTTACCGTAACTATCGGACTAAATCCGGATTTAACATAGGTGAATGAAAAAACTGGAATCGTTATTTACTGAATTTGAAGACCAACTAAAGGAGACGATTGAGCAGGTATGGTTATCTGAACCAGGAGAGGCTTATCTTGAGGGTCTGACTGAGGCTGCACAAAAGCTAAGTGATGGCATTATTCAAATTGCCGAAAATGCAAAAAAAGGGATCTCTACCACTCCTTCACTACCGATGGGGGAGCAATTTATGTGTTATGTGATCAACTACTTATGGCCCGATCAGGCCAAATCCTTTTTAATTCTGTGGCGGGATGTAATTTTTCAGCACAAAAAAGCACACCTTTTGTTACTGGATGACCTCACAACCGAGGAAGCTTTACAAAACCTGAAGGCCCAATCAAAGACAGCCATAGAAGCCGCAGCTGCCGAGCTAATCGCCTACCCTGAGAAGATCATCAAAGCTACAGCAAGTAGTAAACAAAACATGGGCAAACGGATGGAGCAATGGAAACACCAGGAAAATCCATGGCCGGCATACCGCGAGCAAATAGACACGATCCCAAAACAATGCCAGGGTTTGTACAATACCTACCTGAGCTTGCGCGAAACCTCAACTAGTTTTTTAAAGATCCGTGAATATATCAATCAGATGCTAAATTCCTGTGATCAGGAAATGAATAGCATCAAAACCAGTGCACAGGAAACCATCAATTTTATTGACAACACCATAGAATCTCCTGATCCCAAACCCGGCAAAATTGCCCTTCGACTGGAGGACCTGGAAGAGGAAATTTCCATGTTGCACCACCTGGTTAATTTTACCAGTGAACTAGAACAACAATTGGCTGAATTGCCAGAAAAAACCCAGGTATCTATTGAAGCGAGAGATGGCTGGTTGTTATACAAGGAAATCAATTTCCGGAAGAGTGCGCAACAATGGATGGAATCCGAAATCTTACCTGTTCTTTATGAAGTATGGGAACTAACGGAAAATATAAGCAACGGCATGAAAATGTCGCTGGTCAATATCCGAAACCGAACCATTATTCTATCGGCAGAAACCAAGGAGGGTAAACCTAGTACGGTTGAAAAAGCAGACTTATGCCAACCTCTGCTTGCTTTTCTAAAAAAGTTGAATGCGACCAAAGAGAACCTGACCGAATTGGAAGCCTTATTGGAAAGTCGCTTACAATCGACCTTCCGCCTATCGGAAATTTATACCCAGGGGGGAACATTTCTGCCCATTCCACTTGAGTCAACCATTAATCAACTAAAACTCAACCAAAACGTACAACTCAACCGGATTCAAGATTGGCTGAGCCAACAACAAAAGGTATTGCGGCGATTCAAGACCACCGTTGAGCGGGAAGAATCGTTAAGCATTTCTGAAAAGATCGTCCGCTATATTCAAAACCGATCAGGTGATGAGACCAACAACCACTACAACAGCATTTTCCTGACCAAAGGGTATATCGGAGAATCATTTTGGGTCGGTAGAGCTGAAGAGTTGCGCCACATTGAAAGCCTGATCAATAACTGGAAAAATGGCTTTCGGGGAGCAGTAGCCATTACCGGCCAGCGCTTTGCTGGTAAATCTCTTTTTGGCGACCTGGTGGCCAATCGATATTTTCCGGATGAGGTGATTCGGCTATTGCCCAATACGACCATCAAATTACAGGGCCGAAGTATGACCACTACCTACGACCTGGGGGAAGCTTTGGATTTTATCCGCAAACACACTCTTAATGCCCGGCCTCTGGTCTGGATAGATGATCTGGAATTATGGTGGGACCCGACCATTCCGATAAGTCAAAATGTGCGTGCTTTACGCAAATACATCGACAACTACTCCAGCAGTATCTTCTTTTTGGTGTCGATGGGCAATTGGCTAAAGGTACACCTCAATAGGTTGCTGGAGATGGATTTTGTCTTTCAGGCAGAAATCAACGTAGATCAGATGTCGGCAGAAGAGATTCGGGAAGCCATCCTGATCCGTCACGGAGCGACCCACAAAAACCTGATTGACGCCGAACAAAATGAAGCATCGCCACAGCAATTTCGCAAAATGACCGGCAGAATTATCAAAGCTTCTGAAGGCAATATTGGCGAGGCACTTAACCGGTGGTCTGCATCTACCCAGCGGATTGACGAAGATCGGGTCACTTTTTCCTTCACTGGCAGTATCATCCTTCCGAATTTTATCAATACAGAAACGGGCCTGGTATTGAGGGCCATAATGATGGAAAAAAGAACGAATGAATACCGGCTACGCAAACTCTTTGGTCCGGTCTTTTCTGAAAAATATAGCAGTGTCTTGCAACGGCTCATCAATGTGGGTATACTCACCCGGCAACTGGATGGGTGGTTGGAAATTAACGAACTGGTTGTAAATGATCTGGGCAGGATGCTGGAACGAAAAAGGTTTTTGAAATTTCATAAGTAGGACATGGAAGATATTTTACGCATAAGGTTTAACTGGGGCAATTTAATGCTGATCGCATTGGTATTGCTCGGCCTGTATTTTGTGCTGCAATTTCTCAGGCGCATCCTAAATCAATCCGTTTTTCTGGGTAGATTTCAGCGGCCAGCAATAAAAGTGGTAGGGTATTTACTGCTTGTTTATGAACCCCTGGCGCTCATTATCCTGGCCAGTGTTTTCACGCTCATCAATCCCGTTTTTCATGGCCTGATTGTAGCCTTATTATTGTTTATTGGCTTTGACCAGGTGCGCAATTACCTCAATGGGCGAATCATTCAAGCCAATCACAATTTCAGCAATGGCGAACGCATTCGAAGCCGGGATACGGAAGGTGTTATCTTTAATATGGAACGCCTTGGGCTCAATCTGCAAACAAACGAAGGACTGCACCACCTCAGCTATACCCAACTCCTCACTGATGGATACACCCTGCTTTCAGGAGAGGAAATTGGTGGTTTTTACCAATTTGTCATTTGCTCAAAAGACGATAAAGACAAAACCAATCACCTTGTTCATCTCCGGGATTTATTGGCTAGCACCCCCTATATCGACTGGAATCACCAGCCCGAATTGATAGAAACAGATGAAACGCCTGGGCAAATCACCACCAGTTTGTCGCTCCGAGAAGAAAGCCATTTATTTGAATTTATGGCCTTGGTTAAAGAGTGGGGTTATTCTATAAAGTTATTAACTGAAAATTGACTTTCTCTGACAATTTTTGCGAGCAGGCCAAAATTGTCAGAGAACCAAAATAAACACAATGGAAATTCTGAGTTCCTATTTTCTGATCATTGCGGCATCGACGATTATTATTTTATCCTTCTTTTTTGGAGAGGTAGCCCGCAAAACGAATATCCCTTCGGTACTGATGCTCATTGTATTGGGTATTGTACTCAAGTTTGCCATGGATGCTTCCGGGTTGACCAATATCAATTTTTTTCCCGTTCTGGAGGTGCTGGGCATCGTGGGGCTTATCATGATCGTCCTGGAAGCAGCTCTGGAGCTGGAGCTAAAAAAAGAAAAGTACCTACCTATTGCCAAAGCATTCTTTATTGCCCTGGTGGGTTTATTAATCTCCATTTGGGTGGCGGCGATGATCCTACACGAATTTATCCCCGGCATGACCATGAAGGCGGCTTATCTATATGCCACGCCCCTTTCTATTTTGTCGAGTGCCATTATCATTCCCAGTGTCAGCGGTCTGAAAGAGCATAAAAAGGAGTTTCACATTTACGAAAGTACCTTTTCAGACATTCTGGGCATCATGGTTTTTTATTTCCTTACCGGAAAATTAGGGGCCGTGGAACACTCCACTAGTTTTGTCGGATTTATGGGTAATGTGGTGCTCACCATTATCCTTTCCCTGATTGCCAGCTACCTGATAGTCCTGGTTTTTCAAAAGATCAGAAGCAGTGTCAAACTGTTTCTATTAATTGCGGTGTTGTTACTGCTCTATTCCCTTGGCAAGCAGATGCACCTTTCTTCCCTTATCATTATCCTGATTTTTGGTTTATTGATTGCTAATAAACACCTCTTTTTTCGGGGTTTTCTCAGTAAGTGGATGGATGAACATAAAGTGGAAGAGATCTACGAAAGGCTACACGTGATCACGATGGAAACGGCCTTTGTGGTGCGTACTTTTTTCTTTGTCATCTTTGGCGTCACCATTTCTTTGGCGTCCCTGGCCAATGTGAATGTTGCCATTGTCAGCGGGCTGATTATCCTGTCTATTTACGCGATTCGTTTCGTTATCTTACGCATATTTGTAGGTAAGGACATCATTCCCCAACTATTCATCGCTCCCCGCGGATTGATTACCGTTCTGTTGTTTTATGCTATACCCGCTGAGGCTATTGTTCCCGGCTTTGAACCAGGCATCCTGTTGTTTATCATCATCGGGACCAGCTTGATTATGACCTTTGCTATGGTTTACGACAAAAACCGCTCGGGCCAGGCTATCAAAAAAGCACAGGAAACACCTATTGGCTATACGCGGTGGAAGGCACCGGAGGTAGAGACGGGGGTGAGAGATGAGGAGTGAAAAGTGAGCATTTTTTGATAAAACAAGGCTTTTTTTTTGGCCTCCAAATGATCCGACACTACGGCTCCGTAGGATTACAATATATGAAGTCTGGATTATACAGTCTGTTCCGGTGGTTTAAATTTTTTAAAACCTCCCAATCGTTTATTTGTAGGGCATTCCCTACCTTTGCAACGCTCAACCAAACCCAAATTTAAATTCGTATGCAAGATCAAAATTTACAGATCAGAGATCAGGCGGACTATTCATTAAAAGAGTGGCGCGAGAAAGAAAAAACGGCCTTAAAACTGCTCGCTATTGTCGGCGAACTACGTTTTGACAGGGGCATTGAGATCGTCTTCTTCAGACGTAGTATTTATGATGCCCGCCCGAGTGAGGTTTTGAATTTTCACCTCCTGGGTAAAAAATACGCGGGAACGCAACTTTCCATTGATGACACGCTGCTCATCGTCTACCGCATAGCGGAAATACCCGACCTGGCACCTTGCAAGGTTGACCTGGGAAAACTGTCCCTGGAATGGCAAAACCAACAGGAGAAATACAGCGACTTCCAAAATTTTGTAAATGATAAATTGCACCAATTTATCGATGTAGATCCAAAAAATGAAGCGGCGAAGGATGTTGTATTATATGGTTTCGGTCGGATTGGGCGGTTGGCAACCCGGCGGCTGATCAGCATGACGGGCAAAGGGGAACAGTTGCGGCTAAAGGCCATCGTACTGCGTCCCAAATTAAAAGACCGTTATGAGGAGGCTGAAAAAAGAGCGGCCTTATTACAATCCGATTCTGTACACGGCGATTTCCATGGCACCGTGGAAGTATCTCCAGATGGCAATGAACTGCTCATAAACGGCAATAGAGTACAACTCATTTTTGCAGATAGGCCAGAAGATATCGACTATACGAAATATGGGATAAAAGACGCCCTTCTGATTGACAATACCGGCGTTTGGCGAGACAAGGAGGCACTTAGTGTGCACTTGCGGCCTGGAATTTCTAAGGTACTGCTGACAGCGCCCGGAAAAGAAGTACCCAATGTGGTACATGGCGTCAATCAAGGTGATTTCGATTTTGAAAAAGACAATGTATTCAGTGCGGCATCCTGTACCACCAATGCTATCGCTCCGGTATTGAAGGTACTCAACGATGCGCTGGGTATTGATAGCGGTCATGTGGAAACCATTCACGCCTATACCAATGACCAGAATCTGCTGGACAACTTTCACAAGAAACCACGGAGAGGCAGAGGCGCACCGGTAAATATGGTTTTGACAACTACCGGGGCGGCTAGTGCAGTGGCTAAGGTGCTTCCCGAATTGACCGGCAAACTTACCGGCAATGCCATCCGGGTGCCTACGCCCAATGTATCACTAGCCATTTTGAACCTCAACCTCAACAAAAAAACAACGGTAGAGGCTATCAATGAACTCCTGAAAAAGGCGGCATTGTACGGCGATTTGGTTGAGCAGATCCACTATTCTAATTCTACAGAATATGTTTCCAGCAATGCCATCGGTATGACGACCACAAGTGTAGTTGATGCTCCTTCTACGATCGTTTCAACTGACGGAAAAAAAGCGACGGTTTATTTGTGGTATGACAATGAATATGGCTATACCTGCCAGGTAGTTCGACTGGCCAAACACGCTGCCAAGGTGAGACGGTATAGTTATTATTAAGCTTGTCTGGAGGTCAAGCTTTTGGCTGCAAAGAATCCCTTTTTGCTACAAATGCCGACCTCCAAACGAAGCTCTAAGCAACTTCGATATCTGGCACCCTAAAACTCAAATTAAAAATGACCAACTATCAAGAATTATTAAACATCCAATTGCTTCATGAATATTATACAGACGGAAAATTCAGCCAGGTGAATATCCAACCCGATACAGCCACTCAACAATGGATGAAGCAACTAGGCATTCGGTTTTTACAACAAGATAATGTTGCACGATTAGTTGCACCAGATTCGATCAACCTCCAAGAAATCAGTTCAGAAACACCAGCGCTACAGCTTCGATTTGAATGTGTTGCTAATGACCCGCTGTTTGTAAATTTCACTGATATACCAATCGACTCACCAGGTACATTGACTTATAGTAAGGATGCCAAGGAGGAAAGTAATGTCAATGCACCAATTGCGTTATTAGGGGAATTTGAACCCTCCGGGGGTCAAGTCCAGATATCTGCTGCCATCAATATAGCGTTAGCCGATTTAAAACAGGCTCAGGCAACATTGCCCATCGTTTATACCGTTCCATTTAAAGCAAGATCCACCTCCTGGAGGTATTATGTTATCAGCCAGGATGAGCATTTGCTCCTTCAATTGAAAAATCAACAAGGGGAATTATGGAATGCCCCTACCTCTACAATGTTGCCAGATGGTTCAAAAGCACAGTTATTTGATTCTGGTGCTGTGCTTTTCCCATTTCAAGAAAACAGTCCAGTTCATTTGAGTTTATTCGACTCTGCAAAAAAGATGGTACTCATTGATCGGTTACCCAATGCTTCTCCTCAATCATTGCAATATCCAAAACCCAATGATGGGACTCAAGAGGTTTATTCGCAGGTGTATGTATATCTATAATTTTAAATAGAAGTCACTTGGGGGCAGCTTTATAAGTCTGATCGATTGCTTTGAGTAGAGAAAGTTCATTGCGAGCATCCTGGGTTAACTCCCAGATCATGATGCCTCCAAAAGACTTCATGGCCAACCGAGTCTTTTTTATGATTGTCGGAATACCATTATAATAAATCGCACCGACTTCATCCCGATAAGCATTTGCGGGGTCTCTCTGCACGAGCTTTTGGTAACTGATACTTTTTACGCTGTCAAAATCATAACCATAGAAGGGAACGCCCAAGGTCAATTTCTCAGCCGGAATCTTTCTTTCTTCTGTCCAATATTTCAAGGCCTCTTCAGCATAAGAATACGGCGCATGTGGCCCGGGGTTATCAGGCCGCCAGGGGCCTGTTTTATCGTAAACCATGACGTTGATAAAATCGTAGGCTTTCAAGGCTTCCTGGCTGACAGATTCATGCAGACCAGAAACATTTAATGCAGAAGAAATGCCTTTCCCCTCTCCGCGAAGGGCCTCTTTTAACTCCAGCACAAAAGGGGTGTACAGGTCGCCAATGGTGGGTAATAAATTCCATTCAATATCCACATCTATGCCATCCAATTGGTATTTAAGGACAAAATCTATCATTTCCTGTATAAAGGCTGGCCGGTTTTTCGGCTGCAAAACAGCCAGCCAATATCCAGCGAGTGCTTCGTTGATTCCGCCCCCTGCTATAGATAAATAAACCTTTACACCAGCTTGATGAGCCTTATGTACAACCTTGGTCAGGTCCTGTTCACCGCGGAAAATAAGTTTACCGTTTTCATCAGGATTGGCAAAAGCCAGATCGAGATGGGTAAGGAGACTCAATTCGATCTGATCGATTTGGTCAAGATTTCCGGCACCTAGATAACCAACTACTTTAAAGTCTTTTGTGCCGTCTTGTAGGGTAGGTTGGGTTTTCTGTATACTTCGGTTACAGGAAAATAGTGCCAGGCATAAGGCCAGTATTGATAAACCTAATTGGTGGTATTTCATTTTGTATGTGCTTTTTATGACGATGGTCTCGGCTAAATCCCTAAAATTTTCCGAGCCTTCTCCAGCAATTTATCCGTATCAATGGGTTTGGTCAAGTAAAGATCCGCACCGACTTCCCGGCCTCTTTTCTCGTCAACTTCCTCTCCCTGATCTGCTAACAAAATAATATATATGTCTGATAGAGCCAACTTATTTTTCACCTGATCACAAACGTCCATACCATTCATGATGGGCATCATCACATCCAAAAACACCAGTTTGGGCCGCTCCGCTTTGATTTTCTCTAAAGCAGCACCTCCATGACAGGCATACAAAAACACGACCCCTTCATCTTCCAGGTCTTCCAGTGTTCGCTCTATTAACAGTCGGTTATGCACTTCATCATCAGCGATCAATAATTTAAGGCTCATCTTCGTATGGTTTTATTTTTGCAGTAAGGAAAATAGACATTTATAGTAGAGTTGTTTGGAGGCCAACCATACGCTTGCCGAGGTTCTTCGCCAGAAGGCTTCGACCTTGCGCCGAAGCTTCAGCGAAGGAGCATGGCGCAGACGCCCGGGTAACGGCGATGCAAAGCCGACCTGCAAACAAGCCCTTAGAAATCAACAATCAATATCCTCTCCCCGCTTCCACATGTCGATCGCTCGTTCCACAAATTCATCAATCCGGGTATCGGCAATCACGACGGATTGCTTAAACCGAATGCAGCCTTTGCCCACATCGATGCCTTTCAGCAAACTGCCATCCGGGTCTACCTTTTTGGCATCGCCAACGTAAAGGCTGACGTAATTTTTTTGTGCATTCAGGTGAAAAAGGACACCTTTCTCATCACCGTAACTCAGCATTTTATAGTTAATGCCCTCAATAATATCAGCAGCTTTTGACTTAATTAGCGTTCTAAGTCGCTCAATCTTTTCGCGCCTCCAATCCGCTTCAAGCGCGTTGATGTATTCGGTAGGCGTTTTGGCCTCGTATTGCATAGTTTGGAATTTTAATCTTGTAAATTTAATACTTTGCCAGGAAATGCTTTTTTTGCCAAAAATTCAGCATCCAACAAATTGGCTCTCATTTTTCTATTAAAAAGTGATTTAAACGATGAAAATGAAAAAACTATTCTTTATTATATTCGCCACCATTTGTTATTCCATAACAAGTTTTGGACAAGACATTACAATTGGCAAACGAGATACCGTCTCTTCAACAATTTTGAATCAGGACAGGGCATTTTCAGTGTATTTGCCACCCTCTTATAACGAGACGATCAATCAGAAATATCCTGTGCTTTACATCTTGGATGGCGATTATAATTTCAGGTATGTTGCGGGCTTATTAGAGCTTCAAGGTGGCATTAGTGAGTTGATTCCAGAAACCATTTTAATCGCCATTTCAGGGAAGGGAACAGCTACTTATCGAAACAACTGCAAACCCAATATTGAAGGAATTGAGGATAAAGGTAATGCCGAAGAGGTGGCCCAATTTATTGAAAAAGAACTAATCCCGTACGTCAACGCCAATTATAAGACAGCCCATTATAAGATTTTGGCAGGACATTCGGTTGGTGGATTGTTTGTCATCAATACGGCTTTAAATCATCCCGATTTATTCAACCATTATATCGCCATAAGTCCAGCCTTGTGGTGGGGCAAAAATGCAATCAATCAGGTAGCAGAAAAAAGATTATCGGACGATAAAAATTTTAAAAGCAGTGTCTATATATCCCTGGCTAACGAGAAAGGCATGGGTGTTGATGCCTTCTTAAAACTCGTTCCTTCAAGCCTCAAAAAGGAAGTATTTAAATACAAAGAATTTCCTGACGAAAACCATAATTCGGTAGGGTTGCCAACATATCAATGGGCGCTGGGTGAGATCTATAAAGACTGGAGGGTTGAAAAAGAGTATTTCTCTTCCGCAGAGGAATTAAACAAGCATTACAATAGGGTCATGCAAATTTACGGGAGCATCTTCAATATTCCATTCACAAACATTGTATATACCCACTACATCTTAAAAGACAAACCAAAGGAATTGCTTAAAGTCCAGGAAGCATTTAAAGCCCATAATCCCAATGCTTTTGTCGCCTTTAAAAATTATAGCGCAGGAAAATTAATTGATGAACAGAAGTTTGAAGAAGCCGCGCTGTTGCTCAACGATGCCAAAGTGGTTAACCCTAACTCCTTTGAGCTATACCACACCCTGGCAAAAATGGAATGGAAACAAAATAATGTTAATAAGGCACTTTCAATGATTGGTCATGCTATTGAACTGGCCCAAAGCCAGCATGCTAGACAATGGCAAATAAATGAACTGGATGAAACAAAATTCTTGATTAAACAAAGCCAATAGACCTACACCTTTGGCCAATCACTCAATGCAACCTAGCAAATACTCATTTTCCATAGCTTTTCATGGTTCGGGAGCGCATCTTTGATTCAAAATCAAATGAAGCAACCATGAAAAAGTTGGAAAATTTTCTTTTGGAAGTATTTGACCATATCGCTCAAAATGGATTTGATGATGTGCTCAATCTTATTCCGATATATGAAGAACTGAATTTATCAAACTGGCAATCTCTGCTAGATCAAAAGAATGGCAAACCCATCAATACGACGATTTTTAAGTCTGATCAAATCCGAATGGTCATCATATACTGGGATGGACACCAACAAAGTTCCATTCATGGCCATGCGGAAGGAGGCGGGTTGATCAAGGTTTTAGATGGGCAATTGGAAGAAACCAGATTTGATCCGGAGGACAATCAGGTCATTGGGAAATTTTTGTACACCCCGGGGTCAATGACGTATATCAATGATATGATCGCATTGCATCAGGTCAAAAACCCAAGCTCTACCCCTGCTTTTTCGTTGCACATGTATACCCGGCAGCCCGGTTGATGACGGCCTTTCCGGCTTATCTTTTGTTGGTAATGTTTTTTAGATGTTTGGAGGCCAACCTTTCCCACTATCGTTTGTTCTTAAAAAAACACTGGCAGTATACAGTGGCACAACAAGATTATGTCGCTGGTAAATGCCATCAAGCAGCAGGTCAGAACAACGCTTATTGTCAGCAGGACATTCAACCCATTTTCACTTCATTCATCTTTTAAAAACAAAACCTTATGACAAAGGTAAATCCTTATCTGACCTTTTTGGGAAATTGTGAAGAGGCCTTCAATTACTACAAATCCATCTTTGGTGGTGAATTCACCTATGTTGGCCGTTTTTCGGAAATGCCCGATGATCCCAATTATTCCATATCTGAAAAAGATAAAAACAAGATTATGCACATTTCCCTGCCCCTCAGCAAGGAAACAACCCTCATGGGTAGCGATACCGGAGGAGAAGGGGCTGCAAAAACGGAAGTGGGCAACAATATTTCCCTGTCAATTACCGCCTCCAGCAAAGCAGATGCAGATCGCTTTTTCGCTGCACTTTCGAAAGGCGGAAAGGCAACCATGCCTATGAACAAAACCTTTTGGGGCGATTATTTTGGTATGTGTACCGACCAGTTTGACATCAACTGGATGATCAGTTTTAATGAAAATGCGCCGCAATAGACTGATGAGGCCAGTCCACTGGATGCTCAAAAACCATCCTCTTCAACCTCTGTGGACAGGGTAATTTTGATATGAAAACCTTTGAGGATATTTTGCTGGTAAAATCGTTCCATACGAATTGACTACCGCACCAATAGAGGCTTCGCTTGCGGAATTGGATACGCTGGAGGTTGGGTGAGAGGGTATAGTCAGTTGACGACTTTCGAGTCGTCAACTATGAGTCTCGAAGCTGTCTCAAATTTATGGGCTAACTTGGAGTTAGTGTCTACAAGCTTTAGGCGGCAGTTTTTATTGGATGTCGTCAACTTAGGAGAAATTGTAGCCTGATTAGCGCACTTTTGTGGACGTTTTGTCATTTGCCTGAAGGGCAAAAAGCAATAGATAGAGATTGGACCTATCCTAGTCAGGGTTTTTGTTTGAGTATTGGAGGTAGGTTTAAGATTTGGGCATTAAATAATCTTTCGTCCATTTTTTCCACGACGAAAAAACGGACCAAAAAAGTCGCTCGGCTGGAGGATTGACCTAAAAAAAGCGGCCCAGTTGGGGGGGAAGAAATAAACTCGCTTTGGTGATTTGTGCTGGCTAAATCTCTTTTGATTGTTTGTCTTTGGGGTTTCTGATTATTCATTGGTTTTAGCCCTTCGTACCAACCAAATTCATTTGGTTGACCGCAAAGCGCTGAAAGCCAGCTTTCTTCCATGCTGCATTTATTTTAATTCAAGCAGGTCAAAACATAATCTGCAAGGCCAATTTATTTGCCACTATTAGGTTTTGAATTGGTTTTCTTACAGTCTTTCGGTCTACCGCTAGCGGAGTTAGCAGCTGCAAGTTTTAGGCGGAAATTTTCCATTCAATGTTGTCAAACTAGTGCTCATAAGGTAATATTGGCGGACCAGTGATAATGCTTGATGGCTGCCTTGGTTGGGCGGAAATTTTTCCGACCGATGGTGTTTGCTGAATAAATGCCTAAAGTTGACGACATTAATCTTCTATTGCCTTTTAAATTTGGGTGAAGGCTTTTGTTTGAGTGTTGGAAGTAGGTTTAAGAGTTGGGTCATTAAATAATGGGGCGTCTTCATTTT
>BQJU01000074.1 GCA_021604865.1 Saprospiraceae bacterium | reverse complement strand
TGGTGGTTTAGAGCGGAGTTGCTCTTTCCAATTTGTTCATTTTTTCCATTTCTTACAGGGAATGCGGGTTTAGAGGGGTTTAGGAGAGTGTGCATAATAGAAACTGTAGAGGTTGTTTGGGTTTAGAAGGTTTAGGAGCAGATTTGGTGGTTTAGAGCGGAACTGCTCTTTCCAATTTGTTCATTTCTTGCAATTCTTTCAGGGAATGCAGGTTTAGGGGCAGTTGTGGTGGTTGGGAACCGGAGTAGCTCTTCAACGCCCAGCTCCCGGTCAACCTTGTAGCTTAAAAATGCGAAACCGGTATCAAATTGCTTCGATACCGGTTTCTCCTTATAAATTAGCTATCTCCGTTTGCAACCTTAGAAGTGTTGCTCAACATTGGGGATGGCTAACAATATCATTGATTAGTTGACGTCCCAGAAAACAGGAGTCATCAAATCATCACCGCCGATTGTTGCGCCAGCAGCTTTTACATTTTCTTCATTCAATGAATACTCATCTACAGGGTAAGTATATCTCATTGGAGGCAAAGTACCTGCATCCTGAGCAATATTCATTTCAGGAGCATTATAAAGTCTGTAGGTAGACCATGCTTCTAAACCTTGGTTGTACAAAGCCAGCCATTTCTGAAGGCCGATTTTATCTTTCCATTCGCCAGCAGCAGTAGCATAAGCTACATCTGTTCTTGCCAAATAGGTATCAACATCGTCTTGAGTACCTCCCCATTCCAGGATGGAGTTGGTAATACCCATAGCGTAAAAATCTTCTACAGTACCACCAACAGAGAAACCTCTGGCAGCAGCGTCAGCCAACAAGAATAGTACTTCTGTGTAGCCCATATTGGTACCAGGGAAGGTAGCATCCAATAAAAGGGTACCTGGGTGAGAGTTAGCATTGTAGGCATTATTAGCGCCATAAACTCCACCTACCCATTCAAGGGTTCCGTCTACATCATACTGATCTCTGAAATAGAAAGGACGACGAGGGTCTTCCAGACCATTCATGTAATCAGCAAGTGTGTTTGCAATAACGAAGTCAGAACGTCCACTTTGTACCAAATCTTCCCATAATGGGTTGGTATTAGGTGTAGCAGAGGTATAAACCAATGCAAAGTCATCTGCACTTGAAGTGAATACACCGTCAGCTACAGCAGTTTCTGCCATAGTTTTGGCTTTACCTGCATCAACATCAGCCATACGGATAGCCATACGCAATTTCAGGGAATTGGCAAATTTTCTCCATTTGCTTACATCACCACCATAAATCAAATCAGCTGCACCCATTTCACTTGCGCCACTCAGGTCACTGATAGCCTTATCTAAACGAGCAGCCAGGTCAGCATAAATGACTGCGTCATCATCATAACCAGGAGTCACATCGTCAGTCAAAGCCTGAGAATAAGGAATATCACCAAAGATGTCAACTAGAATGTGCCAGGTAAAAATTTCGAGAACTTCAGCAATAGCATACTGGTTGCGTCTGTTTTCGTCATTAAGGAAAGGATCTACAGCTGCCAATGGTGCTACGCCACGTACATCGCGGATAACAGTTGCATACAAACGATCCCAGGTATTACCATTTACATCACGAGTTACCAGGTCGAAGTTTGATTCGTCAGCATAAGTTGTTTGTGCCCATTGCTGAGACCACAAACGGAAATTATTGGTATTTACATTGGTACTAGCAAGAAAGTCAGACAGAGATATAGTAGCACTCGCAAAGAGCGCACCAGCTGACACTTCTGTTGGGTTTTTGATATCTACATTGATATCAGTAATGTCGCTGTTACAAGCGGCAAAACCCAAAGCGACCATACAAAAAATTAATATTTTTTTCATTGCACTTTTTTTATTAAATCTTTAAATCTCAATAGCAGACATTGTCTGAATATTGATGGTTTAAAACTTATTTGGAGGCCGATTTTATTAATAAAAACCTACGCTCCAAACACGCTCTAAAGTGTTCAATATCCGGGCAAATAAATATCTCGCTAAAAGCATAAAATTCATTTGCCCGGTAGAATATGAATAATATTAGAACTGAACTCTAATATTGAAACCGTATTCTTTTACTGATGGATAAACACCTGACTGGTATCCTTGTACATTACCTGCACTCAATCCAGATTCAGGATCAGAGTATTCAGTATTTTTGCTGATAATCCACAGGTTACGACCAATCAAAGAAATATCCAATCCTTGGAAAGGAGTCTTATCAATAATTGACTTTGGCAAAGAATAAGTCAAAGACAATTCACGTAGTTTCACATAAGAAGCATCGTATACATGCAGTGCATTAGGTGCATAAACGTAACCCAATGAAGAATATACGTCAGAAGTATAGAAAGCTTCAGTGTTTGGTGTACCGTCAGAAATAGCTACGCCATTTTCATCAGTTCCAGTTTGTACTACAGCACCATCAATATAGGTTCCACCTCCATCACCAGGAAGATCTCTTACAGGAACACCATCCCGGTTCAAACCAGCAGAGATATCATATAAACCTGTAGCATAGCCATACCAAGTATCCAGAGAGAAGAAGTCTCCACCTTTCTGAATATCAATCAGGAAGCTCAATGCAAGATTCTTGTAGCTGAAACGGTTGTTAACACCACCGCGCCAGTCAGGATTAATATCGCCAATCACCTCAGGAGCAGCTGTTTTTCTGTAACGAACACCTCCAAATGGATTAGGATATACAATAGGGCTACCACCATCGTCATAGATGAAGTTGGTTCCACGGATAGTTCCATAAGCTTCACCAACGGTAGCATTAATTGTGATACCACCTTGTAGGCTAGCCAATTGTAGGTTAGTTTGATCACCAAACAGCTCGATTACTTCACTCTTGTTGGTAGACCAGTTAACTCTCATATCCCAGTTAAACGCAGGAGATTTAACGATACCCAGGTTCAAAGAAAGTTCTACCCCACGGTTCTGGATCTGGCCGGCATTTACATAGCGACGTAGATCACCGGTTGCACCAGTTACAGTTACAGGGATAATTTGGTCGAAAGTGTTAGATTCGTATAGAGACAGATCCAATCCAAGTCTTCTTTGCAAGAAGCTCAGTTCCAATCCAGCTTCAATACTTTCTGTACTTTCCGGCTTCAGATTAGCGTTGTTTCTTGTACTTGGGAATGAAGCTACTGCTGAACCGTTATAAGGTGTACCAGCTACATAGTTGTCAAAAATACTCAATGGTGGAGCATCGTTACCAACCTCTGCATAGTTCAAACGCAGTTTACCAAAATCCAACACATTAGAGTTGATCAATTCAGAAAAGACAAAACTCAAAGATGCAGATGGATAGAAGTATTTATTGTCAGATGCTGGCAATGTAGAAGAAATATCATAACGACCAGTCAGATCGAGGTATAAGAAACGATCATAACCAAAAGAAGCACGTGCATAATAACCGTGTACTTCTACAGGCGCATAATATTCAACTGGTGCTTCAATGCCACTTACACTGTTAGACAAAGAGTAAACGCGATCGCTCACCAATCCACCATTTGTTTTGGCACGAATAGATTCTACCAATGATTTTCTGATGTTGGTACCAACCATACCGCCAATATTGAACTTATCGCCCAAATCCTTATTAACAGAAGCAAAAAGGTCAAAGTTGTTTTCATAGAAAGAACGGTTGTAACGCTCATACTTAGAAACATCAACAGAACCAATGGCAATACGCTCTTCCTGAACTTCAGAATAACGGTCAGTAGAAACACGACCTGTGATATTCAACCAATCCGTTAATTCGTATTTCAGTTCAATATTACCGAAGATACGTGAACGGTTGTCAGTAGAAAAGTTTTCGTAAGCGTTGAAGAACTGATTATCGAAGTAGTGAGGAACCTGAGCACGAGCCGGATCAAGTGGTCCGTAAGGGTTCCAGGAGATGTTCTTCTTGGTATCTAGATAGGCAGCCTCCAGATCAGCGAAATCGGTAGTCACCTGATACCACTGGCGGAAAGATTGGTTAGGGTTTCTGTTGTCATAACCCGTACCATAACGGCCTGTTCCTTCAGTATAAACATAGTTTACAGATGAAGAAACGGTTAATTTTTTGGTTAGATCATACCCACCGCTGAAAGAAACTGTATTCTTATTGATATTACTGTTTGGCAGAATACCGTCCATATCAAAGTAGGTGTAGCTCAGGCGGTACTGGCTATTTTCTCCACCACCATCAATAGCCACACTGGTATTGAAGGTCTTAGAGGTTTCATAAAAATAAGTCGCATCATTTGCACCGGCTACAAATGGGAATAATTGACCATACTCATATTTGTCCCATTCTTTGTAGAAAGACCTCCAGTCACCAACCATACGATTGGCATCCAGGCGCTCACCGAAAGAAGCATCCTCATAAACAGGAGATACATCTTCGTCGATGCCATCACCGTTAAAATCAAAATACTCTAATCCTCCATTGGCATAAAAACCATTAACGGCAGAATAGCCAGGTCCGTATTCCTTCTGGTAACGGATAAAAGTACTTTCATCAATTGTACCAAGTGTGTAACCACTATTTACAGTAACACCGAGGCCTTTTCCTTTAGCACCTCTTTTGGTAGAAATCAATACCACACCGTTGGCGGCACGTGAACCATAAAGCGCTGTTGCAGCCGCACCTTTCAGTACGTTAACTGATTCAATGTCTTCTGGGTTAATGTCCATAGCAGCATTACCAAAGTCATATCCACCACGACCAGTTTCCTGGTTAGTGGTATTGGTAATAGCGTTGCTGATCACGATTCCATCCACTACGAAAAGTGCCTGGTTGTTACCTGTAAGTGAGGTATAACCACGAATGATCACGTTAGAAGAACCACCGAGCGTATTGCTACGCTTGATATCAACACCCGCTACTTTACCAGAAAGAGAGTTGATGAAGTTGGCATCTTTTACTCTGGAAACCTCTTCGCCGTCAACTTCCTGAGTGGCATATCCGAGCGATTTTTTGTCGCGCTTAACACCCAGGGCCGTTACAACAGCTTCATTAAGGGTAATTCCTTCCTCCAGGCTGATGTCAATAGTGGAAGCAGTTCCGATTTCAACTTCTTTGGTGTTGAAACCAGTGTAACTAACTACCAACATTTTGCTTCCGTCGGGAATGTTTAAAGAATAGGCACCGTCGAAGTCGGTGATGGTACCAGTGGAAGTCCCTTTAACCAGGATACTGGCTCCAATGAGGGGTTCACCTTCCATGTCTGTGATTGTACCTTTGACTGTACGCTGGGCTAGAGCAGCACCAATGGCGAACAGCACTAGCAATAAAACTAGTGAAGCTTTTTTCATAATAATCCAATTTTGTTGACCTAATAATATTGTACAGTTAACTACAAAAAGCTTGAATTTTCAACCTTAGCTTGTGTTAACTTCTCTTTTTTCTTAACCAATTTGAACTAATCATTTGGGGTGGGACTCTTAATTACTTTGTTTACTAATGAATGTTCGTTCTGTTTAAATCTGGCGCAAAAGAACTAATGAAAATTTGAGAATCAAGAACTTAAAAAAATATTTCGGGACAACTTCGAACAATTTTTTGCGCGCTTCACCTGCAAAAGTAGAAAGACTTATTTGTATTTATCAACTTTTTAGAAACTTTTTTAGATGGTGTTTCTTTTACATTAAGTCTTTAACTCCTTAACTCTATGGTAACGTTTGAGGTTCAATAATGCTGCTTTATCTTAACATTTCTTTAAATTTTTTATCTTTTTCGGGGCGATAGGGAGAATGGAAGTTGAAATTACCATCAGCAGCCCGCATGGTCCGAGAATAAGGAACATCGCCAAACATATCAATCTAGTGTCATCATTACACAGGCTTGCAGAAGGGTCAGCGTAGTTTGTTAAGGTACATTTGGATCGTATTCTGGAGGCCAAAATACAAGGCATCACTAATCAGGGCATGACCGATGGAGACCTCTAAAAGATCGGGTACTTCTTGTTGGTAAAAATGGAGGTTATCCAGGTTTAAATCGTGGCCAGCATTGATACCAATGCCAATATTATTGGCCAGTTGGGCACATTGGCGGTGAGGTGCGACTGCTTTTTCAGGATTGGAGCAAAATTGTTGAGCAAAGTGCCCCGTATAGAATTCAATGCGGTCTGCGCCTACCTTTTTAGCTCCTTCTACAAATTTCTCTTCAGCGTCCACAAAAATTGAAACACGAATTCCTGCTGCATGTAGTTTTGCGACTACATCGGTAAGGAAGTCAGCCTGACCGATGGTATCCCACCCCTGATCAGAGGTAAGCACCCCAGGACCGTCAGGCACCAAGGTGCACTGAGCGGGAGGATTGTCCAAAACGAGTTTTAAAAATTGCTCATTGGGATTGCCTTCGATGTTGAACTCGGTATGCACAATCGGCAATAGAGCAGGCACATCCGAATAACGCACATGCCGTTCATCAGGACGAGGGTGCACGGTAATACCTTGGGCACCAAATGCTTCACAATCCTTAGCGACTTGTACTAAATCGGGCAAGTTACCCCCACGAGAGTTACGAATCAGGGCTACTTTATTGATGTTTACACTCAATCGAGTCATAAATACAGAAGTTTGTCTTAAATTCCTCCCAACCGGGGGATTTTCAAAAATTAGGGTAAATTTACGAAAAATGTAGGCATGGATTCACCTGATCAAAATCAAGATCAAAATATTTCGACTTCGGATGTTCCCACCATATCTATTGTCCTCTTGCTTTTGCTGGGACTTGTACTAGGGGGAATGTTGGGCAGTGGCATGGTGTATTTGATAAGTCAGGCAAAAGGCATGGAAGTTTCTGCTTTGCTAAATAGCCTGAATGAAAATAGTCCTCTTGGGGACCGCAATTTTATTCGACAGATAAATCTGGTTTCTCACCTGATGACTTTTACGGTACCTAGTTTACTGGCGGTTTGGTTTTTCTACCGCAGGGATAGTTTTCGGTTTCTGAAAATGCATCAGGCGCCTGGGGCCAATCAAGTTTCTATGGGTTTGCTGCTGGTTATGCTATCTTTTCCGTTGGCTCAACTAACTTATTGGCTCAACCAACAAATGCCTTTACCGGAATGGGCTTCCAGTATGGAGGATAATGCTGCCGGGTTGATAAAAGGCTTGCTGGTCATGGAAAATCCGGGAGAGCTATTGTTGAATCTATTGGTTGTAGCCATTGTTCCGGCTATTGGGGAGGAATTGCTTTTCAGGGGACTCATCCAGCAGTTGTTGCAACGTGCTTTGACACGTCCACATTTGGCGGTTTGGATTACAGCTATTATTTTTAGCGCTTTTCATTTACAATTTGAAGGTTTTATTCCAAGGATGTTGCTTGGCGCAATTCTCGGTTATCTATTTTTATGGACCCGAAATCTTTGGATACCCATTCTTGCGCATCTCTTATTTAATGGATTTCAGGTAGTTGCGCAATATTTTTATGGTGATGAACTGGAGGCTTTGAATTTGGAAAGCGATACCGAAGCCAATTGGATTAGTGGACTGGCTTCCTTAGTGCTCTGTATTTTATTGGGGCGCTACATTCAAAAAATAAACCAAGTTGAGCAAGTATGAAGGGATTGTTGAGAAGATTATTTACGGCTATTTTTTTTGTTTTATTGATGTTGGGCGGATTATATGGGGGACGATATTCTTTTGTACTTCTTTTTGCGATTGTAACCGCGCTCTGTTTGTGGGAATTTCTGAATATGGTTTTGGTAAAATACACCCAACGCGACTTTGTGCGGATTATCATCGGCATGGGTTTGGGGCTGGTTCCTTTTATCATTAGTACCGTTGTGCAATTAGATTTGGCTAATGACCGGGAGGTTTTTATTTCCCTTTCTGCTTTTTTGGTCTCTCCCTTTTTGTTTACCGCCTTTTTGTATGAGCTGTATAGCAATTCACAGAACCCCTTTCTGAATATTGCCTTCATGATGCTGGGGATGATTTATATTGGTGTCCCTTTTGCCCTACTTGATTTCATTGCTTTTGATGGCGCGTATTTTTATGCTGATACTGTATTTGGGCTGCTCCTTTTGTCCTGGAGCAATGATACCGGCGCCTATGTAGTGGGATCACTTTTTGGTAGAACGAAGTTATTTCCCCGAATTTCTCCCAAGAAAACATGGGAAGGAACTATAGGAGGTTTCGCCATCACCTTTTTGATCTGTATCATTCTTGCCAAATATTTTACGGAACTCGACTTTGTACACTGGCTAGCCTTAGCAGGTATTGTATCCGTATTTGGCACCTTGGGTGATTTGGTGGAATCTATGCTCAAAAGAAGTATGCAAACCAAGGATTCCGGTGGACTTTTACCTGGTCATGGTGGTTTTCTGGATCGATTTGACGGATTCATTTTTATGCTGCCTTACGCAACCGCCTATTTATTGTGGATGAGATAAGCACGTGTCTAACCAGAAGTTCGTATTTTGCATTAATTAATTCCTTAATGATGAAAATTCACAAAGAAGGACACCGGCTCTTAATTACCTTGTTGGTGGTCCTTATATTGATCAATTTACTCATTCGCTTTTTCTGGCCAGCAGGTTTGGTTGTTACCGGATTGGCTTCCCTGATTTTTTATCTGTCAGTTTTGCAATTTTTCCGGGACCCCAAAAGAGAGATTCAAAAAAGAGATGACCAACTGGTGTACGCTCCAGCTGATGGCAAAGTAGTGGTGATAGAAACCACTGAAGAGCAGGAATATTTTAATGATAAACGCATCCAGGTTTCTATTTTCATGTCGCCAACCAATGTGCACATCAATCGAAATCCGGTAAGTGGTAAAGTGAATTATTTCAAATATCACCCAGGTAAATACCTGGTAGCCTGGCATCCTAAGTCATCCACTGAAAATGAACGTACTACGGTGGTTATTGACAATGGCAAACAGGAAATTCTGTTACGGCAAATTGCAGGGGCAATGGCCAAAAGGATCAAAACCTATTTGCAGGTTGGTGAAAACGTAGTACAAGGCGAGGATTTGGGTTTCATCAAATTTGGGTCAAGGGTAGATATTTTGTTGCCCTTAGATGCCATCGTTAAAGTCGAAATCGGGCAAAAAGTAAAAGGCAATCAAACGATCATAGCTCAATTATAAAAGATCAATACAGCAGGCGCAAATCAAAATAGGCTTATGGCACTGCGCGAAGCATTTCCTCCCTCAGATACAGATTACCTCGGTGGGTACAGCGATGGGTATGAATACCGCACGGTATTTGCCGGCTCCAAACTGGAGTATAGCTACGCTATGGTACGCCAGTTTCTGCAAGAAGAAGGCTATGCTGATGTTCCCATTCCACGCAATGCCAAGGAGTTGGAAATGTTTCGCTTACCTACCCGGAATAAACAGATCCTCTTGTTTGAAGACAATGGCTATGTGCACAATCCCATCAAAATTCTTTTCCCAAACGATTTTAGAAAAAAATCAACGCTTATCCTCTGTATCTATAATGAGGCTGATGAGCAACATTTGCTGAAATTTCATCGGATATTGGAGCGAGGGGGAGGGTGATATTGGGAATAGGTAGTGGATGTGTCAAACAGAAGAAAAAATCGCTTTCTGCTCTTTTAGGGTAACCAAATGAATTTGGTTGGTACGAGGGGGAGGGCGGAATGAATTCCACCCAACCTACTACTCCACCAACTTGCTCGATTTATCGCCGAAAAAGTCAATAAAAAAACCGGAATCAAAGACCACAGTCATTCGATACCGGTTTATTGCTTGATTGTAGGATACTTATATTAGATCCTTCAGTTCATCAATGTCGATAGATTCCAGAGCTTCTTTCAGTTCGTTCTCAGTTATCTTTTTTCCTTCAATAGTCAGGATGTAGCGATCACCAATTAAGATGGCAATTTGGCCTTTTTCATTTTTGTGGCTATACTTTTCGAAAGCTTTGTAGCCATCAATAGTGGTGGTACGTTCGTAGCCGTCTTTTGACTCTTTATCCATTTCCAGCTGTGACCAGGCCGCCATGCCCATTAGGGCACCAGAAAATCCGCCGGTATCCAGAATGGTGATTTCAATTTCCTTATTGCCCTCTTCGTAGGTAGCCTGTGCCGTAGAGATATTAAATCCGGCAACACCAGATTTTTGGCCTTCGCTATCGGTCATTTCCATCCCAGCTACTTTATTGGGCAACAAGTCTTTTAGTTTTCGGAAATCAATAACTTCAACAGTTTTTCCGTCAGTCAGTTTATTCAGATTTTTCTTGAGCTCCTCCATGCCTTTTTCCATGTCATCCGTGTCGATGTTGATACTGACGCCATCTCCATCCCCCGAGTTTACATTTACGCTTACGTCTGCATCCTTTTCTTTATCAGCGCTATTTCCACCACAGGCCGCCATGGATAAAAGCAACATAAAACTAAACAAGACATAGGTCAATCTCCGGATTGTTTTCGTCATTAGTATTCAGATTTTATTGGTTAATAAAGGGATTAGTTACAATTTTTGTCTCCCGAAAGAAAGAAATTTGGACGAAATCGGCGATTTGCGCGATCAATCCTTAGTGACTTTCTTTTTCTCAGGCTTCATCTGTGGAAAGAACAATACTTCCTGGATGGTCCGTTGATCGGTCATGAGCATGGTCAGGCGATCAATGCCTATACCCAATCCGGATGTTGGCGGCATGCCATACTCTAGTGACCGAAGGAAATCTTCATCCAGCGCCATAGCCTCTTCATCTCCCCGCTGTGCCAGCTGAAGCTGTTCTTCAAAACGCTCCCGCTGGTCGATAGGATCATTCAACTCCGAATAGGCATTGGCAATCTCCTTACCATTGACAAACAACTCAAACCGTTCTACCAAGCCTTCCTTACTACGGTGTTTTTTGGCCAGAGGAGTCATCTCAATTGGATAATCCGTAATATAAGTCGGCTGGATGAGGTGTTCTTCTACCTTTTCGCCAAAGATTTCATCAATGAGTTTGCCTTTGCCCATACTGGGATCTACGGCAATATGAAGATTTTTACAAACATCGCGCAGTCCATCTTCATTCATCTCGGAAATATCGATGCCCGTGTACTCCTTGATCGAATCATACATACTCAGTCGGCGATAAGGTCCAGCAAAGTCCAGCACCTTACCATCATAAGTCACTTTGGTGCCTCCGGTGACCTCTCGGGCAATATATTCGATACATTGTTCCACCATGGTCATCATCCATTCGTAGTCTTTATAAGCTACATAAATTTCCATGGAGGTAAACTCCGGGTTGTGGGTACGGTCCATGCCTTCGTTACGAAACATTTTCCCAATTTCGTACACCCCATCGAAGCCACCTACAATCAGTCGCTTGAGGTAAAGCTCATTAGCAATGCGCATATACAATGGAATATCCAGAGTATTGTGATACGTTTCGAAAGGCCTGGCAGCGGCCCCCCCATGAATGGGTTGCAATACCGGTGTTTCCACTTCGAGCCAGCCTTTGGCATCAAAGAAACGGCGCATCGCAGAAATAATGCGGCTCCTTTTGACAAAAATATCCCGGATATGTGGATTCACGGTCAGGTCGACATAACGCTGACGGTAACGCATTTCCGGATCGGTGAAAGCATCATAAACATTCCCTTCTTTGTCTCTTTTTACAATGGGTAATGGGCGCAGTGATTTGCTCAGAAAGACCAGTTCGCGCACATGAATAGACACTTCTCCTGTACCGGTAGCGAATATATCACCACGAACGCCGATGAAATCACCAATGTCGAGTAGTTTGACCAGTTTTTTATAGCGATCAATTTCTTCCTCAGTTCCACCGATATCATTTTTGCCAATATATAGTTGGATGGTGCCGTAACTATCCTGCAGTTTGGCAAAGGGCCCCCGTTGTCCCATAAACCTACCGGCTATTTCCACCTTTTTGCCCGCATAATCTCCCAGAGCTTCTTCCTTGGCTTGAGCAAAATAATCATCCAGGGACATGGGTTCAAGCCCGGTACCCTCAATAAATGTTACTTCTTCAGCAATCGGGAGATCACTAGAAAGCGCTTCGTTAGCCAAAAGGTTGGCAGCTTTGCCCCTGGATTTAAAAAGGCCATTCATCAAACGTATTGCTTTCTCAGCATCTATGTCTTTGATGGCTTCCAGCGATTTGGCCAATCTGTTTTGGAATACCTGCGTGGTTAATTCCGAAGATTTGAAATTTACAATAAAGGCTTCCGCTGGAAATGGATTGAAGTCTAATGCCTTGATTTTCTCCAGGTTTTGTCTTCTGATGATCTCTTGCTCGGTCAATTGCATTTTGGTAATTTTATTGTCAGCTATTTTTGGTTTATAAGATGTCTGGATATGAAACAAACAGCTGAAAACCCTAAACAATTCCAGAATTTGCTTGCAAAAATAGAATTATTAAACTTTTTGTCCCGGAAAATAGTTCAAAAGCTCGATATTATCCCTCAAAGTGGACTAAGCGCATGCTGAAAATAGCCTTTTCACCTATCTATAAATATGTCTTACCTAATGGCCATCGGTTTCCAATGGAAAAGTACGAATTGTTGCCTGAACAGCTTTTGTATGAGGGCACGGTAACGGAGTCGCATTTTTTTCATCCAGCTCCCTTGGACGAACCGACGATCCTGCTGACTCATGATGAAACATACTGGAATAAGTTAAAAATGCTTGACCTAAGCAGGAAGGAGATTCGTGCAATTGGATTTCCCCTTTCGGAACAGCTGGTACAAAGAGGGCGGCACATTTCCAATGGAACACTGCAATGTGCGCTTTATTCTCGTCAGTATGGTGTTTCCTTGAACGTGGCTGGTGGGACACACCATTCTTTTACTTACAAAGGAGAGGGCTTTTGTCTGCTCAACGATATTGCTATTGCTGCCAATTATCTGCTGGCGCAAAATATCGTCAAAAAGATCCTCGTCATCGACCTCGATGTACATCAGGGCAATGGCACAGCTCAGATCTTCAGGAACGATCCCAGGGTATTTACCTTTAGCATACACGGTGAAAAAAATTATCCGCACCGCAAGGAAAACTCTGATCTGGATATCGGGCTACCGGATAAAACCGAAGATGAAGCTTATTTAAAGGTATTGCAAAGCACCCTTCCACCGCTATTTGATCAGGTAGAACCTGAGCAGGTATTTTATTTATCGGGGGTTGATGTACTGGCTACCGACAAATTGGGTAGACTCAACATGAGTATTGAAGGATGTAAGCGACGCGATCGGTTTGTATTGGAAAATTGTCTGCGAAATAATGTACCAGTGGCCGTCAGTATGGGCGGAGGATACTCTGCACGTATTGCACACATAGTGGATGCTCATGCCAACACTTTTCGAGTAGCCCAGGAAATATTTTTTTAATATTTTTAGATATTTTTTTTCGTTATATGAACTGGTCTATTTTTCACCAAATGAATTTTTGGATAAAAAAAATCCTGAGTGAGCTTATTAGGATTCGGAGGAAAGAAAATGGCAAGTGAGTGATTGAGTAGAGGGAACGGAGCACGTGTACACCTTACTACAGGGAAAAGAAAAAAAAAGTCGTACCTCCTCAGTACGACTCTTTCAATTATAATCCCATGAACATATCCAAAATTAATCTAAGCTGTACCAAAATATTTGTCGGTTTTTTGAATATGACAAATATTTGGTTTAAATTCGCGTCAACATTAGGAGAAATACTAATTCAAAAATAACCTAATTTAACAAATTGTAATCTCGACCTAATGGCAATATAATCTCATGAACATGACCTAATCGAAGGCGAATTTCTCACGATTCGCCTTTTTTTAATTGACGCTATTATATTTTTAATAGGGACTGTAAAAAGTGTAATTCGTCCCGGAAAAATTCCGGGACGACTTACCACCAACAAATTATAATCCCATGAACATATTCTTTTTCAATTTCAACTGATTGCTTTTAATCAGCTCTCTTCATTCTCTCGTCTCCGTATCCATCATTTACGATACAAATATGCACCAACCTTCAAGCAGAAACAAGGACAAAATAAGGTCATTGTGAGAAAAAACTATAACGTATTATCTTGTGCAAAAAACATAATACACTGTAAATCAATTACATAAAAATTACACGTCACAAACATCCACTTACTTTTGTGAAAAAAAAGATATTTTTTCTTTGTTTTTTTTCACCTAAAAAGGACTCTTTTTTTTGTTTTTAATGCCAAAAAAGAATTTTCAATCAAAAAAAACTACTTCGTGAATGGTTTTTGGGCATGGTTTCATGTGCAAAAAGTGGTCAAATTGAGGCTTTTTTTGATGGGAGCGTTGTTTCAAAGGGATTTAATGGCGTAGTTGAAATGGATGGCTTCCTATCGGTGGCGTATTCTTTCTCTCGAATATCTGCCTAGCTGCTTTGACGGACCTGTATGGTTGGAGGGGTTTAGGTAGGTTTAGGTAGGTTTAGGACGGAGTGACTCTTTCCAATCCTGATAGGGGAAACGGGTTTAGAGGGGTTTAGGTAGGTTTAGCAGGTTTAGGGCGGAAACGGTGGTTTACAACAGAGTGACTCTTTCCAATCCTTTCAATTTTTCCAGGGATCCAGGTTTAGGTAGGTTTAGGAAGGTTTAGAGGGGTTTAGGTAGGTTTAGAGGGGTTTAGAGGGGTTTAGGAAGGTTTAGGACGGAGTGACTCTTTCCAATCCTGACAGGGGAAACGGGTTTAGAGGGGTTTAGGTAGGTTTAGAAGGTTTAGGGCGGAAACGGGAGTGTCCAGCAAAGTGGGTCTAATTCAGAATCTTCAACTCTTAACCAGGCTTAACCAAGTACATAAAATATTGAATTTCAATAAATTACTCCGCGAAACTCCGCATCCCCAGCGCCTCTGCGGTAAAAAAAACACACTTTTTTGTACACCCTCGGGGAAACTGGTTTAGGACAGAAATACGGTGGCTTGGTATTGGTTGATTATTGGCAAGATGATAAGGAGGGCAGAGAAGAGCTTGTCTGGAGCCTATTAAAAGGTGGGTCTCCAAACAAGCTTTTTTATTTCGAATAAAAAATACTATTCCTCCTCTTCATTGGTAGCGGAGGGCTTTTTCTTAGATTTTTCCTCTTCTCCGGAGATTTTCTCAGTTAATTCCTCCACAGTATCTTCAATCTTATCGCTAACGGTTTCGGCAGCAGCCTTTACTTTTTCTACAACTTTGCTTTTTTCAGTCGTCTCCTTTACTTTATCCGTAAGGTCTTCTACAGCGTCTTCAATCTTATCGCTAACGGTTTCGGCAGTAGCTTTGACTTTTTCCACCACACTACTCTTGTCAGCAGTCTCTTTTACCTTATCCGTAAAGTCCTCTACAGCGTCTTCAATTTTATCGCTAACGGTTTCGGCAGCAGCTTTGGCTTTTTGCACTACACTACTTTTGTCGGCCGTCTCCTTTACCTTATCCGTAAAGTCCTCTACAGCGTCTTCAATTCTATCGCTAACGGTTTCAGCAGCAGCTTTGACTTTCTGCACCACACTACTGTTGTCGGCCGTCTCCTTTACCTTATCCGAAAAGTCCTCTACAGCATCTTCAATCTTATCACTTACCGTTTCAGCAACAGCTTTGACCTTATCCATGATGCTTTTTTTATCTTTAGTAGACTCTTTTACTTTATCCGTAAAGTCATCCATAGCATCTTCAATCTTCCCGGTTACCACTTCTGCAACTGCCCGAACCGTATCCACTACATCTTCCAGCGTTTCCCCCATTGTGGTTCCTACGGCTCCTAAAAGATGATCACCTTTGGCTTCCTCTTTCTTTTTTTCAGGTTCTGGTTCACCATCTCCAGCAATTGCTTCTGCTGCTTTCTCCAATTTCTCGGATTCATCTACCCTAGCCTCCGCTTCTTGCTTTATCTTCTGAGCTATTTTTTCCTGAGCCAGACGTTTGGCATCCTCTAGTTTTTGTCGTTCTGCCCGTTTTGCATCCTTTTCTTTCTGGCTTTCTATTCTACGTTCCAGTTCACCTTTCGTTTGGTTCATCTCGCCCAGTTTCTCTTCTTTGGAGCGGATACGTTCTTCAATCATTTTGATTTTGGCCTGGCGGATCTGCGCTTCCAATTGTCCATCAGTGGAGGCGATTTTGCGGTTTTGGAATTCCAGATCATCCCGATCACGGCGAATGGAGCGCTCCATTTTCTCAATGGCTGCAAGCAATCCATCATAACGTCGTTTCAGACGTTCCATCGGCGATTTGTCTTCACTGGATGAACTTCCAAAACGTTTTTCTTTAACCAGTTTAAAGGCATTATCCAGACGTTCCCATACTTTAGAACGGTGCTCTCGCGTAAAATCCGACTCTCTAAATTTACGTTGCAGGTCTTTCAATTCTTCAAAAAGGGGTTGCAACCGAAGACCTTCAGCTATTTTATTTTCTATATCCTCCAGGACTTCACCGAACCTTTCCATATTAGCCCTGGATTTCTGTTGAAATTCTGCATCCAACTTGGCTCTCAATTCTTTAAGACTACCAAATAAGGCATTGGTATTATCACGAAGCGAGTTAGCATGGTCCTTAAACAAGTTTCGCTCTCGAACCTGCGTTTGCACTTTATTCCAAAAGGTCTTTAGGGAATTCCAGGTTTCATCATCAAAAGAGGTTAGTTTATCCACCTTTTCCTTTAGCTCACTCAACTCTGATTGGTAAGCATTATTAAGCTTGGCAGACAACACTACAAAGTGCCATTCCGTTTGTGCTCTTTGCACGACATCACCACGTTCTACCTTCAAATCATCAGGTAGCAGGCTGTCTGTAACGGTTAGTTCTCGTTCGATGACCTCAAATCCTTCAGGAAATTCGAATGGTTGATCATTGCGCCACTCATCCATCATTTTTTGGCTGAATTCCTCAGTTGCGATAGCCTCAGGGAAAGTGTAAATTTTCACCTTGTTGTCTTCTGGCAGCAATTCAAGCGCAATCAGCACCCGTTCTTCCTGGGTATTGGTCCCCCAAAGTACAAGCTTCGTCTTCATAACGTACTAGTCAGTTTTCGTTAAAAAATCAAGTATAACAAAGTCGGAATAAGTCGTCTCCGTGCGTATCACTTATATGTATTGAACAACAATTTTGCGGGGATTATAAATGTTGGAACGATCTGAATATCATTCAAAAATATGAAAATGGTATACAATACCGCAAGTTTTACAAGGGATTTCTTCTTTCCAATAGTTTATTGGTATTTGAGAATCACCTATTTAAAACTAATTTTGGTTGCTAAGGGCTTCATTTTTTATCAAATGATGAGCTACTAAAAATTCTGCAATCTGGATAGCATTGGTTGCTGCTCCTTTGCGTAAATTATCTGCAACTATCCACAAATTTAGGCCATTTTCAATAGACTCGTCCCGGCGAATCCGGCCAACAAAAACTTCGTCTTTATCTTTTGCCATCAATGGCATTGGGTATTTATTATTTGCCAAATCATCCTGAACCACCAGGCCGTCTGCTTCTTGTAAGATGCGACGCACTTCCCTTATGTCAAATGGTTTTTTGAATTCCACATTCACTGATTCGGAATGCCCACCGTGTACCGGAACGCGCACTGCTGTAGCCGTTATCCGAAGTGAATCATCATTCAATATTTTGCGTGTTTCATTGGCCAATTTCATTTCTTCCTTAGTGTAATCGTTCTCAAGGAAAATATCACAATGTGGCAGGCAGTTTTCAAAAATCGGATGATGGTAGGCCATTTCATCTGCTTTCGGCCGGAAACCTTTCCGCTCCAGCTGGTATTGTTTTACAGCCTTCACTCCCGTTCCTGTAAAAGATTGATAGGTAGAAATAACCAACCGGCTAATGCCAAAAGCCTGATGAAGTGGTGCCAGTGCAACAACCATTTGAATGGTGGAACAATTGGGATTGGCAATAATTTTATCTTCGAGCGTCAACTGACTGGCATTAATTTCAGGAACAATTAATTTTTTGTCCGGATCCATGCGCCAGGCTGAAGAATTATCAATTACCGTAGTCCCTGCTTCTGCAAAACGAGGCGCCCAGGTTTTTGAAGTATCGCCTCCTGCGGAAAAAATTGCAATATCAGGCCGTTGGGCAATGGCATCTTCCATTCCAATCACGGGATATTCTTTACCTTTAAACTTGACTATTTTACCAATAGAACGTTCAGAAGCCACCGGTAAAAATTCAGTAAGTGGAAAATTTCTCTCCTCCAAAGCACGGCACATTACACCTCCTACCAGGCCTGTAACGCCAACAACTGCAACTTTCATAATCTGTCCTTTTTAAATTATCCGAAGGACAAAGATACGAGCTATCTATCTTTATTGCTATTTTTGAGAATATGAAAGCTCTATTTTTTTTTCTATTCCTGCTGCCGACCCTGTGTTTGGCGCAATTGCAAGACGATTTTTCTGATGGTGAATTGAGTAATAACCCTGAATGGCTGGGCCATACAGAACGATTTACGGTCACAAATGGGGAGTTGCAGCTCTTTGATCCAGTACCTCTTTCCAATAATGAGACCTTCCTTTCATTGTCGGCCCCTACCTCCTCGGAATCCACAACAGCGTGGGAGTTTTTTGTCCGGCTTGAATTTTCACCCTCCTCTACCAACTTTGTCAGGGTTTACCTGAATGCCAGTCAGCAGGATTTACTCGGCGATCTAAATGGCTATTATTTAAAGGTTGGTGGCGTTTCCCAAGATGTAGATGCCCTCGAACTTTATCGGCAAGATGGCAGTAGCTCTACGCTGTTAATAGCCGGAAGTACTGGTGCGGTGGGTATGGATCCAGCTATAGCACGCGTAAAAATTAGTCGGACAACAAATGGAACGTGGCAGTTAATGGCTGATTATAGCGGTGGAACCAATTTTGTCGATGAGGGAAGCGCTATAGATGCGACCTACCCTATGGGCGACTTTTTTGGATTTTATTGTGTATATACCATTAGCCGTAGCGAGAATTTTTTCTTTGACGATGTACGCATTGATCCGATTTTTGAAGATACGACTCCTCCTATATTAAATGCAGGCAATGCGCTTTCCGCAACTGAAATCAGTCTTCAATTTAATGAACCTTTGGCCAGTGCCAGTGCAGAAAACACCAGCAACTATAGTATAAACAATGGAATCGGCACGCCTGTTTCCGCAGAAATTGATGCCCAAAATCCTTCGCGTGTGCTGCTCACCTTGGGAAGTAGCATGGTCAATCAGATAGATTATACAGTTTCGGCCTCAAATGTAGCCGACTTAAATAATAATGTAGCAGGCGTACAGAATATTGAATTTACCTACCTTAATATACAAGGCGCCGAAGCAGGTGATTTAATTATCACCGAAATTATGGCCGACCCCAATCCGGTGGTAGGATTACCTGACGCAGAATACTTGGAGTTGTACAATGCCAGTGACAAGGTTCTGCAATTGGAAAATATAGGGCTTTCTACGGGAAGTACCCCTCGATTGCTTCCTGATTATATGCTATTTCCGGGCGAATATGTTTCTATTTGTCCAGAAAGTTTCCTGGCGGAATTTACAGCTATCGGTCCTGCCATAGGGTTAAGTAGTTTTCCTGCTTTGACCAATACAGGTGATGAAGTCACCCTAACCGATCCTAATGGATTGACCTTAGCCAGCCTGGTATACGACCTCAGTTGGTTTCAGGACAATGATAAAGATGATGGGGGTTGGTCGCTGGAATTGATACAATTGGAACGTCCTTACAATTGTGCCGGTAACTGGCGGGCTAGCGAAGGCCAATTGGGGGGCACGCCAGGGCAGCAAAATTCCTTATTTGGCCAATCTATTGACACCAATGGTCCTAAAATTGTGGGGATCAATACCGATGGTCCTGAAACGATACTTATTGAATTCGACAAAGCTTTGGATATGGAAACTGCTGAAACCATCGGCTATTATCAGATAGAAGGGGGTATCGGCATCATGGAAGCCTTATTAATCGAACCGGAACGCAATCAGGTTATGCTCACCTTAAACAATGCCTTAAACCTGAACCAAATATATACCCTAACTTTTGACCCGGCCATAAGTGATTGTCTGGGCAATCTGCTGGGAAGCAACCAGAGTGTCAATTTTGCCTATACGCTTGTGCCGGAAGCAAATAGCGCGATTGTTACTGAAATTATGGCCGATCCTGATCCGACCGTTGGTTTGCCACGAGCGGAATATATCGAAATTTATAACCATAGTGATCAGTTGATTCAATTGAGCGATTTGATTTTCTCTAATGGTAGTGTTCTAAAAGTACTTCCATTCTATCTTCTGGAACCGGGAAAGTACGTTGTGTTGTGCGATGAATTAGACGTTAGTACCTTTAACCTTTTTGGTCCAGCTGTTGGCATTGAAGATTTTCCGGGTTTGGTGAATAGCACAGACGACATAATTCTAACCAATCGGGCAGGCAATCCCATTTTTTCATTGTTGTACACCCTTGATTGGTATGAGGATATAGAAAAGGATGACGGAGGCTGGTCACTGGAATTGATTGATCTGGATGGGCCTTACGATTGCGGTGGAAACTGGCGGGCTTCAGAAAACATCAATGGTGGTACGCCTGGGCAGGTCAATTCCCTGTTTGGTAAAACACCTGATGAAACAGGTCCTGATTTGCTTCGGGTTTATACGTTGGATTCCATGCAGTTAGTAGCCGTTTTTAATGAACCCTTAGATGCCACTGAAGCGAAGAATATTGCCAATTACAGTCTTGATAATGGCATTTCGGTATTCACCGCCACCTTTTTGCCCGACCTAGATGGCAAACGGGTAGCATTAGACCTCGATAGTCCTTTGAATCCAAATATTATTTATACCCTCAATGTAGATAACAGGGTAAAAGATTGTATGGGAAATAACCTGTCGGAAAAAAACACGGCCAGATTTGGGCTTCCCGAAGTTGCTGCAGCCAATGATGTGGTGATCAATGAAATTTTATTCAATCCCGAAGTAGGCGGTAGAGATTTTGTAGAATTTTTTAACCGTTCTGAAAAGGTCATTGATTTGTTCAATTTCAGGATTGGTAATTTCCATCTGGAAACTGCAAATCCCACGGTTAAACTGGAAGACCACTTCCAGCTTTTTCCCGAGGAATACGTGGTTATTACTACGGACCCCAGCCTGATCCAAAGCCAATATACCGTTGAAAACGAGCGCAATTTATGGGCAGGGCCCCTTCCTTCACTACCCGATAACGAAGGCAATATAAGCCTGATCAGCCCGGCCCCAGACAGTATTATTATCGATTCTTTTTTTTATACCGATGATCTGCATTTCCCTCTTTTGAGTGATAAAGGAGGGGTTTCATTAGAACGCCTCAATCCGGATAAGCCCACGCAAAATAGCGGCAACTGGCATTCTGCAGCAGCCTCCGCCGGTTATGCAACACCAACAGCTAAAAATTCACAATTTTTCATCACGGAGGCAGCTCCTGAAAATGAGATTATTACTTTAGGTAATGCCACCTTTTCTCCAGATGAGGATGGTTTTGAAGATGTACTGCAAATCAATTACTTCACTGACCGACCCGGTTTTAGCCTGAAATTGGATGTTTATGATGCCCAGGGTCGCCTGATTCAAAGACTGGTTCGCAATGAGCTGCTCAATACAGGTAATGGCACCTTTAAATGGGATGGTCTGGATCTGGAAGGGCAAAAAGCCAGAGTGGGTATTTATATTATTGCCGGGGAAGTGATTAATCCCGATGGAGAAGTGGAGCAGTTCAAAGAAAGTTGTGTTTTGGCCACTCGGTTTTAGTGCTCAAAACTGAAATGATTTAAACAAATGTTGAAAAGAAGAATAAGGAGTTTTAAATTTGCATTTACCGGAATCGGAGAAATTTTCAAGAATCAGCCCAATGCCAAGATTCACTTTATAGCTGCTATTCTGGTCATTGCCCTGGGCTTTGTGTTTAAAATATCTGCTACCGAATGGTGTTTGCTGATCCTTGCCATTGCAGGAGTCACTGCCGCCGAAGCCTTCAATACTGCGCTTGAACATCTAACCAATCTAGTTTCGCCGGAATATCATCCGCTTGCCGGAAAAACCAAAGACGCGGCAGCCGGTGGCGTTTTGCTCATGGCTATTGGTGCTGCTTTACTTGGATTGATCATTTTCCTACCTAAAATCATGGTTTTGTTTTTTGGAATCTAAGTGCCTGTTTGGAGGTAAGAGCTCTAATCATTTGGTGCAACTGCTTTTTCCTGCCATATTGACTATCATTCTTGTTAAAATTTATATACATTTTTTGTTTTCGCGATGATTTGTTAGATTTGCGAGTTCACTTCAATATTTCAACTATTTTCAACCCCTTGATTATCATTTGATTGTTTAAGAAAAACAGAGAAACGTATCCTCTTTTATAAGATCCATACGTTTCTCGAAATTTGAGATTTTTTATTAGCAACTATCAAACTTTATTTGTTTTATGCAAAAAAGGCTAACGTTCCTCCTTTTTGCCTGCCTAGTTCATTTTTCCCTTTTCTCCCAGGAGTCTCTGGGTATCCAATTGGATAACTATTCAGGAATTAACGCTACGGGTATCAACCCTGCAGGCTACGCTATGACTCCCTTTGGTTGGGATATCAACCTTTTCGGTGGGTCTTCGTTTTTTGAAAACAATTACGCTTACATCAAACCCGCTCGGTTGAGCGATTTGCTGAAAAGTCCGGACGATCTTTCGATCTATTTTGGTCCGGATGTTACCGACGAAAACCTGATTCCCAAAGGTCAGTATGCCATTGATTTTTATAAGAATAACAACCCCAGGTTTGCCAATTTAAGCAATGACATCATGGGGCCTTCCTTTTATTTACGGCTCAATCCCAACCATTCTCTGGGCATCATCACCCGTGCCCGAATTGCCGGTAGTGGTGGTGGCATTAGTAATAACCTGAGTTATTATGTATATGATCCTCAGCCATTTTTTGAAGATTTCAAAGTTGATGCTTTCCGATTTGGCATGATGGCTTGGAGTGAAGTTGGGTTGAATTATGCTTACCGTACCGAAACTACCCGAGGTACACTGGCCATCGGCCTTACCGCAAAATACCTGCAAGGTTACGAAGCAGCCTACTGGACTAATGAGGATGCTTTCCAACTCACTAAGTTACCAGGAGATTCCCTGAGTGGTACTGCATTGGATTTTAATTATGGTTATACCAATTCCAACATTTCAAGTGACAACCATAGCCTTCAGGTCAACGGCCGCGGAATGGGTTTGGATCTTGGATTGGTTTATGCGCAAACTGATGGGGAGGAAAATTACAAATGGAAAATCGGTGTTTCCGTATTGGATATTGGCAAAATCAGCTTTAACCAGAATGCCCAAGCCCACCATGTACAAACGGACCAACTCAATATCGTAGGCACAGAAATCTATCAATCTCTTGACGCAGCGGAAGAATTTGAAGAGAAGATCCGGGTGTTCAGCGAACAAATGCTTGGTGATCCAGGTGCCTCATTGAAGGATACCCGGTTTGATATGTGGCTACCTACTGCGCTTAGCATACAGTTTGATTTGGCATTGGCCAAAAAGCTATACTTGGGTAGTGCTTTAGTATCACAAATACCTATTGGTAAAGAAGGAGTTCGTAGAAAGGGGCTGCTATCTGTATCCCCTCGTTATGAAAGTCGTTGGTTTAGTGCGTCCATGCCTATAAGTCTCTACAATTGGAGTTCTTTGCGCACCGGGTTGGCAGTCAGACTGGCCTTCCTTACTATTGGTACGGATAATTTGGGTAGCCTGGTAAGCCGTAAAGACCTGTCCGGTTATGATTTTTATTTTGCTATAAAAGTCAATCCTTTTGGTTTTGGTAAAACGGCCGGGGAAAATGGCGGTAAAGCACTGAGAAGATCCGGTAAAGGAAAGCAGATGCCTTGTTATAAATTCTAACATGCAAATCAATTTTCAGTGTCTTTCCTTTGATGAATTAACTAATGAGCAGCTCTACCGTATAATGGTTTTGCGTCAGCGGGTATTTGTGGTTGAGCAGGAATGTGCCTACCTCGATGCTGATGATAAAGACCAGAAATCCTGGCATCTGCTGGGTTATGATCAACAAAAGAACCTTGTTGCTTATGCTCGTTTATTACCTATAAAACTTTCCTACCCCGGCTATGCATCCATCGGCCGGGTGGTAAATGCTCCAGAGGTGAGGGGACGAGGGGTAGGTCAGCAACTCATGATCGAAGCGATAACATTTATGGAGCAGCTATTTCCAGGCACACCTATAAAAATCAGTGCTCAGGTTTACCTCATTCAATTTTATGAATCTTTGGGTTTTCAAATCACCGGAACAGAATATTTGGAAGATGATATTCCTCATATTTCGATGGTGAAGAAGTAAGCTGGACTTTAGCCAAATGAAAGACATCAAGCAGAGGCTAAAGTCCAGCTATTTTTTTGATTTGGGTAACTTATTCTTCGCTGCTCTCTTAGTGCTTTGGCCATAAAATAAACCTTCTGCACAACGAGACAGGGGATTTTCAGGTTATTTAATAAGTAACCTTATTTTTTGTACCAAAATCCCGACCCTATGGATGTTAGAAATTTACTCCTTCTACTCTTCTTTCTCAATACGCCATTCTTAGGACAAAGCCAGTCAAAACCCAAACCCGGAGATTTCCAAGCTTATGGAGATGCTGTTTTCACCGGCGACCAGTGTTTTCAACTGACCAACGCTTACAATTGGTCGGGAGGCTCCATCTGGTATAAAAAAGGCATAGACCTACATGCTTCTTTCTCCTTGGAATTATCCCTGATGATGGGCTGCAAAGATGTAGATGGAGCAGATGGCATGGCCTTTGTTTTTCACCCTGAATTTCTGGCACAAGGTTATCAGGGAGAGGGCATGGGATTTGCCGGACTGAGGCCCTCTCTGATTGTAGAAATTGATACCTGGGAAAATGAACACCTTGGTGATCCGCCACAAGATCACGTCGCCCTATTACGAGATGGATCCCCCAACCATAGGTACGGTTTAGCTGGTCCCAATATCATCAATAATATAGAAGATTGCCGCCAGCACAAAGTAAAACTGGACTGGAATCCGCAGGCACAATCCCTACAGCTTAGTATTGATAACAAGAAGGTATTGACCTATTCTGCCGATATTGTCAAAAAGATATTCCACAATAATCCGGTTGTTTATTTTGGTGTGACGTCCGCTACAGGAGCCTACAATAACCGACATGAAATTTGTTTTGAAACCATCAAATTCCGGGAGGTCCGCAAACCAGCGTTATTTACCACCATTGAGGAACGAAAATTACTCAAAGGAGAAGCGATGACCCTTGATCAATTACGCTTTGATGCGGGTAAAACTCATCCCAAGCCTGAAGGCATTGAGGAACTGGACAAATTGGTGAAATTATTAAAAGATAATCCGGAAATGGGCGTTGAGATCGGAGCTTATACCGATAGCTCGGGTGATGAAATAGCCAATCAAAAGATTTCCCAAAAAAGGGCTGAAGCTATTGAAGATTACCTGGCCAAAGAAGGCATTTCGCGTAAGCGGATCTATCCTCATGGTTATGGAGAGGAACGTCCTATTGCTTCTAATAATACACCTGATGGGCGCATGAAGAATAGGCGGATTGAGATTAAGGTGTTTCGGATGCTGCCGTAGTTTTGGTGTGATGAAGTGTAGGACTTCGCCAGTTGAAAAGTGAGGGTTTTTGCTTTGAAGCGATTTAAAAATCAAATCTTTGCCGGGCCATATTAATGCGGATACCACCTCCGATATACTGGGTCTTATTATCCCGGTTATCATCATCACTATCCTGTCGGCGATAAAAATAATTGAAATCCAGGAATAGGTTATGCGCCAGACGGTAGCTGACATCCAGACCTGCTAGGAGGGTTTGGGTGGTAATACCTTGGCCGATTTCATTTCCATATTCTTGTTCACGTGTAATGTTTGGCAATAAGATGTTGCCTCCCCAGTTTTGATCTGTACCATCCTCGCCGAATGTTCCACTGATGAGGCGTGCATTGATGATCCAGTTTTTGGCAGGTTGGTATTGCATCAAGGCCACCCATTCCCGGAAATTAGCACCCAATGGATGTGCCAACGACTGATTGTAATGGGAGTAATTGGCTGAACTATCGCCATGAGTATAGGTATAGGGTCTAACTGTATTGTACTCCAATTGTACATCCAGATGATCGACACCTAAAGCATCGATGTATTTAATACCAGCCTGGATGCCATACTTATTGGCCCACCATCCCTGGTTATCGGTGACCAATTCATTGAATTTAAACTCATCCAGCATCAGCTGGCCATACAGCTGAAAGCGTTTCCACAGATCCCATTTCCCCTCCAATCCGATGAGTACATTATCCGGGCTACCCAATCCGTGTTCTACCAAACGATACAAAATGACCGGATTGAGGTATTGTAGTTCAAATTGATTGTTGCGACTGAAAACAACCACTTCGTAAAAGCCCAATTCCAGGTTTGGCAGCAGCCGGAAGCTAAAATGATGAGCTGCCATATATTTTTTGGGTTTTATGACATCCCCTCCTCTCCTACTGAAGGCATTAGGTGTTAATTCGGCAAACAGGTTTTGGTAATGGAATCGCCAGACGCGCCAATTTAGTTTTAGGTATAAATAATTTTGTGCAAAATCAGATAACAATAGAGATCGGTAACCATTGCCCAAAAAATTGCGGCCGTAGCCAAATTGAAAACCCACATGTTGGGTGACGTTAAACCCCAAATAACCTTGCCCATTCAAATAGTCAAATCCCTGGTCGATATCCAGAATCGAGCTTTTGTAACTTTTATAAAGACCTGCACCAGGTACAGCATTATATTTGCCAATATAATTATTAACATAGTCTGGAAATCTAGATTGGCTTTCCAGTATATTCATATAAAAATAGATCCGGTCGTCTACCCCACCCCGCACTTCCAGGCCCCGTTGGTTGTGAAAAACCGGCTGGGTATCATCGACAGAATGAGCAATAGAAAAGTTCAGCATTGGGTTGACGCGGATATGAAAATGTTTATCGTTTACATCAAAAAAATTAGCAGGCGTCTGGTAGAAATATTTCAAGATAGGCTTTTTGCTTAACGCAAATCTTGGATCAGCCATACTGGCCTGCATCTGAGTCAATCCGCCAGCTGCAGCTTCTCGTCTGCCTGCAAGTGTTGTACAATTGATGGCCTGTCCAAGCCATTCGCTATTGTCCAAAAAGATATAACGCAGGTCCTCCCGATCCAGCGCAGAAAGTTCGATTCCAGTAGCTGTATCTACGCTTAGGGCATATTGAGTCGCATCGCCACGTGTATATCCTTTGAGGGTAGAATGGTAGGGAGTCGGTAATCCTGTCTTAATTTCCAGGCGGTCGAGAATGTGGTAGGTGTTACTGCCCAATGGTAGGGAACTCCCCTGACTTAACAAGCCATTGGCAATCAATAAGAGCGGAAAGATGTATAAGATTCTCATATTCTGGCATTGTGAGGGGTAAAGGTAATGGTTTGGGGGGATATTTTAAGAAGAGGACGATGTGGTGAGAGGTGATGAAGTGATGAAGTGAGAGGGTGTGGTGATGTGGTGTTCCGAGAAGCTTGACGCAAAAAAAAAACCCCAACCGGGGTTTTTCAACAAATTGTAATCTCATGAAAAAAATAAGACGACCAAATCTTATTGTATTTTAACTAGGTGTTTAGTTTTAAATTAATCGGTTTCTGAGACAGCCTGTTTTTGGGATGACGTTTGGGCTGTTATTCTTACTTACAATACAAAGATGCAGTACTTTTCATTTGAGAACAAAGACAATAATTTCTAATTGTTGAAAAAAAAATTGGCTTTTTGACTAAAAAAAATCCATAATTAAATGGCAATCAATATTTTGCATTTTTTTTGATGTTGAAATAAAAATGTTTTTTTGACTAAAAATTGATGTTTTTTTGATAAAAAAAGGCTTTTTAGAGATACTGAAGGAGCTAAAAAGGGCTATTGAAAAGAGGTTGGGCGAACTTTAGCCGTCAAACCGCAGGGCGTTATTTGGCAATAATTTCGAAAGATTGTACCAGGCGTCGCCCCTGTTCATCTACTAGAGTGAGGGTATGTTTGCCAGGTGGCGGATTGAGTTGCATGCTGTGAAAACTTTGCGTACTGCCAATATATTCGTCATCAATATGCCAGTAAACGGTGGTTTCCGGATTGCGGTGGGCGATGGCAAAAACAGTACGGGATAATTCACCATTTAGATCTATGGGCACATAAATCCGTGTAGGCTGTTTGGGATAAATAAGCTGCATGCTAGCCCCTTCAGCCTGGCCGCGATCACAATCGGAGCGGAAGGGAGGCAGGGTACGATAGTCAGGTTGTTTGCTTTTAAAATAATACTCTTCCAGCGGGGGCAGCACAAACCAGGGCAGGTGGTGCATTTTATCTGGGATTTCACAAGTTGCATTGACCTGCCATTTCTCTGTTGCATCCAGGTGAATGATCCGGTGATAAGGACAGGCCTGATTGGCCAATCCGGTGGTGGGCACCCATTCGTTGTTGACCGGACAAATATCCAAAGCCCGATAACCGCTCTTGCTGCATACCGGTATATTCACCATTTCATCATAGGGGGCATTAAACCAGCCGCCGACATTTTCCAGGCGGTTAAAAATGTCAAAAAGTACGGGAGCAGCAGCCTCAACGCCAATCAGTCCGGGGCGACCTTCACCATCGGCATTACCTACCCACACCCCGACTGCGTAGCGCGGATTGACTCCTATAGCCCAGGCATCCCGAAAGCCAAAGCTGGTACCCGTTTTCCAGGCAATGCGCCGGCTGGAGGCAAAACTCTCCCAGCTGCCCTGCCCGTTTGGGCGCTCCAATTCCTGCATGGCATCAAAGGTAAACCAGATGGCTGATGCACTTAAGAAAGGAGGGTCGGCACGCAATTGCCGATCAGAGGAAGGTTTAGATGATGGAGCTGGTAACAGGTAATGAGCCTGTTGAAAATCTTCCGGATCATATTCACCACTGAAATTTTGAAAGTGGTTTAAAGTTCGGCTCATGGAAGCATAGGTACTCGTCAGGTCCCAGAGCGAAGCTTCGGCACCACCCAGGATCAAGGGTAATCCATAATAATCAGGCGGTTTATTGATGGTGCTAAATCCAAGCTTTTTTAATTGAAAATGCAGCTTTTCCAAGCCGTACTCCTGTAGCAAATAAATCATCGGCACATTCAAAGACCGAATCAAGGCCCGGCGTGCAGTGACGGCTCCGTCGTATTTTTGGTAGTAGTTTTCAGGGCGATACCCACTAAGCAGCGTCGGCACGTCGGATAGCAGGCTATTGGGCAAAATGGTTCCTTCTTGTAATGTCAAAGCATAAAGGATGGGCTTGAGGATGCTTCCGGTACTTCGCGGTGCAGGAATAATATCCACAGCCTCGCTATGGTCCTCCCCTGCCCCAGGCCGGTTGCCACAATAAGCCAATACTTCGCCACTTTCTACATCCATTACGATTGCGGCCAAATTATAAACCCCATTGCCAGCCAGCCGCTGTCCTCGACGGATGATGATCTCATTGAGTTGTTGCTGCAATCCCAGTTCGAGGGTAGATTTGATGCGGGATTCCTGCCTCTTGCCATTGGCCAATAATTCCTGCTGCGCACGCTCCAGGAGGTGTGGTGCCAATCGTGGCAATGGCAGCGGCTGCTCAGGCAGTGGTTCAGTCCGCGCCAGCTCCCAACTTAAAGAATCCATGACTCCTTTGGCCAGCAAACGATCTAATAACCGGTTGCGTTTTTCGGCCAAAGCATCCCGGTTGCGGCCGGGGTGAATCAGGGCAGGGCTATTGGGCAATACCGCCAACATAGCAGCTTCGCCCCAGGACAGTAGGGCCGGGCCTTTAGCAAAATAACGCCAGGTTGCTGCTTCAAGGCCGACTACATTGCCACCAAATGGTGCATGAGCTGCATACAAGGCAAGAATTTCTTTTTTAGAATGGGCCAATTCCAGGCGGGTAGCCATAATGGTTTCGAGCAGCTTGTTCCAAAGATTTCGAGGTCTATTTTTCCGAGCCATCCGCATTACCTGCATCGTCAGTGTACTGCCTCCGCTAACGACCTTGCCTTCGCGAATATTTTGCAGAAAGGCACGTCCCAGACTAATTGGATCAACGCCTGGATGGCTATAAAAACGGTGGTCTTCAAATTCGATGATAGCCTGGGTAAATTTTTCAGGTAAAGCATTCTGTGCCGGGAAACGCCATTGTCCATCAGCAGCAATCTTGGCGCCTAGCAGGTGTCCTTTCCGGTCCTCTAAAACCACACAGGTAGGATCGCGAAAAAGGGGGCGGGGCAGGCAAAAGGCATACGCTAAAATGAGTATGGCCAACACACCAAAACTCACCCTGGGATGGCGATGGAAGAGAAAGCGATAGATGGATTTTAATCTTTTTTTCATTGCTGGAAGCCGGATTTACCCGATTTCGAAAAGTGAGCCAGGCATTTTGCTAAGCGCTGCAAAAGCAATTGTCCCTCTGGTGATAAACGTTGCGCATTGGCATTCAATTTTCCATTGGCCCTTAAAACAAGCAAAGTAAAGTTTTCCGCCAGAATTTCATCAGGATGAATGATGTAATTGGTATTGTCACCAATCTGGCGGTAGAAATCGGTCATTTGTTCTGAAGGAAGCGGCTTGGATTGAAGTTGCCATACACCTTCCTTCTTTTGTAGCGGATACAAACCAAAATCCATATAATTGAAATAGTCGGGCAGGTGAGGCTGGTAAGTATTGGATATGGATTGTAATAAAGGAATCGCCTGGACGGTATCCTTCAGGCCTATTGCAAGTGTAATGGCATAATCACGCACGACACCATCCGGATTAAGCAACAACCGGGATTTCAGCATACTATCAGGTATAATATACGCTTGTTCCTTTGATAATCTATTGAAACCTATCAATGTATAAAGTGCCTTACGAAGGTCGGGGTGTTGTCTGGAGATGAGGTGGAAGAGTTCGTGCATCATCACCTGCAACATCTGGTCGTGATCCTGTTTCAACAATTCGTTTTGAGGGATAATAATCCGGTTTTCGCGAGTATAAAATACCCCTGGCCCATAATGACGGCCGTTGGTTTTGATGAGTTCAATTTTATTGGGCAATAAATCCGGCACCAGGGTAAAACAATAATCCGTCGCTTGTTGGATAATCGGTAAAATAAAATCCCTTTCGGCTGCTGAGAAGTCGCTGACATCAGCTTGAAGATAGGCTTGGTAAAGTTTGAGCAGCTCTTGCCTTGACGTTCCTTGTTTAAGTGGCATCTTCATTTGAAGCGCCATATCCAGTGGGTTTATTTTTTCAAAAAAGTGCTCGCTGGTATCTTGCAGAATGGTTTGAGTGGCTTGTGTGCTGTCGAGCAAGCTGATGGTTGGAACGGGAGGCGCATGATTGCTGGCTTTCTGTCGGCAACTTTCTGCAAATAAAAACAGGAAGATGAGCAGGAACAGGTATATCGATTTATTCATGTATCAAAAATGAAAATTTGGTTATATTAGAGCTTGTGAGCAAATTTAGGAAGAAAGCGCATGATTGAGATAAAATATGCCCGGTTAAAAGATCCGGAAAGCCGAGCTTTGATCGATAAGTATCTTGCTGTATTCCCGGAAGTTATTCAGGCAAAGATAAAACGATATAGAAGAGTACAGGATGCGCAAAGAGGCCTCTTGGGCAAGTTGCTCCTGTTGGAAATACTTAAACATTATGGTTATCATCCTTCTGTTTTAGAGCAGTTGAAATATTCCCAATATGATCGGCCGTATCTGGATGGAAAGATCGACTTTAATATTACCCATGCGGATGAATATGTGGCCATTGCAGCAAGCCAGGTCCATAAAGTAGGGATTGATATTGAGCCCATCAAAGAGGTCAACCTGAATGAATTCAAGGCGGTATTCACAGAAGCAGAGTTGGAAGAAATCCGTCAGGCTACGGATTCATCCCATCATTTTTTCACCCTTTGGACCCAAAAAGAAGCACTAATTAAGGCGGATGGTATGGGCATGAGTTTGCCCTTGCAGGAGATCATTGTCCGGGATAATAAGGCCCATATTGGCACGGTCGAATGGTTTTTGACAAAGATCGATATTGACGAGCGGTATATTGCTCACTTGGCAACGGAAGTGGCGGTAGATCGGGCTAGAATTAGGGTGGAAGAAGTGATTTTTTGAAGGTTAATATTTCGTGGATGGGACACTCACGAGCGTCATGGCATACTCGGATTCATAAATAATTACCTATTATGATAAGAAATTACCTAAAAATCATCTGGCGCAATCTTTACCGTCAACCCGTTCATACCCTGCTAAATTTATCCTGTCTGACCGTTGGTATAGCAGCCACGTTGTTCATCTTATTATACATAGATTTTGAACTCCATTTCGACCGGTCAAATGACAAGGCCGATCACATCTATCGCATTGAAACCAAATCTATCCAAACGCCGGAAAATGTCCGGGAAGTCGGCTTTATCAATACTCCGGGCAATCTGGGGCCTCTCATCCAACAGGATTATCCCGAGGTGGAGCACTTTGTCCGGTCCTTTCAATTTTTCAGGGATGAAATGGTCACGTTTCAATACAGCGGAGATCTTTTTGAAGAAGCCGCAGTTTATGCCGTTGACCCTGCCATCTTCGAGGTTTTCACTCTAAAGATGATCAAGGGCGACCCTTCGACGGCATTGACAGGGCCCAACAAAATTCTGCTTTCGGAAAGCTTTGCTCAACGCATTTTCGGCGATGAAAATCCTTTGGGGAAAACACTCGAAACCAACCTGGTCCATAGTTATCCGGATACACCCGAAGAGCAATACAGTTTTCAAATAACCGGGGTTTACCAAGATATGCCCAGGAATAGCCATCGGCTTGCCAATGCGTTGATCTCCGCAGAAAGCGATCCACGGTTGACGGACTATTATTTCAATCGTTTTAATGTAAGCACTTATGTGTTGCTGCATGACCAGGTAGATCCTGTTATTTTTGCTCCTAAGCTATCAGAAATTTATGATAAATATTTGGATCGCCAGCGAGAGCAAGTGCTCGTTAGCGCCACACATACGCTCAACCCGCTTACCAAAATCCATTTGGCGGAAACAGGTGGTTATACCTACATTTTTATCTTCAGCGCAATAGGAGTTTTGTTGCTTTTGATTTCCGTTATCAGTTATGTCAACCTGGTTACGGCTCAGGCCAGCCGCAGGGCATTGGAAATAGGTTTACGCAAAGTCCTGGGTTCCAACCGCAAACAATTAATGGCACAGTTTCTGGTTGAATCCATAGGTTTTTCTTTTTTAGCGTTGCTATTGGGGATATTACTGGTATTCTTGATGATGCAACCCCTCAATGCTATGCTCGGTTTACAGTTGTATGAAGCACAATTATGGCAACCACAAATGATCATTGGTAGCCTGGTGATTACCCTTTTATTAGGACTTTTGGGTGGCAGTTATCCGGCCTTTTTTCTCTCTTCCTTTCAACCCATCGCGGTGATGAAAGGGCAATTGGCCAAAGCCACTCCCTTGCGCCGCATGTTGGTGGCCGTACAATTTGCCGTAGTCATTTTTGTGCTCACCTTTACGGGAATGATCTATGATCAATTGCAGTATTTGAGCAAAAAAGATTTGGGTTTTGATAAAAAAAACATTGTTGAACTCAATTTGGCCGGACAAGAGAAACTAGAAAAGTGGCCCGTTTTGAAGGAAATGCTTTTGCAGAGTCCTTATATATCTAGTGCGGGTACTTCCAGTTTCACCCCTGGTGATAACATGGGCAGGCGTCCCATCAGTGCCAATGGAACTGCCGGGCAGGAGCCTCAATTTGTGCGTTGGGGAGTGATTGATTATGATTTCCTGGAAACAATGGACATTAAGTTTGTGGAGGGCCGGAATTTTTCTTGGGACTTTCCGGGGGACCTGGAGCAAAGTGTGGTCATCAATCAAAGGTTTGCCAAAGAATTTGGATTAACAAATCCGGTTGGAGAAAAAATCCGACTGGGCGGTAGTGGCAATCCTAACTTCTTGATCGTGATTGGCGTAGTTGAGGACTTTCATCAGAGTTCCCTGCATAGCCCAATTGAATCGCAACTATTTTTTGTTGGTCCTGCTTCTTTAAACCTGTCTATCAAAGTGCAAAAAGACCTTAGCGCGGGATTGGATGCTATATCCGAAAGCTGGGCCGTGGTATTTCCAGATACGCCTTTTGAATATCATTTCCTTGAGGATGAACTCCAACGGAGCTACGAGGCGGATCAAAGGCGTGGAAAGATTTTCTTTTCTTTTTCTCTGTTGACCATTTTTATTGCTTTTGTTGGCTTGTTTGGATTGGCCTCTTATCTTTCCAAACAACGGACTAAAGAGATAGGGATAAGAAAAGTATTAGGCGCAAGCATAGGTGAAATGGTCATTTTGTTAAGCAAAGATTTTTTGTGGTTGGTGGTGCTTGCCGCTATACCTGCTTTTGCAACTGCCTGGTATATGATCGGTCAATGGCTGGAAAATTTTGCTACTCAGACGAGTATGAACTACCTATTATATGCCTTGGTATTGCTGGCCACCTTACTCCTTACTTTTATAGTCACAGGATTTCATGCTTTTCGGGCGGCATTGGTCAATCCGGTGGAGAGTTTGAAATATGAATAATCAATGATGATATTATTATCTATTCTGTTAAGTCTAATTTTTTTCACCTTAGCCATGTTTCATTTCATTTGGGCGGCTGGTGGCAGCTATGGATTTGCCGCCTCTCTGCCAACCAAGGAAACCGGAGAAAGGGTACTCAATCCCAAAAAGGTGGATAGTGCGATCGTTGGGCTTGGATTAACGGCTTTTGGGCTTTTTTATGTATTCAAGGTTGGATTGTTTCCTTATGAATTGCCTGCTTGGGTGATACAATATGGGGGTTGGATTATTCCCGCCGTTTTTATTTTAAGGTCCATTGGAGAATTCAGGTATGTTGGCTTTTTTAAACGGGTAAAAAACACGGAATTTGGCAGGATGGATAGCCGGTTTTATGCTCCTTTGTGTTTGGGGATTGGGGTTGCTGGGGTGATTGTTGCGGTGGTTTAGAGCTTCGAGAGCAATTGTATGGAAATGTGTGTTTTTTACCGTGGTGTTGTGGAGAAGGTGACGTTTTTGCGGGGTATTTTTGAACATTTATTGGCTCTTAAATTGGGGTGAAGGTTTTTGTTTGAGCATTGGAAGTTTGTTTTGGATTTGGAGCATTAAATAATGGGGCGTCTTCATTTTTTTTGATGGCAAAAAACCCGAAGCAAAAAAAACCATCCGGCTGGAGGATTGGCCTAAAAAAAGCGGCCCATTTGGGGTGGAAGAAATAAACTCGCTTTGGTGTTTTGTGATGGCTTGATCTTTTTTGATTGTTGGTCTTTGAGGTTTCTGATTTTTTATTGGTTTTAGCTCAAGCAGTATTTCTTCTTGAGCAGTACGGGCGGCCGCTTTTTTCTTAACGGCCAATGCTCCTATGCCGGAACCCACCCGCGAGGAGTGCTTGTTTCGTGGCTGATTTGGTGGAAGTTGGTTGGCGGGGTGTTTGATAACAGCAAAAGCAATAGATTAAAAATCGGCATTATGCTAAGCAAGGCTTTTGTTTGGTTTTTGGAAGTAGGTTTGAGATTTGGGGCATTAAATAATCTTTCGTCCATTTTTTCCACGACGAAAAAACGGACCAAAAAAGTCGCTCGGCTGGAGGATTGACCTAAAAAAAGCGGCCCTTTTGAGGTGGAAGAAATAAACTCGCTTTGATGTTTTGTGCTGGCT
>BQJU01000073.1 GCA_021604865.1 Saprospiraceae bacterium | reverse complement strand
CCCCGTCCTAAACCTTCTAAACATCCCTAAACCTGTATTCTCCAGAAGAATCGAAAAAAATGAAAAAACTGGAAAGAGCCACTCCATTCTAAACCACCATCCCCGTCCTAAACCTTCTAAACATCCCTAAACCTGTGTTCTCCGGAAGAATCGAAAAAAATGAAAAAACTGGAAAGAGCCACTCCATTCTAAACCACCATCTCACTCATGCCGCAAAGCCTCCACCGGATTCACAAAAGCCGCCCGTAAAGCATGATAGCCAAGCGTCAGTATCGCCATCAGCAGCGATAAAAAAGCAGCCAGCAAAAAGGGCGTCCAGGTGATATCGATACTATAGGCAAAACCTTCCAGCCATTTTCGAATGCCGTAATAAGCCAAAGGCCAGGCCAGCAGATTAGCAATGGCCACCAGCAGGATAAATTCGCGCGAAAGCAACAGCAATAATCCGTTAATGGAGGCCCCCAATACTTTCCGGATGCCGATCTCTTTTTTGCGTTGGGTCGAAGCCAGAGATACCAGGCCAAACAAGCCCAGCGCGGAAATAAAAATGGTGAGCAAAGCAAAGTAGCCCAACAATTTTAACAACTTGGATTCAGCGATATACTGATCGGCCAGACTCTGATCCAGGAATACGTATTCCAAAGGAGCAGAAGCCCCGAAACCGGCCCATTTTTTTTCTATTTGAGCAATCGTCTCCGGAAGGTCATTGCCGCTTAGTTTTAAAAACAACCTTCCACCCGGCTGGAAGGGCAGGAATAAGACAATCGGCTGAATGGCATTATGTAAAGAACCAGCATGGAAATCCCGGATGACGCCAATGGTTTTATATTCCGGAATAGTGCCGTCACTTTCCGGGCCAAAATCCATTATTTTATTGATCGGATCCGCCTCCCAACCAAATTTTCGGGCGGCGGCTTCATTAATGATCACATTGGTAGTCAGGTCCGCCGGAAAAGCACGGTCAAAATTCCGGCCTTTAACTATTTCCATGCCGATAAGGTCGGCAAAATCATAATCCACTTCCATAAATTGCACCCCAAAGGGTACCCGCTCGCCCTGCCCATCTTTAATGTTCACGACCAATTGATTGAGTTCCATGCCCGGTAATGCGGAAGACACGGCTGAACCCAAAATAGCTGGCATTTGCTCCAACTCCTGTTGAATGGCATTCAGATTGTTGAAAATGAGCGTATCCTTCATTTCGATCGCCATAATATTTTCCCGGTCAAAGCCCAGGTCTTTTTCCTGAAGGTAGGCTACCTGCTGATTGACGAATAACGTACTGGCCATCAGCGCAATGGCAATGACGAACTGGGTGACAACCAGAATCTTGCGTAGGTGGTTTCGATTATTTGTCGCGCCGCCGACTCCTTTAAAGATGTCCACCGGTTTGAATCCGGAAAGTACAAATGCCGGATAAATGCCCGAAATCAGCCCTACCAGACCCGTTGTAGCTACCAGACCAATTAAAAGGCCAGGGTTCCGGAAAAAATTAATGGATAACTCCTGTCCAGCCAGCATATCAAACTGTGGTAAGAACAAAAAGGAAAGTCCGATCACCAACCATAAAGCGATGAGGGCCACCAATACTGATTCCACCAGATACTGGCTGATTAAGGTCGATTTTCTGGCGCCCATCACTTTTCGCATGCCCACCTCCCTGGCTCGCCCGCCCGACTGCGCTATGGCCAAATTCATATAATTGAAGCTGGCAATCAGCAATAAAAAGAGGGCAATGACTGAAAATATTTTTATGGTGGCGGTATTGCCGTTGGCATAGGCTTCCCAGTTGAGATTGGAATTCAGGTGAATGGACTCCAGGGGTTGCACGATCAATTTTGCTGTTCCTCCGGCTTGCTTGAAATTGGCAGCCATGTATTTGTCAAAAAAGGAATCAAACTGCGCTTCCAAAAAGCCCGGATCGGCTCCTTCCTGCAAGCGCAAATAGGAATACACGTGGCGGCCCAGCCAAATGTCATTTTCCTGCTCAGTAAACTGGGTGGTCCAAGAAACCAGTGCGTCGAAAGGCATGTGGGTTTTGTCGCGGCTGTCCGCCAGCAAACCCGTAACGGTCATCAGTTCGGTACCATCTACTTTGAGCTGCTGCCCAATTGGATCGGCATTTCCAAAAATATTTTTGGCCATTTGCTGGGTCAAAACGATAGTGTTGGGGGCCACCAATGCCTTTTCCGGATTACCGGCCAGAAATTCGTAGTCAAAGACTTCAAAAAATGAAGAATCGGCATAAAAAACCCGGTCTGATTTAACGGGATTATGCTGGTAGTCGAATTGAGCTTTATGGGTAAACAATCCATTCAAGCCCGCCATCCTGGTATAGGTTTCCACCTGGGGGTAATCTTCCTTCATCTGTGGCGCTACCGGCCTGGCAATATTACTAAACTGGTCAATCTTTCCCGAAAAGTCATATTCCACACCCAGCCGGTAAATATCCTTAGCATGCTGAAAATGTTTGTCGTAAGAAAGCTCACTTTGCAGAAACAGGAAGATGAGAAAACTACCGGTGATGCCTACGGATAGCCCGAGGATATTCAGAGCGGAATAAAGTTTGTATTTGCGCAGATTGCGCCAAGCCACAGTCAGGAAATTTTTAAACATTTCGGGTGAATTGAGTGGTTAATGGATCATCAACACTACATCAGGCGCAATAAAGAATTGCACGTAGTGTCGCTCTTAGATAGGTGTGTGGAAAGAAATTTTGATGATAGGCATACGCTAAAAAGGGCTTTCTAAAGATAAGATTTTTTGACAAAAAAGGAAAGCTTTCTAACCGAAAATTTTGCCTTAGAGGTCTTTATCCAAAAAAGAGCTTTGCCATTTTAAACCGCTTTTGCATAAGTCCTGTAAGGGCGAAATATCCTTGCCAGGATCGTGAGCCCCTGATTGATGCACATCAATGGAAGGTGTGCTGTAAGAACGACCGTTTATTCTTTTTCTCAAAAAAATCAGAAAAAATTTGCGCAGCTAAATGGCTGCGCATATATTTGCAGTCAAATAGCTGCACAAATGAAACTTAGGTTTAATAAATTGGCGGCCATAATGAAAAGTCACAAATCAGATAAATAGAAGTATATGGAACAAAAAACAAAGATTAATGCCGAAGACGGAAAACAGGAAATAGTGGTAACAAGGGAATTTGATTTGCCGCTGGCGCTACTTTTTAAAGCGTATGTAGAGCCCGATATTGTTGAGCAATGGATGGGAACGAAAGTGTTGAAACTTGAAAATAAAAAGCACGGCAGCTGGCAATTTGAAACAACAGACCCTATGGGAAACAAACATGGATTCAATGGAGTAATCCACGAGTTTAGCCCGAACCAGAAGATTACACGGACCTTTGAAATGGAGAATACGCCTTTTCCTGTTCAGCTTGAGTTCCTGGAATTTGAAAAACTCACAGACGACACCAGCAAACTCATTATGCATATAGTCTATAGATCCGTCGCAGATCGAGATGAAATGCTACGGCTACCCTTTGCTCAAGGCATAAATATGGCCCATAACCGTTTACAACTCATTGTAAACAAATTAAAATAACAGACCATGACAAAGAGAAATAAAATCATTTATTGGATTGCTACCATTTGGCTCTCATTAGGAATGGTATCTACCGGCATAGTACAATTAATTAAAATGGAAGAGGAAGTAGATAAAATGACAGACCTGGGTTATCCTGTCTATATCCTTAGCATACTGGGCGTTTGGAAAATGTTGGGGGTCGTAGCAGTGCTTATTCCTAAATTTCCTTTACTAAAGGAATGGGCTTATGCTGGTTTTTTCTTTGCCATGTCGGGCGCCATCATTTCCCATTTAGCCGTTGGAGATGACCTCATAGAACTTTTCGGACCAACATTATTGCTTGTCTTGACGGTAGTATCCTGGTATTTCAGACCTGCAGATAGAAAAATCTTTTCAGTGACCCCATAAGCACATAACCCTAAGGGGTTAGCGAAGACGGAGGTGGCCTTCCGGCCTAGAAGCTATTGGCCGTTAAGAAAAAAGCGATAACCGTACTAATACAAATCACAAAAGCGAGTTTATTTCACCGCAGAGGCGCAGGGGACGCGGAGTTTCGCAGCGTGTTTTATTGAAATCCAATTTTTATACACTCAGCTGGAAATTGAAGATTCAAGATATGCACACTCCCTTACGTCTACAGCCCTAAACCTATCTAAACCCGTTTCCTTTGGAGCAACTACGCCGAGGCTTCGTCGCCTGAAAGAAGAATTGAATAAATGTACGAATTAGAAAGAGCCACTCTGGTGTAAACCACCATTTCCGTCCTAAACCTTCTACCCCCAGCACCCCTAAACCTGAGTCGGCTTTTAACACCATCTTCTTATCCCTATACCAACCAAAAAGAGGTGGCCCGTCACCAGACCACCCCTTATTATTTTAAGAAACGCTAAGCCTTGCGGCCTACTATTTTACTTTGAAATCAAGCCAAATCGAACCGGTCAAGGTTCATCACCTTAGACCACGCGGCCACAAAGTCCTGTACAAATTGTGTTTTAGCATCCTCACATCCATAAACTTCAGCGAGGGCACGTAGTTCAGAATTCGAACCAAAAATCAAATCTACCCGGGTGCCGGTCCACTTCACCTCACCTGTCGCACGATCACGGCCTTCAAATACATTTTGTGAGTCCGAACTTGCTTTCCAGGTAGTACCCAAATCCAACAAGTTGACAAAAAAGTCGTTAGTGAGTGCCTCTGGACGTTTGGTAAATACACCATGTTGAGACTGATCGAAATTTGTGTTAATGACACGCAGGCCACCAACAAGAACCGTCATCTCAGGCGCAGTCAGTGTCAACAATTGCGCCCGGTCCACCAGCATTTCTTCTGCCGATGCCATGTGTTGTGCATTCATATAGTTACGGAAGCCATCAGCAGCCGGCTTGAGGGCCTCGAATGATGCTACATCCGTTTGTGTTTGCGACGCATCTGCACGTCCCGGAGTGAATGGTACGGTCACCTCCTGACCAGCATTCCTGGCCGCTTGCTCCACGCCTGCACATCCACCTAGAACGATTATGTCGGCCAGCGAAACCAGCTTACCAACAGACTGAGCGCTATTGAATGCTGTTTGGATACCTTCAAGCGTATCTAATACTTTCGACAGTTGAGCAGGATTGTTGACTTCCCAATTCTTCTGTGGTGATAAACGAATGCGTGCACCGTTTGCGCCACCTCGTTTATCAGAGCCACGGAATGTGGATGCTGATGCCCACGCGGTAGAGACCAGTTGGGACACAGACAATCCAGAAGCCAGTATCTTAGCCTTCAGCGCAGCAATGTCTTGATCATCAATCAACTTATGTGTAACTTCTGGTATTGGGTCTTGCCAAACCAGCTCTTCCCCGGGTACTTCCTTACCTAGATAGCGTGCAATTGGCCCCATATCGCGGTGCGTCAATTTGTACCACGCCCGAGCGAATGCATCTGCAAATTCATCCGGATTTTCATAGAAACGCCTTGAAATTGGCCCATAAATAGGGTCCAGTCTCAAAGAGAGGTCTGTGGTAAGCATAAATGGCGCGTGGCTCTTTGATGAGTCGTGTGCATCTGGCACTGTACCAGCACCTGCACCATCCTTTGGTTTCCACTGGTGGGCACCGGCTGGGCTTTTTGTTAGCTCCCATTCGTAGCCGAACAGGTTTTCGAAGAAGTTGTTGCTCCATTTCGTTGGCGTGGTGCTCCAGGCTCCCTCCAGTCCACTTGTTATCGTATTGCCGGCATTGCCTGTACCGAAGGTGTTTTTCCAACCGAGTCCTTGCTCCTCAATGCCCGCAGCAGCTGGTTCCCTGTCTACGTATTGGCCTGGATCGGCAGCACCATGGGTTTTACCAAAGGTGTGCCCGCCAGCAATAAGTGCTACTGTTTCTTCGTCATTCATAGCCATGCGACCAAAGGTCTCACGAATGTCCCGGGCTGCCGCAAGCGGATCAGGATTTCCGTTAGGTCCTTCAGGATTTACATAGATGAGCCCCATCTGAACGGCACCAAGCGGATTCTCCAGTTCGCGATCACCGGTATAACGCTTGTCTCCCAGCCATTCGCCTTCAGCACCCCAATAGATATCTTCCTCAGGCTCCCAAACATCCTCACGTCCGCCAGCGAAACCGAAGGTCTTAAAGTCCATCGACTCAAGGGCACAGTTACCAGCTAAAATCATCAGGTCTGCCCAAGAAATTTTCTTGCCATATTTCTGTTTGATCGGCCAGAGTAGCAAACGTGCCTTATCTAGATTCGCATTGTCAGGCCAACTGTTAAGCGGGGCAAAACGCTGGGAACCGGAACCCGCACCACCACGACCGTCAGAGATACGGTACGTTCCTGCACTATGCCATGCCATACGAATGAAGAACGGCCCATAATGACCGTAATCGGCTGGCCACCACTCTTGCGAATTGGTCATCAGATCGAATAGGTCTTGCTTTACGGCATCCAAGTCGAGTTTCTTGAATTCCTCTGCATAATTGAAGTCTTCGCCCATCGGGTTGGACAGCGAAGAATTTTGGCGAAGGATGTTCAAATTCAATTGATTGGGCCACCAGTCACGGTTTTTTGTGCCACCGCCAGCACTTTTCTTTAGCGCCCCACCAGAAAACGGGCACTTGCTTTCCCCGTTAGTATTGTATACTGATGAGCTCGATTGTTTTTTATCTTCCATATTTGATAGATGTGAGTTATTTAAAGGGTCTAATTTACAACAATCTTTGCGATAATTTTTATCTATATTTTTTATGTGATTATAGACACAGTCTATGATAGTGACTCGCTGCTAATAGAATCAGGATTAGATCAGCAGCATATTTGGCAAGAAAAACTTAAATTGCCCGCAAGGCAGAGCAATTTGTTTGTCCGGTTATATGATAATCGCCCAAAATACTGCCCGTGGTATATTCAAGCATGCACTAAGTCAAAAATATACTTAACACCCAAAATTATCATGAATAAATACCTAATTGTTCTCCTACTTGGAATGTTTTCATGTGAAACAAATCAACCTGAAAAATTTGATATTATAGTTTCAAATGTCAACCTAATTAATGGAACCGGGTCAGCAATTCAACCGAATGTAAATGTCTTTATCAGGGAAGGGAAAATTTTAAAAATTGATTCCACTGAGATAGGTAAAGGTAAGCATGTCATTGATGGAACCAACAAATACCTGATACCTGGTCTATTTGATTGTCATACCCACACTATTGATTATAAGTATGATTTTCCAAGATTTATACATTATGGTGTAACCTCCATTTTTGTGACTGGAGGCAGTACCTGCACCAATGAATATTTTGCTCAGATGAGAGAATTTGGAGATTCTGATTCACTTCCAGCACCAAGGGTTTTCCATACTTCTCAGCATTTTACAATGCAGGGCAGTCACCCGGTAAGAACTTATTCATCAAGCAACTGGGTTGAAGGAGAATCCGTATTTTTCTTGAAAGACACCTTACAAATCGAATCTTTAGTAAAGCAGGTTGCCCAGTATCCCATCCAAGGCATTAAATTGACTATTGAAGAGGGGCCTATGCCTCCTCCAGTTCCACGAATGCCCCAAGTGTTTATTAATAAAGTAGTTAAGGAGGCCCAAAAGAATGACCTGGAAGTTTTTGTCCATGTTAGTGATAATACGGAATTGGAGATGGCATTAAAAGCGGGGATAAAAAACATCCTTCACTTCACAGGAGTAGATTTAGATTTTGAAATTGATAAGAAGATGGTAGAATCAATCTATCAATCCGATATCTCATGGGTCACCACTTTAATGCTAGACAAGAGTTTTATGTACCCACTTCATCCTGAATGGGTGAAACAAACCGATATAGAAACCATTTATAGTCCGAGTAAAATTGGAGACTTAACAAACCCCATTGAAATAAAAAAAGCTGAAGCATACCTTGATTTTTTTCGAACAGTTTATGGAATGGAAAATCCTACCTTAGAAAACATCATTCGTTTTCAGGTAGAGGATATCAAAACGTTGTATAAAAATGGTGTCAACATGGTATTGGGTACCGATACTGGAAATACCTATATCCTCCATGGACACAGCTTACATGAAGAAATGCAACTTTTAGAAATGGGCGGAATGCAACCAATGGACATCATTAAAATGGGCACCTATAATGCAGCAAAAATGCTCAATGTATTAGATAAATTAGGGACTATTGAGGTTGGTAAAATTGCAGATATGATATTGCTAAACAAAAATCCGTTAGAATCAATTAGCAATACTTTATCAATTAGTACGGTAATAAATAATGGAATAATTCAAGAACGGATTAACTAGTTCATTTAGAGTTTCATGTATGGAGGCCAACCCCGATGCAAGATCGGGGCAAGCTATTTGGGCTGCAAAGAATCACTTTTCACTACCCATCGGCCGCCATAGGCTTGCCGACGGCGATGCAAAGCCGACCTCCAAACAAGCTCGTAACCAAAATTGACATTATGAAAAAATGTACGCTGCTGATAGGTCTATTAATGTTGCTTTTTATTTTTCCAATTGTTGCCCAACAATCTGTCGCCAGACAATGGAATGAGCAAGTGTTGGAAGCGATAAGAAAAGACTTTGCCCGGCCTACAGTTCATGCCCGAAATTTATTTCATACCTCGACTGCCATGTATGACGCCTGGGCTGCATACGAACCAGACGCAGATACCTATTTTTTAGGAAAAACAGTTCATGGGTTCAAGATTCCATTTCGAGAAGTACCTATCCCCAATAATACAAAAGCCGCTCAAGAAGAAGCGATGAGTTTTGCAGTCTATCGTTTGATAAAACATCGTTTTCAAAATGCGCCTTTTGCACGTCTTATTGAAACGAGAATTGATTTTTTAATGAACGAATTAGGGTATAATATAGACAATACTTCTATCAATTATCTTTGTGGTGGTGGCCCTGCTGAATTAGGAAATTATATCGCATACCAAATCATTGAATATGGCCTGCAAGACGGCTCCAATGAAGCGAACGGTTATGTCAACCAATTCTACCAACCAGTCAATCCTCCCCTATCGATTGAAGAATCTGGTAATCCTGATATTTTAGATCTGGACCGATGGCAACCTTTGAAATTGGCAACCTTCATCGACCAGGCTGGAAATCCCATCGGGGATAATGTGCCCGCTTTTTTGGGCCCGGAATGGGGAAGCGTTTTACCTTTTTCTTTAAATGAAGAAGAGGCGACTAACTATGAAAGGGACGGCTTCAATTACAAAGTTTACCATGACCCAGGACCTCCTGCCTTAATTAAAGATACTAGCGCAACAGACATTGATAACCTTTACAAATGGGGGCATACTTTGGTCTCCGTTTGGTCGTCACATCTCGCCCCGAATGACCCAACGAAATGGGATATCTCACCTGCATCGAGAGGTAATATTTCAACCTACCCAACGGATATTCATGATTACCCCAATTTTTATAATTTGTTGGAAGGTGGAGATATTGGAACAGGTCGTGCTCAAAATCCGAAAACAGGTTTACCTTATGAACCCAATATCGTCAAGCGCAGCGATTACGGAAGAGTGTTGGCAGAATTTTGGGCAGATGGCCCCAATTCAGAAACACCACCGGGCCATTGGTTTACTATTCTGAATACGGTGAATGACCACCCAGATTTGGAGAAAAGATTTATGGGCACAGGCGAAGTTCTTGATGATCTAGAATGGGATGTAAAATCCTACTTTATTCTTGGCGGTGCAATGCATGATGTGGCAATAACTGCTTGGGGAATCAAAGGATGGTATGACTATATTCGGCCAGTTTCTGCTATTCGTGCAATGGCGGAGTATGGTCAGGGCAGTAAAGTAACTTCACCTTCATATCATGCGTTGGGGTTACCGCTGATTCCGGGTTTTGTGGAATTGATAACCGCAGGTGATCCCCTACAAGGGCCAAATGGCCAATACATCGGCGAAGTAAAAATCTATGCCTGGAAAGGACCCGATTTTATAGATAACCCTATGTCTGATGTCGCAGGAGTGGGTTGGATTCGGGCATTGAATTGGTGGCCCTATCAGCGGCCTTCATTTGTAACACCTCCTTTTGCAGGATATATTTCCGGGCATTCCACGTTCAGTCGAGCTGCAGCAGAAGTCTTAACTGCTTTGACAGGAGATCCTTTTTTCCCAGGAGGTATCGGAGAATTTGAATGCCCTAAAAATGAGTTTTTAGTTTTTGAAGATGGCCCTTCTGAAGATATTACTTTGCAGTGGGCCACCTATAGAGATGCTTCTGACCAATGTAGCTTGTCCAGAATTTGGGGAGGTATTCATCCTCCAATGGATGACATTCCAGGTCGATTCATTGGAGAAGAAATTGGCGTTGAAGCGTTTAATTTTGCACTGCCTTATTTTACAAAAACACCTGAAACGCCAACTTTCGACTCCGCTAAAATCTTTCCCAATCCAACGAATTGTGGCGTGGTAATTCAGTATCAAACAGAGGGAACCTTTCCCGTTCAGGTTTTTCACATTGATGGAAAAATCGTATCGAAGACGGAATTAGATTTTCAAGAAAATCATGCCTATTTGGATTTAGAAAGTTTGCCTACCGGGATTTATATCATCATTATGAGAGATACGGATGGGAAAATAATTTTCCAAAATAAAGTCGTGGTTAAATAATCTGAAGTAGAGAAACACTTTTTGAAATCATTGTCGAGCTATTCAATACTTTCAAATAAATCAGTAATAACATATTGCAAACTATCCGGTGTGACCTCCCTAAAATAACCGATCAAATCTGCCGAGGTAGGAAACCGCTCTTTCTGAAGGACCCCATCAGTGATGTTCCAATCCTTAATAAATCGCCTTAAGGCAAGGTTGACACTGTCTTCGGTAAGGCAATCCTGCAAGGCGTACATGTTGATCGCCCCTTTACTGTAATAAATGTATTCCTGATCTTCTACCAATGCCAACGGCATTTCTTCTTTTGAATCGCTTTTTTTTCCTTTCTGATAACGATTCCCTTCCATTGCTAAAACCCGATTGACCTGTTCTTCCCCATATTCATGTTTCATCACCATCAATGCACCATACTGGGCAAGAGACTGCAAAATCATCTGCTTTCCCTGTACATTGGCTGCTACCACTTGAAGCCCCCACCATTGATGTGCCAATTCATGAGCAGTTATAAAAAAAGGAATGTCTATATCTTTTTCATCATCAATGTCCAATATAAACCCGATCGCTTCGGAATAGGGTACTGTATTCGGAAAGGATTGGGCGAAGCTGGCATAACGGGGATATTCCATGATCCGCATTTGCTGAAAAGGATATGGACTAAAATGTTTGCTAAAATAATGCAACGACCTTTTCATCGACTTCATCATCCGGTCCAGATTGTATTCATGCCCTTTGTGGTAATAGATTTCTAAGGCAACAGGGGGACCAAAAGGATTGACCCATTCGTCTTGCATCACCTCATAGCGGGCAGAAACAATAGCATAGAAATTGATCATGGGTTGATGCATTTTGTAGTGGAAGTACTTTCGATCGCCTTCCAGCCATTCTTTTTGTAAAGAACCTGGCGCAATAGCTGTCTGGCTGGAATCCGTACCAATAATCATTTCAAAGTTGATACTGGAGCCATCGTCTCCTGATCTTCCATTAACAACTTCTCGTGCATCGTCCCTATTGGCTTTATTATTTCTTGGGCTCAAGGCGTATTTCTTACGATCACGATCGTCTGAAAGTTCATATTTTCTATTATACCCCAGGCTTGGAAATCGGTTATTGTCGAAAAACGTCCCATTATTTACAATTTGCTTGTTGTCGTTTTCACTAAATCCTTTTGTAATAGCCTTTTGTTTAAATTCCATACGAATAGAATCTCCTGGCTGGAGTGGTTGGTTTAACTCATAAATCAAATAACCGAAATGCTCGTATTCATTATTTAACGTGGCCCCTCTCTCAAATTTGACATACGCCAATTCCTCCAGATCGCTCAATCGCTTTTGAATATGTATTTCTTGAATGGCCGAATTATCTTTATTCTCAAGGACGTAATAACCTTCCGCGATATAGTTTCTTTCTTTTGGATACAAGTCTACTTTTAAATTGACCGCTACTATCTTGGGCTGCACTAAATATTCCTTTTCTTTTAGCGTTTTCTCGTAGGCTACCCGAAAGGCTTCTTGCTCGTTCTGGCCATAATAAGTATTGAGAATATGGGTATTATAAAATAGGTAACCACCCGTTAAGGTAAAAACAAGTATCGCTGCGGCTCCTAACTGCATCAAGGGTTTCGTCAGTCTTTGTTTGCCTAATTTCCAGCGATTTTCAAACCCTGTTTCTGTACCCCTTATGTTAAAAATAACGGTTATTACAAATAAGAAAACACAAAAGGCAAACCAATACAATTTATACCAGAGATAAGGCCCCAGAAAATGCCCATAACCATTCATATCTGAATAGCTTTCCAAACCGATGCCTCCAAATTTATATAAACCATGCCCCAATCCAAAGACCGCTAATACCATTATTAGAATAAAAAAACCCAGGACCAATAGGTGGGCAATAAATTTTGAATTACTGATCACCTGGAAGAAAAAAGTAATAAATGTAAAAAGGGTAAGGAACGGTAGAATCTCCAGAAAGAGTCCAGTAAAATAAACCCCCAGATCGTAGTGGTAATACCCGTTTAAGGTTTGGAATGCAATGCCAGATAACATTAAAGCCAGCAGTAACAAGAGGTAGGTCATTAAAAGGCCTATAAATTTGCCCGCCAGATTGATAAAATCGGATATTGGCAACGCGTCGTGAATCCCGTTTATTTGAACACCTCTTTCTTGCCAAATCAATTCTCCGGTATAAAAAACAAGAATAATCAAGAAAAAATAGAGCGACATCTCCTGCAAATCTTCAACAATCAAATAAGTAGTCGGATAACTATTCACGCCATAGGCGGTCCCTATATTGATCGAATTGATAAATATCGTGACGATTCCACCTATTACAATTGCCCAAAAGGGAGCCTCTTTAAGGATGGATTTGAAATAAAACAAGGAATGTGCCCTCAGCTGAATGCTATTCGCTCGAAGTCCATGTTGTAAGGTAACATCAGGAATGGTAATTATTTGGTTATGGGATTCATTCCGAGTGTCCTGCTTTGTTTTGCGCTTTAAACCGGTCTCTTCTTTAACGACATTAAAATTAAAAGCATAGTAGCCTTTCACCAATGCTAAAACGCCTACCAACACCCAAATGATCCGATTGTAAAAGAATACGCCTTCTAAAGGTACCAACAAGGTATTCTGTTCACTAAAACTCCTGAATTGCACCACATCATCAATAGCAACATAGGAAAAGGGCTCCAAAATGGCAGATATAAAAGGATCCTCTATCGCATGACTTAGGATAGCTACGATAAAAAAAAGTAGGCCCTGGGTATACACAACGATCAATTTTCGGCTTAAGGCACCACTTACAAAAAATATACTCCCACCATAAAACAAAGTGGGCAAAACCACAGTGAGAAAGGGTTGTAAATAATGCCAAAAGTTAAAGGGAAGCAAATTGTTGGCATCGCGCCAAGGCATAAAGTCACCTAGCACCATACCCCAAATTAGCCCACTAAAAACAAATACAAGGACCACAAATGATCCTAAAAAGCGGCCTACCAAATAGGCTCTCTTTGTAATAGGATTCACAAATAACAGGGACTCCATATTGTATTCAAAATCCCGTAATATTGGAACCCCCATAACCATAGACGTAATGATCATAAAAAAACCAGAAACCACCGCCATGATCTTGGCTATGACATAGGGCGAATTTTCCTTTACCAAGCCTAAATTTTGCCCCTCAAAGATAAAATTGAACGCTATTAAAGAGCACAAAAGCATTACCGCAAAGAAGAGATAAGTATCTGTGCGCCTGGCCCTGTATTGAATTTCAAATTTAAATATTTCGTACCACATAACTTATTTAAGTCTTAGTGCTTGTTTGCTGTCCAATGGTTGACCTCCAAACATGAATTCAGTCCCGTAGGGCCTAATTTTGATATGAAAAATTGATCCCGTATCGCATGTGTGCCGTCAAAGATTGTCGCCAAAAATCTGCGAAAAGTAGACATCATCAAGCGCCGCTTCTACCGGGATAAAACCGTTGCCCGGCGTGCTTTCGGAATAGATGTGAATGATGGGTTTACCAAGCAGTAACCTGTCTGCAATGACCCTATACTGCTGTTTGTAATGATCCAGTTCATTTTTTGCAATATTCTTTTTATAGACCTTGCCTTGCATTTGCTCAATAAGCTTTAGAGGATTGCCCTGCAGCAGTACCTTTCCCTTATTGATAATGGCCATATTCGGGCACAGTTCTTTAACATCCTCCACGATGTGAGTAGACAAAATAATAATGCAGTTGTTCCCGAGTTCGCTTAACAGGTTGTGGAATCGATTCCTTTCTACAGGGTCTAATCCAGCCGTGGGTTCATCTACGATCAAAAGCTTGGGCTGAGCAAGCAAGGCTTGGGCAATGCCAAACCGTTGTTTCATCCCACCAGAATAGCCGCCCAGCCTTTTCTTTCTGTCCTCATATAGGTTTGTTTTATACAACAGGGCTTTTACCAACTCCCGTCGTTCCTTTTTATTCGTGATGCCTTTAAGCACCGCCAAATGATCCAACAATACTTCGGCCGGTATTCTAGGATATAAACCAAACTCCTGTGGTAGATAACCCAACCTTTTTCTGACTTCTCCTTTTTGGGTTAAAAGATCTAAATCTCCTAGCCTAATCGTGCCTTCGTCTGCTTCTTGCAGGGTGGCAAGTGTTCGCATCAGGGTAGATTTTCCTGCACCATTAGGCCCCAATAGACCAAACATGCCCACAGGAACATCCAGAGAAATGGCATCTAATGCTTTTACACCGTTTTTGTAGGTTTTGGAAATATTGGAAATGATAAGTTGACTCATTTGTTTTGATTTTTATTCCAGACAAACATATCACCATCTTCCAAGCGCTCTAAATAATTGTGATCACCTCATTTTTTTCAGGGACACAATGACGATCGGTAAATAGGAAGTAACCTGATCCCACCTAGGGGCAAGTTTGGCCCAGGATTGGGTATGTTCATCAACTAATTTGTCCGATAAGTTTTGTTCCGCTATTTTTGAGTATGATTTCAAGGAATGAAAAATATAAACGGACATTGGTAGGGCTTGGGCTATTCCTGTTTTTTTCGATAGGTGCCATGATCACACTGAACCTTGATATGGAAGTAACGGGTGTGCTCTTTATGTGCGCAGCCTTTGGCACCATTGTGTATTTGCCACTCTTCTGGTTATTTACCAGAAAAAAAAAGAAAGCGACTAGTCAGGCATGGTTTAGAAAAGAAGTTTTTTGGTTATCCATTGCCATTGGATTTTTAGGTCTGATCGGCACTATTGAAGCTTATGTATTCCTGGCTGGAGCCATTAAATCCTATCACAATTACCTCATACTCACCGTTCTTTTTGCCGAATTGTTATTATTTGCCGCCGCCTTTGTATATATCAACTTTATAAAAAGCAGCACCCAACAATACAGGATTAATAATAGAGGTAAATATCTATTCCCGACACAATTGTATTGGTTGTTTGCTATTGGAAATGGTGTCGCGCTGATCCTTTTCAATGATTACTGGAGTGAAGACCAATTTTTCCTGATTTTCGTCTCCTTTTACTTTCCCGTATTGTTCTTTTTGATGGTCCGATGGATGTTGGATCAAATAAGGACCATTATCAATCTAAAAAATGAGAAGTCTAAAACGGAATTGATGCATTTGCAAAGCCAGGTTAATCCCCACTTTTTCTTCAACATCCTCAACAATCTATACGGTTGGGTGGAAAAAGACCCGCAAAAAGCACAAGAATTGATCCTGAAACTGTCTGACATGATGCGGTACAGCATTTATGATGGACAGAAAGATTTTGTCACGCTTGAGGAGGAGATACTCTATTTAAAAAACTATATCGAGCTACATAAAATGCGTTACCTTAAAAAAATAGGCATCTCCTTTAATATCGATATTCAGGAAATGGCGTCCAAAGTAATGCCGCTTCTTTTCATTATCTTATTAGAAAATGCGTTCAAACATGGTGTAGAAAACCTAAGAGAGAATGCTTATATCAAAATAGATATTTCAAACAAAAAACAGGAAATATCTTTCTTCATAGAGAATAATTTTGACCCAGAGAATGATAGACAACATACTGGAATTGGCTTAAAAAATCTGAAGCGAAGGCTTGAATTAGTTTACCCCAATAGACACACTTTATTATTGTCGGCGAAGGAAAATATTTACAAGGCGAACCTAACCATAAATCTGGCATGATAAAATATATAATTGTTGACGACGAATTCATCGCCCATGATATCATTAAGGGCTACTGCGATCTATTGCCAAATCTTCGATTGATGAAAAACTGTAATGATGCCTTGGAGGCCATTGAATATTTGAACAAAAATAGTATAGATCTAATTTTTCTGGACCTCAATATGCCCAAACTAAAAGGGTTTGAATTCCTCAGAACCTTACCTTGCCCGCCCAAAGTTATTGTAACCACTGCATACAAGGAATTTGCCATAGAAGGTTATGAACTCAATATCATAGATTACCTGCTAAAACCGTTTAGTTTTGAGCGATTTCTAAAAGCAATAAACAAGGCAATTGATTCCACCTCAGTGCCAGAAATTCATATTGCACAAGAAAATGTTTCAAAAAGTATCTTCCTTCGGAGTAATAAAAAACATATTCAAGTGGCCATTGACGATATTCTCTATATTGAATCTGCTGGGAATTATGCCAAAGTAGTCACCTCCGAAAAAACAGTTACCGTAAGAGAAAAAATTGCAGACTTATTAACCGCTTTACCTGAGGACGACTTTATACAGGTTCACAAATCATTTGCCGTAGCCAAAAATCATATTGAAATGATTGAAGGAAACAGGATATTTATTGGTAAACACATCGTCCCTATCGGTAAAATTTACAAACTGAATATTGCACATTTATTGAAGTCAAAATAAGCAGTAAGCAAAGCAAATAATAACATCAATCAACGATGACCTTCCCCCCATACCACAATCCGCCAGGCACAAGTATCCGATAAAAACACAACCCACTCGGTAGCTCTTTTGTATTGATACTAAACCGATTTGCATCAAAATCCTTTTGCAGTAACAGCTTTCCATCTGAGGAAATGAACTCAATCATTCCTTTAGAAACCGTTGAGTCTTTGAGGTCAAAAAACAGCCAATCTTTTGCAGGATTCGGCGCAACAGTGATTGCTCTCTGAGGCATTGAAGGCGTTTCTAAACCAGTTAAAATTTCCAACCGATCCTCTCCAATGGTATGGAAGGCAATATTGGTGATCACGGGTTCATTGTAGTCAAAATAAATGGCTGCTGAATTTTCAATCTGGGTGCCGATAGGTAAATCCGGTTGTTGTTTGACTCTGAATTTTACAAAGCCATGTGATGCGGGTTCATTGGCATTGCTATCCGGCAGCATGATAGATGGGAAATAAAAATTGAGTACTCCCTGATCTGTCAACCGAAATTCAAAATCATGGCTTCTTGCCCCCAACTGCACAGAACCGGGATCAAGAAGTGGAGAGAGCGTGTCTCTGACGATTACATTGATGGCCTCAGCAGTACCTGTATTTTGAAAACGAATCAGGTATTCAATATCCTGGTTAGCCTCAATCTGATGGTTTTCACCGACTCCGCCAGGAAAGGCCTGTTTGTCATTTGGGTCATAAGAGTCAACATTTTCCCGACAATCAATGGATACAAAAGGATCGGCATCATTTTCGGCAAAGACCACCACATAGCCGGTGCTAAATGTACCTTCGCTATTGGTACCACAACCTTCCAGACTCAATCCTGGTCTATTTTCTCCCGGGTGGCTAGCCGTCTGATGAAATTCTACGCGGAAAGTACTTCCATTGGCTTCCATTGATATTTCCTGAGTCCCTGCTGTGTTAAGCGGCCCAAGAATGCCCTCATACATGATCAGATCATCTTCAATAACGATATAATTAACCCCGCTCTGCATTTCTTCTCCGATATTCGTGATGAGAAAATGCACGGAATCACCATCACAGCTGCCATCAACAATCAAGCTGGAACCATCCCATTCCGGATTGAGAGAGCCACAAGGATCATCGGGATAAATGTGTGCTTCTGAGCAATGGGTTTGCCCCAATTCAACTTCACAACTGACCAATACCTCCAAGGTGAAGAAACCGCTCTCCCCTCTTGGTACATCACCAATAGGAAAAGTGTAGGTATTTCCCTCTACCGATGTCCAGAGAATGCTGCTATTTTCAAGGGTCAAATATTCATCCAGCTCAACGGTAACATAAGCATCTTCTGCAGCGATGGTGCCCGTATTCTGGTAGTTTACAGTATAGGTATTGGTGATACAACGTCGAAGCAGACTGGTGGCCAGGTCAACTTCCAGATGCGGACAGATTGATGTCGCTTGAATGGGAATATTCAAGTCAACAAATTCTCCTTGCTCAATGGTAATACTTTCCATACCGGAACAAGTGGCCCAATAATTATTCGGAAATAATATTTCCGGGACATAGGTACCAGGAGTTAAATAGACAGAAAAATAGCCATTAGAATAGGAATTGGTATAATAGGTATAATTATCCCCTACCAGTCTAAGCCTAAAACCGGATAAGGCCTCTTCAAAATCGTTCGTACAGTTCTCATTCTCATCATAGAAAATTTGGCCATTGACTCCTGCCAAATTCTCCGCGTTAAAACTACAATCTACATCTCCCAATTTTACCGCTGTGAAATTGACTGTATACGTATTTCCATCCTCAGCCTGTGTTATGATACTTTGTTGAGGAAAACCTTCATCCCACGGATTTGTGGGATTCGGAAACACATAATCAGATAAAACGAATATCCAAAAAGGATCAAATTGATCCAATGTAAGTTCGCCTAAAATCAACTTGCTTAATAAAACCAAATCATAGGTGCTGATGCCAAAACTTCCATTAAGGTCTCCCGCAATTACCTGATATGGACTAATGTCCACATAACCGAAAATCATGAGCCTCATCAAAAATAAGTCATTATAATCTACTCCCGCCATGGGATATTGATCAAAAGACGGTTCTACCACATAGTCAGAACCTGCTTCAATTTCAAAAGAATAAAACCCATTTTCATCTGTCACAACCGGTCCTACACTTACACCTTCCAATGGCGTTCCATTACAATAATGAATATACCCTTCCACCGTAGCCTGCGCACTTAAGTGGAAAGACAGCGCGATGAACACAAGAAATGTAATTACCTTCTTCATTTGGATTATAATTTTTAGTTGAAATCAGCTTTCATTACAAAAATCCAATACTTTTTGTCTCTAATCAAAGACAAATTCATCAGTTTGTCTTAAATTTATGTCTATTATTTTTCCTTAATCAGCTGAAATACAACATTAATCTCAAGTTTTTTGTCTAACACATTTTATTTTTCATAATTAATGAAAAGGTCAAAATTGTTAATCCTACTCGAATCTTTTTCTGCAAAAGAGCTCAGAGAGGCGCATAGTTTTGTTCAATCCCCCTTTTTTAACCGCCGTAAAGACCTCATTAGCCTATACGAATACCTGCGGGACTACCTGTTTATCTATCGGCTTATCCCGGATAAGGAACAGATTTTTCAAAAACTCTACCCCAATACCCCCTACGATGATCATCGCCTGCGCATGTGTATGAGTTTGTTGTACAAGTTACTGGAAAAATATCTAGTGTGCCGGGAAGTCATGGAGGATGAGCTTAAAGTCAAAACCCGGCTGGTCAGTATATTTCGGAAAAGGCAACTCGACAAACATTTTGAAGTAGCCATAAAGGACGCACAATCCTGCCTGCGAAAGTCTCCTTTCAGAGATGTTTCCTTCTACGAAAGTAGCTATACCTTACAACTGGAAGCCTTCCAACAGGTTGCCAGCCGCAAGAGAATCAGTGATTTTAACCTACAAAACCTGGCCAACGACCTCGACATTAATTATATCGCTACAAAACTTAAACAGGTGTGTGTGCTCATTTCACACCAGACGGTCTTCAAAAAGGAATACAATTTTGGATTATTAACACCGCTTCTACAATATATTGAACAAGAAAGGCTGACTGAAAAACCCGTCATTGCTATCTATTATCATTGCTATTGCGCCTTAACTGGAGCAGACCATGCTAAACATTTCAAGATTTTTCGAGAATTGGTTACCCATCACCGGGATCAATTTCCAAAAGAAGAAATGCGAGATCTGTTTTTATTGGCCATTAATTTTTGCCTGCGTGATTACAATGCCGGCAACCGCGCTTACCTGAAGGCTTTATTTCAACTTTATCAGGAGGGATTAGACCGGGAATACCTATTGACCAACGGGATCATTTCGCGGTTCACCTTCCGCAATATTGTTACTTTAGGACTAATCCAAAAGGAATATGATTGGGTAGAATCCTTTTTGGGCGATTACCAGGACAAACTCGATAATCCTTATCGGGAAAGCATGTATAGCTTCTGTCTGGCCCGCCTGGAATACAGTCGCAAAAACTACGGGAAAGCCCTTCAACTGCTACAAAAGTCTGAGTATGAAGACTTGCTACTCAATTTATCTGCTAAAACTGTCGTCTTAAAAATCTACTTTGCCACTCAGGAGTTTGATGCACTGGATGCTCATTTAGGCGCCATGAATACTTTTATCCGAAGAAAAAAAGTGATGGGGTATCATCGGGAGAATTATAAACAATTGATTCGGTTGACCAAGAAAATGTTGGAGTTACCCCCTTTTGATCAGGATGGAAAGAAAAGCTTGCGCAAAGCGATTGAAGAAACTAAATCGGTAGCAGAAAGAGAATGGTTATTGGAGCAACTGAATTGACTACTGGAATAAACATCAAAAAAAAGTCCGGCTCGCGGCCGGACCTCTCGCTAATAACAAATCATAATCTCATGAAATAATAAGACGACCTAATTCTTTATAAACGAATTTGATTCCGCCTAAATATATTTTTAATAAAAATTTTCAAGTTAAAGTGGTTCCTCGCCGTAGCGAGGAACCTGTGTTTATGGGATTATGCTTATCGCACCGTAATCTTACCACTGCTGATCAACTGTCCTGCGATCCCGATCTGATACACATATAAACCAGCTGGAAGTTGGTGTCGATAAAAGTCATATTTGGCACCACTGAATTGATCGCTTCTTAATAAGCGACCAAAAAGATCAAACACTTTGAAGCTAAATTCCTCATTTTCAATTCCTTTGATCTCAAAGGTGGTGGATTCAAAGAACGGATTCGGATATACATTTATTGTTACACCGGGCACAGGATTCGTCACATCTGAAACGATGTCAAGACAATCTTGATCTTCTGCAAAGATCGACTGACATCCTACCTGACGGACAACCTGATTGGTCTGTACCGGTGCTTCATAGTCAAAAAAGACAGCAGCGCTATTGCTGATTATTGTCCCCTGAGGGTTGTTCGGTTTTTGGGCAATACGGAATTTTACGAACCCGCGGCTCGCTGCCTCCTCTGCGCTGCTACCTGGAAGAAGTTGGATTTCCTCAAAAGTAATCTTCAGGACACCTGTGTTGTAAATTTTAAAATCATAGGGATGACTGCTTGCCCCCGGGATTACCGAAGTAATATCGAGGTTGGGCGAAATGGTGTCTCTGATGACTACTCTGTCAATAGTATCGATTCCGGTGTTTTCAAAAAATATAGTGTAAACTAAATCGGTATTTGCGGTGATGGACGCATCCATAAATCCGCTGGGATAGCCTCTCATTGAAGCCGGAGTTCCGGAATCGATTATTTCCTGTACGTCAAAGGCTACGAAGTTATCCTGATCATCTTCAGGAAACTGGCTTACGAAGCCTGTTGAATATTGTTCACTTCCTTCTGTTATACATCCTTCTACGACTACGGTTGGGTTGCTGCTACCTGGATGAAATGCTGACTGCTGAGCAATCAGGCGATAGGTGGCTCCAGTAGCTGGAATCGTTATCGTATCCGTACCATTTGGTGGCAGTTGGAAATCCTGTGGACCGTTCAAGAACATTACATCATCTTCTGTGATGATATACATTCTTGACTCGCCCATCTGCAAACTAGTCACATTCTTGATGGAAAACTTAATAGAATCATTTTCACATCTACCGCCTACAATAATGCTTGTGCCGTCCCAATTGGGATCTGTGGGTCCACAAATTGCATCTGGAAAAATATGAGCACTCACCATGCCTGCCTGTCCGGTAGCGATCCCCTCACAATCCATTGCTACACTGATCGTGAAGCTTCCACATCCGGTCACGCCAATATCTCCAAGCTGAAAGCGATACACATTATTGCCCAGAGCCTCTTCCGGGAGTTCAGCTGAATTGAAGACCATTTCACTATCCAGCGTTACATCCACATAAGCATCATTTGCATCTAATGTACCAATGTTGCAGTAGGATACGGTATAAGTCACATCCGAACAGGGAGCCAAAAATTCAGCGGAAACATCCACTTCCAGATAAGAACACTCCGTTGCAGGTTCTATTGGAAAACTCAGCGTTTCTTCGCTGTAAAATTGTCCAAAATCCACTTGTTGGCCATCGGCGTCACATACATCCCAATAGGGAGATTGGCGCAAGATGGTGACCGTATACGATCCGGTATCAACCGTTATGTCAAAATTGCCATCGGCATCCGTTGTGCCGAAGTAAGTATTTGCTGTTCCTTCTGCTTTTACGATCCAGCTAGGCATAGGCAGATCGCCAGAAGTAAAATTGTTGCAACCATCTGTTGATTGGTAGACTCTACCTTTTATATGATTGGTAATGGTATTACCGGTAGCATCAGTGCGAATCAAATAGACATCATTGATGATGCCTGCTTCAAAGCTTGTGGTACCTGTGATAACCAAACCGTTATCCCGGGTGATAGCCAAGCCTGCTGCTTCATCAAACTTATTGGGTTCTCCCAGTAAGTTACTCCAGATTAAAGCTCCATTCCCATCCAAACCGACCAGATAAATATCTGAATTTTGATCAGACAGCTCTCTGTATCCTGCACCAACCAGCTCTCCGGACTGCTTTTCAATCACGGTGTAAATTTCCCCGCGCGTCCCCGCTCCTGAAATCCAGGTCCATTGCATTTCTCCATCTAAGTCAAAAAGTGCAATGGCAGGTTCATCTCCTATAATGCCACTAAGAACCAGTTTCCCAGCTTGGGTAACAATCAAATCAAGAGCAGCATCAGAACTATCTTCATCCCCGAAACGCTTGGTGTAAATGGTATCCCCGGTTTCGCCAAGTTTAGCAAGCCAGATATCCGTAAGAACGCCGCCGGAAAAGTTGTTTAGCTCCCTGCTTGTACCGGCGATAAAGAAACCTTCTTCTGTTTTCACAATGGCTTCTCCAAAATCGCGCCGGTCAGTACCGTAGGTTTGCCGCCATAATTCGGTGCCGTTTTCGTCAGTTCTCAGGACCAGAATATCTGATGAATCGGTATCTCCATCTATCCTTGATGAGCCAATAATCGCAAAACCACCATCGGACAATTGAATGACACTATTCCCAACTTCAGCCTTATCATTGTTCGCAAAAGATTTATGAAAGATTTCTTTTCCTGTTTTATCTATTTTAAGCAGATAAACTTTGGGAATATCGCCTGGCAGTTCTATAATACTACCAACAACGATAAAATCTCCATCCGTTGTTTCTATAATTTCAAGGCCTAACTGCTTGTCTCCGTGATCGTAGTTTTTCTGCCAAACCAATGTACCATCTACATCGGTTTTAATCACATATACATCTAAGTCCTGATCAGGAGGAAAAGACTCTGAAAACCCGGCGATAACATAACCGTGATCAGACGTTTCTATCACGGATTGGCCCCAATCTGTCAGGGCGCCACCAAAAACCATTTCCCAACCTTGCGCCTTGATGCCTTGGGCTGAAAATAATACCAGCACTAGTAAGGTCCATGTTACCAGACCCCCAAAAAATTTACCTGCTGGTTTATCAGCCTGTGACGTCATGAGCGATTGATTTAGGTCGTATGCTTTTAAGTACATTACAAAAGTGTTTTTATTTGAGTCGAAAAACAAAGACAAAAAAAGGCATTTGTTGAAAAAAATAGCGTATTTTTACGAAAACAAAAAATCAATTAATTCACACAAATACCTAAAAATCAACATTTTAAATAAATATCAGCTTTAATTGTTTTTGTTGAAAATTTTACTCAACTTTATCTATGAATAACAGTCATATAATTTCGATATTAAGGATATTTTCTAAAAAGGAGATACGAGAACTCCGCAAATGGCTCTCTTCTCCGATACACAACCAGCGGGATGATGTCGCACAGCTGTTTGATTATCTCACTGCGTCTAACCATCTGGAGGAGGAAAAGTTCCTAAACAAAGACCGCATCTTTGTTAAACTTTTTCCCAAGGAACCTTATGACGATGCCAAGTTACGACAGACCATTCATTTTTTTTCCAAAGCAGTGGAGGCATACATTATTTATAAAGAACGTTCTGAAGATGAATTTGAGACCAATCTCGCCCTTGCCGGTTTTTACCGCAAACGCAAGTTGGACAAACTCTTTAAAAAAACGATCAAACGCGTAGAGACGCTTCAAATAGAATCCCCGATTCGTGATAAAGTCTTTTTTGAAAAGGAATTCTCTCTATATAACGAAAAACAACTTTTTAAAAGTGGAAAAAAACGCACAGTATCACTCAACTTGCAAAATTATTCTGATGCATTAGATTTAGATTACCTGGCCAAAAAAATGTATCAGACCTGTATTATTCTTACTCACCAGCGTGTATTTAAAGAAAATTGTAATATTGGACTATTGGATCAGGTTTTGGAATATGTAGAGAAGAATCAATTTTTTAATTCACCGGCAATATCTATATATTATTATGGCTGCAAAACCTTAACCGTTCCTGAAGGTACGACCTATTTTAAAAACCTTAAATCAGAAATCGAACAATACGGACACCAATTTACCCATTCCGAAATCAGAGATATTTATTTGATGGCCATCAATTATTGTATCGGTAGAATGAACGCCGGTAATGAAAATTTTGTAAAAGAAGCCTTTGACCTATACCGGGAAGGGCTAAGCAAAGAAATTCTGATTGAAGGCAATGTTGTTTCCCGCTTTACTTTCCTGAATGTTATTCGTATTGGCCTACGCCTGAAAGAGTTTGATTGGGTAGATCATTTTATTACCCAATATGAAAAATACCTGGAAAGCAGGCACCGGGAAAGCATTGTCCATTATAGTCGTTCCCGCCTTTATTTTGAAAAGAAGGATTACAGCAACGCCATGCGGCTACTCGTACAGGTAGAATACGACGATATCCTGATCAACTTGAATGCCAAGACTATGCTCTTAAAAATGTATTATGAACAGGACGAATTTGATGCATTAGAATTTCTGCTCGATAGTCTGCGGACCTACCTGAATCGAAAAGAAGTGGTTGGTTATCACAAGGCCAATTATCAAAATATCATCCGTTTCACCAAAAAGCTAACCCGGGTAACGCCCTACCGGGATGACCAAAAAAATAAATTGGAGAAAGAAATACAGGAGGCCTCCCCACTTACAGAAAAGGAATGGCTGTTACAACAGTTGAAGATGGCTTAACAAGCGCTGAAATTCTTCAAATACAAAAGCCTGTTTATCTTTGGGCCTCAATGCAAAGAATTTATGAAGATAATTGAAGTCAATAACAAGAAAAGTTGGCGTCTTTTTCACCAGGTGTTGGATAAGGTGTACCAGGATGATTCGAATTACATCCACCCATTACAGCATGAAATTGAGCAGGTTTTTGACCCAAAACACAATAAAACCTTGCAGGACGGGACAGCCAAATGTTTTGTATTGCTGGATGATCAGCACCAAGCGGTGGGAAGAATCGCAGCCTTTATTGACCATACCAATCAAAAGCCACCTTTTAAGACCGGAGGCATTGGATTTTTTGAATGTATTGATCAGCCGGAATATGTGGCTTTACTTTTTGATATGGCTGAGCAATATTTAAAGGATCAGGACATTGCACTGGTTGATGGGCCCGTCAATTTTGGAGAACGTGACCGTTTTTGGGGACTGCTGGTGAAAGGCTATGATCCCCCACTCTATCAGGAAAATTATCATCCGGCTTATTACGAGCAATATTTTTTGGACCGGAACTATGTTCCCTTTGAACAAATCCTGACCTATAAAGGGGCTTCCAAAAAAATTCCCTTTCAGCGGCTGGCTGCCATCGCCAAACGGCTGCACGAGCGCCATCCCGTGGAAGTACGGCCGCTCAACTTTAAACGACTGGACGAATTTGCCCAGGATTTTAGCGTTGTTTACAATGCTTCATTCAAACAATTTCCACATTTCAAACCCATATCTGGAGAGCAGGTAAAACATATTATGGAACAGGCGAAACCCATAGCTGATCCAGGTATTGCCTGTATTGCGTATTACGAAGGCAATCCGGCTGGTTTTATCGCACTTTATCCCGATATCAATCCTTTTTTGAAACACGCGAAAGGCAAGCTCAACTGGATGAGCATTCCGGGATTTCTCTGGAAAAACCATTTTGCAAAAACCAAAACGGCCAAAGGCATGGGTTTTGGCATCCATCCTGAATACCAATCCAAAGGCATCTTTGCCCTGCTGGTCGATTATTTGTGTACGCCGGAAAATTTACAGAAATACCCTTATATGTGCCTGGCACAAATCCGGACGCACAACCACGAGATTCGCAGTATGTACGACAAGCTCGAGGTAGAAATTGACCGCGTACATGTGGCTTACCGCAAGGCACTAAGGCCTGAGGCGAAGATTGAACCTTTTGAATTTATTGAGGTATAGCCTATTAATGAGCCACCATAAATCGACCGGTTCGTATATCATCACCAGCCAAAACCCGGTAATGATAAACACCTACGGGCAAATGTTCTACATTTAGTTCCAGTTGATGGACACCATTGGTCAGCCAGCCTTTTTCTATTCGCTGAATGACCTGTCCCATATTGTTGAGTAATTCAACTTGAATCTGGCGATTGATTTTCATCTCCACATTCAGGTACAATACCTCTCCTGTTGGGTTGGGAAAATGGGTCACAAAAAATTCAGGTTTGACAAGCACACTTTCTATGGGTGTGTATTCTGAGTTTCCATCAAAATCTACTTGTTTTAGTCTGAAGTAGTACTGTCCGGTTGTAAGGTCATTTACCTGAAAAGTATAATTCGCGCCAGACGTTCCTTTGCTTTCTACGAAGCCAATTTTTTTAAAAGCATTTCTTGCCTGGCTCATCTCTACCTCAAAACCGGCACTATTCAGTTCTGCTGCCGTTGCCCAATTGAGGGTCACATCATCCTCCTTCAGAACAGCATTGAAATGGAGCAATTCGACGGGCAAAAAGCTACCGCCCAAACAAGAAATAAGGCTTACGTCTTCCACAAAAAAATTGGAAACAGCATTGTCATCATTTTCTATCTCAAAATAAATGGAGGGGCTACTGCCGATATAACTACTCATATCTATCACCTGGCGTACCCAACCTCCGGCACCCGCATCCCCGCAGAGGCTATAGGTCGCTAAATCTGAACCATTTACATTAAAGGTGGCAATATCTTTTGCACAGTCAAAACTAGTGATACGATACCAATAAGCCAGCGTCGCAAAATGAGAAGCTGCCGGAATGGTGACCACTTGCGATATTCTGGATGTTTCATTATTTCCACCTCCCAACCAAGTACTTTGAATGCCACTTTTGGCCAATCCCCAATTCGCAATCAGCGCAAAACCATTTGTGGAAAATTCAGCCCACCCTGCGCTTCCCGATTCAAAGTCGCCAATGAATACGGCATCACTACAGCTCGCTCCTACTGGCACGATTTGTAGGTCGGCATCATTGATAGCAAAAAATACATTATTGGCGCATTTTACTTTAATTCGGGCACGACCGGTAGCAATATCAGGAAGTGTCACCTCCTGGGTACCATCATTGGGTGTATTGGCCAGTAAAACAGCGAAATTCTGGCCTCCATCGACAGAAAGCAAAATATCGACATTGGCGCAGCTCACTGGTGCCGAAGTCGTATTGGCGATATCCCAGGTAACGGTTATTGCGCCCTGCACACTTGCCGAGCTACTTTGGGACGTTACTAAAAATGGGCCCGCCGAATTGCTTACACTAAGTGATAGGTGATCAAAGGCACTACCGCCACCACCGTTCTGGTTATCCCGGACCGTACATCTAAAGGTGAGGGAACGGCTAATGGCTGGTAGAAATTCTCCACTGGAACCCAAGTTATCCAACAGGGTTGACATGGTCGGAAAAATACGTGTCGGGCTGGATACCGGGGCAAAAGATCGGAAGATAGGCCCATTGGCTAAAAAGGAAGAAGACGAAGAGCCAAAATTGCCCAAATTCCATTGTTCCCAGCAGTAAGTGATTGGATTGCCATCCGGGTCACTCCCATCAGCAGTCAGCTCAAATGGGGTGCTGATCGGGATGGATTTGCCGTTCATATTGTCGGGATCGGCATCTACCGTTGGAGTATTGTTTCCGGTACCGGTATTGGTAGAACAAGATTCACTGGTGATTTCTGTCTGAATTTGATCAATGCTGCGGCTGTGAAAATAAGAGTGAGAGTTAAATTGGATATTGTCGGCTCCACATATTCCGGCATAAGCCTGGATGGTGGAACCGCTTCCCGGTTCATAAGCAGAACCAGATACACCATTGCCACCGCAAGAGCCATTGCTAGCATTGAACGTGTGATCGCCGCCCATTTGGTGTCCCATTTCATGGGCAATGTAGTCAATGTCAAATGGATCATTAAGGGGCGGATCGAGGGCAGTCATTCCCCTTGCTTTTACACCGGTATCACAAAGGGCACCCAAAGAAGCAACACCGCCATTACCCAAACTAACGACATGACCAATATCATAATTACCATTACCAATTGTAGCATCAATAATTGCCTGATTCTGAAAAAGTTGAGGTGGATTAGAATAAAGATCTAATGCTGGATTAGTGTAAATAAGGTTGTTATTATTGGCAACCAGAATAAAACGAACGGCCACTTCAGTTTCATAAACAGCATTGATGCGGTTGACACTGGTGACTACAGCCGCCAGACCCAAAGCAACAGTTCCGCCATGAAAAACAGTGTATTCCCCAGCAGCAGCCATAGCTAACCGATAGGTTCGAAGGGTCACTGCCGCATTTTTCTCTATGGGCACTGGTGTAAAATCTTCAGAAGGATGTTCCTCACCTGATTCAACTAAACATTTATGTGTCAGGTATTTATCGGTATAATAATCCTTTTTGAAATAACAAACATAATATTGCCGTTTACCTCTAAAATAGGGATCAATAAAATAGGTGCCCTCCGGCGACAATACCATAGCATGAAAACCTTGAGGCGTTATATCAAAATAAATGGCTGAAGCTGGATTGTCCAATCCCTGGCCTGCAAAAGTGCGAATTTCCGGATATTGTCGACCAAGGTCTTCATGCATCACCGGTGCTTCAGCAACTGCAAACCTTTCGGTGGTACCATCAGGTCGGGGCAAGGAAAGCACAGCATAATCACCGCTTTCATTAAAACGCATGGGTAAGGTCTGCAAAGCCGATTCCAACTGCTCAATATCAAATTCAAGGGATTTGTGTACTAACGGCACGATCCAGCGTTCATCGGTTAAGGCATCAAGTTCCGGTTTTTCAATAAATTCGAAATAATTGGAAATTTGTTGTGAAAAGCCCTGAAGACATAGGCTTAGTAATAGAAAAATGGGGAAATAACTTTTCATTGCTCAGCGGTTTTTTTAACAATAAGGTGAGTACTGTCCATTTACCACTGGAGTAGAAGTCAATAAATTAGGAATGAAGTTGAAATTTGAATGTATGATGCAAACTTCAACTCCATATAAGCTTTTAGAAAGGTAATTTAAAGAAAAATCAGGTAAAAACCCGGATTAACTCACTTTTAATCCATTACCGGGGCGCCCTTCTTTAAATATTTATCCACAAACTCCAGGATCTTGCCATAGGCTTCGATCTGGTTTTCTTTTTTCACAAAACCGTGGCCTTCATCTTCAAAAAGCACATAGTCTACCGGCACATTGTTTTCACGTGCTGCTGCCACAATTTCATCTGACTCTACTTGTAAAACCCGAGGATCTTTAGCCCCCTGTAATACCATTACTGGCTTTACAATCTTGTCCGCATGAAAAAGTGGGGAAATATTATACAGCCGTACTGAATCCTGGTAGGGATCACCCATTTCTTCATAGAGGGCATCTTTAAAGGAGGCCCACCATGGTGGAATGCTTTTTAGGGTTCTCAGCCAGTTGGTAACACCAAAAATATTGACACCCACTTCGAAGGCTTCCGGTTCGCGGGTAAGGGCAGCCATGACCATATAGCCACCATAGGAACCACCGATAATGCCAATCTCCTCGGCATTGATATAGTCCTGTTTAGCCAGCCATTCTTTACCCATTACACAATCCTGCAGGTCCGATTCGCCGTGGTGGCGATCATCCATTTTGTAAAAGGTTTTTCCATATCCGCTACTACCGCGGTTATTAACGGCAAGGATGGCGTAACCGTGGTTAGCGAGGTATTGAATGAGCGGATGATAATTCTGACGAGATTGTCCACCGGGGCCACCATGAACCCATACCAGGGCAGGTACTTTATTTTTTGTAGAGGCAGTATGTGGTTTATAATATATCGCAGGAATTGGCAGGTTATCAAAAGAAGGATAACGTACCACCTCCGCTGTGACCAAATCCGTGGGATCAATTTCGGGGTTGAGCGTATTCGTTAACTGACGGTGATCACCACCAGCTACCTCGTATACATAGAGGTTACTGGGCGAAGCCGAACTGCCTACATAAAAGGAAATCAGCTCTTCAGAACGGGAAATGCTCACGGATGTGATATCCCCTTGTTCAAAAGTAGGAAACTGTATGGCCTTACCACTGCTTACTTCCATTAAATCCAATACTGTTTTTCCATCTGCATTGGTTCCAACTACCTGATATTTGCCGCCATGAGAAAAATAGGCATAACTGATATCCCATTCCTTTTCCAAGATTTTTTCGTGTTGACCTGAAGCAATTTGATAGCGGGCCAGGTAACTAAATTCACTGCCATCATCAGTTAGATAATACAAATATTCGTTATCAGTGCTAAAGTCAGCCACATTATGAGCTGCCCGATTTTGCGAAATCTTTTTTAGTTCTTTTGTTTCAAAATCGTACAAATACAAGTCGGAATCATTAGTTGTGATAGATTCCGTCAGTGCCATATACTTTTTGTTGTTGGAAATACCGGCGAAGTTATAGGCACCAGACATTTGGTAGAGCATTTTACTTTCATAGGTATCAGTATTCATCTCGTAGACATCCAGATATTGGGGATCGCGTTTGCTGTAACCATAGAAAAAACTTTTGCCGTCATGTGCCCAGCCATAAAAGGAAGCCCGCGCCATACTATCCGGTGTTAGTTCTTTGCTGGTACCATCCATATTTTGCACAAAAAGGTGGAACAACTCATTGCCATTATCGTCCATGCGGTATAGGAAGCGATCATCTTCCGGAAAATAGGAAACGGCAAAGATTGAAGAGCCGGTAGAAGTAGTCAATGGGCTCAGATCTCCACCGGCCACAGGAACATTGTAGGCATTAAAGATACCGGACTGGTTGCTGGTCAGCAAAATTTTACTGCCATCAGCAGAAAAGCTGCCGCCGCCAACCGACGTGTTGCCCATAAATTGTTCAATGGTGTATTGTTTGGGTTGGTGTGCCTCTTCCACACTTTCCGGCTGATTGGTACAGGCGGCAAAAAGGATTAGCACAGTGAATAACAGGTAGGTGATTTGTTTTTGCATGGTGTTTGTCGTTATGTTTAGTTCATTAATAAATAGCCGTATCAAATGGGTAAGGTATTCTTCGCTGCCCCCTAATGGGACTATCAAAGATAATAATGGAAGCGACAATTCTAAAATTCACTTTTTGGGGAAATGCCAGGTTTTGCTTTCCTTTGACAAACAGTGTCTTGAGGCTTTAAATTTCACCTTCAAAAACAGACCCTTTTGAAAAAACTATCCCTTTCTGCCAAAATTGTTCTGGCATTGATTTTAGGTATTCTTTATGCAGCAATAGCCATTTATTTTGGCTGGCAGGAATTTACAAAAAACTGGATTGCTCCCTTTGGAGATATTTTCATTCGGGCACTTAAATTTATTGCCGTTCCGTTGGTTTTATTTTCAATTATTGCCGGAGTTGCATCACTTCCTGAACCAGCCAAACTAGGCCGAATAGGGGTTAAATCTCTCGTCGCTTATGTGGCCACTTCTATTTTGGCTACAATTTTTGGAATGACGCTAACCAATCTTTTTCAACCAGGAAAAGCCGTTGGTGAAGAGCAACAAATCAAAAACCGATTGGCTTATGAAATGTGGGTAGAAGAAACCAATAACGTTGTTTTATTAGACAACAAACACTTCCTGACCGATAGTCGTTATGATACCCTCATTGCAAAAGTACAAGCTGATCGGCTACAAACTTTTACGGTACCTGATGTCACTGGTGCTTATCAACTTGGATTTCTTGATGAAAATGCCGCTTCTTCGGCATCCTTAATTCAACAATACACCTATGCCATTATGTTGGAACAAGGGAAGTTTCAGTGTATCATAAAAGGCCAGCAATCATCCATTCAAGGCACCTATGTTGCTGGCGATCAATTTGCCCTCAAAAAAGAAGGTGATGCCGTTTTCTTTTCTAAAAATGGGACTATTTTCCATGAAATTTCCGGCAAGTCCGGATTTGCAGAAAAACTTGACCAGGTATCTCAGCAAAAAGATAAAGGCCCACTACGCTTTTTTGTAGAGATGATCCCGGAAAACATTTTTGCTTCGTTTGCCGATACCAAACTCCTGCTTCAAATCATATTTTTTGCCATTTTTTTTGGCATAGCCTTACTTTATCTGCCCAGTGATCAAAAATCGTCCATTATCCCATTAATCAATGACCTCAATGAGGTTTTCCTAAAAATGGTGGACCTCGTCATGCAGTTGGCACCCTTCTTCGTTTTTGCATTGATGGCAGGAACGATTGCCAATATGGCCAGCAATGGGAAGGAATTAATTGGCCTGTTGAGCAGTCTATTGGCTTTTTCATTAGTGGTAGTTGCAGGCCTGGGGTTTTTACTTTTAATTTTTTATCCTTTACTGGTCACGAGGTTTGTTAAGAAGTTTTCCTATCGCTCCTTCATGGAAAATATATTTCCTGCACAAAGTATGGCATTTTCTACCAGTTCATCCGCTGCTACCTTACCGGTTACTATGAAATGTGTTCAGGAAAACCTTGGCGTTTCGCCCAATATCAGCAATTTTGTGCTACCCATTGGCGCAACCGTCAATATGGATGGTACGTCGTTTTACCAGGCGGTTTGTATCATTTTCCTGGCCCAACTTCACCTGATTGATCTTTCCCTTGGAGAACAATTCACCATCGTTTTATTGACCACCCTATCTTCTATCGGATCAGCGGCTGTCCCTAGCGGGGGCATCATTATGCTCATGGTGGTTCTGGAAACGGTAGGCCTCAATCCCGCCTGGATCGCTATCATTTATCCGATGGATCGAATTTTGGATATGCTGCGCACAGTAGTCAATGTGACCGGGGATATTTCGGTTACAACACTGATTGCTCAATCTGAGGGTGAGGTTTAATTGGGCTATTCGCCGACTACTTTTATTTGTTCCATATAATAGATGACGATGTCCCGAATATCGTTTTTGATGCTATTACTCCCGATAGAGAACTTATCCTTTTGGGTGTATTTATATTCGCCAAAAGCCTCCAGGTTTTGCTCTTTTCCGTCGGCCAGAAATTTTGGAAGGACCAGGGTATAATTTTTATTGGGATCAATAGTGGTGCCATTGATCCGCCATTGGCCACCTTTTTTATCCAGATTGAGGGTTTGCAGGTAGCCGCCTTGGCCTATATTGGTTACCAGGCCAGTTTGCAGGATTGCAGGCAGGGCTTTTCCGGGAATTTCGGTACGGACAATATCCCCTCCAAAAGGAAATGTACGCAATACATCGTATTCCGTCACAGTGCCGGAAATATCATCATCCAAACGCATAGAGCCGCTATTGATCAGATAAAGGTCGGCATCGGGCCAAACGGCCTGGAAAGCTTCCACGGTAAGGGTACCATAATTGGTAGGTTGAGTGCGCACCTTGGCTTCTGTGCAAATTAAGGGCGTTTTTGCTAACAAAACCTGCTGGTCGGGGTTGTAACCCATTTCTTTCATGATACCGGCAACTTTATTTTGCCAGATGCTAACGACGGCCTTGGTTGCCGGGTCTTCTTGGATGCTATCATCAATGGTTTTCAGCGTGGAGCGAATTCGGGACATGCCCGAAGCCGGGTTGTAACTGATGCGGTGGATGTATACCGTTTTGGCATTGGCATCCGCTTTGGTGATGATCGTATTTTCTACATAATGATTCATTTCGCTATGGTCATGTCCACCCAAAAATAAATCTACACCGGGCACTTCGGCGGCCAATTGCATATCCTGCTCGACTGCCAGATGAGTTAGTGCCACGACCATATCTGATTTGGGCTTCAGTTGCTCGTAGGTTTTCCGAAAGGTACTCACTACCGGTTCATAATGGACGTAGTCCTGTTGATTAAAGGGCAATACAACTCCTGTAATCCCCACTTTGACTTTTCCGCCACTTTTATTGCTAAATTCTTCGATGATATATTCCTGAACCGGCTGTATTTGTCCGTTGCGTTTTTGCTGGAAAGGACGGCGGCCATTTTCGGCATTGCGAAAAGCATTGTTACAGATGTATAAAAAATTGCTTTGGTCCATTCGTTTTTCCAATAAATCGGGATCGCTGATATCAAACTCGTGGTTGCCAAAGGTGGCATAATCCAGCCCCATCGCATTGAGGGTTTCAACCATTTGCAGGCCGGCAATTTTCTCTCCTTCTTCTGTTTTCAAGGTGCCAATAAAAGAGGGACTTAGAAAATCGCCAGAAAGCACAGCAATCGTATTAGGGTTTTCTTCCAGCAATTGCTTCTTTATTGTTGCAACCCGGGCCAGCCCACCGGCTTTACCTCCTTCCAAGGGTGCAATTTCATAGACGTCATTCATTTGTAATACGATGAAGTCTACATTTTCCGTTGAGCTTGTTATCGTGCTGACTGTCGTCTTGCATGACCCCAAAAGTAAGCCGATACACAACAGTACAATTAAATAAGGATACTTGGTAAAGGTAGCTCGGAAAGAGAGGGCTTTTTCAATAGGGAATTGGATCTTCATGGATAATAAGGATTAGGTATTTTCCGCCAAAATAGGGACAATTTTAGAAAATCGGGTATTCCGAGGTAAGAATACACTTTTCGATAGCGAGTTTCTCTCTGGTTTCTAGATTTGTTTTGGGGTAGAAAGGCAAGATCGGCATTATGCTATGCTAACTTTTGTGCTGGCTTGATCTCTTTTGATTGTTGGGCAGGATTTTCCTTGATTTTTCCTTGTTTTTAGCTCAGAGCTTATTTGGAGGTCAATTTTTGTAGCGAAAAGCGTCAATTTTTTGATGACTGGGTTGGCTTGATGCCAAAGCATCAAAAAGCATTTGAAGTATTAGCGTTCGCTTTTGCCAGTGGCAAAAAG
>BQJU01000072.1 GCA_021604865.1 Saprospiraceae bacterium | reverse complement strand
TTGTTGCTTTTTTTGACCGTATCTTCCAGATATGCTCCGCAAAAAGCGCCTCGTTTCACCAAAAAATTGACACTTTTTGCCTCCCATCGGCCGCCATAGGCTTGCCGACGGCGATGCAAAAGCGACCTCCAAACAAGCACTAATGCCCAAACGAGCCTCAAAAGCAGAAGTATGGTGGTTCCAAATGACTGCTTTTGAGGTGAAGTATGGGCGAAAAGGGCCGTTCACAGGCCGATTGTTAATTCCTATACATGAATTTAGACAGGGCAATCTGATCTATCATTTTACAGACTGATCTGCAGGCCAGTAATGGAATTCCCAATATGCACTAAAGTGCGCTACTGTTCGCTTATTGTCGGTTACTGTTTAACAAATCGTTTATTCACAACAGCAGGGCCATTTTGCAGCCGGAGCACATAAATACCAACTGGCAATACGGACACATCCAGCTCTCCACTAAAGGCATTGTCCTTGAATACTTGCAGTGCTTGCTGCTCCCAAACCCGACCATCGAGGCCGATTATCTGTAAAGTGACATCAGCGTCCAATGTTCCCATATACCTGACATTCAACAGCTGATGAACAGCCGTCGGAAAAACCTGTAAATCTTCTTCAACATTCAATTTGCTGGTGAAGTCTATGGCTACAACACGGTGATACTCATACTGCCCATCAAAATCCACCTGCCGCAAGCGATAAAAGTTAACACCCCGAAGTGGATTTTTATCTGCAAAATGATAGGTTTGTGCCTCATGTGTAGTCCCCTGGCCCTGTACCCGGCCAATTTCCCGATATTCCCGGCCATCCTGGCTACGCTCTACCGCCATGTAGTCGTTGTTGACTTCGGAGGCTGTGCGCCAATTCAGCAGAATGTCATCGTCTTGGGCCTTGGCGTTGAAGGAGAGGAGGTTAATGGGGAGGGGAGTCCCATTCGCGTTATTACGTCCCGGCGAATAATTTCCAGAAATAGTGGTATGCAAAACAAAAGGACCTGTAAAATCTGGACTCCTACCATAGGAAACATTATCTGTTGAAGATGCATAAGTATAGCTATCTACGACATTGCTATTATCATCAATCAAGCTAACGATGTCTCCGCCATTATTTAATCCAAATGTGCCACTACTTGCCGTTTGGGTTACCACAGGAATGCCCGTTGGGCTGCCTCCACCAAACACAACCACTCCTGTTCCAGGAGCTAAAATAGAATTGGCGGGAAAAGTGTGTCGCATACCAACGCCGTCCTCTATAGTCCACCCTGCTAAGTCGACAGAAATAAGGCCATTGTTATAAATTTCAACAAATTCGTCGTCTGAAAAATTAAATATCCCATCTCCATTGGTATCAGATGCCGGATCTGGAAGAATCTCATTGATTACGATATTAGGAATATCTAATATGTCAAATAAAGTGCTATTCCCAGTACTATTGACCCCGCCAGAAGTTCCACTAATCGTTCTATCTGTTGCCTCTACTGAAAAAACCAAATTATTAAATGTCGCAATGCCATTCACTATATTGGCTGAAGTAGTAGCGGTTCCACTGAATGTGCCCGTGGAACTCAGGGAAACCAAATTACTGAAATCCTTATCGATATTCACATTGGCATCAATTGCCGCTATTGTGGGAAAAGGAAACATGACTGCATTAATATTCACATCGGTAGGTTCCTGGTCAAAGATTAAGTCTGTTGCAGTGACTTCAATTCGGTTGTCATCGCCACTTATACTGGTTAAAGCACCTCCTGCATTAACTGCTGCAAAAACAGAACCATTGACGCCATCAGCTGTCGCTGAAGTTATGGTTAGTTGTACTTGTTCATTATCTATCACGGAACTTTTAAAGGTAGCATATACATCAAATGACTTGGTACCATTATCAGCAGCCTCTAATCCTGTCCCCGAATTAATGCTGTTAAACGTTGTCGTAGAAGATACCGTTGTGACTTCGCTTACATTATTGATGCCGTCAAAAATGGCCAATGCAGCAAGGTTGGAGGAATTTAAAACAGAGAATTCAATATCAGTGAGTATGGTGCTGACCATATCTGCATCAGAGCCACCCGCACCTCCATCTCGAATCGTAAACGCGCCTATTTTAATTGCGTTTGCAGTGGTTAATGCACTGGAAGCATCGTAATTTTCATAAACGATATTATCCGGTTCATCAAAACCTCCTTCCACTATATCTGAATCATTATCAAATGTGGAAACAGGATCGCCTTCTAATAAAAAATCTCGAAACCTTTTTCCTGAAAAACTATTCGCTCTAATGAATCGAATTCTTACATCCGAACCGGTAGGAGTGATCGCTGTTGGCCCCGAGGTTAAATAATTACTATCATCAGGTGTTGGGGAATTGAAAGTTTGAGCAGTCCAGGTTGTTCCTCCATCATCAGAAATTTCAACGGTTAAAGGACCATCAGTTCCTGAACCAAACTTGGCAACATCAAAGGTTAATTCTACATTTTCATAGCTGGACAAATCAATTATTGGCGAGGTCAATATAGCACTCGTCATTGTAAAGTTAGCATAACCTCCAGCTGATGTTGTAAAAGTCACATTGGTTTGTGTCCATCCAAATGGAATAGAGCCACTTCTAAAGCTTTCCGAGCTTATCGTTACTTGCCCCCATGCCCCTAAAGAACAAATCAAAATCCATAAAATCGTAAAAATTTTTTTCATACCCATTTTAGTTTTTGTGTTACAGAATACTAGCGTTGTTATGGTTTTATCTACAGTTTAAGGGACGACTATCTTTAAATAAATAGCCAATAATCTTCTATTTCCACCAATGGTGATGAAAGAAGCTATGCAGCAAAAAAATCGGTAGTGTAGGATAAATTGACAGATAAAAGTCAAGTAGTTATTTGGGGATGGTAATAAAATCTGTGGGCGCTAAGTGTTGAAGATTTTACCTCTTCAAAAGAGTACTTTGAGTGGCTAAAATAAGGATTGGATCTGAAAAAGAAGACTATTGAAAATTATTTTTTCATTAACGATAGGTAAAAAACATGCGCTTACAGCCCATCTTTCCAACGCCACAAATACACACTAGCATAGGTTCGATAAGGTCGCCAGGCTTCAGATATCTCCAGCATTTTGGCTTTTAGAGGTTACCTTTGGCCTCAAAATTATCGGGAAACAAGTCCAGAAAGCGCCCATAGATGGTTGCCGCTGCCTTGCCTGACGATTGCTGATAGGTAATTGCCTTGATCAGATTGCCATACAAATCCTCATTGCCTATCGGAATGTCCACCTCAGTGCTCTCAATAACGGATTTCATTTTTTGTCGCGGCAAAGATGTTGGAGGATATCGGGTGTAAGCATGATAAATGGTTTTGGAAATGGAAGTTATGGAAAGAAATGGAAAAATGGAAGGGTTGGAGCCACCTAATCCGGCTTAAACCAACACGTATTGCCCTACCGCCTACAAAATCCTCCGTGCTCGCAAAACCAACAAAATAATACACAAAATCACCACACCAGCAGCTACGCCTATCTGAATCCACTGCTCCTGAATATGGCGAATGCTACTTTCTACATAATAGGGGTTAGCAACATTTGGTGAGCCAAAACCAGCGCGAATTTCCCAGTTTTCAGGATCACCATTGTTAAGCGTGGGTAATAAAAGGCTGAGGGTAAATACGGAGTCACGAGGTTCCAGGTTGTAATAAACGCTATCAACGGCAGCGCCCAGCCGGGAAAAAAGACCCAGAGATTCCGTGCGTTTATTTAAGCCAAAACTCAACCCGCCAACGACATTATAGGCGCCTGGAAAAACTTGCTTGAATTTAGTAGAATCGCGGCAAATAACCAGATAATCATTAGGCCCCAACCAGACTTCTTCTGGCAGGGTGTATTCATTTTTAGTATCGGTAAGAATCCAGCCGGCCAGGGTTACACTTTTATTGGTGTAATTAAAAATTTCGAGCCAATCGCCGGTCTTTTTGTTGTTGGTGCAAATTTCATTGATCATCACTTTGCCAACCAATGGATGCGTGAAGGGTTCAAAAACGGCCCGGATTTTATAGGGCTCTTTTTCAGCCAATGTCAAGGTGAAATCTCTAGCATTATCCAGCCCTTCTACGCCCTCCCAGTGAGAAAAGGTATACCCATAATCGGCAACAGCCTTTAGGCCAATAGGGATTTTTTCAAAATAAATGCCTTTGAGCTCCTGCGTGCGGATGGGCACATTTTCATTGAGTATTATAGTACCTCCTTTAGTAGCAGCAATAGACACTTCCCGCGTACCACCGGTATTAAACTTTTCCATCAGGTGAAAACGCATATAGGTGGGGCGTTCCTGAGCAAAGGTTCGGAGTTGGCTGATTTCCGCTTCCCAAGTCGATTGGCGGAGGTGCCAACGTTCAAGATGACGCGGCATTTCAGGGCTTAGTTTTTTGTAAAATCCAGCAATCTTTTGGTCCACCTGTAGGGAAGAGAATGTTGTATTGAGGTGATCGGCAAAACGATTGATAAATTGCTTGGAAAAGGTTTCATTCTCCAGCAATTTGCGCAGCAAAAATGTACTCCAGGGCGGATTAGGCCAGTTGGGGCCATCTGCAGCTGTATGAAATTGCAGGCTGTTGTTGCGGTAAGCATTATCATCATGCAGGCCAAACCCCCAATCCGTATCGTACATAATCCAGCGCCAACGTCCGTCTGGTGTTTGTGGGCGCCAGAATTTGATGTTGCCACCGGCATCCTGGTTGTCAAAATAGATCTGTGCAATTTGATAATTCATGAAATTATCAACCTCCATCTGTGTACCGACGTAAGCGTATCGATCCGGATCTCTCAGGTCATTTTTCTCCAGAAAGTTGAGCAGGCGCTGGTAGTGGCGTTTGCTACCTCGCTTTCGCGTAAAGCGGTGCTCTATCAAGTCAATGCTGTCCTTGTCAGCCTCACTATTTGAAGCCACAAAATAACGGTTGATCTTTTCGCGGATATTGTAGATGCCCCAGTATTGGCCATTGATGTAGACATGGGCGGGGCGGTAGGCTTGTTTCTCAATATCCCAATCGTCAAGAAGGCTCGTCATGAAAGCATCCCGAAAATGGGTTTTACCGAAGTCACTGCCCGAATTGCGCAACACCAGAAATTTAAACTTTTTCGGCCCGTCCTCGCCAAAGATGGGATAATCAAACCGGCTTTGGCCATAGCGTTTTCTGGCTACTATGGCCAGGGATTTCTGCGGAAAAAGCCTACTCATACCCCCAAATAGTCGTAGGCCAGTCTGATTGCTATATACCGTCTGGCCATCAGATTCGAAGATGTCCAGGTGACAGCTGATTTCCCGGCGACTCCAAAAGTTGGCCCCAGGTTTTTGCCAGGAACTGTCGATTACCTGATTGCCACGCATAAATAAACCTTCACTGGGATCAAAAAGCAGATACGGTGTAATGCCAATGGATACAACCGGAAAACCTGTATCTGCTTCGTCTATCAGATAGGTGTGCCCAAATAACCCACTTTCCTTCCCATCCAGATAGGCAACAGCCCGTATGACTGCCGTTTTTTTCAATAATATGGCTCCTTTATAATGGATAGACCTTGTGGTAGGCCGACTGCCATCAAGGGTATAATAAATAGCTGCTTTTGGCGAATACAAAGCCACTTCTACCTCTTCCCTGTAGAATCCGCCTTCCTGCGAAAATTGAATATCAATAGCAGGTTCTGAAGTACTGTTTTTTTGACCTAGCCCATTAAAGCTAAGCACAAATAGAAGTAGAAATGTTATAAAAGTAGTTTTCTTCAAATTAGTTAGTTTGAAACCAGCAAGTTATATATTTTTTTCTTAGTGTTTAAATGCAACCTACCTAAATCGAGTTTTCCTATAAACTTGTGGTATTTTTGAATAATTTTGAGAACTTGTTTGGAGGTCGGTTTATGCAGCGAAAAGTGATCCTTTGCAGCCAAATGGTTGGCCTCCAAATATGAACTGAGAACAATTATAACAAACAAAATAATTTTAATGCTGAGTCGGATTAGCCAATTTATCCTGCGTTTAGTAGGTTGGAAAGTGATTATTCATACCAATCCAATCCCTCCAAAGTTTGTCATGATTGCCGCTCCCCATACCTCCAATTGGGACTTCCCACTGGGCCTATTGAGCCGGAGTGTTATGCGGATGGATATTAAATACGTAGGAAAAGAATCTTTGTTTCGTCCGCCCTTCGGTACCCTCTTCCGCTGGTTGGGTGGAATTCCTGTAGATCGCAGCAAACGCACCAATTTTGTAGAAGCTGTGATTGATATGTTCAATGATCGCGAGGAATTTAAAATTTGTATTGCTCCCGAAGGTACCCGCAAGAAGGTAAGCAAGTTTAAAACGGGTTTTTATCATATAGCCAAAGGTGCAGGTATTCCCATCTTGTTATGTAAGCTTGACTATGAACACAGGGTCCTATCCCTTAGTGAACCCTTTTATACTACTGATAATATGGAAGCTGATTTCGAATTTATTTACAATTATTTTCGGGGAACAAAAGGCAAAAAACCTCAAAACAGCTTCAATTAGAGCCTCAAAATCCCAACACGCTATAGTTTTTGTATAAAACTTGACTTTTCCATTCTTTACTTAACTCTAAGTAAACCCTTTCCTGTTTTTTTGCGTCTGAGTTTAGAATCATAACTCTTTTATTATTAATTATCAATTCATGAAATTTAGCTACATCTACTCATTCTTCGCCCTGTGTGTGGGCGCATTCTTTTTATTGAATAATGCCTTAGGCGCTGCCGAAATTCAGGGAGAAGACCGGACTCGTTCTCCTTTAAGTGGCAATACCTCCTGCCAAACCTGCCATAATTCAGGGACTTTTTCACCAACTATTGCCGTGGAAATATTGGATGGTTCGGAAATGGTCAGCAATTACCAACCAGGAAAGGCCTATACTTTAAAGGTAAAGATTACCCCTACAAACGGTTCGCCTATACGTTATGGCTTTCAAGCGGTTGCTTTAATGGGAGATGATAATGTCAATGCGGGCAGTTTTAGTACGCCTCCTTCCGGCATTCAGGTAATTACCCTCAATGATCGTGACTATGCGGAACATAGTACCCCAAATACAACTGATGGAAATTTTGAAATCGAATGGGTGGCACCTGCTGCTGGCTCAGGTCCAGTACGTTTCTATTCTTCGGGAAATGCAGCCAATGGCAATGGAACGTCTGGTGGTGATGGCGGCGTTACCCTGCAAACTCCACTAACTTTGGAAGAAAGTGTGACAAGCGGCGTGTTCGGAACAGCGGCACTGTTTGTTCAAATGACTGTAGCCCCTAACCCGGTACAGGAACAATTGACACTTAGCATTAATAACCCAGCAAGTGGAAACTTTCAGTTAGCTATCCGCAGCTTGGACGGGCGCCTGTTGCAAAAACGTCAGATGGATATTCCGGCAGGCCAGCAAAATATTCCCTTGGATGTTTCGGATTTGAATAGCGGCCTTTATTTGCTACAACTAACGGATGGACAAAATGTCTCTACCCGGAAATTTGTGAAGCAATAGACAACAACAGATGTTTGGAGGTCTGTTTTGGCCTCCAAACATGCTTTAATCGTCGCCTTAAAATTTTGGGCAGCCAAACCCTTTACCTTGTCCTTTGTACTTGCCACCATGCCCACTGAGTCCATTTTGTGATTGGCTAAAAATGGTGTAACTCAGCGTAAAACCTCCAATAAAAAACCAGTCGTCTTTGTTCGGATTACCACGTGGGGTACCTCCGGGCACATCCACGGGTTCCGTGCCGAAAAATTCTCCGGTTCGGTTGCTCAAATCTGCAGCGAGTTTGCCATTATTGGTGCTTAAGGTATTGTAATCTACATACACACCGCTGACATCATCAAGGTAATCGGTAAAGGTTTTGCGAAAGCCAACCTCAAGACCGATGTTGATACGGTCTGTGATTGCATATTTGATACCACCACCAAAGGGGATGGCAATCTGGGTCAGCGAGTAGGGATCATCAAATCCATCAATGCCCTGACCTTCTGTGCCTAGTGGCTGCAAATCAACGGTCTGTCCCTGGTATTCGGTGCGTGGATTGAACCGAAAAAAGGAAACGCCGCCAAAAAGGTAAGGTGAAAATCGGGAACCAGCTCTACCAGGGGCAAAGCCCAACAAATTTAATTCGCCGGTGAGCCCCAGTTCGAGAATGTTGGAATGAAAGTTGAGGTTCCGCTGCTGTTTTGCCTCAATATTTGAATGGGCATCATCGGCTGTGATTTCACCATAGGCAAAACTGGCTTTAATACCCAGAAAGCGGTTTGCGTTGTAACGGTAAAAAAAGGCGAAAGCCGGACGGTATTGGTCAATGTCAAAGGCCGAGTTTTCAGGAGAAAGATCCCCATCATAAGTAGATGCCCCAAGTAAAATCCCCAGTTCAGCGGATTTTTGAGCAATTAAAGAAACGGACATCAGGACCAGGCAAACCGTTAGAATATGTTTCATAAGGTACAATTTTAAAAAAAATGGTTCTTTGTAAAATTGTAAAGTTGCCGGTCATACTTATTGTTTGGTTTGAGGTTTAACGCTAGTGAGAAGTGGCTTATTTTGTCTGGGGAGGAAAGTTTTAGGAAAGCAGCTTACTTTTTAAGCAATAGAATATCCTGGAAATCCTTGCATTGGGCTTTTTCACGGCCACTCCAATAGCCATAAAAAGTCTGGTGCAATTGTAGGTTAGCATCAGCAATGAGGCTGTGCAAATAATCTTCAGCGTAAGCAACATTAGCCGAAGTCACCCGCTCATCCATCAGCCGATAATGTTTGTGGTCATACGGAAATGCGAAGGCAGGGTTTAACTGATCAACCTGGGCGGATTGCTCATTCCAGATAAAAAAGGTAGCAAAACAACAACCGCCAGGCCTCAGGACTCTTCCTATCTCCTTGAGATAATTGGCCACTTCTTCAGGTAGCATGTGGGTAAAAACGGAGCTGAGCACCACAAAATCAAAACTGGCGTCCGTATAGGGGAATGTAAAAACTGCCGCACTGGTTCCCTGCGACCGGTAAAGGTCATTTTCTAACGAAATGTATTCAAAATTAAAATTGGAAAACCGACTACTGATGTGTTGTTTGCACCAATCTACTCCCGTTTCTACCACATCAAATCCCTCGTAACTACCCGATTCATTGAGGTAGGTTGTCAATGGCACCGCAATACGGCCAATACCGCTGCCAATATCGAGCACATCGTGCTGGGGTTGTAACCCCGCATCCGAAATAAAATATTGAAGCAATTTATTTCCCTGGGCCCGAAAATCACCGGAGCCAGTATAAATCAAACCTCGCGGTGGTGTCAACGCATCGCGTTTCCCCGAGATTCCTTCAACAAAATCCAGCGGGAAATAATACAATCGCCGGGCAACAAACCGCCACCGTGGGGGCAAAGCATAAAATATATTGCGTAACCAACTCATCGCGCAAATGTATAACAATTCTCCTGTTGGAGGTATGATTACCCGTTCGAAAAGTTTACAGCATTTACGCCCCATGCATTATACCCAGCATACTTTCTTCCTGGTGTTTCCACAATTCCTGAAAAACAGGACTTTCCTTTCGTAGGTTCTCAAAGGTGCCTTCATCCACCACATATCCTTTGTCGAGAATGTAGACATAATCAAACTTGGTCAGCAGGTGTAGGCGGTGCAGGGAAGAAACTACTGCTTTGTCACTGAACTCTTCAAACATCTGTTCATAAATCAGTAACTCCGTTTTGGGATCGACGCTACTGGTAGGCTCATCAAGCAGGACAATATCGCTATCTTTTGCGGCCAGCACACCACGAGCTAAAGCTAGCCGCTGCTTTTGGCCACCTGATAGATTCACCCCCTTTTCCTGTATCCCGGATTGCAGGCCATTTGGCAACTGTTTAATCACCTCCTGGAAATGTACCACTTGACAGATACGTTCCACCTCTTCCTTCTCGAATGGCAGGCCAAGGGTGATGTTGTATTCAATGGTATTCTCAAATATTTCTGGTTCCTGGGGAAATAAGGTCACATAATTGGCAATGATCTCTAGTTTTTGCGCCTGCTCATTATCTACAAAAAGCTGCCCCTTTTCGGCGGGATATAATCCCCGTAATAATGCCAACAGAGTGCTTTTGCCACTACCACTTTCTCCAATCAGGGCGATCTTTTCGCCTCGAGCAATCCGTACGTTTAGGTTGTACAATCCCTGACTTCCCTTTTCACTGCGCCAGGCTTCTTTATGTTCGAAATACAGGCCCTTAATGGCCATTTCTTGCCAATGGACAGGCAGAGAACGTGATTGATCGGGCAGGTGTTGGCGTTCAAATTCTTCGATGATATTTCGGGCAGATTGAACATCAGTATGGAAGCGAACAATAGTGGTATACTGCCAGGCGATATTGTGAAATACACTCGTAAACTGGTTGACATAACCCACCAGGGTAACCAGTCCACCAACCAGAAACACTTCACCTGGTACCCAGGTCTGATAGATATATCCCAATACAATAATGGCATAGATTACATTGACTGCTGTATCGACAGTAAACCATTTCCATTCATTGACCACTATTTTTCTGCGGAAAGGAGGGAGGATGTTTGATATTTTACCTAATAATCCCACTTCCATACGTTTTTCCAGTCGTAGGGTGATCACGGTGATGATATTGGAAAGGCTATCAAAAAGGGTAGCAGAGACTTCATGCTCCCGTTCGTTGACTTCGGTGGCTGCTGCAATAAAGGGTTTGTCAAATACCAAAATAATATAAATGACCCCTATACCCAAAGTAACGGCAATGCCGCCAAAAATGGGTGAAAAATAGATCATAGCTGCCAGGGCAAAAAATAGCTTGGCAATTGTCTGGAAATACATAAAACCATTGTCGAAAAATTCAAACAGTGCCTCATGGGCCTTTCTTACCCGATTGATGGTTGCACCACTATGGTTGTCTTGATGCCATTTTACCGGAAGGTGTACTGTCTTATGATATAGTTCATGCAAAAAATTGCGACCGACTTCAAAGGCCAGTTTGCGTTCCATGATGCGGGCAGGGCCGTGAAACAGCCAATCGAACAAATGAAAAACCAAAAAAACGCCCACATATATCCACGTAGAATGCAAGGCCTGGACCCCCTCTTTTTGTAATTCATTGATGAACAATCCCCAGATTACAGGAGCGGCCGACATAGACAGATTGCTCAGGGTAAACAGGCTATATATGGCAAGGTAGCGTTTACGTTGACCGCGGGCATAATGCCAGGCTGTTCGTAACAGGGATAAATAGGGGTTGCGGAACATAGCGAAAATGGTTAGGTCGGATGAAAGTAGAATAACTTGAAGCGAAGTGAAATAGTTCCTGTAAATGGTCGGACAAATTTTCTTCGTCCGACCATTCACAGGGTGACCAACAAGTAACAACTGTCTCTCTCCAGCCAAAGTCGTCAGTCGGCAATAGCCTTCACCGAATACATCATCGGGATGGTTCCTTCCAGCCCTTTTATCTGCCAGCGGCCGGGTGCTACTTCGACGGTTTGGTTAAAACAATCGTAAGGGGAATAATTAAATTCTTCAAATTGCTCCACCTGTAGGCCTTCCTTCAGCAGTGCCCCAATAACTTCACTCAGGCTGTGGTTCCATCCGTATTCCACTCTTTTTATAGGTGCTTCGCGGTCGGCGTAGGTGCCGGTATTTTCTTCGGCAATTACCCCGGCATTGTGGTAGGGGTATTTGATTTTTGTAAAATCGTCATCAAACATCCAGACGATCGGATGGAATTCGACCAATAGGAAGGTGCCGCCAGGTTTGAGAAAATGACGAATAATCTTTGCCCAGCGTTCCAGGTCGGGCAGCCAGCCGATCACACCATACGTTGTAAAAACGATATCAAATTGCCCCTCCAGATGCTGAGGAAGATCGTATATATTACACTCCACAAAACGAGCATCCAGCTTGAGTTGTTCATTGAGTTCACGGGCCAGGCGGATCGCTTCGCCAGAAAAGTCAACCCCTGTCACTTTGGCTCCTTTGCGTGCCCAGGAAAGCGTATCCTGCCCAAAATGGCACTGTAAATGTAAAAGGCTTTTACCCGCCACATCACCAAGTGCCTCGGTTTCAACCGACATTAAAGATGATTTGCCGGAAAGGAAGGAAACCAGATCATAAAAATCGGAATCTTTGTGCACTTTGGTCCGCTGATCCCAGCTCAGGCGGTTGGCATCGAAGTAGGTTTGTTCGTCCATTGGTCATTTCTTTTGTAATAGAATTTGCGAATAGATAAAGGCGGTGTTGAACAAAATAGTTCCCATTAGGTCCTTAAAAATTATGAACTCCAAACATACTCTCAAACATCTCTATAATGCAAAAGGCCCGGAAGTTATCCAGGCCTTTTGTTATGTTGCTACTAAAATGTGTCAAATCATTACTTGTAAACAGACTCCTTCTTGAATTTTTTCACCAAAAGGTAGTAAAAAATCGCACGGTACTTGTTGCGATTTGAGGAGCCCAACTGATCACAAACTTCCTTAATGGCTGCATCTAGTGCAGGACTGTCTTTTAAGGCCAGTTTTTTAATCAGGAAGTTGGTTTTCACTCGATCCAGCTCGTCCTTGTCGGAGCAAGATACTTTGGAGGCATCTGCACGGTAAATAGATGGTCCAAGGCCTTTGGTAATCGCCTTCAGCAGGTCAGCATCGGCAGTTATACCCAATTTAGCCTTCATTTCGCTTTGATAGGTGCTAAGCGCCTCATCAAACTTACTCATAGTGATGGTTTTTAATGAAAGAATAATGTTGGCTAAGATAGGAGAATTGACTCATCTATTACAATAATTACGATATTCTTTTAAGAACAAGCACTAAATCAAATCCCCTGAAACCATTCCTGGAAGCGAGGACCAAGATCTGTAGGAATCAATTTTTCTTCTTCCTGTATAGCACCCAGCAGGCCAATTAGCCAAAATACAAAACCCACCAGATATCCGACTATGCCGGCTATCCAGCCGAAAACGGGTACTATCATAACAATACTGGAAACAATAAATAACAAATAAATACCCAAAGACTGCCGCATGTGAAAAGAGACAAAGGAATTTTTGGGATTGTTGAGTACAAAAGCAATGACTAAACCCACCAGTGTTAGGTAGGTAATGATGGCTACAATTTTAGGATCGTTTGTTTTAGGAGGCTGATCTTCCATAATGGTTGTTTTTTTTCAAAATTAAGGAATTATCACACCAATACAAAGCGGTTTTTGATCCCATTTGCAATTAGTGATGAACATTGGGCAATTGCATGGAGGTGTGCGTTTTGACGCGCTCTTTTTTTACAAAAGGAATGTTATCAGCTATTTGCTGTCAGCCGTTCTCCAGTTTCACCAACCAGTCTTCCACCATTTCCAGATGCACTTCATCAAAAACTTCACTATTGGAGTTTGTTTCTTTATAGCCTTGTTTAAGCAGTTCTTCGGCTTGATGTAATAAGATAATGGCTTCTTCCTGGCGATGCATTTTGAGCAAGGTCATAGCTTTATAATAATAGGCCATGGTACATTTGGCATAATCCTCGATAGCCGTATCAAAATCTGCGAGTGCTTTATCGTACGCTTTGAGTTCAGCATAACAAATGCCCCGGTAGACATAGGCGTAGGTGTACACATTTTTGCCGTCTTCTGCGATACAGGTGGTAAACTCCTGCACAGCCATCTGTTGGTGACCCAATTGTTTGCGTACCAAGCCTTTCAGGAAATGGATGTTACGCCCCCAAACCACATCGGTCTGATCAGGAGTGAGCTGATCGTATTGTTCCAGGCGCACCAAAGCTCGGTTGTAATCTCGATACTCGTAGGTGAGTAGCCAGCAATAATAGAATAGTGCACTTTCAGGTTGCAGTGCTGCTGCTTTTTCCATTAAAGGGAAAGCTAAATGGAAATCACCAATATGACTATGGGCAATCGATTTTTGCCGGTAATAAGATTCTACATTTGGATTGAGGGCAATCAGGGTATCCAACATATTTTGCCGAATGGTGCTTCCCTGGGTATAGAATTCCAGCATGCTATCTACCCGGATAGTCATCTGCTGTCGTTCTACAGGACTGAGCTGGCTGTAGTCCAATTGAGGCGCCTGGTTGCAGGAGAATAGGGTGATGAACAATAGGCTAAAAAAATATTTCAATAATCTTTCCATCTTTTATTTTGAAAGTCAGGTATTTGAAATGGTCAATATTTTTTCCTTCGCGATTTGTTGCTGGTATCCAGGATTGCAGTGTTTTGCTGATCTCTAAGATTTGATCGGATATACGTTGATCAAATTTTTTCTCCTGATAATTGTTGTCTAATTCAAGGGTTTCGAATAACCCAGCCTCTCCAGCGCAATTGACCACAAAACGAATGCGGATGAGCCCGGTTTGCCTGCGGGCATTCCGGAGTGGTTTGTATTTATCTTTAAATAGATTATTGATGGAATATAGCCCTCCGGGATAACGGGGCCCTTTATTATAATACCTATTTTGCGGATTATTCAGGAGCTTGTATTGATCACAGCGCTGAAATTCAACGGGCATTGAAAAGTCTGATTTTTTATTGGCGGAGGCTTTATAACTGACTTCCTGAAAACGGTCTTTCTCCCAACGAAGTACTTTCAATGTTTTGCGGTCGATGCTGATAATTTGTTCCAAAAATTGACAGGGAGCATGACAATCGGTTTGATTGCCGTATTTCACCAAGAGGAAATAGGATTCAAAGCTTTCTACTTTGTAACAATAAGTGGCATATCCTTCCTGGGTTTTGTTCATTACACGTAGTCCTCCATCGGCTTGAAACCGGAGTTTTTCCGTTTTGTTTTCCCAGTCTGTCTTCTGCAAAAGAAGATCAATTTTTGTTGTATCCAATCCATCGAGCTGTCGTGGTTGGATACGTTGATAGCTTCGGGTATAGCGTCTTCCCCAATTCAATTGTTCTGCTCCAATTTTAATTTCATCCATTGGAAAATGGAAGGTGTCAATATGCAGGCTATCTTTTTGAAATGCCCATTGGAAGGTATCTGCTTTTTCTTTATCTATCCACCTTTCCGAATAGGTTCCGTCAGCCGAAAAGTGTAAAATTTTGGGAAAGGGCACATACACATCACGATCCAATTCATAAGCTCCCCCCAACCAGGTGCCTTCAATAGTAGGCGTGATGGTTGTAGCGGGCGTTTCAGTTCGGTAGCAGGATGTCAAGAAGCATAAAAAGCAACAAAAAAGGTGTCTTTTCATGGATTGGGATGTTTTAATAGCTGTCATTACCACCGTGTTTTTAGTCTCGGGACAATGGGCGCATTTGTAAATTTAAAAGATGAATCAGGTAAACCACTAGGAAAATCAGGCATTAACAACTTATTAATATTTACACTTCCCTCGGTCTGCAAATCGGGGAGATATTGTACATTTGTCATTCACAAACCGCTCTGAAATGTATAGTGCATCCGAACAAAAGGCGAATTACGAATTATCAAAACAATACCTGGATGCGGAAAGTGCCATCCGACAACAATCAGCAGATCTTCGGCTGGCAGATTTGCAGCGACTCCTTATCTATCATGAGTACCGCTACTACATCATGAACGACCCGGTGATCAGTGACTTTGAATACGATCAATTATTCAAACAGCTGGAGGCTATCGAAGCCGAACATCCGGAAATGGTCACCCCTGATTCACCCACCCAACGGGTCAGTGCAGACTTGACTTCTGATGCTCCTTCAGTAGAACATCTGACTCCCATGTTGTCGCTGGCTAATAGCTATAATGCGGATGACCTCAATGAATTTGACGAACAAATCAAACGCCTGCTCAATCTGCCGGAAGATAAGGAAATTGAATACGCTGTAGAACCGAAATTTGATGGGGGCAGCATCGCGCTTATCTATGAAAATGACCTATTGGTACGCGCTGCTACACGGGGCAATGGTCGCCTCGGTGAGGAGATTACCAATAATGCCCGGGTCATCCGATCGATTCCTTTGCGGGCCGCGTTTTCAAAAAAAGATATCCATAAAGTCGAATTACGTGGCGAAGTGCTGATCCGGAAAGATCGGTTTGAGAAAATGAATAAAGAACGCGGCAAGGAAGGGTTAACGCTCTTTGCCAATGCCCGCAATACAGCCACCGGAGGGCTGAGAATGAAGGACCCCAAGGAAGTTGCTAACCGGGGGTTGGAAGCTTTTATTTATACCTTGGGTTATGGCGTATCCGCTGAAGGAGAAAACGTATTGGATCAGTTTGCCACCCACTATGAAAGCCTGGATCTGCTGGCCAACCTCGGGTTTATGGTTCCCAAAGATCAGGAATCTCGTAAAGTGTGTAAAAATATTCGGGAAGTCATCGACTTTTGTCTGCAATGGCAAGAAAAGCGGGAATCCTATGCCTACGAGATCGACGGTATGGTGGTGAAAGTAAACAGCCGTGAATTGCAGGAAAGATCGGGCTTTACCAGCCACCATCCGCGCTGGGCAATTGCCTTTAAATTTGCGGCCAAACAAGCGACAACGAAGCTGCTCAATGTAGAATACCAGGTTGGTAAAATTGGCTCCATTACCCCGGTAGCTAAAGTAGAACCGGTGCCTTTGGCTGGGGTGACTATTTCATCTATATCGCTGCACAATGCGGATTTTATTAGTGAAAAGGACTTGCGCCTGGGGGATACTGTGTTGGTAGAACGCGCCGGTGATGTGATCCCCTACATTGTGAAAGCGATGGATGAATTGCGTGATGGTTCTGAAGTGCCGATTGAATTTCCAAAATATTGCCCGATCAATCTACCACACGAGCCGGTCGAGCTGGTGCGAGAGGAAGGAGAGGCGGCTTGGCGCTGTCCAAATTGTGTGTGTGGTGCACAGTATTTACAGCGTATCATCTTTCATGTGTCCAAACCGGCTATGGATATTGATGGTATGGGCAAATCGATTGTGGAGCGCTTTTATGAGGAAGGTTGGGTTCGTACCATCGCGGATGTATACCGGTTGGATTATGATAAAATTGCAGAACTGGAAGGTTTTGGTGCCAAATCAGCAACCAATTTGAAAGCTGCGATTGAAAATGCCAAAAAGCAACCGATCCATCGCCTACTGCACAGTTTGGCTATTCACCATCTTGGAAAAAAGGTATCCAAGTTGCTATCTGCGGAAATAAAACATGTGCTTGACTTAAAAGATTGGACCACCGAAGACTACACCCATATCAAAGATGTGGGTCCGAAAGTAGCGGAAAATGTAATGCATTTCTTTGCGGAGCCTCACAATATTGCTTTGCTCGAAGAGCTGGAAAGCCTGGGGGTCAACCTACAACAAACGGATGAAGACCGCCCCAGAGAGGTCTCTGCTGATGCTCCGCTGGCAGGTAAAACCATCCTATTTACCGGCTCTCTGCAATTGATGGGGCGCAAAGAAGCTCAGGAAAAAGCGGAAGCCGCCGGAGCACGTAACATTAGTGCTGTGAGTTCGAAGTTGAATATCTTAGTCGTTGGCGAAAAGGCTGGCTCGAAATTGAAAAAAGCACAGGCATTGGGAACGGTGCAAGTATTGACGGAAGAGGAGTTTTTGGCCTTGCTGGGGTAATTATTGGGGAGTGTGCAAGAAAGTGTTTTTTTTTCACCGCAGACACGGGGGACGCGAAGTAATTTGTTGAAAATTCTGAGTAGGACACATTTTGCTGGATGCTCCCAATTATTGCCTTGGAAGGACTGGTCATCAACTACACAGCCTTCGCAGAGCTTTGTCGCCCAAAGGAAGAAATGTTTGCCCCCACCCACCCATCACTACATCACAATATCTCACCATCTCGATGCTCAAGAAATGAAAAAAAAAATCTAAAAATCTGATTATAAGTTAATTGTCTTGACCCAAAAGTATAGGCCAACGTGTTATCTGTCAATTTACGATTATCTGTGTGCTAAAGGCCTTGTGGTCCTTAAATTCCAATCGGACTGCATACATTCCTGTGGGCAATTGACCAATGGAAGTCGACTGTCCTGTCCAGCGATGATGCCCAATTTGTCTACCCAGCGCATCATAGATAGTAAAGGAGGTAATCTGCTCTGATTGTGCACAATTCAAAGGCATCAGATAACCATTTTCATAACGGAGATAGGCACAAGCGTGTGCTTCATTTTGCACAGGGTCCAGTCCGGTGGTCGTCAGGCAGGTCGTTGATGTATAGGGTAGGGATGCCAGCCCGGTCTGTCCGCTGATCCATAGGCGGCTCTGACGGTCTACCATCAAATCATAAATGACTTTAGGAAACCCATCGGCTTCCGGTAGGTCGTAAAAGGTCCAGGTTCCCTGACAATATTTGACAATTTGGGCAGTTGTGGCGTCTTTTTGACCACCTAGCAGGATATTGCCGTTGGCGTCTACCCATAATCCCCAAAAGGAGCTCCCTGCTTCCGGGCCGGTATAGGTATCCAAATCCTGCCAATTTTCACCATCGAAGGTTTTGAGTTCAATACCATTCAAGGTTTTACCGGCTACAAAAAGTGTACCGTCAGAAAGTTCTCCTATCAGGTGGTAGCCCCCTGATAGGACCGGTAAATTGTCGCCATTATCAATATGAAAGGCGGTGACTTCGCCATTGGCAATACGAAAGATACAAGGTTGGTCAAGGATGCCGGTTTCGATACCAATACCAAAAACGCCATAAATCCAGACGGCATTATCGCTATCTACAAAAACTAATCGCATGCCTCCGTGATAACAACCGTTGGGGCTATAGGTTTCCCAGTTGGTCCCATCAAAAGACTGCATAGAGGTTGTCCACAAGGTATTATTCTCATCAATGCCTACGCCAAAATTAGAATTGGAGATAATATCGGAATTGGTGGTGTTGAAATTGGTCAGGTTCGTGCCATCCCAACTGGTAACACCATTTGCATTACCTGGTGAGAGCCATAGCGTACCATTTGAATCTGTGATTAAATCCCGGCCAAAAAAACCGAAGGGCGCACCCGTATTCGACTGATTATAGAGGGTCCAGTTATTGCCATCATATTCACGAAAATGAGATTGCGGTGAACCTCCACCGACAAAAATATGGCCGTTGGGCCCTTCCGATATATTGCCAAACCAACCATCTTCGGGATTGTGGTGAAAAGTCCAATCATCGGTGGCAGATTGTGCATTGAGAAATAGCGGTAGGCATAAAAAGAACAGTAGGGTGTTTAAAATTTTCATAGCATCGGATTTTGCTCCATAAGGTAAGACTTTTTTGGGAAATTTTTAGGGCGTGCCCCCGAGAAATGGCGCGAAAATCGTTGCTCAAGAAAAAAATTTAATGGTGGCGCCATTTTCCGGGAACTGGCTATCGGCTTCAATGTGCTTGCCTCTGTGCATTCCGCTTCTATCAAGGTCTTACCTAACCGCTTCAAACGAGACATCTAATTTGCTAGAGACAGCATAAGGGGTCACCTCTCCCAGCCGTAATCTGAGCACCACTTCCAGCCGGAATTCGGGGCCTCCCATCAGGCTTTTAACATTTTGCAGCCCGGTGAGGAAACCAATATCTCTCTTGGCACGGCCATTAAGGTTGTCGACATAGAATACGGCATCAAGTTCAGGCCGGCAGTCTTCTCCTACCTGGCAGACCCGTACTTCAGCCTCCTGCACAAAGAAGTACTCTCCGCCATCAAGAGAGGTGATGGTGGCAGAATACGGATAAATGCCATTGACCGATGACTCTTCAATTTCGTTTTGTTGTAAAAAATCTTCAAAGCGGGTTTGTATCAGTGGGAATTCAAAAACCAGTGACAAACTGCTGCCCACTCCGGGTGGAATCTCAAATTGTAAGTTGGGGTAGATCATCCGGAAGATCTGATCGCGGGGTTTGTCCCGGCAACCTGATGCAAGTAGGAGGGTAGTCAACGAAAGAGATAGTAAAACAGATTTATGCATGGTGATTTTTAGATTTTGTAATATGGGCCGTACAAAATACGGCGGCCTCAGCGCTTGCTTGGAGGTCGGTTTTTGTAGCGAAAAGTGATCCTTGCAGCAAAAAGGTTGGCCTCCAAACGATGCGCTCAGGCAGGGATAGTAACCGTAGCCCCTTTGGGGGCTAGCCCGCAGGGCCGAAGCGGTGAATAGCCCGGCCCGTAGCTTCGCGGAGGGGCCTGCCAAATAACCATCATCGTAATGGCTGCTGTGCTACAACTTTGGTATTTAAACGAAAGAATGTGGCAAAATTATCTGCTTATTTCAAAATATCCCTATATTTCGCTAATACCAGAATAAAATAAAATAGCAAAGATGGGTGAACAACGGGTGACCATGGTAGATACCGAAGAAATGATGCACAATTTCATGCGCAATTTGTTGAAAGATGTACAGGCATTGGAATATATGCTGAAAAACGATTGGGTGGAAAAGGATGTGATCAGAATCGGTGCCGAACAGGAGATGTGTTTGGTGGATAAAAAGACTTTCAAACCGGCTCCAGTAGCAGTAGATGCATTGGAAAAGCTGAAGAAATATAAATGGATAGACAGCGAGTTGGCGCGTTTTAATCTCGAGACCAATTTGACCCCACGGGTATTTAAGGGCAATTGCCTGAGCAAGATGGAGGATGAATTGAACACCAATCTGGACAAGATAAGGAATAAGGTGAAAAGCCTGGATTCCGATATTATTCTGACGGGCATCTTGCCGACTCTGCGCAAGTTTGATCTGGAAATGCACAATCTGACACCAAAACCGCGCTATTTTGCCCTGATGGAATCGATCAATAGACAACTGATTGGCAATGCGTATGAATTGCGGCTGCTGGGTATTGACGAACTGCTGGTTAAACATGATTCGCCTTTGTTAGAGGCCTGTAATACAAGCTTCCAGGTACATTTGCAAGTGACGCCAGACAGTTTTGTGAAGATGTATAACATTGCGCAGACCCTTGCTGCTCCAGTGACTGCTATTGGGGCCAACTCGCCGATTGTATTTGGCAAACGGTTGTGGCACGAAACGCGTATTGCTCTTTTTCAACAGGCACTGGATGTGCGTACTACCCACGATCACATGCGCGAACGTAGTCCGCGGGTGAGCTTCGGCTCGGGGTGGCTCAAAGAGTCGATCATGGAGATCTACAAAGAAGATATTGCTCGTTTTCGGGTGTTGCTGAGTGCTGAAACAGAAGAGGATTCTTTTGAGCAGATTGCTCAGGGTAAGGCCCCTAAATTGAAAGCGCTGCAAGTACATAACTCAACGGTATACCGCTGGAACCGCCCTTGTTATGGGATCAGTGATAATGGTAAACCTCACCTGCGCATTGAAAATCGCGTATTGCCAGCCGGTCCTACGGTTATAGATGAGGTGGCCAATGCGGCCTTCTGGCTGGGAGCCATGATTGGTATGGCTGAGGAATACGATGATATCAGAACAAAAATATCCTGGGAGGATGTGCGTGACAATTTCGGCAAGGCAGCAAAATTCGGGATCGACTCTCAGTTTACCTGGTTTGGAGACGAAAAAATCGGTGCTTGTGAACTAGTATTGAAAAAGTTGCTTCCACTGGCGCGCAAAGGATTGGAGAGCCGAAAAGTAGATGCTGCTGACATTAAGAAATACCTGGGCATCATAGAACAACGGGCTAAGCGACACATGAATGGCGCTCGTTGGCAATTACGGGCTTTTACCCAACTAATTAAGGAGGTGAATCGTGATGAAGCACTGGCTATCATGACCTCTGCTATCATCAAAAACCAGATGAAGGGCCTGCCCGGACACCTATGGGAGTTGCCCAAGGTCAAGGACTTGACGGAATATAGTCCTACTAAACTATTGGTTGATGAATTGATGGAGACAGACCTGTTTACAGTTCATGAAAATGATCTGATAGACTTTGTAGCAGAAATGATGGACTGGCGCAAAATCCGCTATATGCCGGTAGAGGACCACAAGGGCAAACTGTGTGGACTGGTGACCTCTCGTTTGTTATTGCGACATTTTACCAACCGCAACCGCGTAGAAGCCGGCAACGAAAATGCGGTGCGGGACATTATGATCAGAAATCCAATCACCATTTCGCCCAAAGCTACCGTGATGGAAGCGATGTATCTTATGCGCGACAATAAATTGGGCTGCCTGCCGGTGGTCAAAGACGAGGAACTGATTGGCATCATTACTGAAATGGATTTCTTGCGTGTTTCAGGTCGACTAATGGATCGTCTGGATAAGGGGTAATGGGCAAGCCTTTGTTGGGTGATTATTGTCTATGGAAAGATGGAAAACCAAAAAGCTTGAGGAGAGAAGCAGTGTACGAGAAAGCGTGTTTTTTTACCACAGACGCGGGGAACGCGGGGTTTCGCTGACCCTTAGCCGGGCAGAAGATTCTGAGGTAGACACACTTTGCTGGACACTCCCTTCACTTTTGCTCCTTTGGAAGGAAATTAAAACGCCCAACTACTTCCTCACCTGCCCATCACCAACGACCAACCATTTATAGCTCGTTAATTCACGTAGGGCCATAGGGCCACGGGCATGAAGTTTTTGAGTACTGATACCTATTTCTGCACCCAATCCAAATTGGGCACCATCAGTAAAGGCTGTAGAGGTATTGACATATACCACGGCCGCATCCACCTGATTGAGGAATTGTTGCATGGCAGCGGGATCTTCGGTGATGATGGCTTCGCTATGGCGGGAACTGTGGCGGGCGATATGTTCAATTGCTTCATCAAGGCTTGCTACCGTTTTGACCGACATTTTCATGGAGAGGAATTCGGTGCCAAAGTCTTTTGATTGGGCAGCATGTAGCAAATCATCAGGGTAGTGATCTTTTAACTGCTGATAAGCCGGGGAATCGGCAAATACTTCGCAGTGGTGTACCTCCCCTAATCGTTGTAATAAAGCCGGTAAATCTGACATGCGATCCTGGTGAATGAGCAAGGTATCCAGTGCATTACAAACGCTGACGCGACGGGATTTGGCATTTTCAATGATGGCCATTCCCTTTTCCTGGTCAGCCGTCTGATCGTAGTAGGTATGCACGATGCCTGCTCCGGTTTCGATAACCGGTACCCGGGCATTGGCCCGTACAAAATCGATCAACCCCTGGCTACCTCGCGGAATGATGATGTCTACAAACCGATCGGCATTGAGGATTGGGGGCAAGGCTTCACGTTGGCTTGGCGCCAGGTAACAAACATGTTGCAACCCGCGTCTGGCTAATACCCGGTGAATCAAATCGACAATGGCCAGATTGGAATAATGGGCATCTCGACTACCCTTCAGGACAGTGGCATTGCCCGACTTCAGGCATAGCGCAAAAACATCAAACGTCACATTCGGGCGGGATTCAAAAACGATACCGATAACGCCCAATGGGACACTTATTCGCTTAAGTGCCAGGCCATTGTCGAGGCTGCGTTCTTCCAGCGTAACCTGCAATGGAGAAGGTAACTCCGCTACTTTTCGCAGGTCTTTTGCAATATCCTGTAGCCGTTTTTCATTGAGCAACAAACGGTCGTGCTTCGGATTATTCAGGTCCATACGGGCCAGGTCCTTCTCGTTTTCCGTAAGGATATAATCAGCTTCGCTTAAAGCCAAATCCGCTACTTCGTGCAGGATGGCATTGATGTCTGCATCGGTCAGGCTGACCAATTTTCGACTAGCTTGCTGCACTTCCTGTAAGCTATTCAGGATTTCTTTTTCCAGATTTGCCGTTTCCGTAGTCATCATTAAAGATTTTGAACGGCTAAAGTTAATTGTTTTTATTCACTCCTACAGCCGACGAATCTCGTTGCTGAGCCAGCCCACACGTCAAAACACCTACATACTTTCACTCCAGCCTAAAGTGCCCAAGCAGCTCCTCCCTCCTCGTAGGGAATACAGCCTTCATAACCACCCGGAATAGGATCATAGTTGAGTACTTCAGTGCCGATTTTTTTAGAAGAGAAATAACCCAGGAGGGCCAGATTTTTGAATTTATGCATAAAAGGCCAGTATGGGGTATCTTCATTTTCTTCTTCGCCCGACTGGTTTATGGCTTGTTCTTTGAGCTTAGCTCTGGTATCTTCATCGATAGCATTCATTACGGCCAATTGTTGCTCCGAACTAGACTTTAGGAAAGATTTCCCATGGTCTGTTTGGGCGCGTTGGTTGACCATTTCCAGACCAGCGAGGAAATGGGTTTGATCTTTAGCCTGGTACCAATCTTTGACCATCAGGTCGATAAAGGCTGGTACGCCCAACTCCACAGCACCAGGAGTAGCAGTAGGGGGTAGCATGACATCCACCATGGCATTAACCTGGCTGGCTTGCTCTTCGGTGAAAAATTGAGGGGTCCAGTCCGGTCCAGTTGGTTCTGGCTGGCAGCCTTGCATCACACCTGCGATGACAGAAGAGGATAAGGCGTAGCCGGTAAAGAGGGCGGTTCTTTTTATAGCTTCTCTGCGATCCATAATGTTTGATTTATTTTGTGCACAATGACCATTTTATGAAAAAGGGATGTGGTATAGGGATATAGTGATGTGGTGGGCGACGAAGCTTTGTGCTTTGCTTAGCCGAAGCTTTGCGAAGGCAGAGTAGTCGATCACTCCTTCCATTTTCCATTTCTTCCTATTATCCTCCTTTACAAAAAAGGTCATGTCATCATTCATTTACAAATTCATTTTCTTCAATTCCTTCACGGCATAATCAGCGGCTCGGGCAGTCAGTGCCATATAGGTAAGCGATGGATTCTGACAACCTGCGGAAGTCATGCAAGCACCATCGGTTACAAAAACATTGGGTACTTCATGCAATTGATTCCATTTGTTCAGTACACTGGTTTTAGGATCTCGGCCCATACGAGCGGTGCCCATTTCGTGGATGCCTAGCCCGGGATAGGATTTAGCATCAAAGGTTTCGACATCTTTAAACCCTGCAGCTTCCAGCATTTCAGCGGCAGCATCCTGCATATCTTTACGCATGGCCATCTCATTTTCCTTAAATTCGCAATCCATCGTCAGTGTAGGCTGGCCCCATTTATCGCGTACCTCTTCATTGAGGAATGTTTTATTTTCATGATAGGGTAGGCATTCGCCAAAACCACCCATGCCAAATTCCCATGGACCAGGTTGTACGAGAGCATCCTTATATTCCGCACCCATCGTCATTTCAAGTTCCTTGACGCCACGCATCCAATTGCTGCGGCTGGCACCACCCTGATATCCATAGCCGCGAACAAAATCTTTGCGTTCGCTAGTTTTGTCGATATTGCGGAAACGCGGGAGGTAAATACCACCTGGACGTCGCCCTTTGTAATATTTGTCATTAAATCCATCATAAAGACCTCTGGCTCCACAACGGAAGTGGTGGTCCATCAGGTTGTGGCCCAGTTCACCACTGGCATTACCCATCCCATCAGGGAATTCATCAGATTTGGAATTCATCAGGATGAAAGTAGAGCCCAAAGCCGACGCACAGAGGAAAATGATTTTGGCAAAATATTCGCTAGTCTCATTGGTCTCTGCATCGATGATCCGCACACCGATGGCCCGCTTTGTCTCCTTATCGTAAATAATGGAATTGACGATAGAGAAGGGCCGCAAAGTCATATTGCCGGTAGCATCAGCAGCGGGTAGGGTAGCGGCATTGCTACTGAAATAAGCGCCGTAAGGACAGCCCCGGATACAGCGGTTGCGCGCCAGACATTTACCCCGGTTGCCGTGGATGGGTTGAGGTTCTGTAAGGTGAGCCACCCTTCCGCTAGTCATTACCCGGCCGTTAAAATTTTCGGCAATTTTTTCCCGAAGGTGTTCTTCTACACAATTTAATTCAAATGGCGGTAAGAATTGACCATCTGGTAGTTGTGCCAAACCTTCCTTGCGCCCGCTAATGCCAGCAAAACGCTCAACATAATCGTACCATGGAGCCACATCATTGTAGCGGATCGGCCAGTCCACCCCAAAGCCATCTTTAGCGTTGGCCTCAAAGTCCATTTCGCTCAGGCGATAAGAATGCCGCCCCCACATTATCGATCGGCCGCCAACGTGGTAACCCCGCATCCAGTCGAAGCGTTTGACTTCGGTATACGGGTTTTCAAGATCGTTGACAAACCAGTGTTTGGTGGTTTCCCGGACGGTATAGCCGGTGCGGTTCTGCTTAAATTGTTTTTTGATTTCTTCCTGCGATACGTAGTCTTTCATATCGTAATCCCAGGGGTCCATAGCTGCAGTAGGGTAGTCGCCATGTTGGACCATCCGACCTCTTTCCAGCACCAGGGTTTTTAGCCCCTTTTCGCACAATTCCTTGGCAGCCCAGCCACCACTGATCCCCGAGCCAACAACAATGGCATCGTAGGTGTTTTCTTCTTTACCTTGTGAATTAAAATACATGTGCAATTCTTTTTTCGATTGGTAGAATAAGCCTTTTGGGGAGGGATATTGTCGATAAGTACATGATTGGGTTCTCCAATAGCTTTCGACAACTTAAATTCTATAAGATGCTAAACTATCAAAAATATATTTTATTATTGGTAGGATTCACCACTTTATTTTGAGAAAGTGTAAAAATTACGCAAAGTAAAAGTAAATGCCTATTGCGCCATAGGTCATTGTTAGGTGTTTATGGCCTTCACTTGCCCCTTAGCGCTTCTTTTTTGTTTAAAGAAAATGTATTGTTAAAGGTTATTGTTATATCTTGAAATTTTTTTAATTTTATGAGAATTAATAATTTTAACCCTTTGCAAAAGAGGCTGATCGTTAGGAGGTTGTGATCTCATTCAGAAATATTAAATTTACAGTTAAATGAAAGAAAAATTAATATTATTTATATTTATATTATTGACGGTGCCTGTTTTTGGGCAATATTGTGCGAAGACATTGTCCGATGGGTTTTCGGTATATATTACACAATTTCGATTAGGGACGATAGATCAAACCTCGGTTGATAGTGATTATTCTGACTACACAGCCAGCTCTACCAATCTTTTAAGGGAGGGGTCCTATACTGCAATTGTAAATAATGTTGGTGGTCCTGGTCAGAACGGCCGTGTTTACATTGATTGGAATCAAGATGAGGATTTTGAGGATACTGATGAAACGATTTCCTTTAGCACTGCGGGTAGTGGCGAAACAAATGTTCCTATAACGGTTCCAGCTGATGCTACTTTGGGTAATACCCGTTTGAGATTGATTGTTGCTTGGAATGGCAATCCTTCTGGCACCAGTGCATGTGCCCCTTCAGGTGGCGTTGGTTTTGAAATTGGAGATGTTGAAGATTATTCTCTTGTTATAATGAATGTATTACCAATTGAGTTAATCGCTTTTAGTGCGCTCCCTATTGGTAATCGTATTGTTTCATTAAACTGGCAAACGGCCACCGAAATTAATAACGATTATTTTACAATAGAGCGATCTTTAGATGGTCGGATCTGGGAAGAAGTTACAAAATATAAAGGTGCGGGAAATTCAGAGGTTATGGTACGTTACCATTTGACAGATGAAAATCCTTATATGGGCGTTTCTTATTATCGGTTAAAACAGACTGATTATAATGGAGAATACTCTTATTCGAAAGTTGAGGCTGTTAATATTGACAAAGTTGAAAATGCATCTATTCATATCTATCCAAATCCAACTTCCGACCAAATAAACTTGGAAGGCGATCAATTAGAAATTAATAAATTAAAGATTTTCACGGTTCTAGGTCGTGATGTTAGTTCTTTTGTAAAAGTTATTAACCAAAACGAAACACGAATTACGCTCGATCTAACTAATCTGCCATTGGGTGGGTATACTATAATAACTGGAACTACATCTTATTTAATATTTAGAGAATAGTAGATTTTACTCCCTAACCCCTTTAACCAAAATCAACTTACAGCCTTTCCATTCTCGCTGGATCTCCCAGGCATAATTGCTACTTAGATATTGCCAGGGTTCAGTTTCACACAACATCACTTTTTCTCCCTGCTGAAATGTAGGTGGAGTTTCGGGGTTTTCAGGCAGCACTCCTTCCTGTGGAGCGTGCAACATTTTATCCTGTATCTGATAACCACGCAAATTATATAAAGCCTGGTAAAAGACCACATGACCATTGTAATAAGGATGCAAAATGCTGTATTGCTTCTCCTCCGGAATCTTCTGCATGAAGTCGCGGTAGTCCATTTTTTCTTTTAGATAACCTTCGTGTTCAAAGACGTACACTTTTTGAATGATACGGCTGTAAGGCAAGGTGAAAATGGTGAGCATCATCACCATCAATAAGGCATTGCGCAACCAGGGCCGCGATAGCTGCAAATGTGTTCGCACAGCCTCATACACTTCAGCGATCAACAAACCTACGAGCAAAGAAAGACCCGGTAGGATAGGCATAAAATACCAGGTGAGTTTGGTTTTTGCAAAAGAGATGAGGGTAAAAAATAAAACAAAATTGAGGGCCAATAGCAGGGTAATATGCTGCAATTTTTTAGTCAGAAAACCGATCAAAAAGGCCACAGGTATCCAATAGGCCCAGGGTGAGAACAATTCGTATTTAAAAATCATACGGAAATAAAACCACCAGGGTTGCTCCTGTCCTTCTTTGGCTTCAAAATAACGCCCGCCGAGTTCATTTTCCCATACGGCCTGTAAATAACCGGGATTAACGGCTTCGCGCAGGAAATAATATCCCAGCAAGGGGATCAAAACGCCGAGCAAAGTCCAATAAGTCGATTTGTTTTTTAAAAGTGGAAGGAATTCCTTTCGGAAAATGGCGTAGACAACTAAAGCCGGTAGAAAAAACAGACCAGCAATACCCTTGGTAAAGGCAGCCAGAAAGATAAACAGACCAGTGAGGTAAAGCAATTTGGGTTGCCGATCTTCCAGATAACGGTAAAAGGTAAACAGGTAGGCCGTTTGCCACAAGGCTAACAAGGTATCATAGTCACCCGAAATGGCGCCATGGCTTTCGATGTAAATATCGCTGGTGAGTAGGACCAGACCGGCAAGATAGCCTGCCAAAGGTCGGTTCAATAGACGTTTTGCAAACCAAATCAGTAAAAAAACGGTAGCCAATGCCGCCAGTGCCGACGGTAGACGCACGGCCAGCTCATTGTAACCAACAATCTTCATAAAGGTGGCCTGTAGCCAGATCAACAAGGGAGGTTTGGTTCCCCACATATCCGGAGCGCCCGCAAAGTGGGGTACCAGCCAGTGTCCATTGGTGGCCATCTCCAGAGCATTGACGCCCCGCCGCGATTCATCCCACAAGCGCAGGGATAGGCTATCCAAATGTAAAAACAATGGGAAATAACAAAGGAGCGCAAATAAAAAGCCTCCGAGTAATGGCCAGAAGCGAAGCTTGGGCATTCGGGATTTTTTTTGGCAAGATAGGAAATTCTTATAAAGGCGATGTTGAGGGGATATCGTGAAGGGTTATGCATGAGAACAAATAAATGTATTCAATATTTGTACACAAAAGTTGAGTTATAAACAATCATTTATAAACAACTAAATCATGTTAAAAACGCCGAATTGCCAAAACAACCCTAGCGGGTCACTAATTAGCAAATTGCAAAAGATCATTCACTGCACTTCACCATTTTTTATAGTCCTATTAATTTCTGGCTGTGCCACTGAAACATTTTTCCATGCTAATTTTAATGGCAACGCTATTAACCAACCTCCGCTCCAGGCCCAAGAAGTTGGATCTGTGTTACCCGATGGACCACCAAACAGCGTCATTGTAGTCAATCTAGCTCCTGACCTTCCTGGGAATTGGGTAAAGGTAAGCCGTCCCAATAACCCAAGCGTTGTTGCAGGACTACAGGGAACGTTAAAAAAATTTGGTGGTGATGGTGTTTATGTGTTTACAACGACACTTCTGATCCCCAGCGGTAGTGGTGTGGTGACCATTCAATTTGAACGGTTTAACCAACCCGTTAATCAATATGAGCGCTTTTTGCATATTGATTTTTTGGAGAATAACCAGGTCAGAATCGACGATGATGCGAATACGAACTTTGGTACTTTTCCACGTGATAAACCTTTTATCGCCCAGGTGACCCTAAATATCAAAACCTCCGCATCAGATGCCGATATCGTATTATCGGGAACTGGAGCATCGGGACAAGCAAATCGCCTTATTGGTTCAAACTCATTTGCCCGCCAGTTTGGTGCAGTCAGGCTCTGGATGGGGTTTCCATGGGTTGGCTCATTTAATGCTACAAACATTGTCGTAAAGCGGAGGGACTAAGAGCATGTTTGGAGGCCAATCTTTGGGCTGCAAAGGATCACTTTTATGATGATACTTCGTTACTTTTTTCGTCCGTACCTCAGGGTATGAACTTCAAAAAAAGCCTAGTCTCATCAAAAAAATTGACGCTTTTCGCCTCCAAAGCCGACCTCCAAACAAGCTCTAAGTGACATGCTTTAATAAACCCAATAGAAAAAATGTATTCAAAATCTCAAATCATGAAAATTTCAAGACTCTTCAGGCCCGTCTTTTATTTCCTGTTTATGTCAACGCTTCTATTAGCTATGGCTTGCAATTGTGATCCCGCCACCTTGGTCAATAACACTTGGGTGCTCACGGATTATGGCCCTGAAAATGCCACCATTCCCGCACTTGATCCAGCAGCAGCGACGCCTCCTGGAAATGGGGTTGTCACCCTGAGTTTTAATGGCAATAAGGTCAATGGGAAGGATGGTTGTAATACCTACTTCGGTGTTTTTTCGCAAAGTGGCTGTTCATTCAGCGTAGATAGCATCAACACAACACTGATCCTTTGCCAGCAGGATATCATGACCCAGGCCAATGCCTATATGACTATTCTTCAAGCGGCAGAAACCTTTAGCACCAAGAATGACAAATTGAAACTTTGTACCGGTGATGACCGGGTCTTGATCTATCGGAAGCAATAAAACTGATTTTGTAAAATTTAAATTCCCCATTTAATCATGAAAAATTACATTTCATTCCTATTTCTTATTGCTTGTATGGCTATATATTCTATTCCCAATTCAGATCTTCATTCCTCCCTTGGATTTGTCCAGTTTTTTAATTAAATTGTTGAAAATTGGAATCTCCAAAGACGCTCTATATGAAATTACCTCTCTAGATTATGTTCCTGGAACAGCGCAAGTAGCCCAATCTTCACTTGTGTAAACGCCAGCCCAAACATACTCTTAGTTCCCAAAATTTGGATTTTTGATCACCTCTCAGTTTAAGTGTATGTTTGTAGCCCATGCTCCTACGCTGCCTTCGCGAAGCTTCAGCGAAGGAGCATGGCGCAGACGCCCGGAGAAAGCTTCAGCGTAAGCGTAAGTCCGACCTGCAAACAAGCACTAAGCAATCGATTAAGATGTTAATGGCACTTTATTAAACTTGTTTTGAAGGGATCATCAAGGGGGTAAAATATCTGGCAACAGGCAACCCACTGCTCTCCTTCATCCCACGTTGTAGATTGGTATGATAGCTCAATAAAACTTGAGTATGTCAACAGTAAAGTATTTTCTATCAGCATGTATTTTGCTCTTCTTTTTTGTGGAGCACAAAGCACAAATTTTCCCTAATGGTGATTTCGAATCAGGTGATGCTACTGACGTTTGCCATTGCCCTACAGGATTCACCTGTGTTAATGATGCGGGTCGGGTCGTTGACGGGATTCATCCCTTATTTGTCCTGGGTAAACAAGGGTGTGTCAATAACGGTACAAATTACGTTTCCCCATTGGGTGCTTTTAATGGTACGGGGTACGTGTATTTTTATGCCGGGCGGGACAAAATAACTTCTCGGGATATTAAATTCGATGAGGGGCAGCTGGTTGAGATGTGTGTCTGGTATTCCGGGCCGCAGGGTGCAGGAGAACTGACTCAGGATACTGCTCTTGCCCACTTTTCCTTTGCGATTGATGGGGTACGCGTAGGTCCTGGCAGAGAGGTGCCTACTGGGACTATTTGGACACAATATTGCTACACGGATACGGTAACCACAGGGAATCACAATTTTGGTATTTTCAGCGGCGGTCCGGCAAAGTATTCGATGTGGTTTGATGGCTTTTCCGTTGTAAAATTGTGTGACCTGCCCGTGATTGACCTGGGAAGAGATACTACCCTTTGCTCCGGTGAAACCATAACACTGGCTGCTACAAGTCCAAATACTTCCTGCCTGTGGTCTGATCATTCTACCGATCCTACCTTTATAACACAGCAGGAAGGAACCTATTGGGTGCAGGTGTCGAATGCATGTGGAACGGTTTCAGATACGGTACTTATTCAATTAGCGGATAGTGATTGTAAGGTGTATACCCCGAACGCTTTTTCGCCCAATTGGGATAATGTCAATGACCAATTTGCACCTTTGTTTCATTGTGCCTTTTCGGACTATAACTTTATCGTCTTTGATCGCTGGGGAGGAAAAGTTTTCCATACCAACAATCCCAGAAAAGCTTGGGATGGAACATTTAACGGGTCGGTTTGTCCGGCGGGCGTATATGTGTATTTGGTCCATTATTCAATAGGCGGAAAAATGAAAGTGGAAAAGGGGAGTGTGGTGTTAATGCGTTAGCCAATTTCTCCTAAAAATAACTACTAAACCCAAACAGCCAGGACGCCGATTTCGCCGGCGCATTATTCAACAGATCCTTCTGCCATTGATAGCGGTAATTCAACCGAAATACCGTTTGTGAGGAAGGCCGGAAACTAATGGCAGGCGTAATGGCCCATAAAACATCACCAATATCGGCATTGGTTTCCTTAAAGGTGCCGAGGTTCCAGTCTACATAATCAAAGCGGGCAGCAAGATTGAGGGTGGCATTGTCCCAATCAAAGATGCTCTTTTTTAATATGGGCTGTACAACATCGATAAAAACACCTTTTTGTTTGCTACCAAATTGCTGGGTATAAGTTGATGGTACATCTACCCAGGTATAGACCAGCTCTCCCACGATATAGGTGCCGGTTTTTTGCATGGTCGTATTCCAGTCTATGGCAACCACATCGACTCGTCTTTTCTCATCGAGTGTGAGCCCGTCTTCTTCAAATTTATTGTACACGCCGCCCATATAGGAGAGACCTATTTCCCCTATTTTTCGATTTTTGATGGAGACTTTACCTGTCAACAAGGGTTGACCATTGCTGCTTTCCTCAAAACGTCTTTCATTTTCCTTGGCTGCTGGTAGAAAGGTTTTGCTGGCTTCATTGTCAATGATGTTATTGTTAAAACCATTGGTCAGATAAGCTTCATAACCCAAGATCCAATCCCCTTTGTACGTTTTTCCATACACGCCAAAACCCGCATTCGACCAGGTAGCCGGTAGCAGATTCACCGCTACGTCGGGGCGTTCTACAAATTCCCATTTTGGGCCATCGTGGTTTTGGTTAAAGGCACCGATGGGATTCATGATTATGCCACCCCGGAAATTCAAAGCAGGGTGAAAAGACACATCCAGAGCGGCAAATTCTATCCCGATTTCCTTGGTACCGTCCTCAAACTCCATTTCCGAAAGGAACTTAATGCGTTTATTGATGGAGGCGGACATAAAAATGGTGAGCCGTCGGGCCTGGAAAGACAAACCTTCCGAAACCCCAGCTTCGGATTGATAAAGGGTATTGGCTTCTAGGTACCCACCCAAAGCCACAGGCATTTTCTCCACCGTAAGAAAGGGGCGATTGTAAACGGCATCCATATTTAGCATTGATGTGGAAGTATCAGCTGAAACGCGTTGAATGAGGGTGTCTAAACCCTGCGCCTGTATGCTTGCTGAGGCGAATAAAAACAACAAACCCGAAACAACTCTAATGGGTCTAGGAGATATAGAGGTAAATATTTTCATGATCTGTTTCCGTTTTAAAGGTTTTTAAATCTCTTTCAGCCGGACCTTGTAGTAGTCCTCCACTGGCCGAAAATTCACTGCCATGACAGGGACAACTATAGATGCCGCCGCCCACATTGAGCTCACAGCCGCGATGGGTGCACTTGAGCAGAGATGCGACGTAATTGTCTTCTTGGGTTTCATAAATGCATATTGGAAAAGCCAACCCTTCCACTGTAATCAGCACAAAGGGGCGTCTAACTTTTTTATTTTTTCTGACTTCCCAAAATTCGGATTTGGCTACGATGGTTTTTCCTGCATCCTGGGTAGTTGTAGCGTAGTAAAGGGCCCCACAGGATTGTAAAAGGGAAGCAGCAAGAGGAAGCCCTATACCTACCTGACAACATTTTTTGATAAAAATTCTGCGTTCCATTGCCTAAAGTGATTCAAGAAATTTGAGTAATTGTTGTTTTTCAGTCTCAGCAAGCTCTACGTAACCTTGTTTGGCCTGCTCCGCTTCACCCCCATGCATTAAAATGGCTTCCTCAATACTCCTGGCGCGCCCATCATGCAGCAAAAAGTAGCTTCCTCCCTGCGCATCGGCGGAAAGACCAAGCCCCCATAAGGGCGGCGTTTTCCACTCTGCCGTTAATGCATATCCTTCAGTGTAGCCATCATCCAATTCCGGCCCCATATCATGTAGCAGCAAATCCGTATAGGGATGAAATGCCTGATTTGCCAAAGCTTCAATGGGGGAGTGGCCCGTTTGCAAAGTCGGCGTATGACAGGCCGCGCATTGAATTTGTGAAAAAATAAGTTTCCCAGCCTTCACCTGCGTATCGTCCTGATTTCTCGGAAGGGGCGCCTTCAGCATTTTCAGATAGGTCACTACATCATTAACGGTTTGGGTGTTTACTTCCGGATCTTCCTCCAAACCACTATAAGGATCAAGCGGCTCAAATAAGGAGGTAATACCCATGTCCTGATTGTAAGCATTAGCCGTTTGATCAAGCAGATCATAAGCCGCTCCTTTTTTGCCAAAGCGGGAGAGGTACTTCCCGTTTTTGGTAATGGTGTTGGGCCTGGGGGCAACATAATCCCGGATATTGTTCCAATGTGGCCGACCGCTGATGCCATCTCCATCCACATCATCAGGATCAGACAAGGCGATCAGGTCCGCATCACTGACAGCATCCAAAAAACCGAGCCCGGTCACCGCCGGTGCCAGCAAATCCGAAGAAGATGCCCCGGACGGTATGCGTTCCGGCTGATACCCAGGAATAGCCTTGTGTTGAAGTTGCGGTCCACCCTGCTCTAAAAAATGATTACCGGTGGTATCGTTCTGTCCGAAACGGGTGAAAGTAATGAAAGGATTACCCTTACCATCCCCCGCATGGCAGCTACCACAGCTGTTGCTGACAAAGATGGGCCCCAGTCCCTTTTCCACTGTAAAGATGTCGTCATTAAAGGCAATGTCTCCTCTTAAAAACTGCGTTTGCTGTTCCATCGAGAGGCCTTCCAGAGGGCCATCCAATAGCTCATTTTCCTGTGGTGCTGCTGGGGTTGTTAACTCGCAGGACTGGAGCAGAAACATCAGTATCGATAGGAGCGGGAAAATATATTTCATGGGCACTAAATTTTGTTTTAGACAAATCTAAATAAAAAATTAGAGAAATGGAATATGATGAATAGTTTTTAATCAATTTTTTTGTGGAATTGGATGGGATATGTCCTTATATGAAGTGTGTCTTTTGTTGGGGTGATTAATGGCAATAAAATGTATTGTTGGGTTTGGATTATATTGGTTTTTCGAGGCTTGATCAACAGCATATTTGTCTGGAAAAACTTAAATTGGGCTGTAGTAAAGCCAATAGTTGAAAATGGCTTTCCCTATAGGAATAGCCGTGCCCGTTTGGGTTTGCTATCTCTTGACATCAGAGTCGTTCAATGGCCGTCGCCTAGTGCCATAGGCACTAAATAGTAGATAATTACGTATATTGTGTTCTTTGACAATAAAAGCACTAAAAATGAGTAGAGGTAAACCAGCTGCTGCCGCAATTCCAATAAGTGTTCGACAATATCGAGTTTTAGAAAAAG
>BQJU01000071.1 GCA_021604865.1 Saprospiraceae bacterium | reverse complement strand
GAAGGTTTAGGGGGGTTAGGAGGTTTAGGAGGTTTAGGAGGTTTAGAGGGGTTTAGAGGGGTTTAGGAGGTTTTAGGCGGTAGGTTTTAGGTCTTAGGGGATGGGTGAAAAGAGGCCTGTAGGGTTGAATAGGTTTAGAGGGTTTAGAGGGTTTAGAAGGGTTTAGGAGGTTTAGAGGGGTTTAGAGGGGTTTAGGAGGTTTTAGGCGGTAGGTTTTAGGTCTTAGGAGGAGTGTGGACGAGAGGGGCTGTAGGGTTGGATTGGGTTTAGGAGGTTTAGGGCGAATTAGAGAATAGAGCCTGTGGGTGTTTGAAAGGTTTAAATAGGTTAGATGTTCTGCGTCAGGAAGTCTTCTCGGAAGCCAGCTGTGGAAAAATTTTAGATCATTGATTTTCAGGTCTCAGGTAAAATGACCACAAAGTGGTCAAACTATGTTAGCGCAAAACGGACCGTGCATTTTCGACTACAGCGTAGTCGCAGTATAGACAAAGCCGAATTAGGTTTTAGGCGGTAGGTTTTAGGTCATAGGGGATGGGTGAAAAGAGGCCTGTAGGGTTGAATAGGTTTAGGGGGGTTAGAGGGGTTTAGAAGGTTTAGGAGGTTTAGAAGGGTTTAGGGGGTTTAGGAGGTTTAGAGGGGTTTAGGGCAGTGACGGTGGTTTAGACTGGAGTAGCTCTTTCCAGTTCTTCCGATTTTTCCAATCCTTCCAAGGGGGACAGGTTTAGGAGGTTTAGAGGGGTTTAGGGGAGTGACGGTGGTTTAGACTGGAGTAGCTCTTTCCAATCCTTCCAAGGAAGACAGGTTTAGGAAAGTTTAGAAGGTTTAGAGCGTTTAGAACGGGACAACTCTTTCCAGTTCTTCCAGGGAGTGTCTAGTAAAGTGTGTCTACCTCAGCATCTTCAATTCCTAGTCAATTGTATAAAGTGTTGAAATTCAATATTTTACTCTGCGAAGCTCCGCGTCCCCTGCGGTGAAAAAAACACACTTTCTCGTACACTCCCATAACGTCTTTTTCAGTAGCTTTCAACCCACTTGAAATTCCTTTAATAATTCACTCCAACAACCCATATTCCAGACTAGTCCGCACCAATCCAGCCGTATTTCGGGCACCTAGTTTGATCAATAGATTGCGGCGATGTGTCTCAACGGTGCCGAAGCTGATAAAGAGCTTTTCAGCGATTTCGGCCGTGGTGTATTCCTCTACAATAAGTTGCAGTACCTGCTTTTCGCGGCGGGAAATCTTGGGAAAAGGAGAGGTTTTGGTCTTTGGGTTGCTTCCGGCCAGGCTGGCCATAATGATGTCGGAAACTTCTTCGCTGAAGTATTTTTTGCCCGCCAATACTGCTCGGATGGCTTCGAGAACCTCATCTTTACCGGCGTTTTTGAGCAAATAACCGTGCGCCCCGTTTTTGAGCATCAGCTTGATCAGACTAGCTTCCTTGAGCATAGATAATGCCAGAATTTTGACGTCTGGATAATCGCGGTGGATTTGTTTGCAGGTTTCCACGCCATTTAGAACTGGCATGTTAATGTCGAGAATGACAAGGTCAAAAGGTTTTTCTTTTAACAATGCCAATGCCTGTACACCGTCATTGGCTTCACCAGCACATATCAAACCCGATTCATCGGAAAGCATCAGTTTAATACCGTCAATCACGAGTTGGTGATCATCAGCAATCAGAACATTTATCATATAGTTGGGTTGGCCAAATTCCCGACAAAGATAAAGGTTCTTTGATAAATCTCGCGGATCGTATTTTTAAGGCGGGCATAAAAAAACAGTCCCACCTTTGCTCAAATAGTGGAACTGCCTTAAAATTACAGATAAATGTTCTCTTTAATTTCTTTGTTTAATGACTTTTGCCTGATAAATGGATTGTTGATCCTGAATAATCAAAGTATAGCTGCCGTCTGGCAAAGCTGTTAGATCAATGGTCTTGCTAATGGCCTGTTTCAGTTGTAGGCGACCCAATACATCATAAATACTCAGGCTTGCCTTTGAAGACAACTCTTGAGGAAGGTCCATATAAAATAAGCCAGTTGATGGATTGGGGGATAGTGCAATAGTTTCAATAGCCGCAGTTTCCCAAATACCTGTCGACAAAAAATCAATGTATTCAATTTTCCCGCCCTGACCACAGATCCATACATTTTGAGCGGTAGGAGTAGTGATGATGGCCAGATCATTGGTCAGAGAGTTATTATAATGAATGGTTTCCCAGGTTGTTCCCCCATCGATGGTTTGGGCAACTTTACCAGAATTGGCTGATCCTCCGACGAGAAAGCCGGTTTGAGCATCAATAAATTGTATTTTTTTCCAAAAGGTAGAAAGGGACACATTTTGTACCGTCCAGGTTTGCCCGCCATCTTCGGTGAAAAGCAATTCATCTGAGTTGGAGTTTTGGACGATCCAACCGGTTTGTTCGTCATTAAAATAAACGGACTGAAAATTAGTAGTGGTTTGTGCATCAAGCATCGTCCAGTTGTCGCCCCCATCGGTTGTTTTTAAGATAGTGCCATTCCGGCCAACTACATAACCCACCAGTTCACTGGGGAATTGAATGTCCGTCAACCATTCATCGATACCACTTGACAGTTCTTCCCAGCCATCTCCTGATACATTACCCTTAGATATTCCACCTTGAGAGGTAATAGCAAAAACCTTGTTGCCAGCGATTGTCATACCATATACAATACCATTGCCTTCATAAATAGAGTCCCAGGTGACACCGGCGTCAAGAGTGCGAAAAATTTTTCGACTACTACTTAGCCAAAATTCATCGGCAGAAAATGCCACGCCATCGTTTTGAATAGAAACATTAAAGTCTTCTGGCAACGCTATTTCCGTCCATTCGTCGCCACCATTCGAAGTTCTTAACAGTGTTTCATTGCCCCCTAAAACCCAGCCATTTTGTTCATCGACAAAGTCAATAAGGCTTAGCGAATTCCTGTTTCCAGGGACTTGATCAATAAAGCTAAATCCACCATTTTCAGAATAGGCAATGGCCCTATAAGAGCCAACAATCCAAGCCCGGCCATCGGGTAAGGCGCAAACGCCTTCATTGGAATAGGCGTATTCTACAGGAACTGTTCTTTCCCAGGTAATACCCCCGTCATCGGTGGCGTAACCCGCACTTCCTCGTGCTCCAACCAAATGATTTTCATCAATAATTTCCAGCTCTCGGGGATATGCTCCAAAGGCATCTTCATTGAGCAGCACCCAATTTTGACCGCCATCGGTGGTTTTCCAACATTCTCTTTTAACCGCCAGAAATCCAACGGTAGTTGAAGAAAAGACAAGGGTCATTGGATCTTCAAACAGGTCATCATTTATCAGGGTCCAGGAATCACCCCCATTGGTAGTTTGGTAAATATCTCCATCATTAGTACCGGCCCATCCATTATCGTTGTCTAGAAAAAAGACGGTATTCCAATTCAGATCTGCTGCGGGCGTTATTTCGGTCCAGTTTTCACCGGCATCAGTAGATTTGATGAGCCTGAGCTGGCCACCAGCATAAATGGTGTTTTCATCGGTAAGGTATAAATAACTAATACTGCCGGTGGAAATGCCGGAAACCATAGTTTGCCAGCTCTCTCCCCAATTGTCACTTTTGTAGAGGGTGCCACTAGATGCCCCAAAAAGGATGGGCTGGTCATTGAGCATCAAAATATTGACTTCGCTAAAGGAGGCAGGGACATTTGTGGCACTCTCTTCCCAGGTTTCTCCAAAATCAGTAGTCAATAAAACGAGGCGATTTCCGCCGCTCACAATGCCAAAACCTTCAGGGGTTACTTCTACATCATTCAGTTGCACGATATTGTAAAAGGGGTGCTGTTGGACCCACTCCTGAGCATGAGTGGTGTACATAAGCATACAAAACAGGAAGCTGAAAAACCATTTAACTGTAATTAATTTTTTCATAGTGATGAGCTTGGTTTTTAATTTGCACAAATTTGCAAAAAAGAAGAGATGATGGGTCACTGAATTCGGTTAGGCCAAAAAATTACTGGAATTCATGGAGAAAGAAGATGATGTAGTGATGTAGTGAGAGGTCATGTAGGTGTCGATCTATTGGGAGTGCCCAGCAAAATGTGCTTTGGTCCCCAGCATCTTCAATTCCCCAGCTAAATGCATAAAAGACTAGATTTCAACAAATCACTCCGCGAAACTCCGCGTTCTTTGCGCCTCTGCGGTAAAAAAAGTACACTTTCTCGTACACTCCCTACTCAGCATCTTCAACACCAGAAATAATACATAAAAGACTGGTTTTCAATAAATTATTCTTCGAAACTCCGCGTTCCCCGCGTCTCAGCGGTAAAAAAAGCACACTTTCTCGTACACTCTCGCCAAAGTATCAAAGGACGACATATAGGTTTTGCACTTCTAGAAAAAAGTCACTGCACGTTCGCCTCCAGCCATTGGTGACAAAATTTGGTTGAGATAACATTTTTCGAAAAAAAATTGGGTGAAAAGAAAATAAACCATATCTTTAGGTCACCAAAAATTGGTTGACCAATCAACTGGCCTGCCAATCAACCAAAAAAAAGGCAATGTTAGAGAACTTTCAGGAAATAGTTATGGAAAGCCCGGCGGACAAGATTAGCCGGCAAATCAGAAGTTTGATTACCTCTGGACAACTCAAACCCGGTGACCGCTTACCTCCGGAACGCAAGCTCGCCGAAAGACTGGGGGTAGGCCGTACCCATGTACGAGTGGCATTGCAAAAATTGGAGTTTTACGGCATCCTGAAAACCTTGCCCCAAAGTGGAACCATTGTTGCCGGTTTGGGGATCACCGCACTCGAAGGTTTGATCTCTGATGTTTTGAAGCTCGAAAACAGTGATTTTGCCTCTTTGGTAGAAACCCGGGTGATCCTGGAGACTCGCGCTGCTATGCTGGCCGCTCAAAGGCGAACACCGGAAGATCTCGTCAGCATCCAAAAAGCTTTGGCTGCCTATGAAGCAAAAGTCAAAAAAGGAGAACAAGCGGTGGAAGAAGATTTGATGTTCCACCTCAAAATTGCCGAGGCCAGCAAAAATTCGGTGCTAAAATCACTTATGCTGATCATCACGCCGGACATTGTCCACAGCTTTATCAAGCTGGATGTTTGTAAAGATGGCCGTTTCGTCCAGGCTTTGGATGAACATCGGCTCATTGTGGAACATATCAACCAGCAACAAGCAGATAAAGCTGCTGAAGCGATGCGCATACACTTGCAAGATGTTTTGGAATACAGTTACACGTTGTTGGAAAAACGGAAACCAGTACAGTAGAGCAGGTTACAACAACTGTTTAGCCTCATGCTAAAAGTGTGCTTAAGCCCTTCCTGCTATGATGATGAAATTTGAAGCATTTATTTAATCACTCACTAAAATTGATAAACGGCTATGAGGTAGTCGCTCCAATTTGAGAAAGAAAAGTTAGCAGTGAGATCACTGCTAACTCTCACATGGGTCGTTTCTTCCAAGCAAAAGTTAAGAAAGGTTTGTTGGAGAGATCGTGACTTTTTCGACAATCTTTCATCATCAGATCTTTAGATGCTGTAACATCTAAGACTGACCCTGCTTTGCCGGAATTAAACTTCGCCCACATCAAAAAACTCACCTGCCGGTGAGCTTCAACAAAATAAAACAAATAATGATGAAGGCAAATTTAACAAAAAAATTAAACTGCATCAAGAGCATGGGGATACTTGTCCTTTTGATGCTACTCACCCCTGTCTTTTCGCGAGCTGACAATTCTGTATGTAACAATTCAAACACGGAGGAAAACGTTTTAGCTACCATTACGGGCAAAGTCACTGGAGCCGAAGATGGTGAGCCGCTCATTGGCGTAAGTGTGCTGATTGCAGGCACCTCTACCGGAACGATTACAGATTTTAATGGTTTTTATGAATTGGAGGCTTCGGAAGACGATGTACTGGTCTTCAGTTACACCGGCTATTCCAGCCAGGAGGTCAAAGTAGGTACCCAAACCACGATCGACATTATTATGGACGTCAATATATCCCAATTGGACGAAATAGTCGTAATTGGATATGGCACTCAGAAAAAATCACACTTGACTGGCTCCGTATCCAAAGTGGAAAATAAAAATTTGGATCAAATAGCAGTAGCGAGAGTAGATGATGCACTTATTGGTCAAGTATCTGGGGTTAATATCCAAGCGACTTCCGCAGAAGCTGGTGCCGCTCCTACGATTACCATTAGGGGATTTGGGTCGGTAAATGCTGATTCTGGACCTGCTGTAGTAGTAGATGGGATAGTCGTAAGTTCTGATTTTCTAGGAAATCTAGATATGAATAATATTGCCTCCTTTGAAGTCTTAAAAGATGCGGCATCTGCTGCCATTTATGGTAGTGAAGGATCCAATGGTGTAATCATGATTACGACAAAGAGTGGTAAAGCTGGTAAAACCAAATTCAACTATGAAACCTACCTAGGTAGGAAAGAGGCGTTTGGAAGTGATGACTATAGGAAGAGCGTTGCTGACTGGGCTGCAAAAGAATTAGCTGAAGTAGGTGAGCTTTCTGAAGAAACGCTATATGCACAGAAATTAGTCGAAACAACTGGTATTGACAGAGACTGGCAAGATGTTTTCCTTGATGGAGGATACATTAATAGTCATTCTATTTCTGCCAGAGGAGGAAATGAAAATACAAAATTCAGTACTTCCTTAAGGTATCTACATGATGAAGGAGTAGTAATCACTGATGACTACAAGTTATATACTGCAAATCTAAAGTTAAATTCTCAATTGTCTGATAAGCTAAAGTTTGGACTTAGTGCGACCCCTTCCTATTCAAAACGAAGAGCTTTGCCTACCTCCATTCACAACCCGATGAGGCAATCTCCATGGCTACCTATTTACCATACAGAAGAAACACTACAATTCATTGATAGAAATGCTTATCCGGATGTTGGAGTAGGCGATTATTTTCTGGAGAATCACCTGGTTACTTTAGATTTAAATGGCGATGGCAGTTCTAGAAGACCTCGTACCACTGGAGATCAAAATGCTTATGCCCAATATGTTGAAAGAGAGCATTACGAGTATACAACCAATTTATTAGGCTCAACCTATTTAAGCTATAAAATTATAGACGGGTTGGAAGCGAAAACATCACTCGGTGTTACTTTAGAAAACCGTAAAAGAACTAGATATGATGGTGTTTTACATCATGCAAATCCTAGTAATGCTGCTTATAATTTGCAAAATAGGGCTCGAACTAGAATTATTTCAGATAACACTTTATCTTATAATAAAGAAATTAACAATCATGAATTCAATGTACTAGTAGGGGCAACTTTTCAAAAAAGGAAATCTGAAAATAGCTCACTTCAGGGTACTGGATTCGCCAATGATTTACTTAAAAATTTACAAGGAGCAACTAAAATTTCAGAATTTGAAGAGATCAACTTTGAAAAAAACAAGATTGGTTATTTTGCTAGAGTCAATTATGCTTACGCAAATAAGTATTTAATTAATGCTTCATTTAGACGGGATGGAAGTTCTGTTTTCGGTATTGACTCAAAATGGGGTAATTTCCCAGCCGTTTCGTTAGGTTGGAATGCACACAATGAAAGTTTCTTAAACAGTAGCAATCTTGTAAGTAGATTAAAAGTTCGCGTTAGCTACGGACTTACAGGTAATGAGAATTTCAGTGTAGGTGACGACATTATCAATGCATACCCTTATCTGGCACTGTTGAACGCGTCAAATGCCATTACTGAAGGAAGTATTACCGGAGGTATCGCTGCTCGTAACATAGCCAATACCTTGTTGCAGTGGGAAGCTTCCAAGGAATTCAATCCTGGAATTGACTTCGGGTTTTTGAATAACAGAATAACCGGTTCATTTGATTATTATGTAAGAACCAGCGATAAATTACTATTAGAAAACCCTGTTTCTTACGTTACCGGGTTTAGTGGAGGTATTGTGAATTTAGGTGAAGTAGAGAACTCTGGAATTGAGCTTGAATTGAGAACCAGAAATATCACTAAAGGGAAGTTTAGATGGAATACTACTTTAATTGCCTCAACAAACAAAAATGAATTAATCAGTTTTGGGGAATCCAACGGTGCGCTATTAGAAGATAGCTACGGTAGAAATTCACAATGGATAAACCAGATAGGTCACCCCATTTCATCTTTCTATGGCTATATAGTAGACAGGGAAGTACCGCTTAATTATATTAACACGCCTTATCATCCAATCAATAGTTCTGTTGAAGATGTAATCGTTAAAGATTTAAATGGTGACGGGATCATTACTGATGAGGACAAGGCCATTTTAGGAGACCCTTATCCGGATTTGATTTGGAGTTTTACCAATGAATTTTCTTACGGCAATTTTGACTTTTCGTTTATGATTCAGGGAAGTGAAGGTGCTGAAGTGAAAAACATTGGCGACCAATATTTCTTTAACTGGTTTGGCCAGGCAACCGTAGACCCACAACAGGTGGTTGATGATGGCGTTGCACCACATCTATCTTTCATTCAGGAAAAGGTGTTGACTAATGAAGTTGTGCAAAGCGCACGCTACTTTTCATTGAGGAATGTAAACATTGGGTATACCTTCTCAAGTGATCAATTATCCCGAATTGGTTTAGATGGCTTAAGAATATATGCATCTGCTCAGAATTTGATCTATACGACTTCAGATGAATACCACGGTTTCAACCCGGAATTTATTGATGATGCCAATCCCAGAAAATACGGGGAGCAAAGAGCAGGCACACCTTTATATCGGACCGTGACAGTTGGCCTGAATGTTAATTTTTAATTTTAAATGATACCAATAATGAAATACTTTAAATATATAATTCTTACACTGGCAGGATTTGTTTTCCATTCCTGTAATACGGATGACTTTTTAAATCCGTTACCTGATTCTTCCATTGTTGTGGATGCGTTTTTTCAAACTGATGCAGATGTGCTGGCTGGGATCATTGGCATATATGACGCCATCCAGGGAGTCAATGAAAATACGAATACAAGTCTTATTTCTTCCAACAGGGGAATTCAATTTGAATACATGTTGGCTGAATTGCGAAGCGATAATACACGGACAGCAACATTGGAAGGCTCAAAAGCCGATTTTCACCGGTATTTAGTTGACGCAAACAATGTACAAACAGAAGATTATTATCAATCGATGTACGACATTATTTTTAGAGCAAATAATGTACTGAACTTTATTGATATCGCAGATGCAAATAATCAGAGCCGTTATATGGCTGAAGCTAAGTTTTTAAGAGCTTATGCTTATTTTAACTTGGTTAGGTTTTACGGCGATGTGCCTATGGTAACTTCAGTAGTAGGGCCTCAAGATAATGATGCACTTTTTACCAGAGTGCCTAAAGATCAGATTTATCAGCAAATCGCTTCAGATTTACAGGAAGCGGTTAACAATTTAGACAATACCTATAAATCCAGAGCGTCTAAAGCAGCCGCACAGGGTCTATTGGCAAAAGCCTACTTAACACAGGGAAGTCCCAACTATTCAGGAGCTGAGCAATTATGCCAGGCTATCATAAGTAGTGGGGAATTTGCATTACAAGATACTTTTCCTGATGTATTTTATAATGAATTGAATGACGAAATCATTTTTGCTATTCAATATGAAGCAGGCAACACTTTAGAAAGTCAGAGTTTTTCATCTGAATTTACAGCGACCTACCGCCAGGGTAGAGAGGATGGTCACAACATTGTCAATGAAAACCTGGTAGCAGATTTTAATGCAATTGGAGGAAACAGAACGGCATCTTCTTATTGGGACACCGGTACCTGGCTTGAGGTGACAAAATTTTTACCTGAAGGGTCAGACATTACAACTACCCCTCCTACCTATGGGTCAAGCCCCCGTGATGCTGGAAATGATTGGATCGTTTTACGATACGCGGATGTATTGTTATTGTATGCAGAAGCTATTTTGGCCGGTGGAACGGAAACGACCAATAGTTCTGCCATAGATTCCTATATGGCAGTTAGAGTAAGAGCAGGCTTTGATCCCGTAGCTGACCGTCCTTCCATACTTACTAAAAATGCCTTGCTTGCAGAAAGACGTGTAGAATTGGCTTTTGAAAATCATCGTTTCTTTGATTTGCTCAGATTCGGAGTTGCTGATGCTGTCTTAAGTGCACACGCTACTGAAATGGGATACGGTGCTTATGATTCCAGAAAATTATTGTTGCCAATCCCATCAAGAGAAATTAATTTAAGTGGCAATCTTTTAAAACAAAACCCTGGGTATTAAAGCTAAAGGCTACAATCATGATGTAAGGATGGAACTTCCGAATAGTCAGTAAATTCAAGGCTTTACAGAATAACCATCCTTACAGGTCTTTTACCGCCAAACTAAAATACCACAATACTAAAACATTAAAAAATGAAAAATAAAATTAACTTTTTACACAGAGCAACTAAATTGTTCCTATGCTTATCTATAGTACTGTTTTTTAATAGCTGTGAAGACGCTTTCACATTTGACTTACCAGAAGCAAACTCTAAACCCGATACTGTTTTACCTACAGCAGACTTTACTTATATTCCTAATGCGAATGATTTCACGACCATTGAATTCAAGAATCTTTCATTTGAGTCGACCAAATATGTATGGGATTTTGGAGGAGGAAATACATCCACTGAAGTAGATCCGGTCTTTACATTTACAGGTGGAGAAGGTGACTATACCGTAACATTAACGGCTAGTGATGAAAATGGAGCTTCAGACGTTGTATCCTTAGTGGTGAAAGTAGAAGATGTTTTTGTAGCGATTACACCGGAAATTATTAATGGAGATTTTACAGATGGTACAGATGGTTGGAAATTTTCTTCGTTTACCGGCGGAACGACCAATCCTTTTAATGCCAGTAGTGATGGATCTTGGTTGAATTATGATGGCTCAGATAATGGGTCAAAAACACCAGGTGCAAAATGGACGATGAGCACTTCTGCAGGAGCTTATCTAAGCTCTAATACTCGATATGCTTACCAGGCAATCGTAGTCTCTCCTAACACAGATTATATTTTAGAGTATGAATATGCAATCAAGGACGATGGCACACAAGCCCCTGGCGACAATAGGATAATTGGAGGAATTCTAGATGGTCACTTTGAGGATGGTGCTGATGCCGTAGGTAGTTTTGATGCAGTACCATTACTAAGTTTTGTTGGTGATATGGATCTTGGAAAAACTGTATTTACAACAGTTCAAGAGCAATTTACTTCAAATGCTAGTGGTGAAGTTGCTATACTGATATATGGAGTAACAGATGTAGATGCCTATGTTGATAATGTTAAGGTATACCCAGCGGATTAAAAAGTTTCATAAATGAACTAGTTTGACCAGTAGGTGCTGCCTGATTTAAAAAAGGCAGTCCTACTATTTTTAGAAAACCAACAACCCACATTTAAAAAATTACTCCAAACATGCACTAAAGCAGGAATATTACTAAATATTGGAATGGAAAGTGCTTTGCTTTTGCTCGTGTCACCCCCTATAATGGCATTGTGGCCATCATAAATAATAGTGTATGAAAACACCACCTTTAAATTATTTAAATAAAAAATACTTGCCGAATTATCGTCTTTTATTACTAATGCTGCTGCTCATCATTTGCCAAAGTACAGCAACCATAAATGTGGTAAAAGATCTAGCGGCCTTTAATCAAGCGGTAAAAGATGCGCAACCAGGAGATAAAATTACTTTAGCGAATGGGGTATGGAAAGACACGGAACTGGTGTTCAAAGCAAAAGGAACTAAAGAAAAGCCGATTACCTTAACCGTGGAAACCAAAGGAAAAGTCACCTTTGTAGGACAATCCAATATTAGAATATCCGGAGAGCATTTGATCGTAGAAGGCCTGGTTTTTAAAGATGGCTATACTCCCACGAGCGAAGTTATTTCCCTAAGGACAAGCAAAGAGGATCTCTGCAATAATTGTCGCATTACAGAATGTGTAATTGATAATTATAATCCACTCGAACGTTTTGAATCCGATTATTGGATCGGTATTTATGGTAAAAATAATCGAATAGATCACAATTATTTGGTGGGTAAAAGAAACCAGGGAGTAACCATGGCCGTCCGGTTAAATACCGAGGAAAGCCGTGAAAATAACCACCGAATAGACCATAACTATTTTGGCCACCACCCCATTTTAGGCTCCAACGGCGGCGAAACCTTACGGATCGGCACCAGCCATTATTCTTTGACCAATTCCAATACGTTAGTCGAAAATAACTATTTCGATCGCTGCAATGGCGAACACGAAATAATCTCTAACAAATCTTGTCAAAATACATTTCGAGGGAATACCTTTTTTGAATGTCAGGGTACATTGACCATGCGTCATGGCAATGAAACTTTGGTAGAAAATAATTATTTTTTTGGAAATGGTAAACCCAATACCGGAGGCGTCCGAATCATCAATGAAACCCAGACCGTCAGAAATAATTATCACGAAGGCCTAACGGGGTATCGGTTTAGAGGAGCATTGGTTATTATGAATGGTGTACCCAATTCACCTCCCAATAGATATTTTCAAGTGATTGATTCGGAGGCAAGTAATAACACCTATATCAATTGTGAACACATTCAAATATGTGCTGGAAGTGACGAAGAGAGAAGTGCTACGCCCAAAAATACGGTACTTGCAAACAACCTTTTTTACAATACAAACAAGGAAGATCTATTTACCATTTACGATGATATTAGTGGAATTTCTTTTAAGGACAATGTATTAAGTCCCAAGATGAAGCCTTTTCAAAAAAAAGGTTTTAAGACTAAGGAAATTGAGTTTAAAAGAAATGGAAATGGTTTGATGATGCCCACAGAAAGCCTCACAGCAGGCATGCAACCAAAGGGAGAAATGGCCACTCCCGAAAATACAGGCGTAAGCTGGTATCCAAGAGTGGAACAAGAGCAATTTTTTAATACCGGAAAAGTCATCAAAGTAAAAGCAGGAGAAAATACGCTGGTCGATGCTTTAGAAAAATCAAGCAGCGGAGACATCATTGAATTAACGGAATCAGGGGAATATTTAATGTCCAAATCGATTGATATTTATCATCCGATCAGTTTTGTGGCTGCTCCGTCACTAGCACAAAAACCGGTCCTGAAATTTCAAAAAACAAGTCTGTTTAACATCGAAAACGGAGGTGCTTTAAGTTTGGATGGACTGATTATTTCAGGGGAGGAATCCAGAGACAAACCCCTGAATGCGGTCATCCGAACCAGCCGCTATTCCATGATCAATAATTACAAACTATTTATCAACAACTGTGACTTTCAGGACTTGGATGTGAATCATTCTTTTGAAGTGGTCCAGGTGTATAAAAACACTTTTGCGGATTCAATTGTCTTGCGCAATTCTACCTTTACTAATGTATCGGGTTCCGTCCTCGCTTTAGATAAGGAAACGGACGACATTGGTATTTACAATGCCGAAAATGTAATCATTGAAAATTGTCAATTTAAAGAAATCGGTTTTGCCGTTTTGAACTTACATCGAGGCGGAAGAGATGAAAGCACCTTTGGTCCGATGCTAAAAATCGACCAATGCACCTTCGATAAAACAGGGCAGGATCAACGGAATAAGACAGGGGCATCTATTGTGCTGCATGGCGTACAAATAGCTCAGATTCAGAACAATAAATTCACCGATTGTGAACCCATTAAACTACACATGGTTGTTGGTGAACCGATTACGAGAATAGTCAATTGTGCTTTTAAAAATACGCCTGAAATTCAGGCAAATGACGAGCCCTATTTTACTGAGAACTTAACTTATAAATGATTTCAAAACCGACCAAAATTGAAAGATAAATTTAAAATAGCATTCATTTTTTTTGGTCTGATATTGGGGCTCAACACCGTTTTAGCCCAAAATCACCCGAACCTGATCTTGACCGAAAAAGGAGTAGAAGCCATTAAGGCATCTTTAGGAAAAGCCCCTTTATTCGATAAAGTATTAGCCGAGACCATAGCCGAGGTAGATGCGGAAATGGCCACAGCTATAGAAGTACCTATCCCCAAGGATATGTCGGGTGGTTATACCCACGAACGCCATAAAAAAAATTGGTTTATGATGCAAAAAGCGGGCGTTTTGTATCAAATAACCGATCAAGAGAAATATGCGGTTTACATTCGAGACATGTTATTGGAATATGCGAAAATGTACCCCAAACTACCCATACATCCAACCGACCGTTCCTATTCTACCGGCAAGATTTTTTGGCAATGTTTAAATGACGCTAATTGGCTGGTCTATACTAGCCAGGCCTACGATTGCATCTATAATTTTTTGACCGAAAATGAACGAAAGCATTTGGAAAAAGACCTTTTTCGTCCGTATGCTGATTTTTTGTCGACAGGTAATCCACAATTCTTTAATCGCATTCATAATCATAGCACTTGGGGCAATGCCGCAGTAGGCATGATAGGCTTGGTGATGAATGATAAAGAATTGGTGGAAAGAGCTTTATATGGCTTGAAAGTAGATGTCAACAAGAAAAATGAAAGAGACAACGACGGCGGATTAATCCGACCAGATGGACAGAAAAAAGCCGGCTTTTTAGCTCAATTGGATGATTCTTTTTCGCCGGATGGTTACTTTACTGAAGGCCCATATTATTTGCGCTATGCCATTTTCCCGTTTTTGCAGTTTGCCAAATCTTTGGCGAATAACCGACCAGAATTAGACATCTTAACTTATCGGGATTCCATTTTAAAAAAGGCGGTTTATGCTTTATTATATCAAACAGATAAAAACGGCCTATTTTTCCCAATTAATGATGCCCAAAAAGGCATGTCCTGGAATGCCAGAGAGGTGATCATGGCCGTTGATTTAGCCTATCAACATTATGGCGAAGATCCAATGTTATTATCTGTTGCTGAAAAACAGGGAACGGTTATTTTAGATGAAGCGGGGTTTATGGTTGCCCGAGATTTAGCCAAAGGTTTGGCCCAACCGATGCGACAAAAATCTATCGCTTATACCGATGGCCCCAACGGGGACGAAGGAGGGATAGGTATTCTAAGAAACAGTACCGCTCCCGGCAATGAATTATGCCTGGTGATGAAATATTCTGCTCAGGGCATGGGGCATGGACATTTTGATAAATTATCCTATTCCCTATACGATGAAACGGGCGAAATTATGCAAGATTACGGGGCGGCCCGTTGGGTTAATATTGACCAAAAAGGAGGTGGGCGTTATTTAAAGGAAAACAATACCTGGGCCAAACAGAGCATTGCGCACAATACACTGGTGATCAATGAAACATCTCATTATGACGGCGACATCAGAATTGGTGAAAAACACCATCCGGACCTGTATTATTTTCATGGATCGGGCCCTGTTCAGGTGGTAAGCGCCAAATCAAAAAATGCTTATCCCGATGGTGAATTACATCGAACAATGGTATTGGTGAAGGAGGATCATTTTCGCCACCCCATTTTGATAGATGTTTTCAGAGCAACTTCCGCTGCGAATAGTCAATATGATTTACCGGTTTGGTTTCAAGGCCATTTATTACGCACCAATTTTGCTTACGATTCTGAATTGACCACACTGAATACCCTCGGTGATGGCCACGGTTATCAACATTTATGGAAAGAGGCGGTAGGAAAAACGGAAAACGGCAATGCCTATATCAATTGGTTTTCTAATGGCAAGTTTTATTCGATGATGAGTGCCGTGGATCCTGAAGATGAATTGATTTTTGCCCGGCTGGGAGCTAATGATCCCGACTTTAATTTGCGGCACGATCCTGCTTTCATCATCAGAAAAAAGGATAGAAGAAATGCCATTTTTGTGTCCATTATCGAGCCTCATGGAGCTTACAATCCGGTGGCGGAAATAGCAGAACATCCTTTTACCAGCATTGAAAAAGTGAGCGTATTGCACGACGATGCAGCATATACGGTGATCCAATTTAACAATAAAGCAGGTAAAGTATGGACCTTGTTTTTAGCAAACAAAGATGCCTCAAAGGAGGCCACTCATACCATTGAGATTAAGGAGAAGACCTATGAATGGCAAGGCCCCTTTAGGTTGAGGAGTGAGAGGTGATGATGTGGTGTGGGCAACATCGCTATGCTCCTATGCTGCCTTCACGAAGCTACGGCGCAAGCGTAAGCTATGTCGCCCGAAGGAATGAACGTTGATGAACATTTTACCTTCTTTGACAAATTTCGTGATCGACCAAAATGAAAATAATAAACGGCTGAAAGGAGTGTTGATCTTTATTTTTGATTGACTTGTAAACACGGAATTTTTCGAAGAACCATCTATTAAAAAGAAACAATATGTCAAAAACAATTAAAGCAAGTAAAGAATTCTTCTTTGACGCAGAAGAAAAATGGGAACAAGTGGACCCAAAAATTCAACGTCAAATTCACGGAACAGATGATAAGATTATGCTGGTGAAAGCAAAATTTGAAACAGGTGGCGTTGGGCAAATACATCAACACCATCATTCGCAAGTGACCTATGTTGCCAGTGGTGAGTTTGAAATGACAATTGGCGATGTAGTCAAAACGATCAAGACGGGTGATTCTTATTACATACCGCCAAATGTCATGCACGGCTGTACCTGCACCAAACCGGGCGTCTTAATTGACGTATTTAGTCCTGCCAGAGAGGATTTTCTGGAGTAGTACCATCTTGCCATTTTAGAGCATGTTTGGAGTAATCTTCCTTTTGTAAATCAGCGTTTTATGAACCATGGCATTCGCTTTTAGCGGTCATTTAGCCCGCTAAACTCCCTAGAAAACCGTTAGCCAGAACCATAAAGCACGGATTCTCACTATAGAATCACCTCCAAACAAGCTCTGAGAAAATATCAAAATCTTCCTTTGGGTAGGATTACCTGACGGAAATAAAAAAAGTATAATGAAAATAAAAGGTTTAAGATGGTGGGTTATTGCGCTGATTGCTTTTGCTACAGTTATCAACTACATTGATCGCCAATCGCTCAATGTGTTATGGCCTGAAATTTCAGTTGACCTCTTTCCGGATAAAACGGACTTTGAGCGCAAAGAAATTTATGCACTTATTTCGGTCATTTTTGTGTTTTCTTATGCTTTTGGCCAGGCCATCTTCGGGAAGATTTTTGACTGGATAGGAACGCGTATCGGTTTTGCTTTGTCTATTGGTGTCTGGTCTATTGCCACCGCACTTCATGCGACTGCACGAGGAATTCTTAGTTTCGGGTTTTTTCGTGCCATTTTAGGAATAGCAGAGGCCGGAAACTGGCCAGGAGCGACGAAAGGCAATGCGGAATGGTTTCCTACCAAAGAAAGGGCCTTAGCGCAAGGCATTTTTAACTCGGGTGCCGCAATTGGGGGGATCATCTCCATCCCTTTGATCGCACTTATGTCTATTTATTTTAGCTGGCAGATGATTTTTATCTTAGTTGGCCTTGTTGGTTTGCTGTGGCTCATACCTTGGCTGGTACTGGTAAAATCTCCGCCTAAAGCACATCCATGGATTACTGAAGAGGAACGCCAATACATTCTAAGTGGCCAAAAGAATCAAGATTTGGATAAGGACGGCAGCTTCGATGAGGGATATAATCCAACCACTAGCGAATTGTTATCTCACAAACAAAGTTGGGGCGTGATCATTGCCTCCGCGGCAATTGATCCAATCTGGTGGTTGTTCGTGTTTTGGATACCGATTTATCTTTCAGAAGTCTATCAAATGGATGTTAAAACCATCGGTATATACGGTTGGGTGCCATACGTTGGCGCCATGTTCGGAGCCTGGTTTGGTGGACTGCTGGCCCAAAACCGCATAAAGACAGGCTGGAGTGTAGATAAGACGCGAAAATTGGTGATCACCTTAGGTGGTGTGATCATGCTGCCGGCGCTATTTGCCATGTCAAACCCGGGAGAGCCGGTGACTGCCGTGCTACTGATGGCCGTAATTCTATTCGGGTTTCAAACGGCTATCGGTAATGTCCAGACATTGCCGAGCGATCTTTTCGGCGGTAAAACAGTTGGCACATTAGCCGGATTTGCCGGAATGGCGGCCAAATTGGGTGCGGCCGGGCTAACGTATCTGGTTCCTTGGCTTACTTCGGGTGGGAATTATACACCGGCTTTTGTGATTGGTGCTGCCCTGGCAGTGATTGCGGTGACCAGTATTTGGGTGCTTTGTCCTAAAATCGAACCCTTACAACCCAAATAGAAGGACGTACCTATTTTTAAAATATTCAAGCAAATTAAAAACAATTTAAAACAAAAAATAATGTCAAATAAGAAACTAGCTATTGTTACCGGAGCAACTGGTGGTATTGGCTTTGCAGTAGCAAAAAGATTAGGTGAAGACGGTTTTATTGTAGTAATAAACGGCATAGATGATGAAGAAGGCGCTAAAAGAGTTGAAGAACTTGTAGCAGCAGGAATTGAGGCAGAATACTTCGGATTCGATGTTACAAAAGAAGAGTTAGTGACCGAAAATATCGCCAAAATAGGCGAAAAGTATGGCAGAATAGATGTGCTTATAAATAATGCAGGTGGATTAGGTGGAAGATCTCGTTTTGAAGAGATGACTACAGATTTTTACAGATTTGTAATGGCATTAAACTTAGATTCTGTGTTTTTCACTTCAAGAGCGGCAATCCCTTTCCTTAAAAAGGGTGATCATCCTACAATAATCAACTACACTTCAAATGCGGCATGGAATGCAGGAGGACCTGGAGCTGGAATTTACGGTACATCAAAAGCTGGAGTTCATACCATTACAAGAGCATTAGCAAAAGATCTCGCCGAATATGGTATTAGAGTAAATGCAGTATCTCCGGGTACAATTGACACGCCATTTCATCAGCAAATTAAATCTACAAAGCCAGAAGTTTTTGCTTCATGGGCTAATAGTATTATGCTGGGAAGATTGGGCAAACCAGACGATGTAGCTGGTGTTGTTTCTTTTCTGGCAAGTAGTGATGCGGCCTTCATAACCGCAGAAACCATCCAGGTGGGTGGTGGTCAGGCACTAGGAATCTAATTATTAAACCCATTAAAAAGAGCGTAATGAGTATGCTAAAAGGAAAGGTAGCCGTAGTAACCGGGGGAGCAAGAGATATTGGCAGAGCAATTTCTGTAGGTTTAGCAAAAGAGGGAGCTAAAGTAGTTGTGAACTATCATAGTTCAGAAGCTGGAGCTAATGAAACAATTAAGGAGATAAAAGCTTTTGGCGGTGAAGCTATTGCCGTTCAAGCTGATGTATCTAAATTAGCGGATATTAAACATTTAAAGGCAAAAGCGGTAGAGGCATTCGGAGATAAAATTGATATTCTTGTAAATAATGCAGGAGGCCTTTTTGCACGTAAATCATTACAAGAACTGGATGCGTCTTTTTATGACTTAGTTATGAACGTCAACTTTAAGTCTACCGTTTTTGTAATGCAAGCATTTGAGCCTTTAATGGGTAAAAATACTTCCATCATCAACCTTTCTTCTCAAGCAGCAAGAGACGGTGGTGGTGGCGGATCCTCTTTGTATGCTTCTTCTAAAGGAGCTGTAACTACATTTACCAGAGCAATGGCAAAGGAGCTTGGACCTAAAGGCATTAGAGTAAATGCAATTTGTCCAGGGTTAATTGCTACGAAATTTCATGATGATTTCACAAATGATGAAGTTAGAAAAATGGTTTCAGAAAAAACTCCTTTAAAAAGAGAAGGTGGAGCTGAAGAAGTGGCAGACTTAGTAACCTATTTAGCTTCTGACAATAGCTCGTTTGTAAATGGCGCTAATTTCGACATCAATGGTGGTCTAGCATTTTCTTAGTGCATGTCTGAATAAACGTGCATTTAACGAGATTTTTCAATCAAAACAAAGGTTGTAAATATATGAAAAAAGTAGTGACTTTCGGAGAGATAATGCTCCGGCTGACTCCGCCATCCCTACAGCGTTTTTCCCAGGCTAATGCCTTTGACGTCATCTATGGCGGGGGAGAAAGTAACGTAGCGGTATCTTTGGCCAATTATGGTGTGCCGGTAGATTTTGTGACCCGACTACCGGAGAATGATATCGGTGAATGTGCCTTAATGGAAATGCGTAAACGCGGAGTGGGTACTCAGTACATCATCCGGGGCGGCGAACGATTAGGGATCTATTTTTTAGAGATCGGAGCCGTAAGCCGGGGCAGCAAAGTGGTATATGACCGCGCACATTCCGGTATGGCCGACATCCAGGCCGGAATGATCGACTGGGAAACTGTATTCGCAGATGCGGAATGGTTTCATTGGACGGGCATAACCCCCGCCATCTCTCAGGGTGCGGCCGATGCCTGCCTGGAAGCCATACAAACCGCCAATCGACTGGGCATTACCGTTTCAACGGATTTGAATTACCGCAAAAATTTATGGAAATACGGAAAACAACCCGGTGAGGTGATGCCTGAATTGGTTGCCGGATGCGATATCATTTTAGGCAATGAAGAGGATGCAGAAAAACATTTTGGCTTGCATCCGGAAGGAGTAGATGTAACGGCAGGACATTCTGTGGATGCCCAGTCTTATCTGTCCGTTTTGAAACAGTTAATGAAGATGTTCCCACGAGCCAAAAAGGTGATCACTACCCTGAGAGGATCGATCAGTGCTTCTCATAATACCTGGTCTGGCGTGTTATATGACGGTAAAACGCTTTACGAAGCACCGACCTACCAAATCACTCATATTGTAGATAGGGTCGGCGGCGGCGATAGTTTTATGGGCGGTTTGATCTACGGCTTATTGAAATATCCGGAGGATGACCAGAATGCTCTGGATTTTGCTGTAGCTGCTTCCTGTTTGAAGCATACCATTTATGGAGATGCAAATTTGTCAACGGTGGAAGAAGTCGAAAAGCTGATGAGTGGTGATGCTTCCGGAAGGGTTGCCCGCTAAGGAAAAATTTAAAAGATCATATATGAAAAATAGTCTACTGCTAACTTGCGCCGTTCTGCTGCTATTGTCCTGTGGCAAAAACTCAAAGCCGGAAGGTATCTATGTAAAAGATTTTGACGAGCTGAATAAAGCAATTAGTCAGGCAACTCCAGGAGATGAAATTGTCCTGGCAAATGGAATCTGGAAAGATGTCCAAATCAAATTTTTTGGCATGGGTTCGAAGGAAAACCCGATCATCCTACGGGCAGAAACGCCCGAAAAGGTAATTATTCAGGGAGAATCTGACCTGAAACTGGGTGGCGAATATCTGGTAGTGGATGGACTTTATTTTACCAATGGAGCTTCTCCCTCGGAATCTGTCATCCAGTTCTTTATCAATAATGATACACTTGCAAACAACAGCCGGGTGACCAATTGTGTAATCAAAGACTTCAACAAATCTCAGAAAGATAAACAGGACCTATGGGTACTGTTCAAGGGACGGCACAACCAACTCGACCATTGCTATCTGGCTGGAAAATCGAATAGAGGACCAACGGTAAGAGTGGATTTGGCTGGAAATGAAAGCATTAAAAACTATCACAAAATCAACCACAACCATTTTGGTCCCAGGCCCCCAAAAGGAGGTCCAAGTGCCGAAACGATCCAGATTGGGAGCAGTGGCACATCAATGACGCCTAGTCACACATTGGTTGCCAACAATCTGTTCGAGCGATGCAATGGTGAAGTTGAAGTCATTTCCAGTAAATCCAACTTTAACGAATTTAGAAACAATGTCTTCTATAAAAGCGAAGGATCATTAGTCACTCGTCACGGAAATTATTGCATCGTGGACGGCAACTATTTCATTGGCGACGAAAGATCACCATATACTGGTGGAATAAGACTCATCGGCACGGGGCATTGGGTGACCAACAACTATTTCTACAATCAAAGAGGGGAGATTTTCAGAGCTCCACTAGCCATAATGAACGGAATTCGACGCTCGGCCATAAACAGGTATATCCAGGTTACAGATGTGGTGGTTGCGTACAACACCTGGGTCAATTGCACCTCGCCTTGGCAAATTGGCGTAGGATCGAATGTTGATCAGAAGGATGTCCTCCCTCCTTCTGAAATCAGATCCGAAACGCCCATCCGGACGCTTATCGCGAATAACATTATTTATAACGCTGAAGGAGATAAAATGCCTATCATTCGTTACGATTCCATAGATGGCATTGATTTTCAAAGCAATGTAATCAACAACCAGGGAGTCGCCTTCAGTGGAGTAGAAGGGCTTGAAGAAAAGGATTTTTCCATGAGCGAATTGGAAGAAAATGTTTGGGTTCCTTCCACCGACCTGACCGATGTGGAGGTTTATTATGGGTTTGAATTTGATCAGATCACTACGGATTTGCTGGGCAATTCTCGATCAGAAAACAATTCGATTGGTGCCATAAATGGAACTAGCGTACAAAAACCCAACATAATGAATCTGTCTCAGTACGGCCCTGATTGGTATGATCCCACACCTGCCAAAGCAGCTCCGGAAACCTATTCGGTGCGTACATCGGAGCAGTTAGTGGAGGCAGTAGGCAAAGCCAATGACGGAGATATCATTGAATTAACGTCGGATCGATACGAAATTAGCTCACCGCTGAAAATCAACAAAGAACTAACCGTACAATCGGCTGACACAGTGAGCAAATCGACCATCGTATATCTCGGAGAGGCTGAAACCCCAGCTTTTGAAATGAACCCGAAAGGTCAGCTCCTTCTGAAATCAGTCAACCTTCAGGGATCAGGCGAGAATTATGCCTTTGCCAGCTTGAAAGAAAACATGTCCAGCCTTTACAATTTGAAGCTGAAAGACGCTGGAATATCAGACTTTGACTTTGTGCTCAAAGCTTACAAACACTCATTTTCCGAGTACATCGAGTTCAGGTCTACGGTGATAAAAAACTGCAATAACGGACTTGAATTTTCAAGTGAAGATGACAACAGAGGTGAATACAATGCTGAGAACGTTTATATCCTCAACTGTCGATTTGAGGAGGTCGACCAGAATGTTATTGACTACTACCGTGGTGGATATGACGAATCTACCGTCGGCGGAAACCTGGTGATTAAGGGAAGCACTTTCATGAAAAGCGGTGGAAAAGAGAAAAATGGTATCCTAATCGACACCTATGGCATTATCAATGTTGACATTTCGGAAAATAGATTTCAGCATAATAAAGTGAAACTAGTGGCGAGACTTTGGGGCGCCAAAAACAATGCTGCATCTGACAATACCTTTGAGCATTCCGGTCAAATCATTACCGAACAGAATCTGCCACTAAAATTAATGTATTGAGTATGAGGTGTTTAATGTTAATCATTTTCCTTTCAATATCAAATTTGGCTTTTACACAGTCTATTCCTGCCAATCGTGTGGTGGGTAATGAGGAATTGATTTTTTTGTTTAAAGATGAAGTCAAAGAGCAGGTTAAGAGCGGAAGTGAAGTTTCCGTGGGTGACTTGGCGGGGTACTTCCGTCAAAAATTCTCAGAGCGGTTTTTCTATGATTACCGAACTTTCTATGACCGGCTACCTCATTACAATGGCCTCTACGAAAACAGCGAAGAGCACCGGATAAGAGCCCTTGACCATTTGGGGAAATACGCTGACTCAACCCAGTGGATGCTTCCATTCAATTACCTAAACGGAGAATCCGTAAATGCCTATGCCCTCAGGCATCTGGCCCGTCAGCACAAGATGGTGGACATTGCTCTTTATTATTTCAATGGCAAAAAAGACCCTGCGCTGATTAAGTACTTCGAAAACCAGATGCGGTCGCTGAATACCGCACTTCATGCCAACGCATACGAAAAAATTGAGGACGGGAATGGCGTTTATGAAGCCTTCAGGTCAGGCTATCGCGTTCTAAACTGGCTTTGTATCCACAATATGTTTTTGAATGAAGCGGAGTACTCGGATAAAGATCAGCTTGTCACTATTGCCACACTGCTTCAGCATGGGCAACACCTTTACGAACGAAACGATCAATTTATCGCTGGAAATCATCAGACACGGGGAGTGTCAGCGCTTGCCATGCTGGCAATCCTCTTAAGAGATTTTGAAGGAACCAATCTATGGCTGGAACGCGCAATGCTCAGGCTCAGCGAACACTTGGATAAGGAAATCAACGCGGATGGCTTTCAGTTTGAACGATCCGTGCATTACCACATGAGCGACATCAACAACTACTTCTACGTCTACCAACTTGCAAAATTGAATGCTATTGAAGTAGACAAAAAATGGGAAGAAAAACTCAGAAGTTTGTTTACCACTTTGGTGAAAGTAGCTTACCCTGACCGCAGTGCACCGGTTCTTCAAGATGATACCGAAATTCCATGGGCCGAAACTAATGATATTTCGGGTGCGATGACACTCGGTTATTTGCTCTTTGAGAACCCGGAATTCGGATACTTCGCATCGGACAAAGTTGATGATCGATTGTATTGGTTTTTGAGCAATGATCAAGTCAAGATTCTCGAAAATATCAACCAACAAAAGCCTGCCTACGGTTCTTTGGCATTTGAGGACACAGGATATTTTATCATGCGAGAGGGTTGGGATGCGGACGACAAGATGATGATCATCAGCGCGGGTCTGGATGGTGAAAAACCTGACCATCAGCATGGAGACATGTTAGGGATTCAGGCTATGGCCAATGGTCAGGCCGTCCTTCCAAATTACCAGGTACGGTACTCGCTCAAAGATTTTGATCTGTTCAAAAATTCATTAGTGAAAAATGTCGCCCTTGTGGACAATGAATTACAAGGCAAGGAATGGACATCCAACAAAGGAGGAAGTGGATTTGGGAAGTTTCGAGAGTTACCGAACCCGGAAGTTATTGCATGGGAAGTCAATGACGATTTTGACTTGTTTGCTGGTCGGCATGATGGATTTGAAAATGTGGGGGTGGAATATACCCGACAGGTGATCTTTGTGAAGCATGAATTTTGGATAGTCAAGGATGACTTCCAATCTGCTGATGTGCACGATTATAAACAAGTTTGGCAAGGCCATTATACTGATGAAAACGGACCCAATCTATTAAGGGCAATCACTCCAGATGCCTGCGGCCTCGACATCTTACAACTCACTAAAACCGATTCAGTATTTAGTGCTGGCGTACGGGGCAAGCAATGGAGCGTAGTCTCTAAATCCAATCAAAAGGATTTCAGCTTTCTTACAATCATTTACCCTTTTCGGGGTTACAACAACCGATTAGATGAAGAAGCGGAACGGATGATGATCAATGATTGGGAAGTAAACCAATCGGAATGGGTAATGGAAGGTGGCCATTTTGTAAGTCTTAGTTCTGGGAGAGGAACATTTATATTCAATGTGAAAGAATTGAAAAGTCAAAACCTGACTATACAATCATCTGAAGAAATGGATGTTTTTATAAAAACTCAGGACAACCAACTTTTCATTCAATCAATCGGCACCCAAAAACAAACGATTACTGTTATCCCGGAGGTTATAAGCAAGAAGACCACCTTTACATTGGAACCGGGAGAGATTGTTCTGGTTGATGTAGGCTGGAGGGGTCGTTAAACCAGGTAAGGTACACTTTTGCCTATCCGGTAGGTATTTATTCTTCGCTGGCCGCCTAATGATGTGGGTGTTGAATTGAGAGCTCTGAGGTGTTGTCGTCCTATGGGTTTTGGCTTAACATTATGTACCTTGTTGGGGATCGATGTTCATAAATTAAAAAAAAATGGTTAACAAAATTATAACTTCATTATCAACTTTTTTAATCATTGGTATTTTCCCATTACTAAATAGCTGTTCCAACACTGCTAAAGAACCCAAAAAAAAAGAGGCACAAAAAACCGTTTACGCAAGTGACGTTATTCCATTTTTCAATCATTGGAATTTGATCTTAGGGGATGGTTCAAATGCGGGTCAGGCAGATAATTTTGAGCATGAGGATTTCTTTTATACAGCAAATGATGGTGAAAAGGATTGGGTAGTTTATAAAACGCCCAATGCAGGAGATACCCATGGTACTTCAAACAATACAAGAACCGAACTGGCTCAATTGAAAAAATGGTCTCCTATGACTGAGGCTAAATTGACCGCTACCCTCAAAGTAATGAATGTTTCAACTACGGGCGATGCCCGGGTCGCGGCTTCGTACTCAGTAGTCGTTGGTCAGATTCATAGTGCTGATGGACATGAGAACGAACCGCTTAAAATATTTTACAAGAAATTTCCTGGTCATACCAAAGGTTCGGTTTTTTGGCATTATGAAATCAATACAGCTGGTGATGACAATTCTGGAAGATGGGATTATTCAACAGCTGTTTGGGGCTATGACTTTTCTGTTGTTGGTAGGGAAGAAAACACCTACCCGGAAGAACCTAACGATGGTATTGCATTAGGGGAAGAATTCAGTTATGAAATCGAGGTCAAAGATGGCATCATGCACCTAATATTTAGTAGTGAAGGGCATGAAACCAAGACATTTACAAAAAACTTAATCAAATCAGAATATACAACAACTGCTGATATTCCAAAGCAAACTCAGGATCTATTTGTGCCCATTGGTCAGGACGGAGTGGAGCGAGAAAATGCGTATGCAGATGAGGGGCTGTTTTTTAAGCTGGGTGCTTACAATCAGACGAATGGAAAATCCCCCGAAGTAAATAAAAACTGGTGTTCTGGTGCTGAAATATATGGTGGCGATATTCAGAAACAATATGAAAGCGGAAACTACGCTGAAGTTTGGTTTAAAACAGCAAATATATATGTAAGTGATGCTGCGGTGTCCAATGAAGGCTATTTCCTTAAAAATGATTAAGTGCTTGCATCATTGGCACCTGAATCATGGTTGGAACCCTCAACATCAGTTCATATAAGCTGAGTTCCCCAATCCATAAGTACCGTCTTCTGTTGTTACCTTAACAGTAACAAAGTTGCGCCCGGGGCAACCAAAGGCGAACCAAAAACGCCTACATCCTGATAACCCTGGTCATCAGTAAAAATGATGATTACATTAGGTTTTGATGGTTCACGCTGTGCGTTATTTGAAGCATCACACCCAAAAAATATCAGAAACCCAATGACCAATAGTCTGTTCTTATCACTTTTTCTATTTTTCTTTTAACATTCCATCAAACTGGTATCTTTCTCCACTTTTGGTATCAAACTCAATACTTGTATCCTGATAGACCAAGGTGCACTTACCACCTTTCTTTGATAATACTTCAACACTGGTTAGCGTACTGTCTTCCCAGGTGAAATTCAATTCGAATCCTCCACGCGCGCATACCCCAGAAATCCTTCCTTGAGGAAGCGCTGATGGCAAGGCCGACAACAACTCTATTTTACCCAAATGACTCTGAATGAGCATTTCTAAAATGCCTGCTGCCCCACCAAAATTGCCATCGATTTGAAACGGTGGGTGTGCATCAAACAGGTTAGGGTAGGAGCCACCCCTTATTTTTCGTTCCGGCTCTTCGGCCGGGCTCAGCAATCGGTGCAATAGTTGATAAGCCCGGTCGCCATCTCTAAACCGGGACCAGAAATTAATCTTCCAGGCCAGGCTCCACCCGGTTCCGTTATCGCCCCTGTATTCTAAAGATTGTTGTGCGGCTTTCATCAACTCGGGGGTCTCTTCCCAATTAATCTCATTGCCGGGATGAACGGCCCACAAATGGGAAACGTGTCTGTGATGGTTGTCGGGGTCGTCCTTATCCTCCATCCACTCCTGAAGCTGGCCGTGTTGGCCGATCTTGTTGGGAGCAATCCTGGGTAGCATTTCTTTTAAACTGGAAGCAAGCACCTCGTCTTCACCCAATATTTTTGATGAGGTGATGATAATTCTAAACAATGCCCGAATCAATTGGTGGTCCATCGTAGGGCCTGCCACCAAGCCGCCAATTTCCGGAGAATTAGAAGGTGAACTGATCAAATATCCGGTCGATGGGTCTATATATAAAAACTGGGAATAGAAAATCGCAGCGTCCCTCATTAAAGGGTAATGCTCTCTTAAGAAGTCTCTATCCAGCGAAAACAGATAATGCTCCCAGATATGCGTGCTTAACCAGGCTCCGGCGCCCAACCAAATACCGTGGTTTGAGGCGTTTACTGGTGCGGCTCCCCGCCAAATGTCTATATTATGGTGAGCGATCCATCCTTCCGCATTGTAATGCTCTTTTGCAACAGATTTTCCAGTTTGGGAAAGATCCCTGATCAGGGAGAACAAAGGTTCATGGCACTCACTTAAATTGGCCATTTCTACTGGCCAGTAATTCATTTCCAGATTTATGTTGGTCGTGTAACTGCTAAACCACGGCGGCTTCAACTTATCGTTCCATATGCCCTGCAAGGTAGCCGGTTTGGTACCCGGCCTGCTACTGGCAAGGAGTAAATAACGGGCATACTGAACATAAAGTGCCACCAATTGTGGATCATTGGGGGCTTTCCAAAAATCGTATATCCTTTTATCGGTGGTCGTTTCAGACCTGCCGTTGTCCCCAAAATCAATTTCGAAACGATCATAGAGCAATTGATAATCCCGAACATGCTTCTTCCTGACTTTCTTATATTTCACCCCTTCTACCTTCGCTAAAACCCGGGCCACCACTGCCTCTGGATCTCCGGATACATTGTTATAATCTATAAAATTAGTCGCTGCGGAAAGGTAAATCGTCGCCCAGGATGCGTTGGCCACTTCAAGCCGGTTGCCTGCTCTGCTCAGCTTACCATTTGTTTTTATTTTAAAGGTTGCAACGCCCCTTAGCGCACCGTCTTTCACCTGGACCTTTAAGGTTTGGCCGGCTCCGGTTGAAACCACCTTTTGGTCTTCATGTAGGGCATCCATCCAGATAGCAAAACTTAAGGATTTAGCTTTACCAGCGGTTAAATGAACAGCCAGCACCTGATCTGGATAGCTGGCAATCACTTCCCGCTTATAATGCACGCCGTCCACCTGGTAGGTAACCGTACTTGCAGCCTTAGTAAGATCCAGCCTCCGCTTATAGTTGGTATAGTTTTGATGGTCCTTAAATTTTATCCGTAAATCACCGAAAGGTTGATAAGGTACCTGTTTGAGTGGAACACTCATAAACGCCCTCGTTGCCAGGTCCTGGGCTTCCCGTTGTTTCCCTTCGCTCAGCAATCTTCTGATTTCTGCCAGATGCTCACCCGCGCCCTTATGCGAATAATCATGAGGTTGGCCGGCCCACAGGGTTTCTTCATTAAACTGAAGCCGCTCTTCTTCCACGCCTCCGAAGACCATGGTTCCTAAACTACCATTACCCACGGGTAAAGCTTCTACCCATTTTTCTGCCGGAGCGTCATAGGAAAGGTTCATATTTCCTTGCCCATATACCAATAGTGGTCCTATGGACAGCACAGCTATGATAAAGATGTATTTCAAAGTATTAATTTTCATAATGTTTAATTTGTTTGATGTTTTTAACCCTACACTACTGGACATTTTGAAGTTAGAAGTGAGCCGTCAGCCGTCAGCCGTCAAACCGCCAGGATTGATTTCAATTCCTGAAGCACTAGAAAAACGATTTAGGCCATGATTTCCCATCATCGCCTAAATTTGCCAATCATTTATTCTATCTATCGCAACTTGGGTTTATTATTCATCCCAGTGCTGAGCTATGATCTCCAAAATTTCCGGGTTGTCTGCGTCCAAATTGCTCCGGTCGGTCCCTGGAATGGTCCCAATAGCGAGAATAGGAATAGTCCCTCCCGTTGTCAGGGGTATTTCCTTTGAGGTTTTCCCGAAAACTTCTCCCTTGCATACTTTCGGGATAAGCTATTCCGGCGTAATCGGCAAATAAGGCAGAGAAATCAACATTTTCGATTAAATCTTTATTTCTCGCACCTGCCCTGACCTCTTTGGGATATTTCACCAGAAGGGGGGGCTGAAGGATTCTTCGTACATAAATCGTTAACCAAACCAACCATGCTCGCCGAGATAAAAGCCCTGGTCGGAAGTATAAACCACTATGGTATTTTCTTTCAGATAGTCGAGTATTTGGCCTACCCCATCATCTACCGATTGCACGGTGCTCAAATAATGTTCGGGCGTTGCTCGTCCTGCTCTTTTTTAGATTCGCAGCTAGCTAGCAATGATAGGACTACGAAAATGATGAGCATAGTAGATCCTTCAACTGCTCGCATCAGATTCTTGCCAAATTTTATATGCATCATTGATAATTGTAGTTACGGTATCGGTGATCATTTTCTGCATCTTCAAAATTGCTGCGGTTGCAGAATAGCTGAAAAAGCAAAGGCGTATGACAACAACAATATGGAATATTGTTAATCCAATCTGGTCGACAAAGGCAAAGGTTTTGAGGGAATAGGCCTTTAACAAAAGTAGCTTATTTTTTATGCTTCCACTACCACTTTATTCACGAATATTGATGCTTTTATTGCCTTGTATATAGGTGTTTAAGGGCATAGTGATCAATTAAGAACAGAATTAGGGCAAAAAAAAACACAGGGACACCATCGCCCCCATGCCTTTTCAAAAAAAATATATCTTATAGTTCAAAGGGGCCAATCACTTCCACGCCATTCCCAAGATCTGCCCGTACGACGTATTCCGTACCGGCTAAATTAAACATCACGAGAACCCCTAAATCAATATTTGAACCAGTATCGTATTGAAAGCCTAAAGCCGCCCCGACACCGTCAATCTTCCCTTGCACCCCTAAATCTGTATTGACATCGGCCACATTATAAAAATGTTGATTGTTGGAATTAGGTTCCCAACCGACTACCGCGTAGTTATTGCCCGGCTTATTAAACATATAGTGAGTATGCCCCCATGGAAAAGCATTTGCAAGTCCCATGGGAAATTTTTCGAAATAAGCGATTGCACCCACGCCGACACTCAGAAAAGGGCTTTGACCAGAAAAGTAAGCAGAATGTTCATGTATCTGACTCCAATTACCGTTAATATCCAATACAGCATACTGGTTACCCAATTCGTTAAAAACATATAACGAAGTGAACGGGCCCCGCAATCTACAAGTAGCACCCACACTCGTAAAAGGTAGTCCATTCATTTCATAAGGTCCTTCTAACTGGCCCTCTCCATTACTATCGATGGTACTTCTTAGCCATTGGCCCTGTGCATTAACTAGGATTTGCTTTTCTGGCCCGTCACTATAAGCAGCGGTAATTGGACCAAAACCTTCGAGTAAGGGGTGATTCGTCCAGTGAGCAAGGGCAGGATGAGTACCATGAGCCCCAACTTGCTCACAATCCACTACATCGTAGGTGGTGGCTAGTTGGGTAGCAACAATCTGATTATTGGAAACATTTCTAACTACATAAGAAAGCGGTTTGGCAGCACCGAGGGAAGTACTTTGTTTGAGCACATCTATCAATGAATTGATATCTGTCACACCGACGGCATCGAAAGTCGGGGCGGCGTCACCTCCATATGCAAAGACACTATAAGTAACTTCTTCTAGGTCATTGAAGTAATTGATATCCAGAGTTGTTTCCACATCAGTCGTTACACCATTAAATGCGGATCTTACCGCAACATCCAGCTCATGTTGTGTCGAAGAGGATTCGATAAGCAAATAGAAAATACGGCCATAATTTACACTCGAAATATAGGTGGCTGGATTATTCTCTCCGACGTAATTACTTAATTGTTGAGGAGTAACAGATGGTGTAAACAGATCATCTAGTGAAGCCGGCAGGTCAAAACTGATGGTGTAATAACTCTGATTGAGGGTTACCATAAAAGCACTTTTATCGGAGCTATAAGCATAATCTAAGGTGGATTCAATATCAAGAAAAGCTCCGTCCACATCAACACCGAGTGCCAGGGCAAACTCCTCCCGACTTTGGATGCTCTCAACTTTCAGATTAAAATTAGCGGGTAGCGTACCCGTTGCATTGGCAATGATATTATTAATACCATCAGTAATCGTACTCTTCTTTACTTTATCGACTTCGAAAGAAGAAACCAAATTGCCGTCAAGAATATCAATCGAGAGACTACCTCCCGCACGATCCACTACTATAGGATTGGGTGTTGCCTGATTCAAGGAATTTCCTTGTAGCATACTTCCGGGATAAATAACATCCGCAGTAGGATTAAAAAGCGGAAATCCTCCGGTACCTCCTGATGCCGCATTGACATCATATGTTACTGTGGTGCAATTATAGGTTGCATTTCCGATGTTGACGTTTGTCTCGATATTAGTCGTATCTATTACTTCGCTTACTGTTGGTGGAGCAATCGTTCCACCAGCACTAATGACTTCTTCAAATGTCAATCCCATTGGATTTGGATCAGGCATATCATTATCTTTTTTACAACTACCAAGAATAAAGATCATCATGGCCACGAAAATTAGCAGCTCTCCATTTAAATTTTTCATTTTAATTCAGTTCATTTTTTTTGAAAAGGTAAGCGCATTCAGGCTTGTAAAAGGAATGGCTTATTGTCGAACCCAATATGAAGGTTTTTCGAGCCTGGAAGCAAAAATCCGGGAGGGACAATAAGGGTACTATTTAACAACTTAATGAAAATTGGGGTGGACAAATGGTGGACAAAATTACCGGCTAAAAACAATATACTTCGTAAATCTCTGACTATCAGATACTTGAACCCTTTTTCGTTTTTTATTAAGATGGACAATCAAATATTGAAGTTTTAGGAATAATAGGACATAATGTTCTCCTTTTTCATAACTTAGAAGCGAAACTTTATTGAAATTCACTTATGAAAAGACACATGTTAATACGTTTAAATTATAAAGAGTGCTTTTGTATTCATCGACTTAAAAGCTATGGTCTAAATGTTTTATTAACTTGCTGTCTTATCACAATAGGATTCCCTGGTTCTCATTATGGACAGGCCAATAAATGGCAAACCGCTTACGATGCTATTCCCAATTCACCGGATAGTTTGCGGTTTCAGATGCTGAAAGATCTCGGGCGAAAAACGGTTTTCTCCGATCCTGTCTTTACCTCAAAGTTGATCTCTGAACAGGAAACAATTGCTAAACGACATCCAAAATTAGGGCTGTTGGCAGACGTCTATCGGTTACAAGGTATTTATCAGAATTATCATGGGGATGTTGATAGTTCTATCTATTTTTTCGGACTGGCAAGAGATTATTATGAAAACAGAGGACTGCGCGATCAGGAAGCCATGATGGAAAATAATATTGGCATTATTCTCAGAAAAAAGGGGGCTTATGGTGAAGCTTTACATAATCATTTTGCGGCACTTAGAATTTTTGAAGAATTAACCGATAGCGCCTCTATTTCTAAAGTGCATAATGCACTGGGTAGTGTTTATTATGCGCTTGGTGAAAATAATAAAGCGGAAGAACATTTTCGAAAAGTCTTAGCTTACTCAGAACAGGTCGAAAACGAAGCTTCAAAGGCGGATGCTTTATCCAATATAGCAATGACCCTGGAAAACAGGGAAGTGGCTATAGACTTGAATATGCAAGCTGTAGCCATTTATAAGAGACTCAATATGACCTATAAAATGATGGCAAGTATGGGGAATATTGGTCGTGCCTATCAATCTCTGGGCAAATATGATCAAGCAATAAAATATTATGAACGTATTCAGCCCCTTGCCAAAGAAATGGAATCTGAAATGTTTTATGCAGAATTATTGCGGGATATGGGCGTAATTTATAGCAAATTGGGAAATTATGCCAAAGCCGTTCCAAATATAGAGCGGGCTGCTTTTCTTTTTGATTCTTTAAACCAGCTTGAGGTTTATACCGGTTGTATAAAAAATTTATACGAAGTGCAGGCAGAAGCAGGAAAGTTTGAGGATGCTTATCAGATAGTACTCAAGTATATTATACATAATGACTCTGTCAAGTCTTTAGAAGTATTGCACAATATTTCAGAATTAGAAACCAAATATGAAACGGAAAAGAAGGACAATGAAATCGCCCTCTTATCAAAAAATGCCGAACTCGATCAGGTGAAAAATACTCGCCTCTGGATCGTTCTTATCTCGAGCTTACTTTTGGGAGCACTGTTGTTTTGGCTGCATAGAACCAGAATTTTAAATCAAAAAGTCGTAGAGACCGAAAGGCGAAAGGTAGCAGAGTTGAAGAATCAGCAGCTCCATTTAGAATTAGATTTTAAAAAACAGGAACTCGCCTCCAAAGCATTACAACTCTGTCGGAAAAATGAATTTCTACACGGGCTGGATAATAAGATAAAAACATTGAAATCGGATTCAAGCGGAGTAAATAATAAACAGATCAATAAACTAAGTCAACAAATCAACCGTGATCTGAATGCGGATGAAGACTGGGAAAAATTCCTAAAATCCTTTGAAATGGTGCATTCGGATTTTAATAAAAAAATAAACAAGGTCCATCCTGATTTCACCGCTGGCGAATACCGCATGGCATGCCTACTAAAAATGAATCTAGACACAAAAGGTATCGCCAACCTATTAAATATTAGTCCTGAGGGTGTGAAAAAGGTAAGGTACCGCATGCGCAAGAAAATGAACGTCGAACAGGCCAAAAAAATGAATGAATATTTCCTTAAATTTTAAGGGGCCAGCGACGGCCATAGCGATGATGCTGTGTAGAACGCAGCCGCCCTCCAGCAGAGGATTATGGGTGTTGAATAAGTCGCTCGCGAGTGTCTCCCGACACGATGCGGAATGCCCTCAAGTCTCCAGACTTGTTAAAAAAACACAAGTCAGCAGCCCATTCATCGCCCATCGATCATTGCCCATCGTCCATCACCAATTATCCCGGTACATTCACAGTCACCCTAGTTCCCTCACCAATAACGCTGTCAATATCCAGCGTGCCGCGGAGGAATTTAACTCTGGATTCGATACTTTTGAGGCCGAGCGATTTTTTTCGAAGTGCTGGCTCCAGCGTGTGTACAGTTTTATGGGCTATCAAAAAGCAAAAACGAGCTCCCTTCAGTCCAAAGTTCTACAAAGAGGACACAAAAAGCAAAAGTACCCAAAAGGCATTGTATGATTATCCTTTAAAATTGGGTAAATTGCAAAAAAGCTAAAAATAGATAATGAGACATTCGATATTTATGAAGGTCGATTGTCTTTTACTCCCAAAGAAGATTTTTACCTAATAAATTTTTGGATTAAGGCAGAAGATTGTGAATCTAAAAATAATGTTTTTCCTCCAACTATTGAAATACGGATAAAAACAAAAGTTAATTTACTTGAAACTAATTCATTAAAATTAGAAATGCCAAGTGAAGATGAAATTGGGGATGAATGGCATGTTAATTATTATACTGGGTATTACGACGGAATGCATCAAAATTTTGTAGACGTTAAAATAGAGATTTCAAATATTAAGGAAAATTTATATTCGATTGAATTTGTTGGAACCCCTGAAATGTATAGTAGCGCAAAAGGGAATTGTAAATTGGAATTGAAGAGTGAATTAAAAAAATATTGGTAAAAAAAAGCTGGCACTAACAAATAACCGTCAAACCGAGGCAGAGCACCAGCGATGGTCGTAGCGATGACGCTATGTTGAACGCACCGGCCATCCAGCAGAGAATTATGGGTATTGAATAGATTATTGTTGTGCTGAGGAGGGAGTGGTTGGACGACACTTTTGCAAAATGAGCTGAAAAGTGCTACAAAAGTGGGCCTATTGCTGAGTTCATGTTTGGAGGCCAAGCATACGCTTGCGCTGAAGCTTTCTCCGGGCGTCTGCGCCATGCTCCTTCGCTGAGTCCTTCGCCAAAGGCTACGGCCGCCGGAGAAAGCTTCGGCGCAAGCGAAAGGCTTCGACGACGGTGCGCGGCCGTAGCCTTATGAATTTGAGTTGCAGTTAGATTTAATAGGGGAGATGATAAAGAGAGCTAGAAAAGAAAGAAATTTAACACAAGAGGAGTTGGGTGAATTAGTGGGGGTTCAGAAAGCACAAATATCAAAATTGGAAAATGGTATGAGT
>BQJU01000070.1 GCA_021604865.1 Saprospiraceae bacterium | reverse complement strand
GAGGCAAAAAGTGTCAATTTTTTGGTGAAACGAGGCGCTTTTTGCGGAGCATATCTGGAAGATACGGTCAAAAAAAGCAACAAAGTATCAGCAAAAAAGAGGCGTTTTGGGCCCAAAGGGTGACCTCCAAACAAGCACTTACCCTGTGGGTCGGGCTATCCGTTATAATGTACTCGCCTAAGGGCTCCGTGCATTCCACTTCTATCCCTAAGCCAGGCAGCCTGCTTTTCCAAAGCTATTTGGGTTTTCCTTCCATCCAATCAAAAGTGAAAAGGATACCGCTAGTTTATCAAAGGAACACCCTACCACAGCGTGATCAAAGTATGTTAGAACCAAACAGATCCTGTTTTTCTCGACCCCAGAGGGAGTCGCAGTATATTTTCTTCTTTCAAGCGACGAAGCCTCGGCGTAGTTGCTCCAACCAAACAAAAGTGAAAAATGAAAGGCGCGCACTGATAGCTATTGCCCCCGCTTCTTCCATTTTTTTTACCAAAAACTTGCATCTTAAAAAAATCAATCGTAATATTGCGATTAAATAAAGTTTCCACCAAATGGGCGTCACAAAAAATAATCTTTTTACCGATAGCCAAAATCGTATTGCTGCGCTGGCCAAAGCCCTGGGGCATCCAGCCCGCATTGCAATTCTGGAACGGCTGCTGGTGGATAATGCTTGTATTTGTGGTGATTTGGTAGATGTTTTGCCCTTGTCACAATCGACAATCTCCCAACATCTGAAGGCGCTAAAAGAAGCTGGTATTATCACCGGAGAGATTGAGGGCGTAAAGACCTGTTACTGTATCAACCCCAATGTTTGGGAAGAGGCACAGATTATCTTTGTCAACCTTTTCCAAAAACACCAATGTTGTACCCCAAAAACCTAAGCCTATTTTTTTATCTATAATCATCGTAATTTTACGATTAAACAAAACATCATGTTAGTCAAAGATTTTTTTCAGACCTTAAGTAATCACCCCGGTAAAGAACTGCAATTTGAATACCGGAAAAACCAATTTGTGCCACCAGCTTATCACATTACGGAAGTTAAAAATGTGCATATCGAATCAGTGGATTGTGGTGGCCGACCCAGTGAAGAATTCCTGACGATTGTCCAGCTATGGATCGATGGGATAGAGCAAAGCGACCGCAATATGCTTACCGAAAAAGCACAAAAGATTTTTAACCTTGTTGACGCCAAAAAACCAATCCGCTCTGGTACGCAAATCCTGTTTGAGTGGGGCGACAAGGAAACACCGGTTTCCAATTATGCCATCGATCGTATCGAAGAACAGGAGGATAGACTCGTGGTCAAATTATCCGTTCCACCTACAGCCTGCAAACCCCGGCTAGAACTATTGCAAGCTCATCCGGAAGCTGCCAATACATCCTGTTGTGCATAAGCATTGGCATATCCGTGAAATCACCCAATTAGATTATCTAGCCATCCGCCAAATTTACTCAGATGGCCTGGCAACCGGCATTGCTTCTTTTGAAACCAAGGTTCCCGATTGGACTACCTGGGATCAAAAGTACCATCGGCAATGCCGGTTTTTATTGGAAGAAGGAAGTGAAATCCTGGCCTGGGCCGCCTTAACACCTGTCTCCACCCGGGAGGTCTACAAAGGGGGGGCAGAAATCAGTATATACGTAAATACTTCAGCAAGAGGCCAGGGCTGTGGTTACTTTTTGTTGCAACATCTAATCAAGTGTTCCGAAGCTGCCGGCTTCTGGACCCTGCAGGCTTCTATCTTTTCGGAAAACAAAGCCAGTATTCATTTACACGAAAAAGCGGGCTTTAGAATGGTCGGTTATCGCGAAAGGATTGCTCAAAGAGATGGTCAATGGCATGATAATGTGTTGATGGAGAGGCGACGGTGAGCTCAATTTGCGGTCAGACCGTCTTCGGCTGCGTCTTGACGGTCGAGGAGACTGGCCCTAAATTCTAAACATGAAGCGCCAAGTCACATTCGCTATTCCACTTTTATAAAACGTCTCTTCCTCCTCACCCACTAATCAAAGTCCGATAATCATCAAAAGGGGCATCACCTTCTTTCATTTCCAACAGATCGAGCAATTCTGGGCCGTAAATTTCTTCGAGTTCATGACGGGTTTGGTCACAGCGGATTTCGATCAGGCCTTGTTGTATTTGTTGCAAACGCCACCGATAGGTAGCTTGCATTTTTTCCAATATACGTTGGTTGACGGCTTCATGATCACTATCCGGGCTTACCGCAACTAGGTCGGCAAAAGCCTGGTTATTCCTGGCGATCATTTTACCATTTTCGATGATAAAATAAGCCGTATGCACCCATTGTTCCTCAGCATGAAGAAGGTGAGCATATAAAACCAACTGAAGGTCTTCTTCATTCCTGATCATCTGTTCCCGCCAGGCACTGCCCCGCCATTTCAGGTCTACCACAGCAAACGTGTCGTTTCTGCCGAGCACCAGATCAGCCCGGCCATTGATGGGCAGGTCCTGGAATTTACCTTCCAGGGATTTCTCTGTGTCCACTACGTGCCAGCCGTTGCGCTGGATCAGGTCTACCAGGCACCAGGCAGCGTATTTGACCTTATTGATAAAATCCATACGTTCGGGTTCTCGGCCATACATCAGTAATACGGCACCTTCCCGGCTCAGCAAACTCCGCGATTGTTTTTCGATCCATTGCTCTACGGTGTATTTGTCCCAATCGCCGATAGGTTCTTTAAATAATCTTTCAAACAAGCGGTGGGCCAGATTACCCATGAGTGTATTGTCTTTCACGACGCTGAGAATGGAGGACTTCTTCAGGCGGATTTTATGTCGAAATACCCATTGATAAGGATAATAAAAGAGCGTTTCCAAACTACTGATGGTCTCATTCTCCCTTTCCTTCAATTGGCGATTTTTCTCCAGGTGAATGAAAGCTTTCGGTTTCGCCAGTCGGCGGTTGACCAACGCGCTTTCTTCCGGCAGGTTGAAAAATTTTGCAAAAAAGGACTTTCCCGCCCCACTATCCAGGTCAAAAGTAAGTGGCTGCAGATCACGAAAGCAGGCCTCCAGGTCTCCCAAAAGGGGATGGGGGTGCACTTCGCTTCCTTCGTAGGTCTCGGGAATGACCAGAATCAAACGATCCTGGACCCATTGAAACGGGCGTTTCCGTTGCCATAACATCAGGGCATTCTCCTGCTCTGGATATTGAAGCTGGATATGCAGTTGTTCGAGGTATTGTTGTTCAGGGGTGTACCAACGTGCAAAAAAATGGTCGGGTTCGTTTTGGGTGAAATTCCACCAAAGTAGCGCTTCCGGAGGGCCGGCTACTGAGCCAGGATGGTGTACGTAAGGCAAATGACCCTGTTCTGCTTCTGTAAACTGTACCGGTGCAGGCTCGTAAATAGTACGCACAATGCGTTCCAGTTCCAGGTGGCTGAGTTCCCTTTCGGGCAATGCCTGTAATAGTTCCCGAATGCGTTTGGCCTGTTCGCTGAGTACAAGTAGAGACGTATTGCGGCTACCATTTTCTTCAAAAGTGCGAAAGGCCCATTCGGTCAGGTAGGCAAAAATATCGATAATTTCCTCTTTAGGCGCCTTATCGGCAATGTGGTAGCGCTGGCGTTCAAACCAAAACTGGTATTCCTGTCTTATTTTTCCCGTCTTGATATCGGTATCCTGTTGCGCTTTTTCTGCCAGTTCTTCAAAATAACGACGGATCATAAAATTCCAACTGTCGCTTTTTAGACCAGGTTTTTCGGCCATGTGGGCAGCAATCCGGTTGGCCAGTTCCTCTTCCAGCGGTTTTACTGCCAGGGAGACAAATTCCAAAATCTTATAGGGATCAATTGGGTCCCACAAAAATACCGGAATCAATTTAATGACCTGTAGGCTTGGTCTGGCCAGTGAGGCCGACAAAATACCCATGCTAGGTAGTCCTTCCTGAATCAGTGCGTTATCGAGTGCCCTGCTTTTGCCGGGAATGAGCGAAAGTGGCTGAAATTCAGGATTGAGGCGAAACAGTTTGGCAAGGTAGCTGGACAAGGTCGATTCGCGCTTGGCCCGCATGATCAGCAGACTTCCATCACCCTTTGCCAGGATTTTCTCCTTTTGAGCGAGCCCCAGTCGGGTTTTAAGGACCGATAAATCACTGGTCTCCGCCTTTTGAGGAGGCTCGTTGGTTTGTATAATCACCCCTTTATTCGTTAGGAGGTCAAAAAGTTTTCGGAAAAGGGCTGGTAATAACGACAGGTGTTCGTTAAGAACGATTCTTTTAATCGGAAGCTCTCTAGTGTTCAGCTTGCTCAGTACAGCCCGGTAGCGGTCTGCAAAACCCGGTGTAAGCGGATTTTCTTCCCGCAGATTAGCTTCAATTTCTGCCAGGGCCAATAATCTGGGAGGCGTTGCTTCCTTTATTTCAAAACCCCATCCGGCTCCCAACAATTCATCGCGCCGGTCTAGCAGGGTCATCGCTGTGGCAAACTGATCGGCTTGAAAAGAATGGTTGAAAAAAACAGTTGGATGTTGATCGAGGTAGGCAAGCAAAACTTGTCGATATTCTTCTACCCGAAGATAGTCGGTATCGGAAGGATGACCAATCAGGCCCAAATGAGTCTCACAAAACTGTAAAAGGCGGTTGGGCCCACAATAGTGAATGCCGCCAGTCGTCGCTAAAACATTGGGATAAACCTGATCATCAAATGTTAAGCCAAAATATATTGTCATGAATACTTCTATCCACCGGTTTCTTTACGCAATTGTTCGATTTGAGTGGCCCAAAGTTGTTTCTGGTCCGCCACTTCGTCATCGTCACAAAAATCTGTAATCCAAACGATGGTTTCATCTGTCACTGGAGATTTTTCTATTTTAAATTCAAGAAATTCTTCGTCATCATCAGCTTCCAGCCAATGAAAACGCAATAGTTCATTTTCAATGTCCTCAATGACCTCGGCTTCTTCTGCGGATCCACTCCACACAAATTGGTAAGTTGTGCCCTGGATGTCTACTTCATCACAGAACCACCGAATAAGGCAGGAAGGTGTCGTCAAAAACTTATAGACGATCGTAGGGGAGGCTCTAAACAAGAATTCCATGGTGATCTTGACACGTTCCATATAGGGATTTATTGGTTTAGGAAAAATTTCCGATGAAAGAGAGTAAGAATTGCCAAAAAATTAAATATCAGGTAATTAGCTGATCAAGGGCACAATAAAAAATAAAAAAATGATTTATCCAAATAATCATCTTTTTTTCCACTACTCTACCTTTTTTCTATTGGGCAGGTATACCGTATTTGTGAAAAAAAATAAACTAAAAAAACAGAATATTGTTCTTTTACCTTGACTGCGACAAGTAATTCTCGTAATTTTGTATGCTGATAGCTTTTGGGCAACATACTTTACTGTAGTCTTTGCAAATAACACATTACTATTTGGAGAAGTTTACCACTATTACCGAAGTCTGCTTTGGAGAGTCGCCTCATCCCTATAATTCATATCCTACCCGTAACCTACTTAACAAATTATTGAAAGTAAGAAAAGTAAGACTTTATTACATTATAATAAATAGAAAAATAGCTATATGAGACAGCTTAAGATTACCAAGTCTATTACGAATCGCGAGAGTCAATCTTTAGAAAAGTATCTGCAGGAAATTGGGAAAGTTGATTTATTAACACCAGAAGAGGAAGTAGAATTAGCCAAAAGAATCAAACAAGGTGATCAGGCTGCACTCGAAAAATTAACCAAAGCCAATCTTCGTTTTGTTGTATCTGTTGCGAAACAGTACCAAAACCAGGGATTATCGCTTAGTGATTTAATTAATGAAGGTAACTTAGGACTAATAAAAGCTGCCCAACGATTTGATGAGACCAGAGGATTTAAATTTATTTCCTATGCCGTATGGTGGATTCGCCAATCTATTCTGCAAGCATTGGCTGAACAGTCAAGAATCGTTCGTCTTCCACTTAACAAGGTAGGATCACTCAACAAGATCAATAAAGCTTTTTCTGAACTCGAGCAGGAGTATGAGCGGGAGCCATCTCCGGAAGAACTAGCTGAAATGCTGGAAATTCCTACCGAAGAAGTAGAAACAACCCTTGGTGTTGCCGCCCGCCATGTATCTATGGATGCTCCATTTGTAGAAGGTGAAGATAACTCCCTGCTGGATGTACTGGAAAATAGCAGCACTCCAGGTACAGATCAGGCATTGGAATACCGGGAATCTCTGCGTCGGGAAATTGAACGTTCCCTGGCTACGCTGACCGATCGTCAATGTGATGTCATCAAACTTTATTTCGGTATTGGAGTAGAACACCCAATGTCACTGGAAGATATCGGAGATAAGTTTGGGTTAACTCGTGAAAGAGTGCGCCAGATAAAAGATAAAGCAATCAATAAGCTTCGCTCAGCCAACCGCAGCAAGCTACTGAAAAACTATCTCGGGGCATAACTTAAACCCTGTCAGCACATCTACAAGATAAAAAAAAGCCGTCCGTATCTCGGGGGGCTTTTTTTGTGGTGTTATTGTGGATGGAATGATGGCGCGGCTACGCCAAGGCTTTGCCGCCCGGAGGTAGAAATGGTGGACCTCATTCACTACCCTTCACTATGTCGCAACACCACAAACGCACAATCACCCCTCCTCCTCCTGAGCACTCAAATCAATAGGGCGGTTGATACTTTCCTGAAGAGATATGAAGGTTTCGGTACGCTGGATACCGACAATCTTTTGGATTTTATCGTGTAAAACCTCCCTCAGGTGATCGGTATCCCGGCAGACAATTTTTGCAAAGATATTGTACAACCCGGTGGTATAATGGGCCGCAGTGATTTCTGGAATTTTTTCCAGTTCTGAGGCCACATCATCATAAAGAGAACTTTTATCCAGATAGATGCCTAAAAATGCAGAGATATCGTACCCCAGCTTACTATGATCGACAACTAAATTGTACCCCTTAACGATGCCTACATCTTCCAATTTTTTCATCCTGACATGGATTGTGCCACCCGAGACAAATAGCTGTGAAGCAATCTCTGTATAGGCCTTCTTGGCATTTCTCATCAGAATAGACAAAATTTGTTTATCAAGCTTGTCAATTTCTTTCGGCTTGCTCATAATAATTGCAGTACTTTTGAAAAATTTGAAACAAATTTAGATTTTTGTTTTTTTATTATCAAAAAAACGGGATAATTAAAAAATATTATTGAATTTCGTTGTAGGATAATTAAAAGAAATTGAACTACAGCTTATTTTGATTGTTCCTAAAGGGGATGTTTATATGTGGTAGGATGTTCAACTATTTACCACAAAAGATCCCATGCAATCTCGAGAAAAAATTTTATCACTATATCTGTTTTTAAATGCATCAGGATTCCTCCAAATCACCCTTCGACTATAAAGTATTATTTCCGCTGTTGTTTGCATTGGTTTTGGTTATTGGGATGTTAGTGGGAATGCGGTTAAATAAGGCTGCACCTACTGTTATTGTTGAAAAAAGCAACATCTTAACTGACCAAATGCTGGGGCAGGGTAGGGTGGAAGAATTGATCCGCTACATCGATGCCAAATATGTAGATGAGGTGGATCGGAAAAAACTGATTGAAAAAGCCATCAATAGTATCCTCGAAGGCCTTGATCCACATTCCAACTATATTTCTGCTGACCAACTACAGGAGGTAAATGAAAACCTCGAAGGCAATTTTGATGGTATTGGTGTTGAATTTATGGTGTTAGAAGATACCATCATGATAGTGAGCACCCTGGCTGGAGGCCCCTCTGAAGCAGTGGGTGTTTTGGCCGGTGATAAGATCGTAATGATTGGTGATTCTTTGGTTGCTGGTGAAAGTGTAGATACCCACAATGTGATCAAAATGCTGCGTGGCGAAAAGGGATCAAAGGTAATCGTAGGCATCTTGAGAGGCAGGGAAAAGCAGGTACGTCACTTCACGATTACCCGTGATAAAATACCCGTGCATAGTGTTGATATTGCGTATATGCTGGATGAAAAAACCGGCTATATCAAACTCAACCGCTTTAGTGCCACTACCTATGAAGAATTTATGAAGGGCCTGGAGAAAATGGTGGAAGAGGAGGGAATGCAGGACTTGGTCATTGACCTACGACATAATCCGGGAGGTTATTTACAACAAGCTACCAATATTCTCAGTCAGTTATTCAAGGAAAAAGGCAAATTACTGGTCTATACCGAAGGAAGGACTGTAAATCGGAATGATTATGAGTCGAGTGGACGCAGTTTCTTTAATATTGGCAATATCGCGGTATTGATAGATGAAGGCTCCGCCTCTGCCAGCGAAATTTTGGCTGGTGCCATTCAAGACCACGACAGGGGAGTGATCATCGGCCGGCGTTCTTTTGGAAAAGGGCTGGTACAGGAGCAGTATAAATTGCGTGATGGTTCTGCGCTTAGACTTACAGTAGCGCGTTATTATACCCCTTCGGGAAGATCTATCCAAAAACCTTATAACGATCTGGATACTTATGATAATGATTTTGTCGATAGACTGACATCGGGAGAATTATCTTCAGGCGAAAAGGTTCACGTTTTGGATTCTACAGAATATTTTACTTCTGGAGGGCACGTCGTATATGGCGGAGGGGGCATCATCCCCGATGTTTTTGTACCTATTGATACGGTATTGTTCCAGGATGAATATATGCTTTTGCGTCAACATATTCCCCAATTTGTATACCGCTATCTGGAAGACCATCAGTCTGATTTTGAAGAGTATACGCTTGATCGATTTCGCCGCCAGTTTACGGTGAGTGAGGCGATGTTAAAGGACTTTATTTCATTTACGGGAGAAAAGGTGTTTCTTTATCAACTGGGCAACACCCGCCAGGAATTGAAGCGATACATAAAAGCGCGTATTGCCAAACACCTTTTTGAGGATAAAGGTTTTTATTCTATTTGGCATGAGGATGACCCCGCAGTACTCAAAGCCCTGGAAGTCCTTCGGGAGCCAAACCCGATGGCTAAGGTAAGAGAGTGAGCATACTTGGAGACAAGGTGTGGGGGAGATACTCAACGCATAAACCGCTCGCCTTGTCTCCAAGTCTACTTATCATTCCCTCAAAAATATAAGTTCGTCTTTTTCTGATAGCGAAACAATGACCGATGGTTCGCCTGGCGTTTTTTCCGTTCGTCGGTGTAGTGCTACGTAGTCAACCGCCTGGATAACTTCTGAGCTAACGCCCCCGAAAGTAGAGGGGAAATATTGTTCGTTGAGGGTCGCATAAGTAGCTACCAGGGGAGCTCCAAAAGATTGGATCAATTCCCGACAGAAATCATCCTGAACCATTCGGATGGCAACTCGGCCATCAGGGGGGAGAAGGTTGGAAGGTAGGTTGCGGGCTTTTTTGCATACCACCGTTAAGGGGCGTACGTGGTAATACAACAAGGTTTCAATCCTTGGGTGTAAATGATCCACATACTGTTTGAGCATCTGAACCGAATCTACCAGTATTTCCAATGGAGTACTGGCTTTGGAAGGTTTTACCTGGAGTAGTTTGTCTATTGCACCGGGGTTAGTGGCATCACAGCCAATGCTCCATAAGGTATCAGTTGGAAAAAGTAGAAGGCCTCCCCGACTCAAAGTGGAGTGTGCACCTTCGAGGTCGTAGTTTTGAACCATTTGAGCAGTTTCGTTTGTAGTAGTCATCATATACATACACATGGGATTTAATAAATCGGACGTTTTGATACATTTATGTTTGTTTAAGGGATGACAGTGAATCAGGAACTAAGTTGTTTTGGGAGAACACCCATAGAAATAAGTTGACTTTCCTTCGTTTGAAAAGGAAAGAACCTTCAGGTGCACTAGTTCTCAGCCACTAGATGAATGGTGTTTGTTGTATTTTCTCATTGTAGGCTTTTATGTCAAAATAATTGCGAATTGCCTGGATTGAATTTTCAGTTCCGGCATAAAGGTGTATCTTTCTTCCGGATTTTGTACTTAAAACTCTTTTTGGGGATCCAGTAAATTGAACACCCAGTAATTTTTAAAAACGAAGCTCTTGGGATTTTTATTTCGCCTCGTAGCCATTGTTTTCATTTTCATCAGTTCCACCTCCTTAAAGGCTGCACACATTATCGGTGGAGAAATTACCTATGTCTGTCTGGGGTATACTAATGGAGACCCGGCATCTAATAGCCGTACCTATCAATTTACCATGAGGATTTATCGGGATTGTCAGGGTCAGGGCGCTGCATTTGACTCTGCTCCAGGAGGGAGTTTTGACGCCACCGTTTCCATCTGGACAGAAAGTGGTACGGATGCCTATTTGAATTTGGTGCTGGGGGCTCCGGAAATCACCTTTATTGATCCGAATCCAGGCAATCCCTGTCTGATTGTACCTAATAATGTCTGTGTTCAGGAGGGGGTTTATACCTTTCCGCTCGTAGAATTACCCATTATCAACGAAAGTTATTTTATTGCCTATCAGCGTTGTTGTCGAAACAACACCATCACCAATATTATCAATCCGGGAGGAACGGGGGCTACCTATTTTATGGACTTATTACCCAAAGCACAGGAAGAATGCAATTCTGGTCCTGTTTTTAATAATTTCCCCCCAATCGTGTTGTGTGCCAATGAAGAATTTGTTGTTGACCATAGTGCAACGGATCCTGAAGGTGATCAACTGGTTTATGAATTTTGTTCTCCTTTTGTTGGTGGCGGCGCTAATTTTGGCCCTCAGGCTACCAGTTATATTGGTGTTGCGCCCGATCCGGATGCTCCACCTCCGTATGACGCTGTTGGATTCCTGGCGCCCAATTATACGGCATTACAACCCTTGGGTGCCGGTTCAGAATTATCAATAAATCCCTTTACGGGTGTCATCACTGGGGTACCTGCCAATGTCGGGCAATTTGTCGTAGGCGTTTGTGTTTCCGAATACCGCAATGGGGTTTTGTTGAGTCAGGTAAGAAGAGATTTTCAATTTAATGTGACCACCTGTGAAGCTACTGTTGTTGCCGATGTAGAGGAAGATCTGATTGTCAATGAGGATCGATATGTGATCAATTCTTGTGGAGATACCGAAATCACCTTTATCAATGAGAGTTTCCAACAACAATATATTGATGTCTTCCGGTGGGAATTCATGATCAATAACGCCACCCAAATCATTGAGACGTGGGATGCTACGGTCACTTTCCCCGGGGAAGGGCAATATGAAGGTCGCCTGGTTCTCAATCCGGGCTCAGAATGTGGGGATACCGCTGAAATTCGCATCAATATTTACCCCGACCTAGAGGCAGATTATGACTTTGAATACGATACTTGTGTCGCTGGTCCGGTTCAGTTTTTTGACCGTTCGGTCACTAGTAGTACTATTGAAAGCTGGAGCTGGGATTTTTATGACGGCCTGGCTGGTTCCAGTAATCAACACCCTGCCTATCGCTTTAGCGAACCAGGGGAGAAGACCGTTCTGCTGAGGGTAACAGATGAAAATGAATGCGTTTCTGAAAAGATACAAAACATCTCATACTTCCCTTCGCCTGCTTTGATTGTTGTATCGCCCAGTTCTTTTGAGGGATGTCCGCCGGCAGAGATTTATTTCAATAATTTGTCGGAGCCTATCAATACCGATTATGAAACCATTTGGGACTTCGGTGATGGTGAAGGCAGCCTGGACTTGAGTCCTACACATACGTTTAATAAAGAAGGTGTTTTTTCAGTCAGTCTGGAAATAATTTCTCCAATTGGTTGTGTTACCGATACGATTTTCGAAGATTTGATCATCATTGAACCGGCTCCTGTGGCCGATTTTAGCTTTACACCCGATAAAGCGGATAACTTTAATCCTGAATTCTCCTTTACAGATGAATCGATTGGTGCAGACCGCTGGTTTTGGGATTTTGGTGGTTTTGGGACTTCTATTTTACCAAATCCTGTTTTTGCTTTCCCGGACACGGGCTTCCATAAAGTAGGACTGATTGTTACCCATGTCAATGGCTGTCAGGATTCACTGAGCAGACAACTGGATGTAGAACCCAAAGTTACCTTCTTCTTGCCTAACGCTTTTACGCCAAATGATGATTCGGTGAATGATCTCTTCAAGGGGGAAGGATTTTTGAGGGGGCATAAACAATTCCGGATGGTCATCTGGAACCGCTGGGGAGAATTGGTTTTTGAAACAACGAATTACCAGGATGCTTGGAATGGGACCAAAGACAATAACGGGAGAAGAGTACCCGCAGGAGTATATATGTACCTGGTACAAATGACCGGCCCTCGGGGGGATTATCAAGAAATTAAAGGATTTGCCACAGTCATCAGATAAAAAAGCATTATTTTAGGTAAAAAAAACGTTAATACTATCTGATTGTTTATCAAACTACACTTTCTTAAAGCTAAAGTCTTTAGCTTGTTAATTGAAAATTCCTAGATCTGTGGAACATGAGCGCGAAAACTAAAAAAGTACTTTTTATTGTTTTGTTGTTGGGTATTAGCCTGGGAGGGCAAGCAAGACATATCATAGGAGGAGTAATGACCTATGAATGTCGAGGCGGTAATGTATATCGGTTTACTATAAAAATGTACCGCGATTGTAACTGTACAATGTGTGCCGAATTTGACCCAGTGGCCGCGGTTGCTGTGTATAAATGTGGCAATTTGGTTAATTGTGGTAGTTTGAATCAGTCTCCAAGTGATTGGTTTACTACGAGCGATGTGCCGCTATTGTCTGTTACAGAAATTGGTGCACCCGATTATCCTTGTCTTATTCCACCTGATGTTTGTGTGCAAGAAGGGATTTATGTCTTTGACCTAAATTTACCTCCTTCTTCGGAGAGTTACCATATCTCCTACCAGCGATGCTGTCGGAATGTAACCATTTCCAATATTATCAATCCAGAAGATGCAGGGGCTACTTTTACCATTGAATTAACGCCTGAAGCACAGCAGGTTTGTAACAATAGCCCGGTTTTTGATGATTTTCCTCCGACCGTTATTTGTGCAGGAGCCCCTTTAGAATATGACCACTCAGCAACTGATCCGGATGGTGATCAGCTGGTTTATGAATTTTGCGCGCCATTATTGGGTGGTGGTCCAATGTTGGATGCTGTCTTTTATGCTTCCTGCTCTGGTGCTTCCCCTGACCCTGCCTGTCCACCGCCCTATTCATCGGTACCATTTAGTGCACCGGCATATACTGCGTTGAAACCTATGGGCGGCGCTCCACCAGTAACCATTGATCCCAATACCGGAATAATTACGGGTACTCCGAACATTATTGGACAATATGTAGTCGGTGTTTGTGTATCAGAATATAGAGCTGGTGTACTGCTCAGCCGGGTTTTTCGGGATTTCCAATTCAATGTGGCCAATTGCGACCCAACCGTTGTGGCCGACGTACTGGAAGATGAAATACTGGGAGATCAGGAATTTGTCATCAATTCATGTGGAACAAATGCGATTACCTTTGTCAACCAAAGTTTTCAAGAGAACTTCATTGATGTTTTGGAATGGCGTTTTGATATCAACGGGACTAACCAATCTTTTACAGATTGGAGTCCGACAGTCGTTTTTCCTGGGGTAGGGCAGTACGAAGGGGTCTTGATTCTCAATCCGAATACGGATTGTGGCGACACCGCAAAGATTTATGTGAATGTATTCCCTGATATTGATGCAGATTTTTCCTTTGCCTATGATACCTGTGTAGCTGGACCGGTAGAGTTTACCGATTTATCGACTACCGGTAGTTGCTGTATGGTTGGTTGGGAATGGAATTTTGGGGATGGCGAATCGGCACAAATACCAGATCCTTCTCATCTCTATCGCATTCCTGGGGATATACCTGTATCGCTTACTGTAAGAGATACCAATCAGTGCGAGGATGAAATAACTAAAATATTACACTATTATCCGGTACCCAACCTGATTGTTATTGCACCCAGCGAATTTATAGGCTGTGTGCCTGCGGATATATTCTTTGATAATTTATCTTTTCCAATTGATGACACCTATGATATTGATTGGGACTTTGGCGACGGGGGCAGCAGCGATTCGATTAGCCCCACCCACATTTATGAAACCGATGGGGTATATACCGTTTCCGTTTCCATTATATCGCCGATTGGTTGTGAAACCGATACGGTATTTAATGACCTGATCACCGTTTTGCCTTCACCTATTGCCGGGTTTGACTACAGTCCTGATGATCCTAGTATTCTGGAACCTGAAATTCGGTTTAGTGATGAATCTTCAGGTGCTTTACGATGGAACTGGGATTTTGGCGATGGTAGTGCCGGGTCAGTCTTGGCCAATCCCACCCATACCTATCGAGATACAGGTATGGTGCAGGTGATGCAGGTGGTTACCCATCCAAGTGGTTGTCAGGATACGCTGATCCGTTTTCTGGACATCAAACCGGAAGTCCGGTATTTTATACCTAATGCTTTTACCCCTAATGGCGATTCTACCAATGATCTCTTTCGCGGTGTTGGAATAATGGAAGGTGCGACCAACTTCAGTATGACCATCTGGAATAGGTGGGGAGAGCTTGTTTTTGAAACTTCTGATCCTTTTGCTGGCTGGAATGGTAAGAAAAATAGTGTAGGCAAAGATTCTCCTTCCGGCGTTTATATCGTCCTGGTTACTTTTAATGGTCCGAGGGGGGAGCCCATTCAGATTAAGAATTTTGTAACCTTGCTCAGGTAAAAAAAGTAAAATTTATTCCAGAATAAGCAGAAAAAAAGTTTACCTTTGCACGGCTATAATGAAAAATGAACTTTTTCTTTAAATTTTAGAATAATGGACGCTATTAAGTTTGTACAAGAACAGCTAGCAAAAACTACCAATTTCCCAGCTTTTCGCCCCGGGGATAACGTGGTAGTAGACTATAAGATTATAGAAGGGGATAAGGAACGTATTCAGGCATTTCGTGGTGATGTAATCCAAATCAAAGGAGAAGGTGCTACGAAAACTTTTACAGTGAGAAAAGTGTCCAACGGTGTTGGTGTTGAGCGTATATTTCCTTTTACATCTCCAAATATTGTTGAAATCAAAATATTGAAGCGAGGTAAAGTACGTCGTGCTCGTTTGTATTACTTACGTGATCTCGTAGGTAAAAAAGCACGGATCAAAGAGCGTAAATTTTTGGGTAAAAAAGATTAATATTTTACCAAAGTCTCGCAAGGCTTTGAAAACTATAAAACCGGGCAATGACACTGATCATTGTCCGGTTTTTTTTGTTGCTTGCTAGAATTGGTAATCCAATGAATTTGGTGGGTACGAAGCACTCGTACTGGCCAAAATTTTTTGGCTACCACCCGACCTTAGAGTCGGCTTTCGTATAGCCATCAGATCGTCCATTCACACGCGGAAAAGCTTGCTTTCAGCGCTTTAAGGTAACCAAATGAATTTGGTTGGTACGAAGTGCTCGTACTGGCCAAAATTTTTGGCTGGTATTCTGGCTAGGTGATACTGCTCTAATCTAAGCCTACCAATGTCTTGGAGAAAAGCTGGCTTTCAGCGCTTTAAGGTAACCAAATGAATTTGGTTGGTACGAAGCACTCGTACTGGCCAAAATTTTTTGGCTACCACCCGACCTTAGAGTCGGCTTTCGTATAGCCATCAGATCGTCCATGCACACGCGGAAAAGCTTGCTTTCAGCGCTTTAAGGCAACCAAATGAATTTGGTTGGTACGAAGTGCTCGTATTAGCCAAAATTTTTGGCTACCACCCGACCTTAGAGTCGGCTTTCGTATAGCGATCAGATTGTCTATGCACACGCGGAAAAGCTTGCTTTCAGCGCTTTGGGAGCAACCCAATGAATTGGTTGGTACGAAAATTATGAGTATTTATAAAAACTAAAAGGCCAGTCCTGCCAATTCTTTACCAAACGAGCTTTTACGGGATTTTCCAAAATATAAGCAATAGTATTATTCAGCTCTTTTTTGTCTCTAATCAATCGATCATAGCTTTCCCTGTGCCAAAATTTTCCGGATTTATTTAAAAACCGGTTTGCATAAACAGCAGTGGGGCCTTTAATCCGTTTCATTATTTGCATAAGTGGCGTGATTTTTAATTGTTCCAAATTCTCACCATTCCATATTTTGGGAAATTGAATACTTGTATCTATCAACAAATGAACATGATTGGGCATAATACAATAGGCAATCAAATCATATAATTCTTCGTCAAATGTTTGTAAGTTCTCTTGAACCAAATTGGCAATTTCAGGGATTTTGAGGAAAGTCGGTCCTTGAAGCATTTTATCCAATAGGTTATCATATTCTTGAAAAAACTTGACACGCAAATTTTTTACCAAGTAATAATTTTTTTTTGGGAAATCATTTTTCAAGGATTTTAACTCTACCTCATATTTCATTTTGAGTGTTTTCAGTTGGTTAAATGGAATGGAACCATTGAGGCGATAAGTAACAAAAAAAGTGCCTCCTTTTGGTTGGAGATGAGGTAAATTACGTCGATAGAAGGGCTTGAAAACAGGGAGTTGATTGTTCACATTTAATGTGTTTTTAAAACATAATGATTTATGTAAATGCAATTTAATCGTTTTGTTTGTTTTGTGCAAGTGAGGAGGGGATTAAAGCTTGTTGGTTTTGTTTTAAATTGAATGAGTCAAAAGGATTCCTAGATTCACATATAAAAAAGCTGGCTTTCAGCGCTTTGGGGCAACCAAATGAATTTGGTTGGTACGAAGCGTTCGTACTGGTCGAATTTTTTGGCTGGTATTGTAGCTAGGTGATACTGCTCTAATCTAAGCCTACCAATGTCTTGGAGGAAAGCTTGCTTTCAGCGCTTTAAGGTAACCAAATGAATTTGGTTGGTACGAAGCGCTCGTATTAGCCAAATTTTTTGGCTACCGCCCGACCTTAGAGTCGGCTTTCGTATAGCCATCAGATCGTCCATTCACACGCGGGAAAGCTTGCTTGCAGCGCTTTTAGGGCAACCAAATGAATTTGGTTGGTACGAAGTGCTCGTACTGGCCAAAATTTTTGGATGGTATTCTGGCTAGGTGATACTGCTCTAATCTAAGCCTGATATTGTCCTGAAAGAAAGCTGGCTTTCAGCGCTTTTAGGGCAACCAAATGAATTTGGTTGGTACGAGGGGGTACCAAAGAAGAAGCCGGTATCGAAGTGCTTCGATACCGGCTTATGGGTTAAGCTACCTAATCAATTTAGGCAACCTGTAATCTGCTGTTTTATCGCTTGATGAATCGCTCCTGTCCGAAGGAATCATCCGTACTTACCCGCAGGATATAAAAACCGGGGGTAAGTTGGTTGACATCAAGACTTTCCTGATTGTCACCTTTTACGCCTGCCTTTTGGTAGCGGGAGATGATTTGACCCTGGCTATTGATCAGCAACAGCTGTACATTGCTGGCGGATTCAGTCAAGGTGTAATTTACTTGCAACATATCCCTGGTTGGGTTCGGGCTGAGGCGTACAAACATTTGAGCAACTGTGCCTTGGTTTGTTTCCGGGGCACCCCGCAACTCGGTATCCGTATCATTGAAGCCTTCAGAGCGTTTTATCGTTACGGGTTCGTCGGAGAGGTCGAAACAATCATCTGAAAGGTCCGTCGATAAAAGGGTATCTCCAACTTCGGCAATGATTTCTCCGGTATAGGAAAGGCCCCAAACATGGCAAATGCCAACACCAGCATTTTCAAAGTCGTGCGTATTGCCATCCACAAAGCCAAGGATGATGTCAAGTTCATCAGTAATGACATAAACATAAGGCGACAAGGCAGCATCAACACTGGTGAATGTCAATACGTCTGCCACACCATCATTAACAATCAATTCCACACTTTCGCCCATATCAGAGGTGATTTTACCCCCTTCAGGTGTTTGACGGACGATCGTTACATAATTGGCAGAAGTAACGTAACAATTGTCGGAAAGCTCATCCTGAGTTACATCATCACCAAATCCAACGAGGTAGTTACCATTATAAGAAATTCCGTAGATGCGACATACACCAGGCGCAGCGGCATCAAAGTCAATTACACTACCGTTTACATCCGGAATCAATACCTGATTAAAGGTATCTGTGATAACATATTGATAACCGGTATCCAGACTGGTGGTTAACAATACAGCCAAATCTGCTTCATCGTCACCAGGACAGGTGTAAAGAATGGTTGAACCATCCTGAAGAGAAATCTCTCCACCATCAACCGGTTGGGAGCGAATAATACGAATGAAGCTTTCTGTTAGTTCGTAACAACTGCTCGCCAATTCTACCTCGGTAAGGATATCACCAGGCACAACTAATAAACTACCGGTATAAGAAAGACCATATATCCGGTAAATTCTAGGGTCGAGTACATTGAAATCAACTTCGTTACCTTCATAAATATTCAAGACTTCATTATTGATGGTAGTCAAGATCAATACATATCCTGAATTGGAAGTACTGGTTGTACTCACCTCGATTACCCCATCATCGGCACCAATACAAACAGTAAAGTCAGTTTGTCCTTCCTCTGCAGTAATCACGCCTGCTTCCGGCATATCGCGGAAAACAGTCAGGTGATTTTCTGATAAGACATAACATTCATCGGAAAGCGCTACATCAGTTAGGATATTGCCGAGAGCAAGAGTCAGGTTGCCGGTATAAGAGATCCCCCAAACCCGCAATTGAGCAAAACCGGTATTTTCAAAATTTATTTCATTACCAGGGACAAAGGCTAAAACAAGATTGTTTGGTGTTGTCAAAACGTATTGGTAGCTGGCTTCATTTGCGATACTACTGTTGTTGAAGGCGATGATGTCATCAACATCATCATCAGCACAAACGTATAGGGTATCCGTTCCGAAGTCGGTAAATACCAGGCCGCCATCAACACCAATTTTGGTCAGACTGATGAAATTGTCGGAAAGGTCATAACAATCACTGCTAAGAGGTACTTCAAAAATGTTATCACCAGGGAATGGCGTTATTATCCCAGTATAAGCAAGGCCATAAATGCGGCAATCGGCACCCAATGCATTGTCAAAGTCAAAGCTATCCTGCTCCAACACACCGATTAGGAAACCCATAGTATCGGTTACAATATAGCTATAGTTTCCGCCTGAGGCGTTGGTTGTTACCATGCTAATCAGATCAGCAAAACCATCGCCTACACAAATAGATATCTCCGTTTCGCCCTCTACCGTACTTATCGTACCACCTTCGGGAATTTCCCGAATAACTTCAACGAAGTTGTCCGACAAAGCGAAACAACCTGTCGCTAAATTGGCTATAGAGGCCGTATCATCTACCATTGCCGTTAAATCACCGGTATAGGCTACGCCCCAAACGCGGCAGATGCCCTCGGGAGCACTGTCAAAGTCGAATTCGTCTCCGTCAATAATTGTCAGGATAACATTATTGGTATCTGTAACAATATAGGTGAAATTAGGTGCAAGTACACCAGTGCTATCAAAGGATACGATATCCGGGTTGCCATCAAGCGGACAGATACGTACTGAAGTTTCTCCATTGGCAAGGGCCACCGTACCTCCTGAAGGCAGTTCCCGAATTACTTCGATATAATTATCAGAAAGGCCATAACAATCATCTGATAAGGTAGCCAGATTGATGGTATCACCGACCATTGCAGTTAAAGTGCCGGTATAAGCTAAACCCCATACATGGCAGATGCCTGTAGGAGCACTTTCAAAATCGTTGGAATCACCTGTTGGGATGGATAAAATGACGTCATTTTCATCGGTAATGACATAGGTATAGGCACCTGAGGAGGTTCCCGTGCTGTCAAATTCTACCAGATCAGCAAGTCCATCTCCAGGACAAACATAAATGAGCGTATCTCCAGCGGGTGTAGCTACAGTACCTCCATTGGGAACTTCACGTACCACCTCGATAAAACTATCGGAAAGATCAAAACACTCATCAGAAAAGGCTACGGTATCTGTATTTTCTCCAGCCATGGCCGTAAGGCTACCCGTATAGGCCAAGCCCCAAACCCGGCAAGTGCCTTGAGGGGCGCCATCAAAGTCAAATTCACTGGCATCAACAAGCTGAAGAATGTTATTTGCTGCATCGGTGATTACATAAGTATAACCGCCGGTAGAAGAACCGGTATTGGTAAACATCACTACATCGGGATTACCATCACCAGGGCAGGTAAAGGTTTGTACACCGCCATCAGGCATGCTTACGGTACCGCCCTCTACATCTTCCTTACGGACTTCTACAAAATTGGAAGACAGTTCGTAACAATCGCTAGAAAGTGGGACTTCCGTTGCCACATCATTGATTTGTGCGATGAGCATACCCGTGTAGGAAACGCCATACAAGCGGTAGGTTCCGGCAGTAACTGTCGTGAAATTCACCAGGCTACCTGCCAGGAAGTTTAAGATGTTGTTGTTTTCGTCCGTTACCACAAAGGTGTAATCAGCATTGAAAGCAGTGGTATTGAATTCAAATAAAAGGGTGCCATTAATCGGGTCATTGCTACAGACAACGGCTGAAGTCGCTCCGCCATCAATGGCAACGGTTCCTCCATCAACAAAGGTTCTGTCTATCTCAATGAAATTATCCGATAAGGCAAAACACTCATCAGAAAGTGCTACAGTAGCAGCATTATCTCCAGGCATTCCGGTAAAGGTGCCACTGTATGCGAGACCCCAAATGCGGCAAGTACCACCCTCTGCATTTTCAAAGTCAAAGTTGGTTTCCGTAGTTGTGGTAAGGATGTTGTTGGCATCATCTGTGATGATAAACAAGTAACTTTCTCCTTCTGAGCTTGATACGTTGTAATCGGCTACATCGGCAATTCCATCACCAACACAGAAGTCCACCGCATTGGTGCCATCATTCAGGCTAATGCTTCCGCCATCTACCGATTTGCGGGTGATGGTTACAAAGTTGTCGGAAAGCTTGTAACATTCATCAGAAAAAACAAAGCTAGCTGCATCAGCGCCTATCTCTGTGTTTAAGGTACCAGAAAGCACCAGACCCCAAACGCGGCAAACCCCTATAGGAGCATTGTCAAAATCAACAATTCCATCCTCTGAAATATCAAGGATCAGGTTATTGTCATCAGTGATCACATAAACATACGTTTCTGTGGTAGTAGAAGAGGTCACTATGGTGAATTCATCGGCTACGCCATCACCAACACAGGCCAGCGCTTCCGTTTCGCCGGTTGACAAGGACACTGATCCTGCATCGAGATCCTGTTTTACAATGGTTACAAAGTTGTCAGAAAGATCGAAACAATCGTCGCTCAGATCAGCAACGGTTGCATCATCACCAACATTGGCCGTAAGGGTACCGGTAAAAGAAAGGCCATGAACCCTTGAATTTCCGTTAGGCAGGTCAGCAAAATTGAGGCTGTTGCCGTCCAGGATCGCCACGATAATATTGTTTTCATCTGTCAGGACAAAGGTATAAGGTGCCTGTGAGCTGGTTTGATTGCTAAAGGAAAGAGTGGAAGGGCTATTGGCACCATCACAAACGATAATTTCTGTATCGCCGTTTGTCAGGGCTACGGTCCCACCGTCAGGATTACTGCGGATAATTTCCACAAAATTTTCTGACAGTTCAAAACAAAGCGTAGCCAATTGAGCCGTTGCTGCATCCTGACCAATTTCTGCTAACAAATCTCCGAGGTAGGCCAATCCCCAAACGCGGCAAATTCCTTCCGGTGAGCTCTCGAAATCGAAGCTGCCATCCTCGGAAATAGCCAAAATATTGTTGTTCTCATCTGTAATCAGATAAACGTAATTACCTTCCGTACTGGTAGTCACAAAGTTGACAACATCAGCGGTTCCGTCTCCTACACATAAGTTTTGAGAACTTGCACCGTCACTAGTTGAAACCGTTCCCCCTTGCGGAGTAGCGCTAGTAATGGTGACAAAGTTAGTGGTGAGGGCATAACAGATAGAAGCCAGTTCTGCATCAAACAGATTGTCGCCAACCTGTGCTGTTATCTGGCCAATGAAAGAAAAGGCATAGATTCTCAGCGTGCCATTTTGAAAATTTTCAAAATCGATAATGTTGCCGGTGGAAATGTAGAGAATGAGGTCATTCTCATCAACAACAACATAGCCAAATGGCGTGGCCAGGGTATTGGTCTTAAACCTGATTAGGTTTGCTTGACCGTCACCTATACAGGCGTCTCCGCCAGAGCCTCCACCTTGGATGCTAATAGTTGCGTCATCGATACATTCGGCGCTATTCTGGGCATTGGCTTGAATGCTGAATAACAAAACAATCCAAATAAACAGGAATCGTTGCAGGTTCATAGAGAGACTGAATTTAATCTGGTTTATGATAAAAATTTTATATTTGAAAAAGAATCCTCTTATGGGGGGAAGGATTTTCCTTGATCTTTTGGTGCTTTGACAAATTCCGTGATTTCGAGTCAATTGAAAATATAAATCGCATCCCATGTCAAAGAAGGGACCTTATTTAAAAAAAACGGGGGTAAATGAGGAAAATTATAGATTCACCGTATGTGAACAAATAACCACTTTACAGAGAGCAGGTCCTTCTTTTCTTGGTTTATGCCTTGAAAATCAAGACTTTACCAATACGAGACTCTCGCAATGTTATTTTTGATGATTGGTATGTGATTTGCCCCAGCGAATTTATTATAATTTTTTATATAAAAAAAATGGGGGCTAAAAAAAACTTATCGGATGAGCCGTTCAAGAGGGGGGTAAGCGCTCGTTTAGAAGTTGCCTTCAAGCTAAAAAAGTCGACTTCAAAATAAGCACTAATATATTTTACTGAAAAAATAGAAAAAAGTTTCCTTAAATTTTACTTTTCGAAAAGGATTCTTTTTCAAAGATAAATTTTAAATTTGGCTCATATCACTACCCTACAAATAAGTTGGTCAGTTAAATTCGATAAAATTTACAATCATAGATTGTGAAACATGCGCCTAAAATGACTAGCTTGTAGTCCATAACTGAACCCGGGAAAATTAGCATCTAAACTACGTGAGCCTTCTGTTTTAAAATTCTCAGGGAATTATTCCTGACAATTGAATTTAATGCACGGATAGATATAGATTAGCGTAATGCGGTATTGGAAATTTACATCCCTATGTGTACTATTTTTGGTTTTTCTGGCTGCCTGGATTAACCCAGTCCCCATTGTTTATGAGCGCTCCCTACCTCCCGATGGTATTTTTACCAGCAATAACTTTACGACCAACGAACTGGTCACCGATATTTTTGCGCAAGGCATCTGTGATAATATTACCAATATACAATCTATAGGCAATCAGGGCGGAATAGGGTATTTTGAGAATGCCGATAATATAATGGGACTGGCCCGGGGCATTATTTTATCTACCGGACCGATTAACAATGCATTGGGACCAAATGATGCAACAGACAAAAGTGGTAATTTCGAGGATGCCAGCGGCGATATAGACCTAAATGATATGTCGACCGGGGCGGTTTATGATGCAGTAGGTATCGAGTTTGATTTTATTCCTCTTGATTCTTTTGTGACCTTTCGATATGTATTTGCCTCAGAGGAATATTGTGAATTTGTAGGTAGTATTTATAATGATGTTTTCGGATTTTTTATTCGTGGACCAGGCATTTCCGGCAACTTTTCCGGTGGTGCCAAAAATGTGGCCCTCATTCCGGGTTCGGATGATTTTGTGGCCATCAATACGGTCAACCACAATAGCAATAACCAATATTATACCGGAAATGAACGGCAGGAAGATGCCGAGGAGTGCAACATTCCTTTCTCTAATTCTTCTAATCTTGAGCTTATAGAATACGATGGATTTACCAGTTTGCTTACCGCTAGCCTGAAGTTAACACCTTGTGAGACTTACCATATTCGGTTTGTGGTTTCCGATGTGGGGGATAACTTTTATGATTCGGCAGTATTCCTTGAAGCAGGAAGTTTTAATATCGGTACCGAAGTAGCCATTACCCCTTATGGACCAGTTGGAGAGGAGAATAATACGATGACGGAGGGCTGTTCTGATGGGTATTTTACTTTTTCGCGGTCTACAGCTATTACTTTGATTAATCCACTAACGGTAAACTTTAAAGTAACGGGCCAGAGTACGGCGACTCCCGGACTGGACTTTTCTTCTTTCTCCAATTCGATTACTATTCCAGCCGGTGCGGAAAGTATTGACCTGCCCATCCAGGCATTGAATGATCAATTGACGGAACCAGCGGAGCAACTTATTCTGGAATTGGATATTCCCTGTGCCTGTTATACGGATACTGCGCGGCTTTTTCTGATAGACCCGGATCCCTTTTTGCTCGATCTACCCGATGTGTTGATCTGTGAAAATGCAATGAGCGAATTAAATGCGGAAGTTTCCGGAGGTGTGCCCCCCTATACTTATGAATGGGACAATATGGCTACAGATTCTACTATCCCCATTCCACCGGATGGCCCTAGTCTTTATGTGCTTACGGTTACCGATGCTTGTGGGCATGTCATCACAGATAGTAGTAGTGTGAACCTGGTTGTACCACCGGAAGGTACGTTGAGTGGGTTTGCGGAAATCTGTGAAGGAGATACTGCCTTTTTTCCAATAGTGCTTAGCGGGTCTCCACCTTGGCAAATCCAATATTCTATTGATGGCAACCTGCAAAACACCATAGGAGGCATTACTGCCAACCCATTTTTATTACCAGCCTACCTGGAGGGCGCTTATCAATTGGAAACGGTCTCCGATCAGGCCTGTGAGGGCGAAAGTCATGGAACTGCTCAGATAGACCTGATGCGTATCGAGGTGGAGGTATCAAGTGAAGAGGTGACTTGTTTCGGCGGCCAGGATGGCAGTATCAGCGTATCCCTGAGCGGAGGGCATCCTCCCTATCAGATTGCCTGGTCACATACGTCTTCTTCGGATACTTCGACAGAAGGCCTGGAGGCAGGAATATATATGCTCAGTATTACAGATACCCGAAACTGTGAAAAAGTGGTTGAGATAGATTTACCCTCACCACCACCCTTGGAGCAGATCGAAGTGGATTGTGAACAATTGACCAGTGGAAGTTTGGTCCTGCAAGCTTCAGGTGGTACAGCACCCTATATTTATTCGATAGACGGAGAACAATTTGAGGATAATGGCCTTTTTGCTTCCCTGAATCCTGGCGAGCAGTATTATCTATGGATACAAGATGCACACGGCTGTGAATTGGAGCAGGATTTTCTGATGCCAATACCTTATGATCAAATGGTAGAATTGCCGGAACAGCTCGAAATACAGCTGGGTTTTACCCAAACCATTATGCCCACGCTGAATATTCCTGAAAATATGGTCGGCAACATCCGTTGGACACCGAGTACCAATCTGAGTTGTAGTGACTGCCTGGAACCAGAAATAATTGCTTTGGAGGAAGGCATTTATACCATCCGCATTATTGATATTTTTGGTTGTAGTGAAGAAGCTTCCGTAGAATTAGTGATTGATCCAAATGTCAATGTATTTATGCCTACTGCATTTTCACCCAACGGGGATGGAGTGAACGAATACTTTACGGTTTTTGCCAATGAGGCACAAGTAACCGAAGTGCTTTCTTTTCAGATATTCGATCGCTGGGGCGGGCAGGCATTTGTCAAGTCGGCCTTTTTGCCAAATGTTCCCAATCAGGGATGGAACGGCATGGCCCGGGGTAAACCAGCGCCCACTGGCCTATACGTCTATATGGCTCGGCTACTTTTATCTACCGGCGATGAAGTGTTGATTAAAGGAGAGATTGTATTGTTGCGGTAGCATTCCAGAAAAAAGAACCCAAAAATAAATGAAGCCACTTCTTATTTCGATTTGTCTGCTTGTCGCAATGAGTCCATTGTTGGCACAGCCGGATTTCTATCAACATCACATTTTTTCCCGAGCTGATACCCTACGCGGTATGTTAAGTCCGGAACGCAGCTGTTATGATGTAACTTTTTATGCATTAAATGTGCGCATCAATCCGGATCGGCGGTACTTGGAAGGGTACGTAGATATCGAATACCGAGTCAAAGAAACATTTAACCGTTTGCAAATTGATCTGTATGCCAATATGGATATTGACCGCATCCTTTTTGAAAAAGAGGAGCTAAAATATACCCGGGAATTTGATGCCGTTTTTGTCGATTTTCCCAGACGGCAGAAAGCAGGCAGTACTGGGAAAATCAGGGTATATTATCAAGGCAACCCCAGGGTTGCAATCAATCCGCCCTGGGACGGAGGTTTTGTCTGGACAACCGATAAAGCAGACAAGGCCTGGATTGGTGTGGCTTGTGAAGGTGATGGCGCCAGCCTGTGGTGGCCTAATAAAGATCACCTCTCTGATGAACCGGATAGTATGGCCATTAGCATCAGCATTCCCAATGGGTTGATGGCTGTGGCCAATGGGGAATTGCGACAGATCGTACCTCAGGGCGACTATCAACGCTACGATTGGTTTGTAGCTTATCCTATCAATAATTATAATGTTACCGTTAATATTGCGGACTATATACACTTTTCAGAGATGTACCATTCCTTTGAGGGAGACGCTATGAATCTTGATTATTATGTGCTCAGAGAAAACGAAGCTAAAGCGCGAAAGCACTTTCAGCAGGTACCCAAAGTATTGGCCTGTTTTGAGCGATATTTTGGTAAATACCCTTTTTGGAAGGATGGATACGGACTGGTAGAAACGCCCTACCTTGGCATGGAACACCAGGGAGCCATTGCTTATGGTAATAAATACATGAGGGGGTATCTGGGCAGTATGATTCCCCGGGATATGGATTGGGATTACATCATTGTACATGAAACCGGCCATGAATATTTTGGTAATAGCATTAGTTGTAACGACCTGTCGGAAATGTGGATTCACGAATCCTTCACCACCTATATGGAGGCGCTATATGTGGAGTGTGTATATAGCTATAAGGATGCGGTGCGCTACCTACAAGGTCAACGGGTTTTTATTGCCAATAAGGAGCCGATTTTAGGACCCATGAATGTCAACTGGGAAGATTGGGAAGGCAGTGATCACTATTATAAAGGAGCCTGGATCTTACATACCTTGCGGAATGCCATAAACGACGATGCCAAATGGTTTGATTTGTTGCATGGATTTTATGAGCAATATGCCCTTTCCAATGTCACTACTGACAATTTCGTGGACTATGTCAATACCTGTACCGGAAAGGATTGGACCGCCTTTTTTGACCAATATTTGAAATATCCGGGATTGCCAACCTTGGAATACCGGCTTGAATCAGATAAAGATCAACTGAAGGTGCATTATCGCTGGATGGCGGATGTTCCCAACTTTCTGATGCCGGTACTTATTGGAGGGGTAGGGGATTATACCCGCGTAACGCCAGTTGTTAAGGAATGGCAGGAAGTGACCCTTAAAGGGGTAAAGGCTAAAGATTTTAAGATAGCCAAAGAGTTTTTTCTGGTAAAAAGCAGGCGAATAGATTGATCTATGCACGCACCACAGGCTCTAATAGAAATGCGGCCCTTTCATTAGGTTTGCTAATCACCCGGATGGTGGCGTTGTGGATTTCCATGATCTTTTTGGCCGGGGAGATTCCATTTGCGCTTTCATCATCTGTGTGCGTCTGAAAATGGCCTCCAAACATGAACTATATGCCGGTAAAGACGATCGGTTCCTTACGAAAAAATGGAGAAGCCTTATTTTTGAAAAAATTTAAGGTAATTTAGCCATAAATAGATCATCCGTTTTATGAAAAAGAGAATCACCCTAATCATCAGCGTTTCCCTGATTGGCATCCTAAACTTACTTTTATTGATGAGCGCCATTAGCAATGAGCGGGAGAATAATGCTGCCGCTAATTACAAAGAATACTGTGCCGGCTGTCATGGAGCGCAATTAAAATCTTTTGTAGATCGAAAATGGTTATATGGCAATTCCTGGAATGAGGTGTTTAAAGCCATCAAATATGGTTATCCCGATGATGGGATGCCAGCCTATGATACGACTTTTACCGATCATGAAATCGACAATTTGGTGGATTTCATCCTGGGAGGTATTGAGAAATTGACCAGTGATGATTTTGAAGAAAAACCCGATTGGATTGGCTTTGTTGAGTCGGAAGAATTAGATTTTCGATTGGATACGGTGGTTAATGGCTTAGGTGTGCCCTGGGGGCTGGCCTTTTTACCTGATGGGGATATGTTGATTGCGGAGCGCTCCGGCAAATTTTCCCGCTACCGGGAAGGAGAAGCTTTGCATCCAATCAAAGGCGTTCCGGAAGTATTGGCAAAGGGACAAGGTGGCTTGATGGATGTGGAGGTGCATCCCAATTTTGCCAACAATCAATGGATATATCTGTCTTACTCAAAACCTCAGGGGGGGAATGCCACCACTGCCATAATGCGTGCCAGATTGCAAGGAGATGAGCTGGTAGACCAGAAAGTCATCTTTGAAGCCCAACCTTATGAAAGCACCCGCCACCACTATGGTTCCCGATTGGAATTTGATAAAAAAGGAAAGCTATACTTTTCGGTTGGTGACCGGGGACAAAGGGATCGCAATCCCCAAAAATTGGATAACCACTGCGGCAAAATCCATCGGATCAATGAAGATGGCAGTATCCCAAAAGACAATCCTTTTGTAAATGTTCGTGGCGCCAAATCCTCCATCTATTCTTATGGTCATCGCAATCCACAGGGGGTAGCTATGCATCCACAAACCGGAGAAATATGGGAAACGGAGCACGGCCCACGTGGTGGTGATGAGGTAAACATTATTAATAAGGGGCAGAACTACGGTTGGCCGGTTATCTCTTACGGTATCAATTATAATGGAACTACTTTTACGGATCTTACCGAAAAGAAAGGTATGGAACAACCCGAATATTATTGGGTGCCTTCCATTGGGGCTTGTGGTTTAACTTTTGTAAATAGTGATAAATATCCCAATTGGAATGGTGATCTATTGGCCGGTTCATTGCGATTTCAGTATTTGGCTCGTCTCAAAATAGAAGACAATAAAGTGGTAGGCGAAGAAAAATTGCTCAAAAAAATTGGTCGCCTGCGGGATGTCAAAATGGGCAATGACGGGTACATTTATTTTAGTGTGGAAGATCCGGGAAGGGTGTTTCGGATTGTGCCTAGATAACTTCAATTTTAATCTTTGGGCTCTTTCTCTTGCGGGTTTAAAGCCTTAAATGCCCGATAAACTGCGCTGTGCAGAATGGTAGCATGATCTTCATGCAAAATGGGCTCATAAAAAAGCGTAATCTTTTCATTGCCGGAGTTGCGGATAGCCTCCACCAATTTATCAGCTACTTCATGCATCACGGGATGTTCCTTTCCCAAAGAGACGTAGATTTTTTTGTTTAAATCCTGGTGTTGCTTAAAAAAATCGGCAGCACTATCGACTAACGTTTGTTGATCCCACCACAAAGAAGGGCTCACGATAATGTAATCATTAAACAGATCAGGCTTTTTTATCAAGATTTCGGTAGCCAATAAGCCCCCTAAAGATTGCCCAATAATGGTCTTATGTTCATTGGTTTTATACTGCTTTTCCACAAGAGGTTGAACCTCATTTTCCAGAAAATTGATAAACTTTGGAGACCCGCCACTGGTTGGCAAATTTTTCAGGTCCTCTTTATCCTTACTCGGATAGGTGAAATCCCGATAGCGATCCACATTGGCAATGCCCACTACGATGGATTGAGGCAATAGCTGGTACATATTCATAAACTGCGCCAGCCCAGCAATATGTGGAAAATCTTCATGCGCCGATCCATCCAAGACGTAGATTGTGGGATAGGTTGTTGAAGAATCGGGGTGATAACCTTGCGGCAAATAAATGTTAAGGACCCTCTTTTCTGAAAGGGCCTTGGAATCAATGGTTTCTATCAACCCCAAAGGCAAAATTTCCTGATCTCCTGAATATCGGGGATCATTCTCCTGAGCCAGTAAGGTGTGCCCAAAAACAAGTAAGGTGGCAAGAATAAATAAGTGTCGTTTCATGTGAAATTTAATTTTTCTATTAACTATCCAGCCATCTGATAAGCCTCCTTCAGCCATCCCAGGAGCTCGGCATCCACTTCTTCGACTGAAGTTAACTGCACCCGATGGGTACACATCGTACCAAAGGGCCCAGAATTTCCGAGTCGGTCAGTTGTGGGTTTATCCTTGATTTTCAGGCCGAGATCAATGCGGGTTTTGGTGGCCGGTTTGATCAATGCAAATTGTTTTTTGCGAATGATACTTACACTATCCTTTTTGGGTGTCTGCGTAATATCGTCCCCCAGTGGTTCAATCATTGCAAGCAACTTTTCGTAGATGGGTTTCAAATGCTCCTTGCCTTTGTACTGGTTGGTTAACAGATCCATATCGTCAATGGAACCAGCATCCGATTTTTTGGCTTTATGGGCCACAAAATTGGCATATCCGTGGGTGAATCCATGTTCGGCCTTCAGGAAATCAATAATGGCTTTGTGTTTGTCCAGCTTGGCCTTTTTAACCAGTTCCACCCAGTAGGCCAGTGGTTTGCCTGTTTTTTCTAATAGTCCTTTTTCCATAATTTAAGTTAGGGTGATTTTATCTCCTCAAAATAGGGTATCTTAAAGAAAAGAACAAATCTGGCTTTGTCAAATATTTTGTACTTTTCCAAAACAAACGAATACAACAAAACAATGGACAACTATTCTCTGGTCAGCCGGATCTTCGGTCTTGCCTTTTTGATTCTTGGCCTCTGGGCTTGTAATGATGTTGAAGATCAGTTCAACGTATTGATTTTTTCAAAAACCGAAGCATTTCGACACGAGTCGATAGAGGCGGGTATTGTAGCCATTAAAAAGATGGGGAACGAACATCACTTTGCTGTTGAAGCGACGGAAGATGCCGATGTTTTTACCCAAAAAGAATTGCAAAAGTACCAGGTGATTATTTTCCTATCAACAACGGGTAACATATTGAATGAGGCGCAACAACAGGAGTTTCAGCGCTGGATTCAGGCAGGCGGTGGTTTTGTGGGCATTCATGCAGCCACGGATACCGAGTACGACTGGCCCTGGTATAACGCATTGGTTGGCGCCTATTTTTCCAATCACCCCCCAGGCATTATTGAAGCTAGCATAGACGTAGTTGACCCAACACATATTTCTACCAGTCATCTTCCCAAAAGATGGACCCGAAAAGACGAGTGGTACAATTTCCAAAAACTGATCCCAGAGACTAATAAATTGCTGAACCTGGACGAATCCTCCTACGAGGGAGGTAATATGGGCAAGGAACATCCTGTGGCCTGGTATCGCGAATACGACGGTGGACGTACCTGGTATACCGCACTAGGTCATGCCGCAGAAAGTTTTTCGGAAACTAACTTTCTGAAGCACCTTTGGGGAGGTATCCTTTATGCCGCTGGACCCGATCTGCAGGTAGATTACAAACGATTATCGGTAGCACCGGAGGAAAATCGTTTTGAAAAAGTTGTATTGGCCTCCAATCTGAATGAACCGATGGAGCTGGACTTTCTCTCCGATTGGAAAATTATATTGGTAGAACGTCATGGCGATGTGAAAATTTATGATCCGGCGACCAGGGTGCTCGACAAAGCATTTCATATCAATGTCAATGATTCCTTTGAAGATGGCCTTCTGGGATTGGCTGTTGATCCGGATTTTGACAAAAACCAATGGGTCTATTTCTTTTATTCTCACCCTATTGAATCCCATCAGGTGGTGGCCAGGTATACCTATTATCCGGATTCCATCTATACTTTTGCCGATGAAAAAGTGATCATCACCATTCCCACCCAGAGGAAAGAATGTTGTCATGCTGCAGGTTCCATACAGTTTGGCAAAGACAAATTACTCTACATTGCTACAGGTGATAATACCAACCCCTTCGAATCCGATGGATTTTCACCTAGCGATGACCGGCAGGGTAGGGCTCCTTTTGACGCTCGGCGCACCTCTGCCAATACCAATGACTTGAGAGGTAAAGTCTTGCGAATCAAGATTAATGATGATGGGACCTATTCGATTCCTGAAGGCAATCTTTTTCCGGAAGGAAGCTCATTAGGTAGGCCAGAAATTTACGTTATGGGTTGTAGAAACCCCTTTCGTATTTCGGTAGATCAAAAAAAAGGAACCTTGTTTTGGGGAGATGTAGGGCCTGACTCTCCCAAGGCTAAAGCCGACCGTGGACCCGAAGGCCATGATGAGATCAATAAGACTGACCAGCCGGGCTTTTTTGGCTGGCCGCTATTTGTTGGAGATAATAAAGCATATTATCAATACGATTTTAACCGTGAAATTTCCGGGCGTCCTTTTGATCCGGAAAAACCATTGAATCAATCAGCTAATAATACCGGTGCCGAAGCGTTGCCACCTGCCCAACCGGCATTTATCTGGTATCCTTATAAGGGATCTGATGTATTTCCCCTGATGGGCAATGGAGGAAGAACGGCGATGGCCGGACCGGTGTTTTATAGCGATCAATATATCGACCATCCCGATAAATTTCCTGCCTATTTTGATGGGAAATTTTTTATTTACGAATGGATGAGAGGATGGATTATGGCCGTGACATTTGATGACGCAGGCCGATTCAAAAGTATGGAACGTTTTTTGCCATCCCTTGAATTTTCCAATCCGGTAGATATGGAATTTACGGTAAATGGGGAGTTGTATTTATTGGAATACGGGAAAATCTGGAATGCACAAAATGAAGATGCACGGCTGGTGCATGTCAAATACACTTCGGGCAACCGTAGGCCCATAGCCAAAATCGAAGTTTCTGAAAAATATGGCATGGCTCCTTTGACGGTAAGTTTGTCTGCCGATTCTACGTTAGATTACGACAATGACCGCCTAACTTACGAGTGGTATATTGATGGAAAACGCCTGGCCAATACCGTGAAGATGGGCCATACTTTTACAGAAAATGGCATTCATTCTGTAAAGCTTAAAGTAACGGATTCAAAAGGCATGACGGGCTCAACAAGGGAGCAAATATGGGTCGGAAATTCCAGGCCGGAATTGCAAATAGCATTTGACGCCAATAAAACCTTTTATTGGGATAAGCAGGAAACCGACTATCAAGTCAGTGTTAGGGATCAGGAAGATGGCCAACTGGGTGATGGCATTCCGGCGGAGTCAGTGACTATTAGTATGGATTATCTCGATCAAGGTTATGACATCAATAAAATAACGATTGGCCACCAGCAAGCAGCCATACAATCGTTGGGGGAACGGCTCATCATTGAATCGACCTGTTTATCCTGTCATCAGAAAAATAAAGCCTCTGTGGGGCCGGCTTATATGCAGGTAGCAGAAAGGTATGCAGAGGAAGATCCAATGGATGTATTGAGGCTGGCCAATAAAATTATCAAGGGTGGCTCAGGGGTTTGGGGGCAACACGTCATGTCGGCCCATCCGGATTTGAAGCTATCAGATGCCCAACAAATGGTGGACTATATTTTATCCCTAAATGATGCGGAAAACAAAGCCATACTGCCTATTTCCGGGACATTTGTCTTTAATCAACACCTCGACCAGGAATTTGGCGGCCTATACATCATCAAAGGCAGCTATACCGATAAAGGAGGTAATGGCATTGAGCCGATCACTGCCCATGAACAGATTGTATTGCGCCACAATAAGGTCAAAGCAACGGATTACGATATGCATACCCATTCCAGAACCGTGCTATTGGAAAAGGAGCTCATCCCCGAATTGGCGGCCAACTATGAAATTGTAGAATTGTATGCAGACAATTATATCGGCTATAAAAAGCTGGATTTAACGGGTATTAAATATGTACGGATACATAGCTATCAGCCTAAAGAGGGAAGCATCGAATTAAGGCGTGGCAACCCCACCGGAACCATCATTGGTCAAGGTAATTTCGACAAGACTAGTGAAAATGAATCACCGTGGACAAATATGGTGATTCCGTTGACGGAAAGCGAAGGAATTCATGATTTGTTGCTGTATTTTAGAAATGCTGATGGTCAGGCGGGGTCTGTAAAGCTCTTTTATTTTGAATTTCTGGAGACGATTGAAAACCCGATTAGTTCGCTTACTATGACTGCGGATTAAGGGACGAGGTATCAATAAGTGTCCACTTTTCTAGGAGTGTTTTGCTTCCAATCGTTGTTGAAGAACCAACTAACAAACTAACTAACAACATGACGGTTTTATCTACACTAGACTGGATCATCATTATTGCCTACTTTTCTTTGATACTAGGTATCGCCTGGTGGGTGATCAGACAAAGCAAACAAACCTCTGACGATTATTTCCTGGCGGGCAGGAATCTGGGATGGTTTGTGGTAGGTGCTTCTATTTTTGCCTCCAACATTGGATCGGAGCACTTGGTAGGGCTGGCCGGTTCCGGTGCTACCGACGGGGTAGCGTTGGCCCATTACGAGCTACATGCCTGGTGTTTGCTGGTCTTAGGCTGGGTACTGGCGCCCTTCTATATGCGTTCCAAGGTGTTTACGATGCCGGAATTTTTGGAGCGGCGCTTTTCGCCGACCGCCCGGTGGGTACTTTCCTTGATTTCTCTGGTAGCCTATGTTTTGACTAAGGTAGCCGTCGGCATTTTTGCCGGAGGTATTGTCTTTGGTGTATTGATGCCAGAGGTCAACTTTATGGGATTGAACAGCTTTTGGTTGGGTTCTTTTCTGGTGATCATCCTTACAGGAGGCTACACCATTCTGGGGGGATTAAAAGCAGTAGCTTATACTGAAGCCATTCAAACCATCATTTTGATTCTGGGATCCGTGTTGGTGACCTGGTACGGTCTGGATGCTCTGGGCGGTTGGGATGAACTAAAGCGTATTGCCGGCTCAGAGATGTTTAACCTCTGGAAACCGCTTGTACCAGCTGGCATGGAAGGCACCTGGGCGCCGATCAAGACCGATACGACGATGGCCTGGTATTTCAATAACAATTATCCCTGGTTGGGCATGTTGTTATGTGCTCCGATCATTGGATTGTGGTATTGGTGTACCGATCAATATATTGTACAACGGACCCTGGCTGCTGCCAACCTGACGGAAGCGCGCAGAGGAACCATTGCAGCTTCTTTTTTGAAATTATTACCCGTTTTTATCTTCATTATTCCCGGCATTATCTGTTTCGCGTTGGCCGCCAGTGGCAAAATGGAAAGTTTGAGTGCTGCACTTTTAGATAGTAATGGAGAGGTGATCTCCGCCAATGCACAACAGGCCTTTCCATTGCTGGTAGCGACCATCCTGCCATCTGGTATTAGAGGATTGGTCGTTGCAGGATTGTTAGCTGCGTTGATGAGTTCTTTAGCTGGAGTTTTTAATGCCTCTTCCACCTTGTTTACGATGGATTTCTATTCCAAATTCCGTCCCAATGCGGATGAAAAAAGTCTGGTAAGAATTGGCCGGATTGCTACGGCAGTGATGGTCATCATTGGTTTATTATGGATTCCGGTAATTCAGGGTAGCCGTGGCCTTTACGATTATCTGCAAAGTGTACAAGGCTACCTGGCACCACCGATTTTTGTGGTCTTTTTCTTTGGTATCTTCATGAAACGGCTCAACGCCAAAGGTTGTCTGGCAGCCCTTGGCGTAGGCTTTGTGATGGGCCTCTTCCGGCTGGCCATCGACACGCCTGTGGCATTAATGGACGGGTTTGCCTATGAGCAGGATTCTTTCTTCTGGGTGATCAATAACATCTTCTTCCAATATTATAGTCTACTCATTTTTATCGTTTGCGCCATTGTGATGGTCGGCGTCAGTTATGCCACTGAAGCGCCTTCCTATGAACGTATCAGTGGATTGACCTTTGGTACCTTGACGGCAGAGCAAAAAGCCGAAAATAAGGCCAGTTATACCCGTTCAGATGTGATTTGGTCGGGTGTGGTGATCTTGTTGATTTTGGCGGCTTATGTTTATTTTAGTGGATAGGGGTTTGGGTGAGAAGGGGGGTGGGTGACTACGCAGAAACTTCGTTGGTTCAAGTGTAAGAGCATGTTTGGAGGCCAACCATTGGGCTGCAAAGGATCACTTTTCTGATGATACTTTCCCGACCTAGCGGTTTCCCTTCGGCGGGACAGGCTGTTACTTTTTTCGTCCGTACCTTTTATTTTGCTCTTTTTGCCACTGGCAAAAGCGAACGCTAATACTTCAA
>BQJU01000069.1 GCA_021604865.1 Saprospiraceae bacterium | reverse complement strand
GTCACCAGCCTAGGCGTGCGCTGCGCGCTGAAGTGCTACGGCACGCAAGCGCGAAAACCGCGCTTGGCCACTACTAAGCAAGGATTTGAGCAACAACGGCTGGTGACAAAAGAGCCGCATCAAATGGGTAAGTTATTCTTCGCTGACCCCTAAGTATTTCTTTAAATAAATACAAAATTACGTATCATCAAACAAGCATTTCTACCTATAAGTAGGTAGCAATATCTCTATTTACTGGTAATTTTTGTCCATTAAATAGATTCATCTTTGTACCCAACAAAAACTATGTTGTTATGAGAGATCCAATCAAACGTCATGCGCCCTATCTTTATCTAACGCAGCCCAATGGGCAGGGGCTTTATCAGTTATTCTTGGCTATTTCGGTCAAAGCGGGTTATGAATTGGTGGAGGGCAGTAATGGAACATTGCCTGTACAGTATTTGAATGGCAGAACGGAAATTAAAATTAAACTCAGGAAATCAGGGAATAATGCCGAATTCATTGTTAACAAATACTATCCACTTGATCCCGGAAATACCATCACGTTGGATGCAGATGAGATTTTGGTAACCGTAACCGTATTAGATGGAAGCAATAACCTGGAAGAAGAGTTTACAGCCAAACTACAATATGGAGATTGTGACCGTCAAGCCCCCCATGTTGACGCTATAGCGAATGAAATTGCCTATAATTGTCCTTATGTCTATTTAGCCCAGGTGAATAATACGGTTACAGAACCTTTGACTTTTGAACCTTACCTGCTTTTATCCCCGAAAGGCTATAGTGTACACCCTGATAAGATTGCCATTACGACGCCAGAGAATGGCGTGTGTGAAACAATCATTGTTCTTTCCAATATTGAGACCAATGGCAGTGAAGGAACTTTTATCCATGATTTTCAAATCAATAGGGTTAACTATTTTGAAAGCGGCAAGGTAGAAGGGAATTTTAGAGCGACAGTTATTATGGAAGATAATATTGTTGAGGGACAATCTCTACATAAGATGGAGTTGATGGAAATTCATCAGGTTTTGGCAGCCATGGATACAAATTTTGGAAATGTCAATGGAGGGGGCACACCTGCTATTGGTGAAAATGGAGCAGCGGCTACCAATGGAGCCCGGGTTCAATCTGACCGGAAAAAAAGCACTGCGGTGACAAGAAATATGAGTTCAGAAAGAAGAGCTCCAAGCCCAATGAATGTTCAAAACCGCGAAGAATCGGTTTAAATCTACCAAATAACCGAGACAGGGCTAAGAGCATGTGTGGAGCTTGCTCCTGTTGATTTTTAACTAGAACTCGCTCCAGACATGCTCGGATTACTATCGGGCAAAATGTATAACCCCAAAGCCATTACCATCAATCAATGAGACATCTATTACCATCTATTCTCTACCTTTTTTTCTGCTGGTCATTGGTGGGGCAGTCGACCATTGATACTGCCAATGTGCACCGATTGCTGGCGGAGGCTAGGACTTCGCTCAATGAAGTTAATTATCTCCAGGCTGATTCCCTGGCCAATGCTGCCCTTGAGGTGGCTACATCGGGGAATTATACCATAGGAAAGGCTCGCTGTTTTCGTATGCTCGGTTTTTCGTGTGAAATGCAATCGGATTGGAAGAATGCATACCTCTTTTATATACAATCTCTTGAAACGTGGCAATCTATTCCTGACAACATGGAGATAGGTAAACTATGCCGGGATATTTGTTTCATAAAAGAGGCCGAAGGCGATTATATAGAACAATTAAAATTTGCCAAAAGGGGATTTGTTATATTTGAAGCCATTCCCGATATGGATAGAATGGGGGATTTTGCCATAGAAGTTGCCAATGCAAATAAAAACCTTGGGAGGCATGATCAAGCCGGAGTCTTTTTTTGGAAAGCTGCTAATTGCTATAATATTCAAAAGGATACATTAAGAGAAGCCATCGCAAAATATGGATTGGGTGATCTATTTTATAAAAATTATGGTGTCTTAGATTCTGCTCGAATCCATATTAGGGAGTCACTCCTGGTTTTTATCGCTCATAAGGATACTGCCAGAGCAGCCCAGGGATACAATGTTTTAGGTGCGATCTGCCAGGATGAAGAGAATTACCCTGAGGCATTGAAAAATTATCACTTGAGTAATGACTGGGCTAAAGAAGTAGAAGACACCTTTTTACAATTTGATGCTTATCTTAATTTGACACAGATTGAAATTTATAGGAGCAATTATAATACAGCAAAATCTTACTACAGTCAGGCTGAAAAATTATTGGGCGATTCAGGAAGCGTTCTGGACAAGGAGAGATTGCTAAGGATGGAATTTGGTCTGGAGATATTGCGATTAGAAGAGCAAAAAAGAAAAGGGGTTTATTTTATGTCAATCCTGGCCATGTTATTAATGTTTTTTGTGGGATGGATTTATTTACTCAAACAAAAACAAAAAGCAAAACAGAAAGCCAATGATTTTATTCTGAGAGAAAGTCAATTGAAACACGAAAAACAAACTATTGAACTAATCAATGAAATTGACACCGTAGCTAGTAAATCCAGAGAAACCGGGGCATGGGAAGAACGGGCTAAAATTAAAAAGTTGGTTCATAATGAAATAGGTAGTCAACTAGCCGCTACCAAGTGGCGATTACAAACCTTGAAATCCGGAATGGGCAGTAAAGAGCTTTATAGGGAGGAATTGACGAAAATTGAGGAAATGACATCTAAAGCTTACAAACATTCCCGAAACATAGAACGCCTTCTCGATCAAAAACAGACGGATTGGCTCGGAGAAATTTCCAGTTTCTTTGAAATTCTGTCTTCCAAAGTTAATAAAAGCAAACCGCAAATTACCTTTCACAGCCAAGGGATAGAAAATAACCTTCCCACTGATCAGGGGCATCTTATTTTTCAAATTTTTAAAATAGCAACGGCCAATACCCTTGCTTATGCCAATGCCAATCTTTTTACTTGTCAGTTAAGCCAGGTGGAAGACGAGTTGATCATCCTGATTGAAGATGATGGTAAGGGATTTAACCCCTCTATGCCAAGGGAAGGAACCGGCCTTGATAATTTAAAGGAATTGGCTATACAATTAAATGGTCAGGCGCAAATTGATTCCGGGTTGGGAAAAGGAACAACAATCACCATTACTATTCCTCTAAGGAAATAAAGTTGTACAACTATGATAGATCAACAAATCCGCGTTTTTGTTGCAGATGACCACGGGGCAATTATCGATGGTTTTAAGAATGGATTAATCCGCGAAAAGGACCTGGTATATGTTGGTTCAGCGGGCAATTTAGAAGAACTTAAAAGCCAATTAAAGACTAAAAGTGATAAAATTGATGTATTGCTATTGGATGTGTTGACAGAGGGAAGTGATTTTTTTTCCTTGATTGAAGAAATATCAAAAAACAATTCAGGCATCAAAATATTGATTCTAAGTGGCAGAGAAAATTTAGGACTAGCAAAAAAGACAATTGAATGCGGTGCCAAAGGGTACCTGTCTAAGGTTCTGAGAATTAGCGATATTTTTAATACGATTAGGGAAGTATTTCAATTTCCCCACATGACTCATATTAAATTAGCTAATCCCGATATTGATGAAGATGAAAGGAATCAAGTCAAACAATTGATTACTCCACGAGAGTTGCAAGTGATTTCCTTGCTTTGTAAGGGCTTTCCAAACAATGAAGAAATTGCGGAATTCCTTGTTAAAATTAATAAGAAAAATATTACTGCTGCTGTTGTTCAAACCCACCGTCGTAATATACGCGCAAAACTCAGAGATTACGGTGTGACTAATGATGCAAGCCTGGGCTATTGGGTAGCTATCTGGCGGCTCCTTGATGGGAGTGAACTTTCATCCAAAACCGATTCAGAATAGAGATCGTTTTAGGCCCGTAAACAGATGGTCTGACAACTCTAAAAAACCAAAAAACCAAAAAAATGAACTCGTTTAAAATTAAAGTCTTCCTGGTGGATGACCATCAGGTGCTATTAGATGGTTTAATGCTACTCTTAAAAGACGCTCCGGAAATTCAAATCGTTGGTACAGCTTGTAATGGCAGAGAATTACTTGAAAAACTGAAGGTTATGATGGAGAAACCCAATTCAGTTGACGTGATTTTAATGGATATCAATATGCCGATTTTGGACGGCCTGGAGGCTACCAGGCGGGTAAAACGGATTTATCCGGATATCAAAATAATTATGTTGACGATGAGTGATCAAATGCTGGATGTGAACCAGGCCGTTGCACAGGGGGCTGATGGCTTTCTATCTAAGAATAATGGAAAAAATGAAATTATAGAGGCGATCAACAAAGTTTATCAAAGAGATGAATTTGTTGTCTATACGAACCTGGATAAAGATAAATCCAGCCATTTCTTTAGTAATAAATCCAAGACTGGGATTTCAGATGCCTTATTTTTGACCGAACGAGAAAAGCAAATTATTTGTCTTATTTGCCAGGAATACCCCCTGGACACCATCGCCTCATTGCTTTCCTTGTCATTGATAACCATCACCGCCCAGCGAAAGAATATTCTCGGTAAACTTGGCGTAACTACTGACGCAGGTATTGCCAGAGAAGCGATTGAACGAGGCTTGTGCGAAGGCGTTCAGCTGCCGTAATCTTTAACCCTATTCACCCTTTATTGCGGGTTATTGATTCCTCGTCACTTACCTCGCTTTTTCTCTACTTCTACATTCCTAACACAATTTTAAGACCTGAAAATACCTAGTATTTGTATAAATATAGGTAGGCAAGACTTCTGATTAATCCCGACCTTTGAATTAATGATAAAAAAACAGTTATAGTTGTCTCTGGGGAGTTTGGGTCCAGTGTTTTTATAGCCCCGACACTGGTCCACTCTCCATTTTAAACAACCCTAAAATATTAATTGTACTCATCTCTGGATTGCTGGTGGGGGAGCTCTTTTAGAGCATGTTTGGAGGCCAAGCATTTGGCTGCAAAGGATCACTTTTTCGATGATACTTCGTTACTTTTCTTGTCCGTACCTCGGGGTATGAACTTCAAAAAAAGCCTTGTTTTATCAAAAAATTGACGCTTTTCGCTACAAAAGCCGACCTCCAAATATGCTCTTAGGGCTTTCCCTCTGGTTTTTATCCCAACACCTTCCGCAAAGCCTTTGCAAACAATTTCATATCCTCCATACGGCCTGTACTCACCCGGCACCAGTCGGTCAGTGGCGGAAAGGGGCGGCCTACACGTACGCCTTCCGCTAACATTTGTTGATTCAGCTCTGAGATATCCCGACCGGTTTTGAAAAAGACGAAGTTGGTATGCGAAGGCACGTATTGCAGGTCGAGAGTTTTAAACAGTTTGTACACATAATTTTTAGCTTCCAGGTTGCGGCGTAAGCTATCGGCATAGAAGTCGGTTTCATTCAAGGCGACCTGTGCGGCACGAATAGCCGGCACACTCACCGACACCATTTGGTATTGTAATAATCGCTTGGCAATATCGGGTCGGGCAATGAGGTACCCAATGCGCAATCCCGCCAGTCCATACACTTTACTGAAAGTACGAGATACAATGACATTATGACCTTCTTTGACCAGTTCCACTGCCGACTTATGCTGCGGATCGGTCACATAATCGATATAAGCCTCATCGATGAAAACCACTGCCCGGTTATCGACGGCGAGGGTAAAATCCCGCAATGTCTTCCGGTCAATCATGACGCCTGTTGGATTGTTGGGGTTACAAACAAAAATCAATCGCGTAGCACCGGTAATGCGCGCTTCCATGGCTTCCAGATCGTGGTTGAGGTCGGCATCAAGTTGGACGCGGTGGATATAACTACCCATACTTTCCGCATACGACAAAAGCGCCTGAAATGTAGGATCGGGAGCTACTACTTCGCCGCGCTCCATACCGTATACTAGCCCGGTCATTTTAAGCCCCTCAGTAGAACCACCGGTGATAACGACCTGATCGGACGTTACGCCTTCCCGGTCTGCGATCATTTGTACCAAGGGTTTGATAAACTGGAAAGGGTAGCGGCAACAATCATCATAAGCGGACGTAATTGCCTGCCGTACTTGCTGGGAAGGACCAAAAGGATTTTCATTGAAACACAAAGGAGCAGGGCTTCCGGTTAGGGATGCTGCTTGTGGGGTTGCAATCATGGAAGCATTGGCGCGCAAGCCAATATTACTGCCGATCAAGCTTAGGGCGCTTCCCCAGCCCACACGGTGTAACCACTGACGGCGATTGAGGGTAGACATAGCTATAGGATTTTAGTGAGGCTTTAAAGATAGGAAAAAGTCTGGCCACTCGTACCGGCCAAAATTTTTGGCCGAAGTGAGGTTGTGCGTAGCTGCTTTAGATGCATGGGTAGGGAGGGGTAGAAGAAAAGATCGCTTGAGCTCTTTTGGGGCAACCAAATGAATTTGGTTGGTACGAGTCGTACCGGCCAAAATTTTTTGGCCGATTGTATGGTTGTGCGTAGCTGCTTTAGATGCATGGGTAGGGAGGGAGAAGAAAAGATCGCTTGAGCTCTTTTAGGGTAACCCAATGAATTTGATTGGTACGAAAAGATTGCCCTTGACTTTTCCAAAAAAAGCCCTTACATTTGCCTTAGTTTAGATTTTAAACTAACTATCAAATTTTAAAAATTTTATCCTTGGTTGAAGTGTCCATGCTTCAAGGGTGATTGTTATGTAAAAAATTGACTATCAAAATATTATGATTATGTTTGGAATAAACCACATCAAGTTCGACTCCATGACTTACGCAATGCATTATAAGGATGGGAACATCCGGCGGGAAGGTCGGGGGCTCTCCTTTTTTTACTTCGCGCCCAACAGCTCCATTGTGGCCATTCCGGTGGGTAGTAATGACCTGCCTTTCATTTTTAATGAGACGACCAACGACTACCAAACAGTATCGATTCAGGGGCAGATCAGCTACAAAATTCAAAACCCCAAGGCCCTGGCCAATGTGCTTGACTTCACCATTCAGGACAATGGTCAATATAAAAAAAATGACATTGAGAAACTGAATCAGCGGATCATCAACGAGGCGCAGACGTCCACGGCTTCTTTTATCCATAGTATTCAACTCAAGGATGCCATTCGTTCGGCCAAAGTTATGGAGGAGAAGATTTTGGAAGGATTGAATACTTCTCAGGCCATCAAAATGCTGGGCATTGAGATTTTGGGTGCCAATATCCTTGCCGTGAAAGCTAGTCCGGAAATGACCCGGGCTCTGGAAACGCAAACCCGGGAGCAGCTGCAAAAGGAAGCCGATCAGGCCATCTACGACCGCAGAAATTTTGCAGTAGAGCAGGAAAGAAAAATCAAGGAATCGGAATTGAACACCGAAATCGCAGTAGAGGAAAAACAAAAGCAGATTGTTGAAAAGAAAATGCAAACCCAGGTGATCAATGCCGAGAATGGCAGAAAGCTCCGCGAAATGAAAATTGCCGCCGATATTTCCGTAGAAAACCAACGGGAGCAATTTATTGAACAAAAAGCAGCCAATGATAAAAAAGAGGCGGATACTCAAGGCTATTTTATCGAAACGACCCTGAAACCTTATCGGGATATTGATTGGCGAACTTTAACAGCTCTAAATGGCAATTCGGACCCTAAAATGAATATCGCCCTGGCCTTCCGATTAATGGCCGAAAATGCCGAAAAGATTGGCAATATCAATATCACTCCTGATCTACTGGAATCCGTATTGAGCGACAAGAAAGTAAATAGACAATGAAAATCGAATACGCTATCATCATCAAAAGTAAGACCAGGCTGGAGTCCCTGATTGACCGTTTTAATACCAAAGCGCAGGCTAAATTTTACATTGAAAGTTCAGGCGGTAATTTTGAAGACTATGAGTTGGAACACCACACATTTCATCAGTCTTTGAATGCTTTGCAAAGCCGCCTCACCAATCTGATCAAATACAAAATTATCGATAAGGAATTCCTGTCCTCCTTTATCTTCTCTGAAAACCAAATGATCATCGTGATCGGGCGCGACGGACTGGTAGCCAATACGGCAAAATATGCCAATGGTATTCCTATCATCGCCGTCAACCCTGATCCCGATCGGCACGATGGGGTCTTGCTGCCCTTTGATCCGGCCAGTTTTGTAGGCGGCGTAGAAGGTGTCATGCACCAACAATTTGAGGCCAAAACAGTACGATTTGCCGAAGCCCGTTTGAATGATGGCCAACGCCTCCTGGCTTTTAATGACCTATTCATCGGCGCCGCCACTCATGTCTCTGCCCGCTATAAGATCAGCTTTCGCCAAAAGACGGAAGAGCATTCCTCCAGCGGCATCATCGTCTCTACCCAGGCCGGCGCTACGGGTTGGATGAGCTCCATCTTTAATATGGCAGAGGGCCTGGTTGGTTTATTCGAACAAAATCACCATCTCCAAAGACCTCAGCTCAAAGACAACCAGCTGCTCTTCACCGTCAGGGAGCCCTTTAAAAGTGTGCGCACGCAAACGGATGTTCTGGCAGGATTGATCAATGGCCAAAATACCTTGACTATTGAATCTTTGATGCCTGGCGGTGGCGTTATTTTTAGTGATGGTATTGAGTCGGATTTTTTGGCATTTAATAGTGGGGCGGTGGTGACGGTTGGGGTGGCTGGGGTGGGGGCTCGGTTGGTACTAAAATAAGTATAGGAAAACTTTGTGGCTTATTTTAATTTTTGGATATTGGAGATGGGAATTTATGAACTTGGGGTTTTTGGGTGAAATAATTGGAGATAGACTGGTATATTTCGTGTTATATTGATATTGTGCATCATTAAAACAAAAAATAATAATGCAATGTCGAAAATAAATAATATAGACCCACCCTTTGAAAAATGGATGAAATCAAAATATGTATTACCGACAATTCCCTTTGGATTACTTACATTAGTAATTGGGATTTTGAATTTTGCAGGATATCGACTAGGAGACTTTCTACCTAAACTAGGAGATTCAGTCGAACAATTTTCTTTAAGCCAAATCTTTTCTTTCTTAAATTTGATATTTGCACTTTTCGTTGTTCTTGTCTCAGTTAATAAGTTTAAAATATCAAACGAGAAAGATGAAAATACAGATGCTGAAAAAGATTACTTTAAATACTTATCTCTGAAGAAAGGAAGTTTATTTAGTGAAACAAATAGTAAAGAAGATTGGCTGAACTTTAAAAAATCTGTGAACAAAACTGTTCATCAATTTACTTGGTTTTGGGTTTTAATATGGGTTTCCTATTTTTTGCTATACTTCTTGTTGACGGTTGACCTAAATTCCAGAATTTTTCCGACATTTCTAAATAATATGGGATCATTGATGTTTGTATTCTTGTTTATGACAATGACGGTTAGTACATCTAAAATGAAATGGTATTCTTGGATTAAATTTGTTTTAATCATATTTTCCATAAGTTTTCTTGAATATCTTTTTTCAGGAAATGAAAGAAACCAAATTTATTTTGGAGTTCTTTCAGGCCTATTTGGTGGCTTAGCATTTGCTGCATTTGTTGGTTCAATTGACAGCAAATTTGTAAATTTCCCCATTTGGATAATAATGACATTATATTTGTATGCTGCTATTCAACCCTTTTATTTAATGATAGAATATCATGTTCAATTGAAATTAGAACTTTCTTTGGTTGAAGAGATTAAATCAATAATATTTGGATTAGTCCTTCTCTTGAAAATTGTAATGTATTGGGCTGTTACTTGGATATTAAGGACAAATAGGTTGTTGTATGCAATTTTTGAAGAAGGCTCATTAAATTATCAAAGAGAAATAAACTTTCAAAATTTCAATACTTTAGTTGAAACTACTGAGAGCAAGCTTAATTAAAAATGTTACACAAAGCTCCAGTTCATTTTAGAATCAAGTTTTGAATCCCCAACATCTTTACCAAGAAAAACCTAAATTGCGCCGTGGCACAAACCCCCACCAGGGTGGGACCGTATGGTCGGTCAGGCAGGCTATTCCTTCGGTTATCTGCTAATGGACAACGCCCTAAGTAAAAAAATAGAATGATTAAAAAAATATTACTCTCGATTGTGTCGATCTTTTTGATTTGGCAATCCTACAATTTATTATTTGGCCTTCATCAATTAGAAACAACCTCATGGGGCGTAATAATATTTATCGCATGGCTTGTCAATATGTTTATAACCGGAGTATTTGCTTTTGCTGGCTTTGCTTTCCCTACTCAGAAACTGCTCCCTAAATCATATTACAAAATATACCACCCCCAAAGGTTGAAAAATATATATCAACGATTAGGAGTCAATCAATTTAGGGAAATGCTGTTGGCTACGCTATGGAGAAATAAAGGGCAGAGGAAAAATTATTTTAATGGCAAAAGGAGTGGAATCCTGAACTTAGTAGAACAGTCTATGAAATCCGAGTTTGGACATGCAATTCCATTCCTGATAATAAATCTTGTAAGCATTTATTTATTTGCAATCGGCGCAATTAAATTAGGCGTGTTTACACTACTCATAAATCTGATTGGCAATTTGTATCCAATTATTCTTCAAAGACATCATCGAATGAGGATACAAATTATACGAAAAAGGCAGCAGTCAACAGAATTCTAGCGGTGGGAGGAGAAATTGCTCAATAGGATACCAGCGGCAGAGGAATAAAACACCTTCTTGATTCATCAAAAAAATGGACACTTTTCGCCTGCAAGGCCGATCTCCAAACAAGCACAGAAATGTCGGCGCGAAGAGTTAGCTTTGTAATATATTCCACCTACGTCAAGTTTTTGGTGGATAAAAGGAGCAGCCCCTTATTAAAAGAAGGTAATGAAAAACAATACCATATCTTAAATGGAGATTCATTAAAGGAACAGTTTCCTGAAAATATTCAAGGCGAGATAATTATTGCCCGCGAATGTTTGGTAGATGGAAGTGTAAAAGGACGTACTTTAGTTGAATTTGCACCTGTATTTAGAGCATTTAACAAACGGGGAAATATTTATGGTTTTGGTGATTTACAGGTTAAAAGACTCTTTGACGAAATAAAAAATTTACACCTATGAAAAATACACTTATTGTTCTACTAGCCATCATAATTCTTCAATCGTGCTCAGAGGCACCACCTACTGTTGATGCTTCAATTGATAGGATCAAAAAGGTAGAAACAGGCCTCACAATCCCAATAGTTATTGAGGGAGACTCAACATGGACCATAGAAGAACGTATGGAACATTATGGAGTGCCTGGAGTAAGTATTGCTGTAATAAATAATGGCAAAATTGAATGGACCAAAGTCTATGGTGTAATGGATAAAGAGAGCAAATCTCCCGTAACTGCAAAAACACTTTTCCAAGCAGCATCAATTAGTAAACCTGTCACTGCTTATGGTGCATTAACACTTGTAGAACAAAAAAAGGTAGCCTTAGACGAAGACATTAATAGCTTTCTAAAATCTTGGAAATTGCCAGATAATGAATTTACCAAAGACAAGAAGGTTACTATTAAAAATCTACTCAATCATTCTGCAGGAATAACCGTCCACGGTTTTTTGGGTTACAGTCCAGATTTACCGGTACCAACACTTGTTGAGGTATTAAATGGTACATCTCCTGCCAATTCAGGCCCTAGTGTGGTAGATAAAGTACCAGAAGAAAGTTTTCGATATTCAGGTGGCGGCTATAATATTATACAGCAAATGATGATAGATGTTGAAGGTAAACCGTTCCCAGAGATCATGAATGAATTAGTACTACAGCCGTTAGAAATGAACAATAGCACCTATAATCAACCGCTTACTGGCGAACAGCTAACGATGGCTGCTACTGGGTATTTGCCAGATGGATCTATGGTAAAAGGTAAAAGACACACCTATCCTGAGATGGCTCCCGCAGGATTATGGACAAATGCAGAAGACCTCGCAAAATTTGTAGTCAACATACAAGAGACCCTAAAAGGTAATAGCAAAAAAGGGCTGTCAAAAGAGATGACCACAAAAATGCTCACCCCATTTGTCGAAGATTTTATTGGACTAGGAATTTTTATAGACAAAAAGAAGGATGAAGTCTATTTTGGACACGGAGGTTGGAACGAAGGATTTTCTAGTGACATGGTTGCTCACAAAGACAAAGGATATGGTGTGGTAGTGTTAACCAATGCCAATCAGCCAGATTTTATTTCGGAACTTATTCGTTCTGTTGCTATAAATTATGAATGGGATGATTATGTTCCAGTATACAAAAGAATGGAAATGGATCCCTCCAGTATCGCTCAAATTAGTGGTCGGTATCAGATGTATGATAATTTACCTTACGAAATTTTCGAAAAAGACAAGCTACTTTTCCTTAAAAACACACTAGCGGAAGAATCGATGGAGTTAGTCAAAATTTCAGATAGCACCTATGTCGGACGTGGGTGGGATCGACTTATTCAATTCAAACCCAATTCAGAAAATACATCGACCAATATGCTCAGTCTTAATGCTAACGATGGAACAATAGTTACAACTTTTGCTAAAATTGCTAATGGTGAAAAAATCCCTGTGGATTTTCTCTTGGAGGGCAACTTTGAAGAAGCAATGGATGCATATAGCGCCTTGATGAAACAAAACCCTAATGACCTTTCGGTTAATGAAGATAACTTAAATAGATTGGGCTACCGTTTTTTAAGTCAAGGCAAAACAAAATTGGCGCAGGACATTTTTAAAGTGAACATGACGCTCTATCCTGATAGTTTTAATGTATATGATAGTTATGCAGAAGCTTGTAAGGAAATGGGAGAAATTGATTTGGCAATTTTATACTATAACAAGTCTTTAAGCTTGAATCCTGAAAACAACAATGCAAAGGAAATACTTAAGGAATTACAAACAAGCACTGAACAACTAAATCATTGAACCATTATGCTGACGGACATCAACCCAAAGTTGCCGATGCGCAACAAAACCGTTACGAAGGAGTATTATTTGAACAAATTGGGCTTTCAGGAATTGGGGAGCGCGGACTTCGATGGTTATTTAATGGTACAAAAAGACAATATCCAAATTCACTTTTTCGAGTTCAAGGAACTTGATCCCAAAGAAAATTACGGACAGGTCTATATTAGGACCGATGACATTGAGGGGTTGTACCAGTCATTGTTGGACAACGGAACGCGCATTCATGCAAATGGACATTTACAGATAAAACCTTGGGGACAGAAGGAATTTTCGTTACTGGACCCAGACAGTAATTTGCTGACTTTTGGACAGGGGGGCTAAAATGAGGTTCCAGAAGTAGACGTTTACAGCTCAGTTGACTTCCTCCAAACAGTAACTAAAGTACACGTATCCTCTTTAAACAATTCGGAGGTAGTGTTTGCAAGCTTTAGGCGGCAAGGTTTTTGTTTGATTCTTGGAGGTAGGTTTAAGATTTGGGTCATTAAATAAAGGGGCGTCTTCATTTTCTTTTGGTGGCAAAAGAAAACGAAGCAAAAAAAAACCATTCCGGCTGGAGGATTGACCTAAAAAAAGCGGCCTAGTTGGGTGGAAGAAATAAACTCGCTTTTTTGATTTGTGCTGGCTCGATTTTTTTTGATTGTTTGGCAGGATTTTCTTGGATATTCTTCAGTTTTAGCTCAAGCAGTATTTCTTCTTGAGCGGTACGGGCGGCCGTTTTTTCTTAACGGCCAATGCTCCTATGCCGGAAGCCACGCGCGCTGTGTGCATGTTTCGTGGCTGATTTGGTGGAAGTTGGTTGGTAGGGTGTTTGATAACAGCGGGAGGCAATCCCAATGATTTTCGGCAAAACTTTCTGGTCTCTGTAGCTATAATACAATTCGGGGACTGTGTTTGTGATATATTCCACCTCGAAAATGAAAATGGAAAATCGGGTACGATAGAAACCGGTGCAATTCCTGTTTTTGACTACAACAACCATAGATTTGACTACACCTGTGTCTTTGTTCTTGTAGAACTTTGTGCAAACAAAATTTTATAAAGATGACAGAAAGTAAAATTGCAGTAGTAACAGGCGGAAGTCGTGGGTTGGGTAGAGATATGGCCATAAATCTTGCTAAGAAAGGCATTGACGTAATGCTTAGTTACCACTCCAATCAATCAGCAGCAAAGGAAGTGGTTGCTGAAATTGAAAAAAATGGTCAAAAAGCAAAGGCCCTTCAATTAGATTCGAGTAATATAAAAGGTTTTGACGATTTCTTTAATCGAGTATCCTCCTATCTCATCAGTGAATATGGAAATCCAAATTTTGATTTTCTAATAAACAATGCTGGGACCGGGCTTAACCAACCTTTTATTGAAACAACTGAAGCGCAATTTGAGGAGATGCTAAATATACATTTCAAAGGGGTGTATTTCTTGACTCAAAAGGCATTGCCTTATATCAATGATAAGGGTAGTATCATTAATATATCTTCAGGTTTGGCAAGATTTTCCTTTCCTGGTTCATCGGCTTATGCTTGTATGAAAGGAGCCATTGAAGTTTTTACCAGATATCTGGCTAAAGAATTGGGACACAGAAGGATTACCGCCAATGTCGTTGCCCCAGGTGCTATTGCAACCGATTTTGGAGGGGGTGCAAATAAAGACAATCAAGAAAAAAGACAGATTATTGCTAATATTACCGCTTTAGGAAAGGTTGGTGAAGCCCAGGATATTGGCGGAGTTGTGGCTTTCCTTTGCACAAAAGAAGCACAATGGATTAATGGTCAACGCATCGAAATTTCAGGCGGCATGTTGTTGTAAATTCAAAAGAAAGAAATGAAAAAGAATCTTCGTAAGATTGAAACCATAAGTGATTTTCATAAAATTAGAGGACTATCCAGTCCGGCACATCCTTTAGTGAGTTTGGTCGATTATGGCCTTTCAAAAATACTCCCAGAACATATTGGTGAACATTGGAATTTCAATTTTTACTCCATTGGTATAAAAAGGAATGTCGGAACACTCCGATATGGTCAACAAAAATATGATTTTGACGAGGGGCTGATGTCTTTCATATCGCCCGGACAAATATTGAGCATTGAATCCAATAGCAGAGCCAACCTTAAACCTTCAGGTTGGCTGCTGCTTGTTCACCCTGATTTTCTTTGGAATTCTCCCCTTGCAAAAACAATAAAACAATATGACTTTTTTGACTATTCTATAAATGAAGCGCTCTTTATGTCCGAAAAGGAAGAAAAAGTTATTGAAGGTATTTTACAAAACATCAAACAAGAAATTGAAAACAATATTGATAATTTTAGTCAGGATATCATTATCGCTCAAATAGAGCTATTGCTCAACTATGCTCAACGGTTTTATCATCGCCAATTCATTACTCGAAAAAAGGGCAATCATTATAAATTAAATCAGGTTGAAGAATTGCTTAACGATTATTTCAAAAGTGATGATTTAATGAATAAAGGTCTACCAACTGTTCAATACGTTGCCAATACATTGAATATGTCTTCTAATTATCTAAGTAGCTTACTCAAAAGCTTAACAGGACAGACTACACAACAACACATACATAACAAACTAATAGAAAAGGCAAAAGAAAAGTTATCGACAACAAATTTATCAGTTAGCGAAATTGCGTATGAATTGGGATTTGAACATTCTCAATCATTTAGCAAACTTTTTAAAACAAAGACAAACCTCTCTCCTTTAAAATTTCGGTCATCATTTAATTGATAGAAAAATGAAAACCCTCTATTTTACATCCGAACGACCTGGCATTGTACCTACGCAAGAAGAGGGAGTGCGCCCTCCGGGGGATATTTATCAGGTCAATTTAATGGCGGTATTTGAGGGATTGTGATTGAGGGACAGTATTTAAGCCTGACCAGTGCAATGATGGCGGGAAACTTCGGTAACGAGGTCGTAAATATTGCCCGGAAGTAACAACAAATGGTTACTTTTATTGAAAAAGCAACAAATGCAATATTTACTATACGGTGCCAATGGTTACACCGCACAATTGATCATCAAAGAAAGCCTGAAACAAGGTCTACAGCCTATCCTGGCGGGTCGTAATAGCGCTAAAATTGAAGCCCTGGGAAAGGAATATGAGCTTCCCTATCGCATTTTCGACTTGGATGATCCATCCAATATCGAAAAGCAATTGCAGGGCATAAACCTCTGCCTGAATGCTGCCGGCCCCTTTAGTAAGACTGCTTTGCCATTGGCCAAAGCCTGTATTGCCACTCAAACACATTATCTGGATATTACGGGCGAAGTTGACGTTTTTGAGCAAGTGAAAGCGCTCCACAGCAATGCCGAAAAAGCAGGTGTTATGCTGATGCCAGGGGTAGGTTTTGATGTTATCCCCTCTGATTGTTTGGCCAACTTTCTGAAAGAAAAAATGCCAGATGCTCAGTCTCTGGAATTGGCCTTCACTATGGTGGGTGGCGGCATTTCACACGGTACCGCCAGTACGATGGTTAGCCAGCTCGGCGAGCGTGGCCTGGTGCGAGAAAACGGCAAACTAAAAAAAGTGGGTTTGGCGCACAAAAGCAAAAGGATTAACTTCGGCGACTTCACCCGCACGATGGCAACCATACCCTGGGGCGATATTTCTACTGCCTACACTTCTACCCAAATTCCCAACATCGAGGTATACACCAATATGCCTAAACGAGTGATTCAATTGATGAAATTCCAAGGGTTGTTCAATCCGATATTGCGCACCGGACTGGTAAAAAAGTTGGGCCAAAAATGGGTTGATAAAAATCTGTACGGACCCAATGAACAACAAAACCAAAAGGGTAAATCCTACCTTTACGGTAAGGCAAGCAATGGCAGCCAAAGCAAAAGCGCGATCCTGAGTTGTGCAGAGGGATACTGGCTGACTGCTTTGGGCAGTATTCATATTACAAAAAAGGTATTGCAGGGAGATTTTAAGCCTGGTTACCAAACCCCGGCAATGGTCTACGGCTGGCAATTGATTTTGGAACTTGAAGGGAGTGAAATTAAGGAGATTACTATTTGATCAATCCAAATCCCATCCTTTTTAAGAAGCAAAAGATGCAACAACCCAAAGCTATACATAGCCAACGCTGCTGGGTAGATGGCCACCTCCAGGAAGCAACCATCTACTTTGAAGCAGGTATCATTACCAACATAATTCCAGGGCCATTATCTGGCTCAGATAACAATGTCACCGATTTTGGATCAGCTGTCATCATGCCCGGCGCCATAGATGCGCATGTGCATATCAACGAGCCAGGTAGAACGGACTGGGAAGGATTTGAAACAGCAACAACGGCTGCCGCTACGGGAGGGGTAACCACCATGGTAGATATGCCATTAAATTCTAGCCCGGTAACCACTAATGTTGCTGCATTTCAACAAAAGCTGGCTGCTGCCAAAGACAAATTGCAGGTAAATTGCGGCTTTTACGGTGGTTTGATACCCGGTAATGTTGGTGAATTGCAAGGGCTGATCCAGCAGGGCGTGTTAGGCATCAAGGCATTTTTGGTCCATTCGGGTATTGATGAGTTTCCCAATGTGGGCAAAAAAGAACTGGAGGCAGCCATGCCGATTATTGCCAAATACAAGATCCCCATTCTCGCCCATTGCGAAATGATAAATGGAGTACCGGAAAAAGCTCCTGACAAGAGCAGCCCCGGTAGTTATCAGCAATATTTAGCCAGCCGTCCAAAGAAATGGGAAAATGATGCGGTGAAGTTAATGATCGAATTATGCGAACGTTATGATTGTCCTACCCATATTGTGCACGTCTCCTCTGCTGAGGCCTTAGCCGATATTGCGAAAGCCAAAGCCAAAGGATTGCCACTTACAGCAGAAACCTGCCCGCATTATATCTATTTCCAAGCGGAAACCATACCGGATAATAATACCCTTTTCAAATGCGCACCCCCGATCCGAGGCCAAAAAAATAACCAGCAACTCAAAGATGCCCTAATTTCTGGCGTTTTAGATTTTATCGCCACGGACCATTCTCCTGCGCCACCTGCGCTGAAGGAGTTGGTATCGGGCGATCTGATCAAAGCCTGGGGAGGTATTTCCGGGTTGCAATACCTGGTGTCGGCAGCCTGGACTAGCTTGCAGAACGACTTGCCATTGGAGAAATTTATTCCCTTACTCACCGAAAACCCTGCAAAATATTTGCATATTAACCACGAAAAAGGATATTTAAAAAGAGACTTTCATGCCGATTTTACGGTATGGTCGCCGGAGGAAAGTTTTTTTGTGGCGAAAGCAGAAAATCAGCACAGACACCAAATCAGTCCCTATATTGGGGAGCGATTGTCTGGAAAAATAATAGCGACTTACGTCAATGGTATAGCCGTTTTTGATCAAAAAATAATCAATAAAAACATAGGGAAGTGCATCATAAAAAAGAGGGAATAGAAACAGACGATCGGCCATCCTTTGTCAAATACCTGGATTTGGCCGCAGCAAAACTAGGCGGTAACGTTTTATACGCCACGGATGATTTTTTTGCTGAAAAAGAGAACCTTATCAAACAGGCAGCTGCCATTTTTATTCCCGACAAATATACCGACCGTGGAAAATGGATGGATGGCTGGGAATCAAGGCGGAAAAGAACGCCGGGGCATGATTGGTGTATTGTGCAATTGGCGGTTCCTGGAAGGATTAAAGGATTTGATATAGATACCAGCCATTTTTTGGGTAACCATCCCCCTTTTGCTTCCATTGAGGCGGTGAAGCTGGAGCCTGGCCATGAGGTAGACAATTGGGCGGAAGCCAATTTAGCCTGGACCGAAATATTGGCAAAATCTCCACTAAATCCTGGTAGCCACAATTATTATGCATCTTTGACCGACGAAATTTTTACCCACTTGAAGCTGCACATTTATCCAGATGGCGGGGTAGCGCGTCTGAGGGTCTTCGGAGAAGTACACAAAGACTGGTCCCAACATCCTGCCGATAAGGTTGTTGATTTGGTTTCAGCCAAAGAAGGGGGTAAAGCCCTGCACTGTAACGACATGTTTTTTAGTGCCATGGACAATTTGATCATGCCCGACCGGGGAGTGAATATGGGCGATGGTTGGGAGACCAAAAGAAACAGAACCCCCAACAATCGGGATTGGGTAATTCTGCGACTGGCGCATCCGGGTTGTATCGAGGAGATCATTGTGGATACCTGCCATTTTAAGGGGAATTATCCGGATTCCTGTTCTATCGAAGCCTGTTTTGCGGCAAGTGATGAAGAGGTGCTAAGTGGAGCTGTAAACTGGCAACCCTTGCTACCTAAACAACAATTGAGCGCAGATAAGGAGCATTCTTTTAAGGAAGAGGTGGCGCATCTTCCCCGGATATCACATGTACGGTTGAATATTTTCCCTGATGGAGGCATCAGCAGGCTGAGGTTGATGGGACGGAAAGTTTGATTACTGGAGAGACCATGATAATTTTATCTTTGGCAATAAGAAAAAAGCATATTTCAAATATAGAAGGTAATGGGAAATTGATGTCGTGAACTTAGGACTCATAACGTGAATATTGGCGAAGCAATAACCGTGCTTAACGAGTGTCTTGGTTAGTCGTAAAGTTGACGATATGAAACGTTGATTTAGCTCCTAATTTTTATGAAAATAGAGTTAGCACATTTATGAAGATTCTTCTACTATTAATAGGTCTTGGTCTTGGATTGGCAGTCATTGCTTTGCTCATGAAGTTGTCGAAACATATCGAAGCGGTGGATGAAGATATGGATAGACAAAAGGAGCCCAATACCGCTTGGGAAGAAAAGCTTGGCTCAATCAAAAATAATCTTGAGGGCTACAATTACCTGGCAGGTGGAATGGCCTTGGTCCTCATCCTTATTGTCATTTATTACCAAATTGCGGGTACGCCTTATGAAGGTCATTTCAGAGAATGGCTCAATCTGGTGGTACGCCTGGCGCATGTTACCTTTGGTATCGCCTGGATTGGCGCTTCTTTTTATTTTGTTTTTTTAGAAAATGCCCTGAATAGAACCAAAGATGTTCGGGAGGAATTAGCCGGTAACCTTTGGGCGGTGCACGGTGGTGGATTTTATTATTTGGAAAAATATAAGGTAGCACCAACCAAAATTCCAAAAGACTTACACTGGTTTAAATATGAAGCCTACTTCACCTGGATTAGCGGTTTTTGTTTATTATGTGTAGTCTATTATTTTAATGCAAAAGGCTTTTTGATAGACCCCAATGTGTTGGATATCAGCCCGGTGTCGGCCATTGCTATTGGTGTCAGCTCTTTGGTTGTTGGATGGTTGATTTATGCCTATTTAAGCAAATCGCCGCTGGCAAAAAATGTTCTTTTATTTGCAACTGTAGGTTTTCTTATCCTGGTATTTTTTGCCTGGTTTTATTGTCAGGTTTTTAGTGCCCGGGCAGCCTTTATTCATTTTGGTGCTTTGATTGGCACCTTGATGGTGGGCAATGTATTTTTTGTGATCATTCCAGCCCAAAAGGAAATGGTAAGCGCCGCCAAAGAAGGCCGTCCGCTCAATCCCGAATTGGGGAAACATGCAGGCTGGCGATCTTTACACAATAATTATTTCACGCTACCCGTGCTGTTTGTGATGATCAGTAATCACTTTCCCAGTACCTTTGGCAATGAATACAATTGGGCGGTATTGGCTGGCATAAGTCTGGGTACAGCGGGCATCAAACACTACCTCAATCTGCTGGAGAAAAAGCAGGAATCAGTTTGGGTATTGCCCATTTCCGTCTTTTTATTGCTGGCCGTCGTTTTTGTGACGGCCCCGGAGGTCTCGGATGGGGAATGTAAGGAAGAGGTAGCATTTACCACCGTTTATGCCATCATCAATGAACGGTGTATTTCCTGTCATTCCGCTCAACCTACCGATGATGTGTGGACCAGTCCACCCAATGGCGTGATGTATGATACGCCAGAACAAATAGCCAATTTAACCGAAAAGATTATGCAACGGGTGGTCATCACAAAAACGATGCCCCAAAACAATAAAACGGGCATGACACCAGAGGAACGGGAATTAATCCGGTGTTGGATAGAACAAGGAGCCAACCTGTAGGGGCAACCCTAGTGGTTGCCCAAATAAAAGAACCCAATTAAAAGAGCCAATTAAAGTAGCCCAATTAACACCCAAAAAGGCCCACCCGGCCCAATTAGCACGCTAAAAAAAAACGATATGACCCTACATGACTTCAATAACAAAGGAAAGGATACCGTAAAAAATGCATTGATCCAATGTTGCGGTTCCTCCAAATGGGTGAATTTGTTGATGGAACATTTTCCTTTTCCTTCGGAACAAAAATTGGTGGAACAAGCTACCCGGATATGGTATGAAAAATGTGGTGAAACAGATTGGCGGGAAGCCTTTACGCACCATCCGAAGATCGGTGATGTGGACAGTTTGGAAGAGAGGTTCTCAGAGACCAAACACCTGGCTGGCGAGGAGCAGGAAGGCGTAAAAACCGCGACAAAAGCCACCATCCAGCAATTGGCGCAGGCGAATACGGATTATGAGCAAAAAAACGGCTTTATTTTCATCGTTTGTGCTACCGGAAAATCGGCAGCCGAAATGCTGCGGTTATTGCAGGATCGATTGGCCAATCAGCCGGAAGAAGAGTTGCACATTGCCATGGGGGAGCAGCAAAAAATCACCATGATTCGCCTCAAAAAATTATTGCCGGATGCCGATTGGAGCATATTCAGTGGCAGTCAGTTGACCACGCACGTCCTGGATACCTCCCTGGGAAAACCCGGACAGGATTTAACGATCAAATTGCAGCAATTTCTCAATGGAAAATGGCAAACCATGACACAAGGGGTGACCAATAAAGATGGACGCATTGCCGATTTGTTGCCTCCCGGGAAGATACTGGAACCGAAAACCTACAAAATGGTTTTTGATACCGGTGGATATTTTCAGCAGCAAAAAATTACCGGTTTTTATCCGATGGTAGAAATACAATTTACCATATTTGATGACCAGCATTATCATGTACCTTTATTGATCAATCCTTTTGGGTATTCCACCTATCGCGGCAGCTAGTAGGGGCAACCCTAGTGGTTGCCCCTACTAAGGTTGTCTAAGGTTGCCCCTACTACTTCCCCAATTCCCCACCCCAACAAAAGAATATCAAATTTTAATAAAATCAGCATCAAAAATATTCATCAATGAAATTGAGCATACCTACGGCAAGCAAATCCCAATTATTTGGGACATTAAAAAAGGCCAATACCGCTTTTCAGCAATTATACCCTGGTGATCGTTCTGACCGGCAGCCGGTACATACGGTATACGGAGGAGCTAATTTATTTAAATATAACATGGCTGAAAAGTTGGGTAAGGCAGCCTTAAGGTCTTTTCGTGAATACGCACCTAATGATGCTGTATTTGCACAGGTATTCGAGCTTTCAGAAGACCTGGCCGGAAAGGTATATGAAAAGGTAAAAAATAAATTGCAAACCGAAGCCGTCGAAGATTTCAGGATTGATTTTGAGGATGGTTTTGGCAATCGATCTAATGAGGAAGAAGATCAAACGGCAGTGCGGGCGGCTATGGAAACGGCAAAGGGCATGCGGGAAAATAGCTTACCCCCATTTATGGGTATCCGCATTAAACCTTTCACCGAAGAAATGAAAGAAAGAGGTTTGCGGACACTTGATATTTTTGTAACGACTTTGGTGCATGAAACGGGTGGCAAACTGCCGGATAACTTTGTGGTGATGTTGCCCAAAGTGAGTATTGCCGAGCAGGTGAGTACCCTGGTTGGTTTTTTTGAAATTTTGGAAGCAGCGCTGAAGTTACCGGCCGGTAGTTTGAAAATGGAATTTATGGTAGAGACCACTCAATCTATCATGGATATTGACGGTATCAACCCGCTATATCGATTTATCAAAGCCAGTAAGGGACGATGTATTGCCACTCATTTTGGCACTTATGATTATACCGCCTCTTGTAGTATCACGGCCAAATACCAGGAAATGAACCACCCGGTTTGTGATTTTGCCCACCACATGACCAAGGTAGCCCTGGCGCATACCGGCATCTGGTTGTCTGATGGAGCCACCAATACGATGCCCATTGGTCCACACCGGGGAGAAAAGCTGACAACCGACCAGCACGCCGAAAATACAGCAACCGTACATCGGGCCTGGAAAAAGGGCTACGACCACATTCGCCACTCCTTGTGGAATGGCTATTACCAGGGCTGGGATCTGAATCCGGCTCAGTTGCCGATGCGTTATGCCGCGGTATTTGCCTTCTTCCTGGAAAGTTACGACGATGCCGTAGATCGCCTCAAGACTTTTGTAGAACAAGCCGCCCGAGCCACGTTGATTGGTGATGTCTTTGATGATGCGGCAACAGGGCAGGGCTTACTCAATTACTTTTTGCGGGCCTTGAATAGTGGTGCTATCACCGAAGAGGAGGTTTTAAAAACCGGACTGACCTTGGAGGAAATACGGAGCAGATCTTTTAAATTTATCTTGGAGAATCGGGTTCCTTCATCATAAAATAAAACACCATGAAAGCTGTATTGACCCTTTCTTTGCTAGCCGGTATGACCCTATCCGGTTTTTCCCAAAGCAAAGAATTCTAATTCTAAAATTGCCTGTAAACAATGAAAAGTAAAATATTCATCACTGGAGCAACCGGCTTGTTAGGAAAAGCCATGCTGGAAGCAATGGACCGGGAAAGCTTCGATATCACAATCGGCCAGCGGCAAGATCCACAAATAGAGCACCTTTCCTACAAATGGACGAAATTTGATTTGGCTGATACAAGCCTCAGTCTAAATCTGTCGGGTGTGGATACCATCTTTCACTTGGCATCAAGCACCAGAAAGCCGAGTTATGAATTAGATGTGGACGGAACGGAGAGCTTGCTCAATAATGCAAAAGAATACGGCGTAAAACATTTCATCTATATCTCGATTGTAGGCATTGAAAAAGTCCCCATCAAATATTATAAAATCAAAAAGTCCGCTGAAGAAGCCATTGAAAATTCGGGCGTACCTTATACCATCTTGAGGGCCACTCAATTTCATGAATTCTTTGAAATGATCATAAAAGGACTTCAGCGATTTCCAATCGTGATACTACCTGGAAAAGCTGTTTTGCAACCTATTGAAGTCAATAGAGTTGCCCAAAAACTATTGGAAATAAGCCTTCAGCAGCCCAGCAATCAAATCCTGGAAATTGGAGGGCAAGAAAAATTGACTTTAAAAGCGGCCATGAACCTTTGGCTGAAAAGCAAAGGCGTGCGAAAACCCATATTAGACATACCTATGTTTTTATTGGGTAAGATTGGAAGGGCATTGAAACAAGGCGGCCTGACGACGGATGAATGTGATGGGGGAAGTAGGAGGTGGGGGGAGTGGTTGGAAGGAAAATAGCACCTGCGAATATAGTTATCTAGAAAAATAATATTTTCGATTAGCTAATTTTGCTTTTGTTTAAGCAGGCAATCGCTAACACATGGATTATTGTATTCTGAGTGGAAATTATAAACCATGATGTCTTATCCACTCTTGAGATGATTTGTAATAATCAATTTATTTCAGATTGAATTTATTTAAAAATTGAATTGGATTTTAATAGAATATCAATTTTAAAACTTAAATTGGGCTCGTATTAAGTCAATAGTAGGTTTGTAACTTACCTTTAATCTAACATTTCTTTCAATTGAAATAGTTCTTTCATCCCTGATTTAATTACTAAATATATATATTTAAAAGCCTAATTATGCCCAATCCTCTCCTTTCTAAATACTCTGCAAGGATAAAAGATATTTATGTTGAATTGAAAGGCTATCAATTTTTTCATAGTCCATATTATGAAGGAGACAATAGGTTTATTGGTAGAGAAAGAGCAAAGGAAAGAATAAAATCTATTTTGGAGAATACCGAAATCAGATCAGGGGCTTATCTCATCACAGGCTTTCGAGGAATGGGAAAAACAAGTGTTATTCGTGAAGCTATTCGAAGCTATAATGAAAAATATGAAAGAAATGATATTGAGGATGAAATTTGGTGGAAATCACAAAAACAATTGACCTTTGTCAAGAGGTCAATTGGATATACTTTGGGGTTTTTGTGTGCCTTTTTTCTACTTACAGAAAGTAAAGAATCTTATGGCCAATTAGTGGTCTTTAGTATATTTCTCTTTTTCTACTTTGTCTTTTTTTGGATGATTAATAAAAAGGAAGAAATATCAAATTCATTCTGGAAATACCCTGTTATTTTATATGTTTCGGCAATTTTTTATTTAGCTGTTAGTAACCTATGTTCTCTTTTAATTATTTTGCTATTTGCCTTGTATGGTCTCTTTCTTTTGCTCAACTATGTTACTTTAAATTCGATATCAAGGATTTCAAATTCTGCATGGATTTTTTATAAACTTTTGTTTGTACTGTGTCTAGTAGCAGGCCTAGGGTTGTTTTTTTATTCTCCGAGTGTATTTTGTGGAGAGGGGATGTTTAATTGTTTTGAGGTCAACAATGCTATAATTACCAAGTTGTATGGAGAGTCGAGTGAAACTTTTTCTTTAGTCTTTAGGATAATATTTGGTTTGTTCTTTTCTTATTGTATAATCTCTATTATTGTATTTGTAATTGACCTTTCCAAACAAATTCACGCGATTAGTTCTAATAAAAGTGAAAAAAGAAAAAGAGAGATAGAATCGAAAAAATATTATTCTTTCGAGATCAACCTTTCCCAAGAGAGTTTAAATGAAATAGATATTCTTCGGAGAATGACGCTCAGCCTTGAAGATTATTGGGTAAAAAACAGATACAAACTCAACAAGCCTTTATTTGATCGAAAGATATATTTTTTTTGGCGGTTTATTTTATTGGGAATTAACCCTTCTAATAGGCCGATTTCTGAAAATTATGAAAGTGTTTTGGATAAATTAGTCAATCTCAGAAAGCGGATGAGTGGTCAGGTGACCTCTCGAAAGGAGTTAAACTTAAATCCAAATATCACTACTGGAATTTCCAACGGGTTGACAAGAATAGCAATGCCACTTGGCGTTTATTCGAATAAAGATGAGATTGCTTACCCAATAGCAAATGCAAAAGAAGTTGAGGATGAATTAATTAGTATATTAAAAGATATCGATGTAATTAGAGATAAAAATGAATGGACTTTACCGCAGTTTGCATTCATAATTGATGAATTGGATAAAATTGAACCAAATAGCAACATTAGTATACAAGAGAAAGAATCGACAAACCCATCTTTAGATTATAGTATTAGTGCTCGTGATAGTAGCCGATTTAGACAGCGACAGGAAGCAGTAGCATCATTATTGGCTAACCTCAAAGGATTTTTAAATGTTGTTAGGGCAAAATTCTTTTTTATCGGTGGACGAGAAATGTTTGATGCTGATCTTGCCGATATCGCCGACCGAGATTCCTTCTACAGTAGTATTTTTAATGACGTCATTTACATAGAGAGCTTTTTTAAGGATTCTACAGGTGAGTCGGGGGCAGGAGGCGTAACCCAAATGACAGAAAATTATTTGTGCAATATTATATTATACAATTTAAAGTCAGTTATTAAAACTTCGGATAATAAGTCCAATAAAAAAAACTTGATAGCACTTTATGAAAAATTGGGAATCGATAAAAACGGTGAATTCAGTCAAAAAAGTAATTATATTTCTCTTTTATTTGATGCAAAAGGAAATGGTGAATATGGTAGCAAGGATTATAGTGAGAAGGTGGAGGAGAGCAATGCTCAAAAAGAACTAAGGTCGAAGCTAAATCTTTCTTATGATGAATTAAAACAACAAGCTTACAAAGTAATTTTCACCCTTCAAAATTATGTCATCTACCTAAATTATAGAAGTAATGGCACACCCAAAAAATTAACAGCTCTTACAGAACAATTAATGAGAAAAGGGCCTAGTCTGGCAAATAATTCTAATTTCAAATTTCTTAGAGATAATGTTGTTGTATTGCATGACAGAAATGAGGACCCACTTACAACTGATTTAAGCAATAAGCTATTTTTAAAATTTGGTTTTAACACTCAATATGAGATCGGTCTTACTGCCAATTTATATAGGCCCTACATAATTGCGAATAGCCGACACTTGAAATCTTTAGGGGATAAACTTCTTTTTTCCTCATCATTTATCATAGATCATCTCCTGAAATTTCATTCGTTTGGTTTTTCATGGCGAAACCTGGAACTCATTCCAGAGGTTGTATTGGTCAATAGAGAGCCCAATCTCAGGAAATTTATTGAAGATTTAATGCGGTTTTATTCAATGACTTATGTCCGGGACACAGTGAGTGGGATTTTTGAGCATCGGTTTCGGAGTATAATTAGGAAGGAGTTAATTTATTTGTCAAAAACTTCTGACCTGAGTTCAGCTGCCTTTAATTTTACATTGGATGAATCACTTTCAACTAAGCGACATTATAAGAAAAAATTGATAGAGCTTAGAGAAAAGTATCATGAGTTTTCGCCCACTACAGGTGATAACCAATTTGTTCATTCACTCTGTTTTTTACAAACTATTTTGGGCAACCTACATTTTTATGACAAAGAATATGATGAGGCCATTCTATACTATTCTGAATCTATTCAATCATTACGATTGCCAAATGCTATAGGTGGCAGGTTTATAACCCGCCATCAATTTTTATTATGGGTTCGAAACCAACTCAAGTTAGGGCTCACTTTGGAAAAAATAAGAGCATTTAATTCAGCATTCTCTTTGTACAGAACCTTAATATTGGATACCGAACGATATTTGAAAATGGTCGTGAGCAAAACAGCTGGTCGACTAGAAGAGTCTGAAGATCATCGGACTATTCAATTAATCAGTATGCCCTTTGTAGCCTTTCTTGCAGCCACAGAAAAGGCGAGAAATGATGGCATTACCTATGCAAATCTTTACAGAAACCGTGAGGAATTTATAAAAACGATAACTCCTCTACCTGAACATATTTATGTTAACCTGAAAAAAGTTGATCACTACAGAAGGAACTTTTTGTTGGCTGACTATTATAATAATGTTGGCAGTATTTTGTTTTATAAAAATTGCCAATATTCAAACTTTTTCAGTGAGAGAAAAGATGAGGATAGTAAAATTTGGTGGCTAGATTCTTTCGAAGAGTTTGATGGTGAAAATCTCATCGCTGAGCAGCAAAGAAAAATATATGATAAAAGCACTCCAATAAGAGAATATGACTTTTTCCCCTCATTAACCCCTTTTAATTATTATTGGAATTCTCTTTATTTTCTTGTAGAATATCATCGAGAAAGAATTATTGCGGTTATTGAAGAAGAATCAGAAATAGAAACTTTAATAAATGATATTGCTACAATAATTGGAGTTGTCAACAATGAACTGATCGGAAATAGATATGACTCAATCCCTCTCTCCCAGAATTTATTGGCTCTTGGTACCGGGTATTTGCTGCCAGAATGTGTGGATATGATTAGTAGTAATCGCTTTTATTATTTAGCAAATGTTATTTCTAAAATTGGTGATAGTATCCTTGCTGGCTTAAGGAGGGAAAACTTTATTATTCCTAAACTTGAATTTAACGCTCGCGATTTAATTGACACAACGAAATATGGAGATAAAAAACGCCGACAAAACATTAATAAATTTAGGGAAATTGTTGGAGTCTCACTTTATCAAGCGGAAACCGTTTTATATATCTACAAATTAGCGGCTGCACTTTATAAGCGTGCGGGGCAGACTTCATTTTACGCATTTCAGTTAAAGAAAATATTATATGTAATTAAAGATTTGATTGAGATCAATAAGAATGATAAAAATTTAGGGCAAAACCTAAATGCTTTTTTAGGGGCCAGTGATACTGATATGCAATTTAAAAAAATAGAAGAAATCGCCGAGGTGATTTTTAAAGCAACAACTTGGAATAACGAGGTGTCAAACAGGCCTCAAATTCTTAAATATAGAGAAATATTGGGCATTGAAAAAAGAAGTAGAGACAGAGAGCTTATTTATCATAATATCAATAACATTACTGATAATAGAGAGGTGGTACTTTTAGTGGAGGGAATAAAGATGAAATTAAGTATTTGCAATTTCAAAAACTATCTCGAGAATTTTATCATCAGTAAAAGTATAATTACTTCTTATGGATCTATGAATAATCGTTATTTAAGAATGTTAGAGTTGAAATATCGCTCAGAACGATGTTATTTCATAGTGAAAGATTTTTTAGGTGCAAAAGAATTATTAAGAGAACAGGTTTGGAAAGGGGAGGTATGGACGAAAAATACTAAATCTTTTAAAGAACGTATGAATCTTTTTATTGCTAAAAGAAGTTTGAAAAACCTTATTCAAGCAGGCAAAGATGAAAGTGTTTCTGTCAATGATCTTATAACTTTCATAATCCGAGAGGCTTTGTTTTGTTTAAGAGAATTGATAAAAATGATTAAGTTATATGACCCTGGCTATGTAATCGGATACACCTTTATTGCTGAAGCTCATAATCGAATGGGGGATTGGTGTCATGCTTATGATAATTATAAATATATCTTAACTCATGCTATTAATGATGAAGGGGATCCGAAATTGTTAGAATGTTTTAAAAAATATGTTAATAATACATTGTCCAAAACAGAGAAAGTAGAATTTGCAGACGAATTAGGCAAAAGGAATATTTCCGAACAATACTGTAAAGAAATAAAAGAAAAACTGAATGACTTCCAAACTGAAATAAAGGAAATTCTCGGCCCTGAAAGCCTTGCCTATTTAGAATCAAAAAACCATTACGAATCAGCCATTCAGTATTACTATAAGGTCATTCAAATGCATTCAGATGGTAAGGCCTATAGAGATAAATTACATAGTATCTATATGCTTGAAGACGACTACAATGACAATGCCGCCCATTATATCATTGCCTCTGAGCGCCTAAGAATAAACACAGGAAATATCAAAAATAAAATTAGGCAATTATCCAAAAAGACTGAAGGGTCAAAACTATATGATTATTCATCTTATTTGTCCTCGAATAAAGATGAGAACCCTATACCAAATATGAATACGATTGAAAAGTTTTTGAAATTTTTCGAATTTGAGATTTAGAGAATATTTTAGGGTATATCCCTTTTGATAGATAATCATCCGTTCACTATCCCAAGAGTATAGTGCAGTGAGCGTAAATTTTAAAGTGAAAATCTTGCCTAGATATGCTCAAGTTATTTTACGATATTTGTAAAACAACTTTCTGATTCACATCATGAAATAAGAAAAGATATATCAAAAGCTAAAAAAGAAATAATAGTGATGAAGAAATAGTTGATTTAGCAACAAACATCCTCGTATGATTGAATTCATCCTAAACGACCGCAAAATACGTACCGACAAACCCAGCGGCTTACCCTTACTGGATTTTATACGCTATGAGCAAAGTCTGACCGGCACAAAAATAGGCTGCCGGGAGGGTGATTGTGGTGCCTGTAATGTGCTGGTGGGCCATTTGCAGGATGGACAAATGAAATACTTACCCATCACTTCCTGCCTGACACCTATCGGCAATGTGCAGGGCAAACAAGTGGTGACCGTGGAGGGCCTGAATATGGAGGACCTAAGCCCGGTACAGCAATATATGGTGGATGAAGCGGGTACCCAATGTGGTTTTTGTACGGTAGGGTTTATTGTTTCTTTAACCGGGTATTGTTTGTCGCACTCAACGCCAGATTACAAAGCGGCCATTGCAGCTATTGATGGCAATATTTGCAGATGCACCGGTTATAAGTCGATTGAAAGAGCGGCGCGTCATATTACCAACGCATTGGCTGGCAAAGATACCCGAGAAACGGTTGATTGGTTGGTCGAGCGGAAATTTATACCGCCGTATTTTAAAGAGATCCCCAACATGCTCCAAACAATAGGAGCAGAAAATGGCGGGCAAAAGAATGGCGTTCTGGTAGGTGGCGGAACGGATTTATACGTTCAAAAACATGACCAATTGCTGGATCGTGAAGTAGATCTGGTGGCGAACCATCCTAACTGGCGATTCATCACCATTAAAAATGGAGTTTGTACACTCGGCGGTGCAACAACGGTAACGGATGTACAGGAATCCGACGCATTGCAGACCTTGTTTCCCAGACTTACGCAACACCTGAAATTGGTAGCTTCTTCGCCCATTCGGAATATTTCCACCCTGGCCGGAAACTTTGTAAACGCTTCACCCATCGGAGACCTCACCGCTTTTTTTCTAGCCCTTAATGCCAAAATAGAACTGACCGAAGACGATAAAAGCAGAACGATCTTTTTAAAAGATTTCTATAAAGGATACAAAGACTTGGATAAGACAAAAGGGGAGAACATTACTGCCATTTCTTTTATTATTCCGCCTGCAAATAGTCATTTCAATCTCGAAAAGGTAAGCAAACGCATCCACCTGGATATTGCCAGTGTGAACACCGCTGCGCAGATCATTGTTGAAAGTGGAGTGATTGCAGACGCACATATCTCCGCTGGAGGTGTAGGACCGACGCCCATTTATCTAAAAGATACCTGTGCATTTTTGATGGGAAAACCACTTACTCCCGAGCTGATTAGAGCAGCTATTGATGTCCTGCAATCAGAGATCAGCCCGATTAGTGATGTGCGTGGCTCAGAAAATTATAAAAGATTATTACTCCGCCAGCTTTTTTACGCTCATTTTATCAAGTTATTCCCTAATCAAATATCCCTGGAGGTACTGGCATGAAGAATATAGATTCTAAAGGACATGTGACCGGAAAATCTATCTATCTGGATGATATTCCAACCATTCAGGGCACCTTATATGGGGTGGTTTTTGGCTCGCCAGTCGCTCACGGCCATATTGATGCTGTAGACTATAGCAAAGCACTGGCTATGCCCGGCGTAATCAGGATCATTACCCACAAAGATATTCCCGGTGAAAATCAAATCGGTGGCATCATCCCGGATGAACCCTTGTTTGCAACCAATGAAGTGCACTTTCAGGGACAACCCATTGCGTTGATTATTGCCGAATCTGATCACCTTGCTTCCGAAGCCAGAAAATGTATTGAACTAAAAATTTCTGAAAAGGAAATCATTGTAGATCCCCGGGTGGCTCAACAGAAAGGTGAATTGATCCAGCCGCCCCGAACCTTTGCTTTGGGGGATACAGAGAAGGCTTGGGCCAAATGTGTGCACGTCTTTCAAGGAAAAGCGGATACCAATGGACAAGAGCACCTCTATATCGAAACCCAGGGTGCCTATGCCGTCCCGATGGAGAATGGAAATATCCGCATCTCTTCTTCTACTCAGGGCCCCACGGCAGTGCAGCGCACTACGGCCTGGGTATTAGGGGTAGGCATGCATAAAATTGAAGTAGATGTAGTCCGGCTGGGAGGTGGGTTTGGTGGTAAAGAAGACCAAGCCACACCATGGGCGGTGATGGCCGCTTTGGGTGCGCAATTGTTGAATAAACCCATCAAAGTGGTACTAAATCGCATGGATGACATGCGCATGACCGGTAAACGACATCCCTATAGTTCTGATTATAAGATAGGCCTTTCGGAAGACTTAAAAATTATCGCTTATGAAGCTACTTTCTTTCAAAATGCCGGAGCCGCCGCCGATTTGTCACCGGCAGTCATGGAAAGAACTTTATTTCATGCAACAAATGCCTACTTCGTCCCAAATGTACAAGTAACGGCCTATAGTTGTAAAACCAATTTACCCCCCAATACAGCTTTCCGCGGTTTTGGAGGACCACAAGGGATGTTTGTCATCGAATCGGCATTGGCTCATGCAGCCCATGAATTGAACGTGCCAACCTATGTGTTGCAAAAGAAAAATCTACTGAAAAACGGAGATGAATTCCCTTACGGGCAAATTGCAGCCGACGTTGGGTTGCAGCATATTTGGTCCGATATGGAATCGAAATTTGATATTCAGGCCGTCGAAAAAAGAATACGTGCCTTTAATGCCAACCATTCAGATCAGAAAAAGGGTTTTTCCCTGATGCCGGTTACTTTTGGTATTTCCTTTACCAAAACGCCCATGAATCAAGCACGGGCATTGGTGCACATCTATAGCGATGGTAGTGTAGGTGTTAGCACTGGAGCCGTGGAAATGGGGCAAGGCGTCAATACAAAAATGTTGCAGATAGCTGCTCAAATGTTTTCCCTTGATCCTGAACGGGTAAAACTGGAATCAACCAATACCACTCGCGTCGCCAATACGTCTCCTTCAGCAGCTAGTGCTACTTCCGACTTAAATGGCAAAGCCCTGCAAAAAGCATGTAATGCCTTATTGGAAAGACTAAAGCAAAGCGCCGCTGATCATTTTGGCGTAAGCCCAGGTGACATTGAATTGAAAAACGAACAGGTCTACAGCCAGGGCAAAGCCACCAGTATGAGCTGGAATCAACTGGTTGATATGGCCTTTTTGCAGCGGATATGTCTGACAGAAAATGGACATTATGCGACGCCCATTATCAATTTTGATAAAACAAAAGAAAAAGGCCACCCCTTTGCCTATCATGTTCACGGATTGGCATTAACTGAAGTTTCAATTGATTGCATTCGAGGTGTTTATGAATTTGACGCCGTGAAGATTGTGCATGATTTTGGAAAAACCATGAATCCAAGTGTAGATATTGGACAGATAGAAGGCGGCCTGGTTCAGGGCATCGGCTGGATGACTATGGAAGAACTCAATTATGACAATCAAGGCAGGTTGCGATCCAATTCCTTATCAGCCTATAAGATCCCGGATATCTACTCGGTGCCTAAAGAAGTTTTGATCGAAGCCCTGGAAACGGATGGAAATGATATGGCCATACTCAAATCAAAAGCAGTGGGAGAACCTCCGCTGATGTATGGCATAGGTGCCTATTTTGCCATTGAAAATGCCATTCGAGCTTTTAACCCGAGTTTCATTTCTACCTTTGATGCACCCTTTACCCATGAAAAGGTGCTTCTTGCATTGTATAACCACTATGGAATTTTGGAAAATAGTAAAACAGGAATTAGAAGCAGCCTATCCGGTAATGCTGATGTACGTATTGCACAGTGAAGGCAGCAGTCCGGGGCGGCAAGGCTTTAAAATGTTGGTTAGTGGGTCCGGTTTAATATCCGGCTCTATTGGCGGGGGCATTATGGAGTATAAGTTGGTCGAACTTTGTCGGCAAGAACTGGCCAACAAGGCCGTTAAACAACCATTTTCAAAAAGACAAATCCATCAATCTAATATAGCCAGAGACAAATCCGGGATGATCTGTTCCGGAGAACAAACCATTGCTTTTTATCCGCTTGGAAAGTCAGATTTGACCACAGTATCTGGAATAATAGAGGCAGATTCAAATGGCCAATATGGGGTATTCATTGCCGATGAACAAGGTATCCGTTTTGATGCAGGCGCATCTCTTTCAGAGCCCTTTGAAACCGATATTTCAAATCCGGAAAAATGGCTGGTAAAAGAAGATTTTGGGCATTTCCCAGAGTTGCACATTGTCGGTGGTGGGCATGTCAGTCTTGCCTTATCAAAATTGGCCAACCAGGTAGGTTTTGTGGTCAAAATATACGATGACCGGACGGACCTGAATACCGTAGCACAAAATCAATATGCGGAATGCATTCTGGTGTCTGATTATGAAAATATCGGCAATTATTTACTGCCTGGGTCGAATAAATATGTGGCATTGATGTCATTTGGATACCGGACTGATAAAATTGTCCTGCAACAGCTATTGGATTTGGATTTCAAATACCTGGGTATGATGGGCAGTGCCGAAAAAGTTAAGACCTTATTTGCAGAAATGCTGGCCGAGGGGACTCCTCAAGCCCAATTGGATAAAGTCCATTCGCCAATTGGCCTTCCTATTGCCAGTAAGACTCCGGAAGAGATTGCGGTTAGCATTTTGGCGGAGGTTATCCGAGTTAAGAACATAGGGTAGTGTAATGTTCGGTTGACTCATGCTGATGTTAGCATCCAAGACTTAAACCCACCGCACTTGCCTGGATTTGCATATATCCTTAACCTATAGTGGAAAGGGCAAAGCATTTCTGAAAGATTTATCAAGCATTAGGTTGAAAATTAGTAGGGTTTCTTCATTTTTACAATAATTTTTTGTCTATTCACTAGTACAATATCAGCTATTCCCCGATTCTTCCATACATCATACAACGGACCGATGTCATCACCGTCACCAGAGGGGCGCAATCCCCGTAAAAATGTTTTTCTGCTTGGCTTTGTATCCATGTTTGCCGACCTGAGCAGTCAGATGATTTATCCCTTATTGCCACAGTTTTTGGTGCAATTAGGTACCAGTACTACTTTGATCGGTTTGATTGAAGGTATCGCTGAGGCCACCGCTTCTTTATTTAGGACCGTATTTGGTCGAATGTCAGATAAATTGGGGCGGCGTAAGTTTTTTATCTATCGGGGATATGCCTTGTCAGCATTGGCGAAGCCCTTTTTATATCTGGCTACGGGCTGGATCATGGTCTTATTGGTCAAGTTTGCAGAACGCATGGGTAAGGCGATGCGCACACCAGCCAGAGATGCGCTTTTGTCCACTTCAGTTAATCCTAATCGGAGGGGGCGAGATTTTGGCATCCAGCGGTCTATGGATAAGATTGGATCGATAGGCGGGCCTTTATTGGCGATGCTGGTGCTGTATTATTCTCCTGAAAATTTGCGCCTGGTATTCTTATTGGCAGTAATACCGGGTTTGTTGGCACTATTGTTTATTCCATTTGTGGTAGAAAACCTGGAAGCGACGAAACAGGATAAAGACTTGCCTACACCACATTTTTTACGCAATCGTTCCTTTAATATATTTCTGGTAGCCAATATATTGTTCACACTTGGTAACTCTTCCAATGCATTTCTGCTGTTAAAAGCCACCGAGGAAGGCGTACCTACCGTATTTTTACCGCTGTTATGGATGGGCTACAATTTTATATGTACCCTTGCGGCACCGATTTTTGGACACTGGTCTGACAAGATTGGTCGCCGACCGGTAATTTTGATCTCTTTCTTTTATTACGCACTGATCTATGTAGGTTTTGCTTATGCGCAATTGCCCATTTTTATCTGGCTGCTCTTTGCGGCCTACGGCATTTATTATGGCCTTTCCGTTGGGGTATTCAAAGCCTATCTGACTGACCTGACACCTCCTGAACAAAGAGGCACAGCCTACGGTATTTTTGATACTGGTACCGGCCTTGCCCTTTTGCCTGCTTCTATACTCATGGGCTTTCTTTGGGAAAACTATGGCAGCACGACCGCCTTTCTGACCGGTGCTGGTTTTGCCATACTGGGGCTGGTGGTTTTTGGTGTTGGCAGCTGGATTGATCAGGAGCTAAAAAAATCTTGGGAACCACCTTGGTGATACCCGAATGGGAGGATTTAGGAGGGGGTTGCATAGGTCATGTCGTCAACTTTAGGAATTTTAAGACAAGGACTGAGAGATTGGAAGACAAGGCGACAGGGAGAAACGCAACGTCTTCTCTTTGCCACCTTGTCACTTAGCCTGTTGGCCATAACCAATAAATTGACGACATTAAATGGAAAATTGCCGACTAAAGCTCGTAGGCGTTAACTTCGAATAGCCGAATCAAAACCATTGGGACAGCTTTTTGCTGGTATCAAACACCCCACCAGTCTCCAACCACCTGATCAGCCACTAAGCATTCACAATGTGCGGGCAGGTTCCGGCATAGGAGCATTGACCGTTAAGAAAAAAGCGGCCGCCCGTACCGCTCAAGAAGAAATACTGCTTGAGCTAAAAACAATGAGAAATCAAGCGAATATGCCAAACAATCAAAAAAGATCAAGCTATCACAAAACATTAAAGCGAGTTTATTTCTTCCACCCAAATGGGCCGCTTTTTTTAGGTCAATTCTCCAGCCGAGCGACTTTTTTGGTTCGTTTTTTCGTCGTGGAAAAAATGGACGAAAGATTATTTAAAGCTCCAGTTCCATAACTCACTTCCAAAAATCAAACAAAAGCCTTGATTGCATAATGCCGATCTTTAATCTATTACTTTTGCAACCCCTCTAGCGGTAAACCAAAAGACTATAAGAAAACCAATTCAAAATCTAATAGTGGCAAAAAAATTGTCCATGCAGATTATGTTTTGACCTGCTTGAATTAAGATAAATGCAGCATGGAA
>BQJU01000068.1 GCA_021604865.1 Saprospiraceae bacterium | reverse complement strand
CCTGGTTTACGAAAGCAGTGATGAGGATGCAGCCTGGGATGGCACCTACAAAGACAAACCGGCACCATCGGAGGTATACATCTACCAGATTGTATTCAAACTGGGAGTGACTACTTTTGAAGAGACTGGAGATTTGACTTTAGTGCGGTAGATTTTCTATTGATGATAAAAAAAAGGGGCCAGCGAATTGCTGGCCCCTTTTTTTATGAAAACTTACCGCTTTTATTAAAAATGGAAAGTCAAACCTAAACTAGGTAAAATAGGCAACTGATTCACCCGGTTATTAGTGATCCGATCGACGTAAAAAATATTCTCCCGATTATAAGCATTGGTCACACTAACAATAGCTTCCAACCTTGAGAAATCAGAAAACTTAAAGGTCCGCTTTAGGGAAAGATCCAGACGGTGGTAATAAGACAGCCGGCCATCATTGCGATCACTGGAAAGGATGGTTCCGATATCATTGTTGCCAGTCAGAATATTGGTATACAATAATTCACCGAAATTTACATTTTGGTAAAAACCTTGGGTTGTTGTAAATGGGAAACCAGATCCTAAGTTCCAGCGAAGACCAAATTCCCATGCCTGATCCTGGCCAAAACCATAAGTAGCCAGGATATTTACATTGTGTCTACGGTCAAAAATGGTAGGAAATTGCTCCTCCCCATCATCACGATTTACGTAACCCAAAGAGTAAGTTCCCCACAAGTACAACTGCTTGGTTTCGTATTTGATGGAAAAATCAATACCATAAGCCTCGCCCGTTTCGGTTACAAAATCTGGGTCAGAACTGCTGAGTTTATTGCGGTTAATGGCAATCAACTGGTCAAAACCTTTATAATATGGTTCAATGTTCACCGTAGTTTTCTTGCTCAGATCAATCTCAAAGCCAGCAATTGCATGGGTAGACTTCTGGAGCTGATGTTTGGTTGGCGTGCGAGAGCCAGGCTGAAAAATGGTTTCTTCCGGACCGGCCAGGAAACCAACAAAAAAGTTGACAATATCCTGTTCGTTGACGGTACTGATCAGGTTTTGAGAGTAGAAACCACCCGCCGCTTTGAAACGTACATTGTCAGAAATATTCAATTTCAAGCCAATTCTTGGTTCCAGAGACAACTCTGATTGGGAAGCATAATAATGTATGCGTAAACCTGGTTCAAGAATTACCCTCCCAACTTTCTGCTTTAATCGTACATATCCTGCCAATTCTGTCGTAAAATCCTTTTGTTGAAAGCTCAGGCCAATTGGATTGATAAATTCGAAATCCGTATTGAAACCATTAAATTCAAATCCATACCTGACTTCACTGGAGCTTCCGAAGTACGAAAAGTTAAGTTGCGCTGAATAACTCCCGATGGAGCTGGTTCGTGGCTTATCATCCGATTCCACCAAACCAACATCGTAACTAGTAACGGAAATACTACCATCTAAGACCACATTAGAGCTTGGCGGCACCAGCGTAAAATTGGCCCCAAAACCTGTTGCATCCCAATCCAGCTTGGCTAAACCTACAAAGTCAAAACGGTCAGCAAAACGAAAGCCAAAAAGGTTTAATTTACTACCATTTCCACTCACAAAAGACAATTTACCATACAAATCGGTATAACTGTATGGCAATCCGATATCGCCAAGATCGGCCAGAGTGGTGTCGCCAGAAGCAAAGGAATAAAACGAGGTATCTGTGGCATATCCATACAGCGCTTTTGAGGTTTCATTCAAATAAGAATGTTTCCCCGTCAGCAGAAAGGAAGTACTTCCTCCAGTTTCATCGTTGAGCTTTTTTATCGGACCTTCTATCAGTGCTTTTGCCTGAAAGGGGCTTGCAGAGACCAAACCACTAAGGCGCTTTTTATTCCCTTCCCTGGTCTTAATATCTACTACTGCAGAAATCCGCCCACCGTATTCAGCATTAAATCCACCGGTAAGCACATCCACACTACGAATAGTTTCTGTTTCAAATACCGAGAAAAACCCTATAGAGTGAAAAGGATTATAAATAGTCATGCCATCCAGGAGAATCTTGTTTTGAATGGGTGATCCACCCCGGATATACAATTGCCCTCCTTGATCGCCCGACACAATGATGCCCGGCAAAACGGGAAGATACTGAGCGATATCCGATTCTCCACCAGTAGAAGGCAGTGATTTAATCTGCTTGGGAGTAACCCTCAGCTTGGATATTTGTACATCTGAACGAGCCTGTTCTCTCCGAGCGGAAACATCCACTACTCCAAGGTCTACACCTGAGGAGGTCATCAAAATCCGCTCATAAAGAATACGACCTGCCCGGACATTAATATCAATACCAACACTATCGTATCCTACATAGGAAGCTACAAGGGTATAATTGCCTTCCGGCACATTACCAATACTAAAAAACCCATCAATATCCGTATTGGTGCCCAGACTGGAACCAGAAAGTCTTACGGTACCAAACATAATAGGTTCGCCTGTAGCCTGGTCAAAGACATTTCCCCTTACCGTTCCTCCTTCCTGAGCAAAAACATAAAAGCCGCTAAAAAAGGCAAGTATAAATAAAAGTAAGTAACGCTTATTGTCCATCAAAAAAGTTTTTATTCACAATACTCAAAAACACCGCAAAGATAACGGCATTTCTTCCTTCACCAAGCTTTTCTTTTGTCGTTTAAAACACGATTGGCTTAAAAACTGGGGTGGTTGATGAACTCACCAGAATTGGTGAATTACCTATACCAAGGCCAAAATTCCAGCACCTTCCCGTAGGATAACAGGTTCAATGTCTGTACAATCCACTACAGTAGAGGCCACATTGCCACCAATGCCTCCATCGATTACGACATCCACCAGATTCTTAAAGTCATCATTAATATCAATGGGATCGGTGAAATATTCCAGTATTTCATCGTCAGACTTCAAGGATGTTGTTAAAATTGGCCGGCCTAAAGCTTCTAGCAGATGTTGGACAATCCGATTGTCCGGAATGCGTATTCCTACGGTTTGCTTCCGGTTTTTAAATAGCTTGGGCACCTTGTTATTGGATTTCAAAACAAAAGTGAAGGGTCCGGGAATGTTGCGTTTCAACAATCGAAACACCTGATTGTCTATTTGGGCTGTATAATTTGCCACCTGACTGATGTCACTACACATAAACGAAAGCATTGCCTTTTTCGGGTCGAGTCCTCTAATCCGACAAATGCGCTCGACAGCTTTCTGATTATTTATATCACAACCCAATCCATATACGGTATCCGTTGGATAGATGACAACGCCCCCCTTTTCAAGTATCCGAATGACCTGATCAATTTTGCGGCCTTCCGGATTTTCGGGATTGATGTTTAATAACATAGAAAAATTGATTTAATCAAAATCATCGAAAAGATCATCATCCATAATATTGGATAATAAATCGCGGAACGAAAAACTCGATTCCATAATGTCTTTATTGATGACATTAAACTCGGCCAGGCCGTGAAGTACCAATTCCATAAAAATGTAGGCATCTTTACCTTTTACATCAAGTGTACTCTCAACTAGCTTCCGCAAACCGGCAACTTCATCAAGATCTTTCCTGAAATTGGCATCCTTGGAATCATTGAGCAATTCAATTGCATTACCTCCTGAAAACCAGGCTTTAATTGTTCCATAGGGATCGCGATCCTGACCTTTTTTCAATTTGTCAGGATCGGAAAAGTGGGCGAGAAATGATTCTTTGATGGCTAAATTCATCAAGGCAATGGCTACATTGTAGGGACCTTCTTGTTCTCCTTCATAGACTAATTCTACCTTTCCGGTAATAGAAGGAACCACACCCCAAAAATCGATGATACGAGCCTCCGTTTTTTTATCATTATTGATCAGAGCCCTTCGTTCGGCAGTACTGACCAGGTTTTCATAACCAGAAATACTCAATCGTGCCGAAACACCGCTCTTTTCATCAATAAATTCACTTTCTCTGGCTTTAAAAGCAATCTGCTCCAATAAAATCTTTAATAAATCGGGTACGACAACCCTTTTCTGCTGGTCACTGGTTAATTTGGCTTCCTGCTCCGTAATTTTACGAGCGATATCAATTGTTTTTGGATAATGCGTCAAAATCTGGCTTTCAATCCGGTCTTTCAAAGGTGTGATGATACTTCCACGATTGGTATAATCCTCAGGATTGGCGGTAAACAAAAATTGGATATCCAATGGCAGGCGTAATTTAAACCCGCGAATCTGAATATCTCCTTCCTGCAAAATATTAAATAGGGAAACCTGAATTCTCGCCTGAAGGTCCGGCAATTCATTGATGACAAAAATGCTTCGGTGCGAGTGGGGCACCAATCCAAAATGAATCACTCTTTCATCAGAATAACTCAATTTCATGGTAGCTGCCTTTATGGGATCAACGTCTCCTATTAAATCGGCAACACTTACATCGGGAGTGGCCAATTTTTCTACATATCGGCTACTGCGATGTAACCAATCAATAGGAGTGTCGTCGCCCTTTTCGGCTATTAGATCGTGTGCAAAGCGAGAGATCGGTTGCAATGGGTCATCATTGAGGTCACTGCCACCAACAACAGGAATGTATTCATCAAGCAGATTGACCAACAGGCGTGCAATCCGTGTTTTCGCCTGTCCGCGAAGCCCCAAAAGCAAGATGTTGTGTCGGGAAAGAATCGCCCTTTCAATATCGGGGATCACCGTATCTTCAAATCCGAGAATACCTTCAAAAACTTTTTCTTTTCGCTTTAATCTGAGCACCAGATTATCTCTGAGTTCGTCTTTAATTGTTTTGGATTTATAACCGCTTTTCCGAAGTTCACCTAGTGTTTTGATTGACTCCATGCTCACATTTGTGTTTTTTAAATCGTTCCTTCTTGCCAAAGAATGTAACGCATAATCTTAAAGATAGTTTTTAACGCTCTGGTAAAAAGGCATAGCAAATATCGATTCTTTCTAATTAACCCTAAAGGTTTATCATTTTCAGAAGGAATCTATTAATTTTGGGCAATACTATTCATAAAAAATAAAAACATGCGTAAATTTTTGGTTTTTCTTTTAGGCGGAAGTATGCTTATACTCACCAGTTGTATAGACATGGTGGAAGAATTGTACCTGAACAAAGATGGTTCAGGAAAATATATCATGAAGTTCGACATGAGCGGCATGTTCAGCAACCCCTTCATGATGGGGATGATGGAGGAAACCATGAAAAAAGAACTTAAGCTGGATGAAAATGAAAACCTGGAAAAAGATAGTATTATGTATTATAAGGATTTACCAGGCGCCGCCAGGTTATCTCCCGACGAAAAAGCAATGCTTGGCAATGCCAATATACACATGCAAATGAGTCAGGAAAAAAAACAAATGGTCGCATCCACTGAATTGGCATTCAAAAGTTTTGAAGAACTTGAAAAAATCAGAACCCTGATCAAAAAAATTAGTGAAGAAGACGGACAAGGTGGCTTGACTGGAGGCTCTTCTCCTTTTGCATCGGATGCTATTTTCAAATTAGACAAGCGGACACTTACCCGGATGCCCAATGTTCAGGAATCGGATTTATTCGAGGGCGAACAAATGGATATGGTTAAAATGTTTTTGGAAGGAGCGACCATGACCTCTATTTACCACCTACCTGGTAAAGTTAAAAAAACGACCATCAAAGATGCCAAAGTAGAGGGTAAAACGGTGACCGTTATTGCAGATTTACTGGATTTGGTAGATAAAAAAACGACCCTTGACGGGAATATTCTCTTCAAAAAAAGATAAACCATGATCGACAAAATCATGCGCGGTTTACAGGACGTAACTGAAGCCTTTCGCGAACAAACAACCAATATTGGTGAAGGAGCCAAGGCCCGTACCGAGAAACTGATAGAGGATTGGCTCCAGGTTTTTCCAAAGCTGGAAATTTATGGCCTGGAAATTACCAGCTTTGCCCTGGGTGTCGCCCTTAGTCCCTCTATCGAGGTAGAGCTAGTTGGCAAACATGAGCTCTTTACAAAAGAAAGGATTAAGGAAATTATCGATGCTAATCGAAAAAACACCATTTTATTATCCGTTTTTAATACGATCAATACGGCCTATTCTTTTCACAGGAAGACTTACGCCACGCTGCGCGAACCACTCATTGTCAAAATCAAGGTCAAGCTATCGCCAGAAATTCAGGTCTTCATTGGTGAACCAATGATTCAATAATCACTTGGTTTAAAATAACCTTTTAGTTAAGGTTTATTCAAATGGGGGCTGGATATGTTAAAAATTCGTAATTGTTTCATTTAAAGGTAATTATTTGAATGGCAGCATCGTTACACTCAAAACCGTATCAAGCCAACCCAAAATGATATCATTATGAAAAAATCAATCTACCTGCTGCTTTCAGCTGTCTTTTTGTTGAGTGCATGCAAAAAAAACCAATCTGAATTTGATCCTTGTGGCCGCTCCCAAATTGAGCAACTGTCCATTGATGTGATGGATAATTTCACCACATTACCCTCAAAAGTATCGGTATTTTTCAGAGTAGAAACTGTTCAGGGAGCCCCTGTTGCCGGATTGACACCTGCTGACTTCACGGTTTATGAAAAAGGAAGAAACGATGATTGTGAAAGAGAAATTTCTTCTTTTGAAGCCAATAGTGTGATTTCCAGCCACCAGCAACTTTTTTATTACAACACCATTTTGGTCCTTGACCTCAGTGCCAGTGTAACAGCCACTAGTTTGTTTGAATTAAAAGACGCCGCTCGTCGTTTTATTGATGAAATAATGCCTGCCAATGGAGATCCTGCATATTTTATGGGCATTTGGTGGTTTGATGGTGAAGATGTATTGCACGAATTGATCGCCCCTACTACGAATAAGGAAAATCTGAAACAAGCGGTATCCAATATTACTTCTGATGTGAGCAATGATCCTTCTACCGACCTTTATGGTGCAGTAATTAAGAGCACAGAAGTTGCCGAAGCTTGGCTGAATGAAGCCAATCAATCAGAAATATCCTCCGCAGTCTCTGTCGTTATTTTCACCGACGGAACGGATCAGGCAGGTCGTTATTTGAAGGGTGATGCACTGACTGCTGTCAGTAATGCTGACAAAAACATCCGTTATTTTACAATTGGCCTGGGTGAGGAAATTGATCCTGGAGTATTAAATAGCATTGGCAAAAATGGGACGGTAACTGCAACCAATCAATCAGAACTGGAAGAGACCTTTAGACAGGTGGGACAACTGATTTGGGCGGAAGCCAACAGTTATTACCTGTTTGAATATTGTAGCCCCAAACGTAATGGAAGTGGTATTAATGACCTGCGTATTGAGGCCCAATTTGATGGTAAAGTTGGTTCAGCAACCACCAAGTTTGACGCTACCGGATTTACGGGTGGCTGTCAATAATATATGGATAATTAAAGTTCAAAGGGCCGTTTTCTAAATTAGAAGACGGCCCTTTGCATTCCTATTCTTTTTAGTGCTTACCCGGCATGCATTCTGACTATTTTTGGCAGAAAAGTGCCAATCACCTCTACCAGTTTCTCCTGGTGTTTCATCACCTGATGGATGTCCTTATATGCAAAAGGTGCTTCATCCAACCCGCCACCAATCAAGTCAACGCCCTGGTCCCGAAGGTGCTTTTTCAATTCGTATTTTGAAATATTCTCCTTAGCCTTACGACGAGACATTAAACGACCAGCCCCATGAGATGCTGAATTCAACGAGACCGGGCTTCCAGTACCTCTGACAATAAAACCAGGAGCCGTCATGGATCCTGGAATGACGCCCAATACTCCTTTTCCGGCAGGAGTAGCCCCTTTACGGTGAACGATGACTTCGCGCCCATCCGGCAAATGTTCTTTCCAGGCAAAGTTGTGGTGGTTCTCCACAGTAGCCAATGGTTGTTCAGCTAGCGCCATGTTTATTCGCCTGTGGATGTGGTGGTGACAAGCCGAAGCATAATCTCCCGCCAGATTCATAGCCAGCCAGTATTCCTGTCCTTCTTCACTATCCAGATTTAGCCAGGCCAAATGACGGGCATCTTTAGGAAGCAAACACTTTTGCATAGCTATTTTTGTATAATGCTGAGCAATATTGGCACCAAGCCCACGAGAACCTGAATGGGTTAGAAGCCCCAAGTAGCGACCAAGAGGAAGGCCAAATTCGTTATTAGCATCAGTCAGTTCAACTATTCCAAACTCCACAAAATGGTTGCCGGAACCAGAGGAACCAATCTGTTGCATGGCCTTTTGTCTCAACGCTTTAACTTTTGGAATTTCTTTAAACTCCGCACGAGCCAATACTGCATCATCAAAAGGTTGATCAAAAACTTCCTGCCCAAAACGGGAGTTGTCGATCAGTAATTCAGATAACCGGCTCCTGTTCTTTTCCATAAATTGCTGATCGAGGTCGTAAATCGACAAACACATCCGGCAACCAATATCCATCCCTACGCCATAGGGAATGACAGCATTCTCAACGGCCAAAACCCCACCAATTGGCAGTCCATATCCCTGATGCGCATCCGGCATCAAAGCACCTGCACTGGTGACTGGTAGCCGCATTGCCGTTTCCATTTGTTTTAAAGCCCCCATTTCAATCTGCTCCAGCCCGAAGGTAGGATATTCAGCAGCTTGTTTTAACAACTGAATTTCCTGCTTGCTTTCCTCTATTGGCGGATGTAATTCCCGAACGATGATTCCAAGAACCTCGTGGTGGTCAAACTGGTGAGGGGTCTCCAGTACCTGTTGTAAAAGATCCAATACTTCCTCTTTTCTACTGCGTTTGTAATGCTTCAACATTAGATTGATAGCCACACCAATCACTCGTCCTTCAGGATATCCTAAGGCTAATAACTCTTTCCCACGCAATCTCATTTTTGCCATAACATCTGTTCTATTATCAACACATTAATGAAAATGGTGTTTTTTTAGTTCCAAAAGCAAATAAAAAGAGCGTTATCAACCATCAGCCGACAACGCTCTTTTACTTTTTCATCACGCTTGTTCTTGTTCTTACAGGGCATCCCTGTGATACAAGTCTACTAGGAGCTCGTAAAGCATCAATTTTTCATCGCAGCTTCCGCCCTGCGTTCAAAACGTTTAGCATCACCAGGTTCAACTTCCTGAATTTCATAAGTCTCTCCATCATCCATTTTCTGGACCAGATCTTTAGCCTTTAAGCTATGGAAAGCGTCCATAAATTCGGGATTGTTGGAAACCAGATTCAGGATACCTTGTTTGTAGCCAAAGAAATAATACAACCCACTAGGCGATTTGAGGTAGATATACAAACGGTCATCATCATTTGAAGGCATCTTAAACTCTACCAATGCTTCCACTATTTTATTCATAGAAACACCATCAATACTAACCAGACCATTGGATTTTTCTTTGGTAACAAATGATTGATACTCCGAATCCCATTTCAAATTCAACCGACTAAAAAGGAAAGTATAGGGATTGTATTTTTTGGGAATATCCAGAAATCCGGACCCCAAACCGTTGATGACCTCTTTCATTTCCTTATCGATGGGGAACAGCTCAGAGGTTACCTTCCGATAATAATTCAAATCCGTCAGGTAGGTAATATTTCGGGCATCAAAGGAAGACGCCTGAAAATCATTGACCATAATTTTCAGTAAAGCCTCAGGAACACTAAGCTGGATACCTGCCATCAGTTCGGCATCAAGCTTATATTCAAAAACGTCCTTAGTCGTGGTGGCAGTGGTATCGTCCAGCAAAATAATATCTTCCGGTGGTGCCGGTGGTGGAAATTTGGATTTTGCAAAACCGGCAGCATCTACTTTTACGTATTTCAAACCAGAACCAATATTAAACCTACCTTCTGCTTCTACACTTCCATCACGATTTTTAAAAGTGAAAAGGTTGCCCCGCAATCCGTTGAGGAAAATCTTGGAAGAATCCCCAAAAATAAATTGATCTTTTTCTTTATCGTATTTGAAAACACCTTTTACCGGAATGATCGGACGATCTTTACGAAACATAAGTGGCATCATCACCCGTGGATATATTTGGGCCGACTCCTTGCCTAGGAATAAGCCTGTTTCCAGTGGTTCTCCATCAAAGCTTTTAGGCTCATCAAATGCAATGGCCAAGTCTTTTTTATCTCCTTCGCTACTAACTGTAAACCAATATTTGCTTGGTAAATTCTCCGCTTCCAGTCGTGCAAATCCTTCAAATTGCAAGTTCTTTGATTGAGCATTGAGTTTTATCTTACCTTGAAACTCCGTTTTATGATCGATGTAAAAATGATTACTTTCCTCAATCGTACCAATGGCCCGGGTTTCCGTCCGCTTTTCATTCATCTGCCCCTTGCCTACCCTTTCACCGATAATATCCTGAAGCTCTATTTCCTGTTCTTTATCTCCGATATTATATTCATAAAAACCACTCGCTTTGTATTGCTTTTTACCCATTATATTGACCGAAGCCCTATTGATAACGTGGTATTGGTTGGCGGTATCGGCTATGATCTTGGCATTTTGTAATTGCCCCATCAATCCTCCTTTCTGGATTTCCAAGTAGTTGCTATCCGGATAAATGTAAGCATCGCAGGTTTGCACATAGGGCACATCACTGATTTTGAGCAAACTGGAGCGAATGTCATAAACCGCTGAGTTGCCTTCAAACGTCAGTGAATCCTGATCAGGGTGAATCGAAGTAAAAACACCCGGCTTGTTTTCATCAGCTTCGAAGAAAATGGTTTCTTTGGGCATATCCCAATTGAACTCATTCATCGAAGTAATGTATTGATTATAAGGCAATTCCGTAACTAGATATTCATCATTTGCTTTAAAGGTTCCCAGCTTTTCATCAAAATCCACTTTGCCATTTACATTGGTGGTCCTTAATGCCAGATCTTCAGCATCAAAAGAATTAATCTTTAAATCCATAGTATCAGCTTCCGCAGAAAAGGCACCAAAAGAAAACAATTTGGACCGCATACTGGCCTTTTCCCAATTAAGGGTACCATTGGCTTTAAGGCCAGTCGGTGTAAGAATCAACGTGCCCTCCAATTCGTGGTCTCCTTCCTGAAACAATTGGAAAGGAGCCTCTTCCGAACTAACGTACATACTATCTTTGTAAGGACGCCAGTCAATGCGTACATCGACACCGCGTACCCGTGGAACTTCAACGGCACTTTGGCGGTTTTCATCCAGGTTGAATTTATCCGCACTACCTATCAATTGATCTGGCTTAAAAATAATGTCTTCAGAATCAATCGAAGCACCGAGATATTTTAAACTCCCCAATCCAAGCAACCCTTTATTACTTAGATCAATCTGTCCTTTGTACTTGCCTTTATCTTTATACACCGGATAGCCATTTTGCGGCGTTTCAGACAAAAAACCGAGTGATTCATCATCGCGTAAAACCAGTGTTTCATCAAAAACAGGGAAAATATCTGCTGAGAATAGTTTACCCTTAAAGTGTAAATCTTCAGCACTGAATAGATCAAGGTGGTTGAAGCTAAACGGTTTCAACTCAAAATAAAAGGAATCACGAGGATATGCTTTTTCCTGGGTACTGTCCCGATAATAATAAACAAAGGAAGAAGATTTGGTTTGCAGGGAAGGAAACATCGGAATATCTTCCTTTCCCGATTTGTTGTGAGGTGCATCTATCAACAAAACACCCTTAAAATGTTCAATTCTTGAGGCGATAGATAAAGCTATTGGGTTTTGTGCTTTATCAAATTCTCCAGTAGGCACAAATAAATCGAAAAAACGCACGGAATCCATATCCACCTGGAATTTTCCATAATCAAAATGAAAATCTTTGCCTTCCAGGACACTCAAACCGGCAAATAACCGCCCATCAAAGTCAATATTACGATCCTTTTTCATTACGATCATATCGCCAGTAGGCACCAAAGCGACCTTTTGTTTGTCACTAAATCCCATCTTTGTCATGCCATCAATACGCAACTCCTGGTTGCGAAGGCTCATGGTTCCGTTGATCTCATTCGTATTAGAGATGATCCTTAAATTATCATAATCCGAAGTCCCCTGATCCGATTCCACGTAGTGTTTCACCTTATATTTGATCTCAATCAATTGTTCATCACTATCGTAATTGATGAACCCTTTAGACACCAAATCGTAGAGTAGACTTTCAATATTGGCCACTGTAAACTTGGAATTGATGCGCTCGGCAAGTAAGTTGGCATTGATGAAGTTAGTCCCCTCATGTTCTGCCGTAGCTTTCATTATCGCAATGGGATTAGCCGTAGCAATATTTTGAATCCGTTCATATTCTGCTTTTCTAAAAAACTCTAATGATTCAAATACCACGTCTCCCTTTTTGGCAATACTCACCGTAGGTTTCCCAAATACAATGGAATCTTGCTCCAGATATAGGTTGATATTTTCAGCATCAATATTGATGTTGTGGTAAGAATCAAAAAATGGGTTGCGGTCATTACCTCTTTTTCCGCGACTTAATTGCAATTCTCTTTCGGGGATATTAAACCTGAAATTCACAGAAGGGTGATAAATAGAATCTTTTCCATAATAAAGAACTGCATCTACGCCTTCTCCACCGATTCTTTCCTCCCGGCGAATCGTAAATAGTTCTGACGCCCCGTGGAAAACCATCTTTTCTCTGGAATTAAAAATATCCAACTCGGCTTTGTTTTCCTTATCTCCATAACCATATATCGTAGTTCCATGCAAACGAAAGCCACCGGAATATTTTATTCCCCGCCCGATATTGTCAACTTTTAATATCTTTTGTTTGGATTCAAAGCGAGGATACGAACCTTGATTGGTTTCCCCACTGGAACTAAGTTTATCGATAAAATTACCTTCAATAGCCTGTCCACCAAAAAATAAGGGGTAATGTAGACGCGCATTAGGTACCTCATAGAGACTCATTTTCACTTCAAATTCGTATTCCCCCAATTCGGCGTACACCCCAGCATCCAAACCAACTCGTTCCCAGGTCACTCGACCTCCCTCCCCTCTCCAGATTTTTTCTACCGGATAAAAATTGCCTTTGGTTTCCAATATTTGAATGGAGTCATCATAACGAGAAGCAATCAGGTTTAATTTATCAAAGCTAACAAAGGGTATTTTATCCTCATATTTCAAATGATGTTCATTACCTCTAACCAACCATGAGGTTCCTGCTCCAGTGGCATACCGCAGCGCATCATGTTCAAAAAAGTCAACGGAAAAACTCAAAAAATCATTATAGGGTTTTACCCGTCGGTTTTCCATATCTGCTAACATCCCAATCAAAACCACATGCCAGTCTAAAAATTCTTTATCAGCGCCTGCACCTGTTTTTTTGACCAGGACCAGCCCCAAGAGGTAATTAAAAAAATAGGGGTTTGCCCCCATTCTTTGGGTCAACATGCCATTTGCAGTACTAATGATCTGGTCTGTTTCTTCGGCTGAAAATAGACCACCTTTCATGGCAGTTTCGAATTCCTTAAAAGCATCTTCCAGTTTTTGCTGTTTACTGGAAGTCATGTAATCTTTTAGTTGATTGAGGAATTCGCCCTGATTTTCAGAAAAATTTTCCAAACGTTGGCCAAAGATTGAAATAGTAGAAAGCAGGAGGCAAGTGAGTAGCAGGTAAACTTTTTTCATTTTGAAGATAAGCGTTTTATTTTTCAAACCAGAACCCTAACCATTCGTCGCGTTGAATTTGCTGAAGCAATCGGAAGTTTTCGGCTTCAGCTTCTTGAACGATCAAAGGTCCATCATGATTCAGAATCCCGGAAATTAACAAAACCCCACCGGAATTCAGTTTATTATATAACGATTTAAGCGTCGACAAAATTACGTTCCGGTTGATATTGGCCAGAATTATTTCATAGCCCACGCCAGGAACATCCTCCAGGGTACCATGAATGGTTGTTATCCCGGAAATGCCATTGATCTTGGCATTGTCGATCGTATTTTGATAAGATTCTTGATCAATATCTACGGCAATGATAGGTTTTGCACCGAGTTTAGCCGCAAGAATGGCCAAAATGCCCGTTCCACAACCATAGTCCAGGATTTTCTTTTTGGATAGATTGAGGTCTTGCATCAGGTCGATCATCATGTAAGTAGTGGCATGGTGCCCAGTACCAAAGGCCATTTTAGGATTGATTATTATTTCGTGCCTGACATCTGCAAATGCGGCATGAAAATCGGCCCGTATTCCACAAAAACCACCTACCTGGATGGGTTGGAAATTTGCTTCCCAAATCTCGTTCCAGTTCTGGTGTGGTAGGAGATGGCGTTCCCAACTAAACTTGAATTCGCTGGCGAGTTCATCCAATAGTGATGAAATTTCTTTATTGTCCAGGTTTGTGGGAATATAGGCATTCAATGTATCCTCCTCTTCTTCAAAACTATCAAAAGGTAATGCCGCCAAAAAGGCCATAATAATAGCCGGGTCCGTTGCACCCGACTGAATGCGGTATTGATAATAATCCATAATTACTGATCTGAATGGTACTTAATAGTAGAGGGTGAAACACCAAGGTTTTGTTCAATTTGCTGATGAGGAAATGCAATTTGCAAGCCAATTTTTATCATGGCCAGATGATGTATGGCATGATCGTATGCGTACATCAATTCCCGACCAAAGGTAGAGTTCAGTTTTTGGCGGCCTGCTGCCGGATTACTCGAAAAATCCCCCCAAATGGCAAGTGACAAATCATCCTCATTTTTGGCTATTTCTGAAATTAACCCCATAAAAGCCTGGCTGGCATGTCGGGTATCGCTTTCTATTTTTGGGTCTCTCTCTCTTTGTGCATAATCAACAGTCCCGGTAAGGGTGCCCCTGAGTAAACATTGATAAAAATCAAGAATATGTCTAAAATGCTGTCCCAAACTTGAACCTCCGAAAATCTCCAAAGGTTTTAATAGTGTTGCATTGTCCAATTGCTCCAACAATCCCGCAATTTGTCGAATGATATCCTTGGTTCCTTCCTTACAATTCATATCAACTTCGCAATATTTAATAAATTCTTTCCACCCGAGACTTTAAGGTATTTAATAAAAGTGAAACAACGGTCATTGGCCCAACTCCTCCCGGAACTGGTGTTATATAACTTGCTTTGGGAGCAACACTTTCAAAATCGACATCACCCGTCAAACGATATCCTCTTTTTGCAGAGGCATCATCAACCCGGTTAATACCGACATCAATCACGACTACGCCCTCTTTCACCATATCACCTGTGATCTGGTTGGCGCGGCCAATGGAAGCAATCAGAATATCAGCCCTGCGAGTGTGTTCTTCCAGATTTCTCGTTCTGCTATGACACAGCGTTACTGTAGCGTTGCCAATTTCCTGCTTTCGAGAAAGCAAGATACTAATAGGTGTGCCGACTATATTACTGCGGCCGACAACGACAACTTCCTTTCCAGAAGTAGGGATATTATATCGCTTGAGCATTTCCAATATTCCGGCAGGTGTAGCAGGCAAATAGCAGGGCATCCCCTGAGCCATTCTGCCAAAATTAACCGGATGAAAACCGTCTACATCTTTTGCCGGAGAAATGGCTAATGTAATTTTTTCCTCGTTGATGTGACCGGGCAGTGGCAATTGAACAATAAAACCATCGATGTCCTCATCCTTGTTGAGGTTGTTTACAATATCCAACAATTCCACTTCGGTAATTTCCGCACTTTTACGGATCAGGGTTGATTTAAAACCTACTTGCTCACAGGAGCGAACTTTATTGCGTACATATACCTGGCTTGCCGGATCTTCTCCAACCAATACAGCCGCCAGATGGGGCTGCCGCTGACCAGTTGCTATCATATTTTTTACAGATTCTGCAATTTCCGCTTTTACTTGTTCGGAAAGTAATTTTCCATCAATAATTTCCATACTTCTGGGTATTTTCTGTTGCAAAAACGACAAATTTAGCCAATAGTCGGGAGGAAGAAGCAGACCTGCCTCTTTTTTTCGCGATCAAATGTTTACCACCTGGATCAGGAGTTGATTTATCCATGTGTTATAAAAAATCAAGCAGCAAATTGCTTCCTAAAAGACTCTATTGATTAGATTGTGACAAATATCGTTGAATTGTTTTTTTTTAAAGTTAAAATTGCTAGGGATTCCGGGATTAAACAATACATTTATGAGAAGTTGATTGGTTAATGAGGGAGGAAATTTTATATATTAAATGGTTTTTTACTAAATTTGCTTCAACATCCTTTAACATCTCCGCGACATATTGTTGAAAGACAATATAATTGCCTTTGCGAACCCTCAGTAGCACAACAAACCCTGTTTCAAACTACGGTCTCGTTGCAATTTAATAGCATACATACTACTGTGTTTTACCAGCAGCAAAGAATAATCCAATTCGCCAGATTCAAAAAAATTAAACAAAACACAGATGGTGAGATTCACACAGTTCTTTTTATCAGTTGCATTGATACTTTCATTGCCCAGTATCCATCTTAAAGCTCAAACGTTTCCGATCACCAATGGCCAGGTTCAAACCTGTGACGGTTTTTTCCAGGATAGTGGAGGTGGCTCGGGAAATTATAGTGAGAATGAGGACTTCACCTATACTATATGCTCGGATGGAAGTTTTGGGGATACCCATGCCCAATTAATTTTTTCGGGTACCAGTCTAGGTACCGGGGATACCCTTACCTTTTATGATGGAACCACTGCAGGAGCGCCACAGATTTATCAGGTTCCAAATCCGTTTGAACCACCTGGGAATGCCTTTGTTGTACAGGCCACAGCCGCTAATCCAGGCGGATGTATCACGATCGTTTTCCAATCCGACAATGACGGAGAGGTGGGCGCCGGCTGGAATGCTGATATCAACTGTATTACTTCTTGTCAGTTGATTACTGCAGTATTAGCTAGTTCTGACCCACCGGTCAATCCAGTAGATACCGGATGGATTGACATTTGTCCTGGTCAACGGGTTACCTTTCAGGGAACCGGCCTCTATCCTCAGAATGGGATCATTTACAATCACTCGGATCTGACTTCCTCTTTTTCCTGGGATTTTGGAGATGGCAATAGCGCAGTGGGCCCCAATGTCACGAACGTCTACGAAGAACCCGGAGGATACATTGTCCAACTAACTATCCGGGATCAAAATGATTGTTACAATACCAATTTTATTACCCAACGAGTAAGGGTTTCTACTTATCCTGTTTTTAATGTAGATGGAACCCTTGACCCGGAATATTGTGCCGGCGACACCATCCAACTAGTGGGTACCGTCGATACCACTGCTGATTACGATGTTTCTGTCCAACCTACTCCTGGAAGTTTTCAGGCTGGAGGTATCCGGTCCGACACACTGGCATTACCAGATGGTACGGGGGCCGTTTATGAAACGAGTATTGATATCACTGACTTCTCTCCTGGTCAAACCCTGACCAATATTGAAGATTTACTCAGTATATGTGTGACCATGGAGCATTCCTGGATGTTTGACCTGGATGTATTTATTTCCTGCCCGGACGGCACCCAGGTTATCCTCCAAAATCAGGAATTTATTGGTAATGAAACTTACCTCGGTATTCCAATTGACAATGATGACAATAGCGATCCTCCCTTGCAGGGAACTGGCTTTGAATATTGCTGGGTTCCCGATGGGGAGTATACCTGGACCAATTATATCAATACTTTTGATCCGCATACTTTACCAGCAGGTGAATACGCTCCTTATGAATCTCTTGATGCTTTACTGGGTTGCCCTTTAAATGGAGAGTGGACCATTATCGTACAGGATCAGTGGGGAAGCGATAATGGTTGGGTATTTGAGTGGAGTATCAATTTTGACCCCTCTATTTTCCCAAATCTCGAAACTTTTACGCCCAATCTGGTGGATTATGGCTGGGAAAACAATCCTACCATATTTTATGAAAGCCAGGATTCCATTGCTGCGGCTCCACAAAATGCGGGAAGTGCACTCTATACTTTCTGGGTAACCGATGATTTTGGTTGCACCTATGATACGACATTGGCCTTTTCGATATTGCCAGAAACTCATCCGGATTGTCATAGTTGTGAAGACAACTTTACTCCTATTGAAGATATTATTCTTTGCTCTGGAGGCGGTGCTCAGGTAGATTTAAGTGCTGAAGTTGAACTCGAAACAGTAGTACCTTTTGAGACTTTTCCTATGCAGGAATTTGGTTTCACCACAAACCCTGTAGGGTCACCGCTGGTTTCAGTGCTTAATGTGAATAGTGTCGCTCCGCTGACGCTAACCGATCCAGTCAGCCAGATTGCTTCCGTTTGTATCGATATTGAAAATATTCAAGTGTTTTTTGCGGAAGACCTTAATGTCCGACTCCGAGCACCTACCGGGCAACAAATCAATCTGATTAACCCCGGATCGGTCAATGGCAACCGCTTGTCCAATACCTGTTTCACACCTGGAGCTGCTACGCCAATTACAGGTGGTACTTCTCCTTATACTGGTGATTTTCAACCTATAGGCAACTGGACAGACTTTACAGGTGCTCAAACAAATGGAGATTGGAGCCTGATGATTACAGATAATGCCGGCAATGAGCTAGGTGAATTTGTTTCCTGGTCCATTACTTTCAATTCTTCTAATGAGATTACCTTTGACTGGTCACCTCCTACCGGACTGAGTTGTGATGACTGTCCAGATCCGGAGATCAACCCAGGCAGTGATCAGGAATATATCGTTGTTATCGATGATTTATACGGTTGTACGATCCAGGATACTGTCAATGTGACCGTTGTTCAGGAGATTCCAGCTCCATTAGTTGAATGTGCGCCTAATGGCAATGGCGGAATTGATTTTACCTGGAATATTGTGGGTGGCCTGATGGCCTATGAAATCAATATTATTATTAACGGAAACCAAGGTGGCTGGCAGGGGCCAATCAATGCCACCTCCTATCTGGTCGACAACCTAAGTTTGGGAGACCAGGTAACCCTACAGGTTCGAGCCTATACTTTCGGTTCACCGCTTGATTGTAATGTTGACACTGGAGAAGGTAGCTGTGTATATAATGAATGTGGTGTTGGCGATATGATTAGTATCGACAGTATTGTTATGACACCTACTTCTTGTTATAATACAAGTACAGGAAACGCCACAGTGTACATCACTGATGGTTTTGCACCTTATTCATATTTGTGGAGTGATGAGCTACAACAGATCAACCAAACAGCTGTTTTTCTGCCTGCTGGTACCTACACAGTAACAGTGACGGATGCTTTTTTCTGCCAAACCGAAGCTGAAATTGAAATTACACAACCGGACTCTCTTGTAATCGCTTTAGATATAACTGATACGCCCTGTTTTGAGACCGCCGAAGGTACTGCTTTTGCTACGCCAGCCGGAGGAACCCTCCCCTATGCCTATGCCTGGGATAATGGAGAAACAGGCGACCAAGCTATGAGCCTTTCACCGGGATCACACAGTGTTATGGTTACTGATTTTAATGGTTGTGAATCCGAGATGAATTTTACTGTTGGCCAACCAAATTCCGGCGTGAGCGTCGAAGCTCAACAAACGATACTTGGGTGTAATGGCGAATCTGGCAATGAAGCTAGCGCCGTGGCAACAGGAGGTACAGGCCCTAACTATTCTTATGCCTGGGAAAATGGGCAAAACCAACCAACAGCTATAAATCTCAGTCCCGGAATGACAACAGTCACGGTTACTGATGAAGCCGGATGTACAGCGGTAGATACTCTTTTGCTTGAAGACCTGGAACCTCTATTTGCCAATATGATTATAGGTCGACCTACCTGTAACGGGGATGCTAATGGTAGCCTGGGCATTAATGACTTTGGTGGTGGAAATGGTCAGGATGGCAATGAAGACGATTATAACTTTGTATGGAGTAATGGCCAGCAGGGCGTATCCATCTCCAATGTACCTGGTGGAGTAACGTATACCGTAAGTATTTCTGACAATCAGGGTTGTTCAACCGAAATCTCACGGCTCCTGCCTGATCCGATACCTATTACTTTCGATATAAATGCTAGTTCAGCCCTCTGTTTTGATAGTACTGACGGCAGTGCTACTGTGGCCAATGTGATTGGAGAAAATAGCAGTTTCACCTTTCTTTGGGATGTAAATGCAGGCAATCAAAATACAGCGACAGCTTCGGGATTGAGTGCGGGAACTTATAGCGTCACGGTTACCGATAATATTGGCTGTCAATCATTTGGATCGGTGGATATCGGACAACCTACAGATATTGCAATAAGTTACGAAACCGAAAACAATGATTGTTTTGGTGATGCAAACGGAATCATTACCACCAGAATTTCAGGAGGAATACCGGGTTATAAATATAGCTGGTCCATTGGTGTGGACGATCCCGATCTTGAAAATCTGATTGCCGGGGTTTATTCCTTGACCATTACAGACGAAAATGGTTGCGAAAAAATAGAAGACATTGAAATTATCCAGCCCGATCCTCTAATTGCCGATATACAAACCAAAGATGTCAGTTGTTTCGGTGACCGTGATGGCACCATCTTTGTCAACCCATCCGGCGGCAACATACCTTATCGGTTTAGTTTAAACAATACTGATTTTCTAGGTACAGGAACATTAATCGGGCTGACTGCCGACACCTATAATATCTACATTATTGATGCCAAAGGCTGTCGACTCATTGATCAGGCAGTAATCAATGAACCAGATGAATTCAGCATTTATGCGGGGGATGATAAGACCGTGCTTCTTGGGGATTCTGTTCGACTTTTTGTGGAATTTCAAAATGCCGCCAATGGCGCTGACCCGGAATTTATCTGGTCTGCTCCTTACGAAGGTACACTCAGCTGTACGGAATGTACGGTGCCTTGGGCATCGCCTGAGAATACCATCATTTATGAGCTATACGGTATTGATGAAAATGGTTGTGAGGACACCGACCTGGTTACTGTTTTTGTTGACAAACCCCGTTATGCAGTTGTACCTACTGGGTTTACACCTAATGGCGATAATACCAATGATTTGTTGCTGGTTCATGGAAGGGAAGGAACCAGGGTCAAGCTTTTCCAGATATTTGATCGCTGGGGTGAATTAGTTTATGAGAACAGTGACTTTATGGTCAATGATCCTACCCAAGGCTGGGACGGAACATTCAAGGATGAACCCATGTTGCCGGGCGTTTATATTTGGTATTTGGAAGTAGAATATCCATTTGATCAAATGGAAGAACCTTTCCGGGGGCAAACCACATTAATTAGATAAATCACTAAAAGCCACTGGTATTAACACCTGAATATCAGTGGCTTTTAAAAAATAAGTTTATGCCAATGCAAACTTTACTCTTACGTTCTCTTCTTATTTTGTGTGTGAGCTGCTTTTCATTATTGGCTAAGGGGCAGGATGCCCGCTTTGCCCAGTTTTATGCCGCTCCATTGGAATTAAATCCAGCGATGCTTGGGGTTTTTGAAGGCCAGTTTCGCTTTGTAGCAAATTACCGATCACTTTATTCAAGTATCCTTGACAATCGCCCATATCGTACTATTTCAGCCAGTTTTGATATGCGTCACCGGATTATGAGTGGGGATTATTTCGCGTTGGGATTTTCTGCCCAACGGGATGATGCAGGCCTCTCTCGTTTCAACCACACACAGGTAAATTTGGGCGGCTCTTTCCTCAAACAATTAGGTGGTAGTGGCTATAGAGCCAGTGATCAATATTTAGTAGCGGGTGCCCAGGTTGGATTGGGACAAAGGGGCCTAACTTATGACCAACTCTGGTTTAGTCAGCAATTCCGCACTGGACCTAATACAGCATTTATCGATACCGAAGCAGATAACGGGGAATCATTCAGTGAGGACAATACCGGACTCTACCTCGACTTCAATGCTGGTTTGTTGTGGTACGCTACTTTTGATAAAAATGCCAGCATTTATCTGGGAGGAGCCATGTACCACATCAATAGCCCTAATGTGGCAACACTTGTTGATGGCGATGCAAAGCTTTATTCCCGCTGGGTTGTACATGGTGGTGGCGAGTTGCCAATGGGTGATAACCTAAGCCTGCTGCCAGCAGTGTTAGTCATGAAACAAGGACCGTCATTCAGTACAAACGCAGGGGCAAACTTCCGGTATACCCGTCGGGATTGGCAGGAATTGGCGCTTAGAGCAGGTTTGTGGGCACACCTCTCTAATCAAGGAGAATCAATGGGTGTAGATGCCGTGATTTTTGCAGCCATTCTGGAGTTAGAGCGTTGGAATTTGGGTTTCAGTTATGATATTACCACCTCCACGCTGGCTACTTCCAATAATTCACGCGGTGCTTTTGAGATATCCATGATTTACACCCACCGTGAAAAATCGAGATACCGCATTAATTGTCCCAAGTTTTAATTTAAGGAAGTATGGAGGTAGTGAGACTACCTCCATACTTCCCTATTATATTCAAACCGCTCTTTTCTACTACTCTGTTAGAAAAACACTTATCCTTTTTTTAAGCAATCTTCGAAGTTGGCAAACAATTTAGGCTTTCAACGTATTAAATATTTGCTTGTAAGTTTATAAATTCCAATTTCAACCATTATGGCCGAAAAAACTGCTAAAGACAAAAAAACATCTGAAGCAAAAGCCGACAACGGACAATTACAAATTGTAGAAGATGTATTCCCTACCCAGTTAACAATTCTCCCACTCAGTCACCGTCCTATTTTCCCGGGTATGACAGTCCCTCTTACCTTTTCAGGCGAAGACAAATCGAAAACCTTGCAAAAAGTCATGGATGAGGAGAATGGATATCTGGGTATGGTTCTCGCCAGCAATTTTGATGAAGAAGATTATACCCTATCTGATTTTCACGAAATGGGTACTGTTTTTAAGATTATTCGCATTGTATCAACTTCCAAGGATGCCGTTCAGGTGTTGGGGAACGGCATTTCGCGATTTCATCGAAAAAAGGTATTATTGATCAAACCCACACTACGATGGGAGGTTAAGTACCCAGCAGCTGATAAAAAGAAACCGGGTACAGACCTAAAGGCCTACATGATGGCCATTAGTTCTGAAATCAAATCTCTCCTACAATTAAATCCATTGTTTCAGGAACAAGTGAATATGGTGGTATCCCAACTCAATTACGATGCCCCCGGTCTAACCATGGATGTTATCAGTAATTTGCTTTCTTCCGAAGGTGAAGTATTACAGGATTTATTGGAAACACTGGATTTGGAAGAAAGGGCCGAAAAATTATTGTTGCTGATCAAACAAGAATTAGAAATTGCCAAAATCCAGACAAAAATCAACAAACAAATTGACGAAAAAGTCAATAAGCAACAAAAAGAATTTTTCCTCAGAGAGCAGCTAAAAGCCATAAAAAAAGAGCTGGGCATTGAAAAGGACGAGAATGAATCAGAGGTAGAAAAACTGGAAGAAAGACTTTCTGGTTTGGACCTGACCGAAGAAGTCCGTAAGGCTGTAAACCAGGAATTGGATAAATTACGTACGCTAAGCCCCCAAGCACCAGATTTCAACGTCACACGTACCTATCTTGATATCATTGCGGATTTGCCCTGGAGTCAATACTCCAATGACAACAGTGATATCCGAACAGCACGTAAGATTCTGGATGACGATCACTATGGCCTGGATGAGGTCAAAGACCGCATTTTGGAATTTTTAAGTAGTGTCATCAAAAGGGGCAGCATTGCAGGGTCAATCATTTGTCTGGTGGGCCCTCCGGGAGTAGGAAAAACTTCAATCGGTCGGTCTATTGCCCATGCGTTAGATAGAAAATTCTTCCGTTTTTCTGTGGGAGGGATGCGTGATGAGGCAGAAATCAAAGGCCACCGGCGCACCTATATTGGAGCGATGCCGGGTAAGTTTATCCAGGCACTCAAACGTGTGGGTACGGCCAATCCTGTCATTATGCTGGACGAAATTGACAAAATCGGTTCTACCTACCGAGGAGATCCAGCTTCAGCATTGCTGGAGGTTCTCGACCCTGAGCAAAATTCTTCCTTTATGGATCATTATCTGGACTTGCCATTTGATCTGTCAAAAGTTTTATTCCTAACGACTGCCAATCAACTGGATACCATTCCCCGTCCGTTATTGGATCGTATGGAAATCATTCGCCTGTCCGGCTATATCATGGAGGAGAAAGTTCAGATTGCCAGACAATACCTAATTCCAAAGCAACTTGAAGAACACGGTTTTAAGAAAGATGAAATCACCTTCTCTGACGAGGCCATTGGTGCCATAGCCGATAATTACGCCCGGGAAGCAGGGGTGCGAAACTTGGAAAAACAAATCCGGAAAATCATTCGAAAGGTAGCACTTAAGCAGGCCGAAAAGAAAGACATTGATTTTAACATCGGACCAGAAGATATTGAGGAATTCCTGGGTAAAGCATTTTTTAATCCCGAAAAACTCTACAACAAAAGTGTGCCGGGTGTTAGCCTTGGCCTGGCTTATACATCCATGGGTGGCACCACGCTTTACGTCGAAGCCAATGGAATCAAGAGTAAGTCTTCAGGTTTCAAACAAACAGGCCAATTGGGTGACGTAATGCGTGAAAGTGCAGAAATTGCCTATAGCCAGGTACGAGCATTTGTAAGCAAAGATGCTGACTTGACCAGCTATTTTGATCATCACCTGATTCATCTGCATGTTCCGGCCGGTGCTACGCCAAAGGATGGCCCCTCTGCTGGTATTACCATGGCCTTGGCACTGTATTCTCTAGCAACCAATAAACCGGTGAAAGAAGGAATTGCGATGACCGGTGAATTGACCCTTACGGGAAAGGTATTACCTATTGGCGGTGTCAAAGAAAAGACGATAGCCGCCCGCCGAGTCAATATTATGGAATTGATCTTACCTATAGATAATCAAAAAGATTTCGAAGAATTGCCTGAATACATCAGAGCCGGTATTACCGTACACTATGTCGATTATTTTCGGGATGTCTTAAAAGTGGCCTATCCGACAGAAATTTTGTAATCTTGCGAATGCAGATAAAAAAAATCTTCCTCAAGCCAAAACGTGACATTGCGGTTAAACGTTTCCATCCCTGGGTCTTTTCCGGAGCAGTAACACATTTGGAAACTCCGATTGAAGACGGTACTACGGTAGAAGTATATAGTCACGGCAAAGAATATCTTGCTACCGGCCATTACCAAAATGGCAGTATATGTGTCAGGATTGTTTCTTTTCGTCAAGGGCTCCTCGATCAGGATTTCTGGAATGAAAAATTGGGTAATGCTTTTACTTACCGTCAATCTGCTGGGTTAACGGATCGGCTAGACACAAATGCCTTTCGCCTTGTTCATGCTGAAGGTGATGGCCTTCCCGGCCTGGTCATTGATATTTATCACCAAACGGCTGTTATCCAGTGCCATTCTATCGGCATGCACCTGGCCCGCGAAAAAATTGCTGCTGCCTTGCGGCAAATACTTCCCGACCTCAAAATCATTTATGACAAAAGCCGGGAAACACTTCCTGCTCGTTATGCCGAAACCATTACCAATACTTATCTCTATGGCAATGCGACAGACGATACCATCCTTGAATACGGAAATGTATTTGCCGTAGATTGGGAGAGTGGTCAAAAAACGGGATTTTTCCTTGATCAGCGGGAAAATCGGCACCTATTAAGTCAGTACGCAAGCGGCAAAACGGTATTAAATGCCTTTTGTTATTCTGGTGGATTTTCCATTTATGCTTTAAAGGCTGGCGCTAAGCAGGTTCATTCAGTTGATGTATCCCAAAAGGCCATTGATCTTACGGAAAAAAATGTCCTGCACAACGGTTTTTCTTCCGACCAACATCAGGCCCATGCCTCCGATGTCATGCAGTTTTTAAAAGATGCTGACCCCATTTATGACCTGATGATTGTAGATCCCCCGGCTTTTGCCAAAAATTTGAAAAAGAGACACAATGCCGTTCAGGGATATAAAAGGCTGAATGCAGCGGCCATGCAAAAAATAAAAACTGGCGGGTACTTATTTACTTTTTCCTGCTCTCAGGTGGTTGACCAACCTTTGTTTTACAATACAATTGTGGCAGCTGCTTTAGAGGCAGGACGGCAGGCACGAGTAATGCATCACCTAACTCAACCACCTGACCACCCGGTGAGTCTTTTTCATCCAGAAGGAGCTTATCTGAAAGGATTAGTGTTACAGATAATATAACCTTGGTCATTCCAGGGCAATTCCCTAAATTCGCTTTCTATCTTTCAAATCAAGAATGGAAAAAATACACTATCCATTACTCTATTATTCCCTTCCTGAAGGCGCCGTCCTTGGCATTCTGGTAGGTACCGAATACCAGGTTATTGAAAAAGACTTGAGAACGGTGAAGACAATTCTCAGTGACCATTTACAAAAGCAGTATAAAAAATACGATGACTACCCCTTTGTTGACCTTCGGGATCCGCGCCTTAAAATAATTGAATTGAGTATTCGCCCCTCCTTTCGGGATGAATCGAGTGCTTTTCCGCTTTCTCAGACCATCAAAGTGCCGGTACCTATTGTCTATGGCGAAAACGATCAAGGTTTTTTCGAATGTCACCTTCCCTTATTTGAAGAAAGTTTTTATTATTACGATCCCCGCCAGTTTGATGCATTGGTCAGTTATTTTACCACCAACCTTTTAAATCAGCTAGCTCCTGAAAATATTTATAGGTTGATGTTACATCCCAAACCCGAACTGGACACCATTGCCCTTAAAGTAAATTACGACAGAAATTTTGAATGGAAAGGACTACCCATTCAGCGTCAATATCAGGTATTATCCCGTCTTGCAGAGCAATATCCTCCTCAAAAAGGTCCTCAAAACCGAAAAAATTACCGCTCTGATTCAGCATGGGAAATGGAAGATATTGTCAGTGACATCATTGACAAACTGATCACTACCCGTTCCAATTTACTGCTCGTTGGCAAACGTGGGGTTGGTAAAACGGCTTGTCTAAATCAGGCCATCAAAAAAATAACCCTTCAGGTACGTCGGCAAAAACTGGATTATAGCTTTTGGCGTATCCGTTCCCAAAGAATCGTTTCCAGTGGGAAATACCTGGGCGAGTGGCAGGAAAACTGTGAACAGATGGTCGAGGAACTGAACGCAGCCAATGGTATCCTTTGGGTGGTCGATCTAATTCAGTTGTTAAAAATTGGCGGGGAGGGCCCCGAGGATAGTGTAGCCGCTTTTTTACATCAGTTTCTTCAGCAGGACAAATTGCAACTAGTGGGTGAGCTAACCCCTGAAGAGTTAGAAAGCATGCGTCGACTGTTACCTGGATTTGCGCAGGTATTTCAAATCATAACTATCGAGGAATTATCAGCACAAAAAAGCCAGTTGGTCATGGAGCATTTTGCTCGTTATGCCAAACAACAATTCGATATCCACATCAGTCAGAACGCCATCGAACTCTCTTTTCGACTGCTCAACCGTTATTATCCTTATGAGAGTTTTCCCGGCAAGGGCATTAATTTTCTAAGTAATTGTGTCAACGAGGGCATGCTAAAAGAGAAAAGCCGGCTTACCCGCCAGGATATCATTAAAAACTTTATTGGTCAAACCGGATTGCCAGAGCTATTCCTCCGGGATGATCTGCTGCTCGACACGGATGATCTCTACAAATATTTCAATTCCAGGATCATCGGCCAGCCTGATGCAGTTGAGAAGATGAGCACGCTGGTTAAAATATTCAAGGCGGGACTCAATAATCCCCACAAACCTATCAATACCCTCTTGTTTGCCGGACCTACTGGTGTAGGAAAAACTGCTTCGGCCAAAGCGTTGGCTGATTATTTCTTTGGCAAAGGCCAAAAGCGTTCCCCATTGATCCGGATTGACATGAGTGAATTTCAGCATCCCAGTCAAATCAACCGGTTGATCGGCTATGGCAAAGAGGTGGGGCAACTCGTTCGGGAAATACGGGAGCGACCGTTTTCTGTTTTATTACTCGATGAGATTGAAAAAGCCGCTCCGTCACTTTTCGATGCTTTACTGACGGTGTTGGACGAAGGTATATTAGTAGATGCATACGGACGGATTACCAACTTCCGCAACACCATTATCATCATGACTTCTAACCTTGGAGCTACCACCCAGCGGTCTATTGGTTTTCAGGAAACTACTCGTGATGCGGACAAATATCTATCAGCCATAGAGCAGCATTTCAGACCGGAATTTGTCAATCGCATTGATGGCTTCGTTATGTTCCGTTCCTTAAATAAGGCAGATATTCAAAATATCACCATAAAGGAATTAGAAGCCTTGAAAAAAAGAGAAGGATTTACAAAAAGAGGGCTTAATATCGTTTTCACCAAGGCTTTTATCGACCAGCTGATACTCAAGGGTTTTGACGCTCGCTATGGTGCCCGGCCCTTGCAGCGAGCGATAGAGCAACAGCTGGTAAACCCCATGGCCAATTGGATGTTGGACAACCCCGACCAAAGGAACTGCAGCCTAGAAATCGACTACCTGGATGGTATTAAAATAAATCTTTTATCAGACAAATAAGCTCCAACAGAAATGCCTCCATTTCTCTTACAACTGTTAATCCTGGTATTTTTCCCTTTTGTGAGCCGTCGTGTCGGCAGGTTTCCTGCAATCAGAGACTGGCTTAGTCCGGTAGTGCTGTGTTATGCCATTGGTATTCTGCTCAGAAATTTCCCGCTTATTCCACTGAATGAGCACCTTTCCAATACGGCTACTGAAGTTAGTGTAGCGATGGCCATTCCATTATTATTATATAGCTCGGCGGGCAATGACTGGCTAAAAATAGGGAAGACCGCCTTCTGGTCCTTTTTCCTTTGTGTCTTAAGTGGGTTATTGGGGACCATGATCACTGCACTGGTGTTTTCCGGTAGCTTTTCTGACAGCTGGCGGTTATCCGGAATGTTGGTTGGCATTTATACCGGTGGAATCCCCAACCTGCATGCCATAGGACTAGCCCTTGAGGCGCCCAAGGAAACCATTCTATTACTGAATGCCTCCGATATTTTTTTAGGCGGCATCTATCTTTTGTTATTGAGTTCCGTGGCACCAGGTTTATTGGCGAAACTCCTCAAACCTTTCAGGAACCCCCAATTGATGGAGCATCAGGAGCCCGAAGATGAGGAACATACTAATCTGCAATGGCAAGATTATCTACCAGGTATACTAGCAACGGTTCTGATCATTGGGATGACAATGGGGCTCACTAAATTGATCTGGGGCAATTTGCAACAATCTACTTTTATCATTCTCACTTTGACCACCTTGAGTTTAGTCGTCAGTTTTAGCCCCTTGAGTCGACGATTTAAGGGAACTTACCGCGCAGGAGAATATTTTTTGCTAATATTTAGTGTTGCATTAGGCATGTTGGCTGATTTTGGTTCAATTCTTGAGAAAGGAACGCCCTTGTTAAAATATTCCGCTGTTGCCCTTTGCAGCAGTATATTGTTACACCTACTATTCGCCCGATTATTCCGAATCGACCGGGATACCTTTATTATCACCTCAACAGCTGCCATCTTCGGACCTGCATTTATTGGCCCGATAGCCTCAACATTAAACAACCGCAAGCTGATTCTACCGGGAATAACGCTTGCCCTTTTAGGTTTTGCCATGGGCAATTATCTTGGCATTGGACTGGCCAGGGTATTGCAATGGGCTTTTTATTAGACTTGTTTTACAGGGTTCATGACTAGGTTAAAACGGATGGCCTCCCATCGCTGGTGCGTTCCTGCATTCGAATGCCTACAAGACATCCTCCTTAGTTCATGTTTGGAGGTCAGCCATTTGGTTGCAAAGGATCACTTTTTACGACAAAAGCCGACCTCCAAACAAGTTCTTACGGAGTCGCTCAGTCCTCCTCATTCATGTTATGAAACACATTGATGACATCCTCATCTTCTTCAAGTTTTTCAATGAGTTTGATCACATCTTCTACCTCATCGTCATTCAAATCCTTGGTATGGCCAGGTAGGCGAACCAGCTCTGTACTTTGAACCTCCATATTACGGTCTTCCAGCGCCTTTTGTAAGTTGCCAAAGTCCTCAAAGCCGGCATATAACACCAAATCTTGATCTTCAACTTTGAGCTCTTCGAGGCCAAAATCAATCAGCTCCAGCTCCAGTTCTTCAGGATCAAGTCCATCATTTTTAATTTTAAAAACCCCTTTGCGGGAAAACATATAGTCTACTGATCCGGAAGTGCTCATGGAACCTCCATATTTTGAGAAAATATGTCGAACATTAGCTACCGTCCGATTATTATTATCAGTAGCTGTTTCAACAACTACCGCCACGCCATGAGGGGCATAACCTTCAAAGATAACCTCTGCATAGTCTTCGGAATCTTTGGAAGTGGCCTTTTTGATGGCACTTTCAATGTTGGCCTTAGGCATATTCGCCGTCTTGGCATTTTGGATAGCCAGTCGGAGGCGGGAATTATATTCCGCTTCGGGTCCACCTTCTTTTACAGCAATCGAAATCTCTCTGCCGATTTTTGTAAAAGTTTTAGCCATGTTGGCCCACCGCTTCATTTTACGTTCCTTACGATATTCAAATGCGCGTCCCATAAATACTTTTTTTGAAGCGCAAAATTAGAACTTTTAACTGAAATTCCGCTTTGTTAATATGGATTTTGAATTTGTTTCATTTTTTATTAACTTTATCCGGTTGTCGTAATTGGTATAAATGCCTATCTCAACTTACTCAATCCATACAAAATAAATTTTAAGTTTACGTGTCTACGTAGTTTTGTGTATTATTATCACGTTCTCTCTCTATTATCAGAACTAATAATAGCTCAAACAATTAATGACTTGGAACAAGAAAATAAATTTAGGCCCTTAAAAATCTATTTGTTAGAGGATAGCGAAGCTGATGCCAAACTGATGGAGCTTGCTCTTGAAGAGATTGAAATCAGCTATCAACTTCAGGTAGTTAATGACCCGGAGGTATTATTAGAATCGCTAGACCAGTTGATTCCAGCTGAAGAAGTTCCCGTTTCTTTGCTCCTTTTTTTATTAGACCTGGAAGTTCCTAAACTCAGCGGCCTAGAGCTTATTGAAAAAATTCGCCATCGATTTGATAAAGACCATTTTCCAATTGTCGTTTATTCGGGAAGTCAAAACACCAAATCGATTACTACAGCCTACCACCATGGTGCTAATGCCTATCTTTTTAAATCTATTAACTATTTGGAAACCGTTGCTCAATTGGATGGGATGTTGCGGTATTATTTGAAGGTGTATGAGTGAGGGTTTTGGGAATTGGGGGGTATTGGAGCATCAGCTGCAAGAGATTGTTGGAGGATTCTAGTTTGGCGGCTGTGGAGGTTTCCCGGATCAGGCCGATTAATTCTGCCTAGCGGTGGGCTATCACATTCAGCCTTTCCGTGATCAGCCCAAGCGCTTCCTTGATTTGGGTACTCTCGTTCATGGTTGTTTGTTTCCTAGGTGGTGGGAGTGTATGGTAGTGAAAAAATGGGAAAGAAAGGAGTTAATTTCGATCATAGGAGAAGCCTAAACTGAGAAAAAGATCAGACAATATGCATTCTTCAAAATCCCACTTTTCTTGTAATAGGTATGGGTTAGTGTAGATCAGGAAGATAAGTAAAACGATCACTGGTTGACTCGCCAAATAGGATTTATAATAGCCACTTGCTTTTCTTATATCCTGGGCATGAGCGAGCAATACCTTATCTACATCCTGAGTTTCAAAATTCCTGATTTGGAAGTCAGCAAAAAGTTTTGTCGTAAGGTCACTATCAACACTTTTGTGTTCAAATGAAAATTCTGGTCCAAGATTCTCGTTAGAGAATTTGATCAAATGATTAATGAAAACTTTTTCATAAATCTCTTCGGACTCCATTAATTTGTAGGCTTTTTCAAAGTGTTCATCTGTAACCTCCATCAAAGCCATGCTTCTACTTAGTAATCTAACAAGTTCACTTTCTATTGAATAAGCTCCCTTATATATTGTATCATGAGCGATTTCGGCAAAAGCATGTTGTAAAAGAGTTCTGATCTGTACTTCACAAATATAACAACTCCTTTCAGAACCATTTAAATCCTTAAAGAAAGGAACTGTATTTTTAGGGGTGAGTGTTATATGAACAGATTGATAATCAAACTCTTTGGGAGCCTTCAATCTTTTCTGAAGGTTTCGACTTATTCTTGCGGACCAAAATTTGTTATTGCCCTTAATTAATCGTGCAAGAAGGTTGACTTCTGCAAGTGAATTAACGACAATTCTTGTTCCTACTTTATCATCCAATGATTTCAATGGATAATCTAGATCAATATTTTTCTTTGTGGGGAAAAAAAATATTCTTCTTATTACTGATTCGTCGGGCTTGATTCTATACAAAGGAAAGATTTGAGTGCGATTCTTTGGAAATTGACCTGAATGCAAGATTTCATTGATTTTATTATCAACAAATTGCCCCCATAGATGCAGCCAATCCTTCTCTAATTCATAAGATTCTAACAACGCTCTCTCTCTCTCATACTGATTATCTGCCATAAGGTCGGCCTTTTATCTCGAAGAGAGAGGAATGACCTCTTTCTAAAACCTCTCTTGCTTCATCAATATTTTCAATCTGGCTTACAAATTGATCAAAGTTTTCCTCTGGTGCCTTTAGCGTTACTTGCTTGTTCTTAAAATAAATGGTTTTCCATTTTAAACGTCTTCCCATTAATGCGAAGTTTTTCGGAAACGGTCGATTGAACATGGGATTAGCTAGGATCGCCTGTGTGTAGCTTTGCTTTAAGTATTCTGGGACATATTGCTCTCCAAAGCCGTATGGATCAACAACCTCTGCATTATCCAATGAATAAATGAGTTTTACGGCGTCTAGTAAATCTTGCTTATCTTCATCATTCGCTTGATCAATTATAAATGTACTTACATCGTCAAAAAATTTCTTACATAAAAACTTAGCATTACGATTTATACTGAACCCTAAGAATTTATCAAAGAAAAAATTAGCAGGCCCTCTGTCTGGGCTAAATTGATCATCGAAGATCATACAGGAAAAGTTACTATTGGGAAAGGTTTCTTCAGGTTTATTGTCTTCCCATAAGATTCCAATCTTAAAAAACTTCTTTGCTGGTGTTAAGAAAATATTATTTAAAAGTTCCATTTTTTTTAGATTAGTAGTTTCGTCCAGTTTAGTAGTTAATGCTTCTTGGAATTCTGCCTTAACTACAAACATAAATCTGGTGTCATCAGCTGTTCTTCCGTCTGATACAATTAAAAACCCTTCAGAAGACTTTCCACTTCTCTGAGCTGCTCCAAGCAGATGAGCGATTGACTTACTCTTAGTAATAAATTCTTCATTTTCGCCTTCCCAAATATTGCTAGCAAAACTAAAAAATGAATCTTGTGCAACGTTGGCAATTTCTAGTTGAAATGACTTCCCACGATTCCCGCAAGAATTAATCAGTCTTTTCTTTATTATTTTTTGCACGTCCTCATCAGTATCAAAAAGATAATTCTCGAGGGTTACATCTGAATGTTCCTGGTCCGGTACTTTCTTATGAACTTGGTGCATGATGATTCGGTTTAAGGTGGCTGTGCCAAAGTTGATCATATTTTAAATTCTAAGTGGTTTAATATTCCTGCTTTAATTATGGATAAAAACTAATACTAAAGGCCAATTTATTCAGTTATGTACTTAATTTCACCTATTGGATTTCTACTTTGTCGTTAATTCCCTTAATTTGCATTTATGATTGATGTATTCAAAAGGTACCAAAAAGGCTTGACGCTTAATCATCTTTTTCCACAGAGAAACAAGCCCCTTTGTGGCTGTGGGTGTGCAAAATCCTTGTCTGGGAGGCAACAACGTTGGGCTTCAAAATCGTGCCAAGATTTTGCTGTTGCTACTTTCTTCATCGTGAAAGGGAATACTTCTTTCATTCGTAAAGAGCTGTTCAAAAGAGATAAAGGGATTTGCTCATGCTGTGAAGCAAAGACTTCTGATTGGGAATCTGACCACATTCTACCTGTCTTCCGAGGAGGAGGAGGTTGTGGCTTGGATAACTACCAAACTCTTTGCAAAAGATGTCACTCATACAAAACACAACTTTATCAAACCTGGTACCACCAGAGGACTATTTCCTCACATGCTGAAGAAATGTGTGTCATTCTTCTCTTAAAAGACTTGGGTGCCGATTCCATAGACTGTCCAAAAGTATCTACGGAATTACATAGTGATAAATGCACCTTTTCATCATCCTCAGCTACGTGACCTTCTACAAACTCTTTCAAAAGAGTAGCAACATTCATTGCTCCTTCTTTATCTAGTTGATTACCCTTAGATATATGTAATTTAATTGCGCCAACAACCTTTTGCCCACGATGGGTGCCTCTGATTATTAAATCTGGATTTACACTTACATCTACTCCAGAAATATTTAGCTTAGGATTTGGTCCCTCATATCTACTAACTGTAAAGTCTGAAAAATCTGGTAACCCTATATCAAGAACTTTTTCTAATAATTCAATTGAAAGTGCTTGATCTTGTTCTTGGAAGTCTGAGCTAATGGTTTTCCTTTCATGATTCTCAATGCTTGAATTCAGAATTTCTGTATCAAACCCTTTTGTAAAGTAATCTTTAATCGCTTCACGGGCATCAGCATACCTTGTGACTACATAGGGTTGTGGATTCTTGGCATCACTAACAATCTTTTTCCTTCTTAAAGGGTTGGCCTGCAAATACTCGCCAAGCTTATTTATTGATATTCTTGGTTTTGACATTTTAAATGGTTTTACTTGATTCGATTGAAAGTTTACACCATCTCATCCCCAATCTCCCGCCGAAAAACAAGCACAGTCAGATTCTTGGTTGTTGAACCAGAACTAAAAAGGCTGCCGATACATCCTGGCCGAATAGTCAATGGAAGTTCAATTTGAGAGTGGAATTCCCATCCATGGTCATTCATGTTGTTGATCACATTGTCAATAGTTGCTTCGAGCTTTTTTATTCCGGATGGTTTTGTCGATTCTTTTTCGGTGATGTCCAATCCGAGATGGACGGACTTATACTCGTAGTTACTCATTTAGCATGAATTTGCGCTGGGGAGGCTATACAAATTTGTTTCGATCGGTTAAAATTACATTAAAACAGCCAACGAAACAACTATTTTAATAAACAATCAATTGTACTTGCTTCATTTGCAAGTAGTCATAGCGATATTAAAGAATGGCATCAACACTACTTTCATAGTAAAATTTCGATAAATAATACACATTTGGAACATGGGAAATCCGAGCTCATCGTCTCCAAATGAACCAATACCACAGGGGTCTATTGCTTTGTCTTTGATTGTTATTTTTGACCAAAAAAGATAGAGTAAAGGGCTAAGCAAAGGTTGATCACCATAACGAAGATGACAACCAGCAATTGAATTCTTTGTATTTTATTCCGTTTGGTAGCTGAAGTCCAAAACTCCCTCTGTTCAGCCATCTGTTCTTCCATATTGGCTAAGCGGCCTTCAAGCTCTGCAACTTGAAGAACTTTAAGCCGGTCTATAATGGTTGCCTCTTTCTCAGCCTTTTGTAGGGCTGCTTGGTGACGAGTGAAGTCTGCGGCAAAGCCTCCCTGATTATGGAAGTGTACTCCAGTAGGAATAATCTTAAGCATTCTCTGAGGAGTTCGTTTTGCGAAGCCTTTTTGTACAATAATATCGACACAGTCATTCACCATGTGTGGTTCTTTGATGTATTTTTCATACTCACCTTGTTCTTTTTTATACCTTAACTGTTTTGCTAAATTATCAGGAACCATGGCGCCTTCCCGTTCGTACAAATATGTTAAAATCCAGTCAAGCAACTCTATTGTTTCTTCATTGTATGGGTAGGACATAGGTGATTTGGTTAAGTTTTTTTACTTTATTCTTCCTGAACGTACTTCTCGTAAAAATAGACTAAGTTTAAAGATGAGGAGCAATTTTACTTTGACTTAATCCAGGGCCTTGCGGTTCAATTGTTCCTTTGATCTTGGTCTCACCCCTCGTTTGAATCATAATTTTTGACACAGGGTCATATTTCCATTTATATACTTTGCAGGTGGCTGAGCCATCCTTTTTTATCAAGCTGATTAACCAAACAGACTATTGGAAGAATCATCCAGAAAAACACTTAAGTGATCCAAGGCTCTCGTTTTACATCCATATTCGCTAGGGTTGGGGTTTGGGTGGGGAAATATTCAAGGCCTTCCGCCTCTCTTATATGAATTAATCAAGTGCATAAGCGCATTTACAATATTCTGGTACTCTACACCAAGGTTTTCCGGCGTTCTGATTCCTTGATGCATTACTTGCTCATAATTGGAGAATCGAGAGCTGAGAACAATTATTTGATCATAGTAGTCATCCTTTCCTGTTTCCTGAAAATGAGTTTTCATCAGGTTGATCACACTACTAACTTTGCCTTCTGATACTAGTTCCTTCCAGTATTCCCAAGGTTTGTCATTGTAATTGGAAGGGGCGTCGAGGCTTGCTGCGTCAATTTTTTTTAGAATATTTGCTACCCTAATTAGATATAAGTCTACCTCTTTTCTAAAGTCCGAGAACTTTCCAGAAGTGTCCAATATCGACACGGTGCATTTATAGCCGATGCTAGGTAAGTGGGTGATATGTCTAGGTACATCAATATCCACAGTATCCTGAAGATGCTTAAAATAGAGGGTTATTCCATCACTGAAAATCAAGGCCTCTGAAGACAAAACCCCATATTCAGGTTTAAAGACCAAAACCCCATCGTCAATATTTGGTCTCCGATTAACCCTCAAAACATCCTCTTTGAACCTTTTTTCCAAATGCTTCAAGTGTTCTTGTCTATTCATCGAGAATAATACCCAAATTATATAGGTGCTGTTATATCTGCATTCAATCGGGACTCTCTGGCTTTGTGTCGAGACAAACTCCTTTAACTCATTCTCCACCCGATCATGAGCCTCCCACAGAACGGTTAAATCCGCCTTCAATAGTTCCAGTAGCTTGCGTGTTTCGATTCGGTCCATATTTCTTTTATAACTCAGATGTATCAAGAGCTCCTATTTTTTTTCGATATATTAATTTTTGCTTCTTCATTGGATAGCGTGTAAAGAGGTTCATTAGGGTTTTCTTTAATTACTCTTACCCATTACTAGCCAACTTAATCGGCAAATAAGTTGCCCGAAAGGTGCGATAATCTATCCTTTTTGATATGCCTGCATCAACAGCAGAAAAACCACTCCCCCACTAATACAAATATAAAAAACTTTTGATTCGTGAACGAGGTAATTACAAATTTCACAAATGGCCTTAGGCCGGGTGTTCCTAGACTTGAGTCTATCCTGATAGGCCAGAGTATTGGATACCAAAGGTAGAAAAGGGCACTTTTTTCTTCGGCCTTAGATAATTTCCGTTAAGAAAATCCTCACAGCGGGAGAGCGAAAAGAGTGTTGCACTGCGAACCAGTCCGTGAAAAATAGTAACCAAAATTTTATGGAATATCAAACATATCTACTCAATCTATCCTATTCTCGTGAGCAGCTTGGGACACGAGCGTAGAGCAGGGAGGATTTTTAGGAAATTTTCGACAGCCTTGATTTTTTCTTTCTTTTTCATCAAGCTGACGTTTCGCGTAAATAATCAGTAAAATAAATTTCGGAACTTCAGG
>BQJU01000067.1 GCA_021604865.1 Saprospiraceae bacterium | reverse complement strand
CCCTAAACCTCCTAAACCTTTCTAAACCGAATCCAACCCTACAGTCCCTCTTGTCCACACTCTCCTAAGCCCTAAAACCTACCGCCTAAAACCTTCCTAACCCCTCCTAAACCTGCTTTCCCAAAAGAACAGGAAAAACTGGAAGAACTGGAAAGAGCAATTCCATTCTAACCCACCACTTCAGCCCCTAAACCCCTCTAAACCAATCCCCCCCTACAGGTCCTCTTTTTCAAACTCCATCTAAAACCTACCGCCTAAGCCCTAAAACCCAACACATGATTCGGCTTTGTCTATACTGCGACTACGCTGTAGTCGAAAATGCACGGTCTGTTTTGTGCTAACATAATTTGACCACTTTGTGGTCATTTTACCTGAGACCTGAAAATCAATGATCTAAAATTTTCCCATAGCTGGCTTCCGAGAAGACTTCCTGACGCAGAGCATCTAACCTATTTAAACCTTTCAAACACCCACAGGCTTTATTCTCTAATTCGCCCTAAACCTCCTAAACCTTTCTAAACCCAATCCAACCCTACAGCTCCTCTTGTCCACACTCTCCTAAGCCCTAAAACCTACCGCCTAAAACCTTTTTCACCCCTCCTAAACCTGCTTTCCCAAAAGGATTGGAAAAACTAGAAGAACTGGAAAGAGCAATCCCATTCTAACCCACCACTTCAGCCCCTAAACCTTCTAAACTTCTCTAAACCTCCTAAACCTATTTTCAACTACAGTCCCTCTTGTCCACAATCCCCCTAAAACCCACTAACCCCTCCTCAAATAATCATCCCAGCCCCCAAAGTCTCATTCGTTCCCTCATCCACAAAAATGATACTACCTGTAATGCGATTGCGGCGGTACGGATCGTAAAAGAGAGGTTTAGTAGTACGAATGACCACCCTGGATATATCATTCATGCCGATTTGTTTGTCGGTTTCGTTTCGGTGCAAGGTGTTGATGTCCAGTTTGTAGCGAATCTCTTTGATGACACAACGCACTTCCTGAGTGGTGTGAAGGATCGTATATTTACCGCTGGGCTGTAGGGGTTTATCCTGAAACCAGCAAACCATTACTTCCAGATCCTGGCTGACTGTAGGCGTATTATTTTCCCGCACGATCATATCACCACGGCTCAGGTCTAGATCGTCTTCCAGCAGTACGGTGACGGACATTGGCGGATGGGCTTCTTCAAGCTCACCATCAAAAGTGTCAATTTTAGCGACCTTGGAAGTAAATCCCGAAGGTAGCAACATCACTTTATCCCCTTTTTTGATCACCCCGCCGGCAATGCGGCCGGCATAACCCCGATAATCATGAAATTCATCCGTATTGGGGCGGATAACAAACTGGACCGGGAAGCGGCAATCAATCAGATTGTGATCACTACCGATATGCACATTTTCCAGGTAGTAAAGTAGGGTAGTACCCCCATACCATGGCATATTGGTAGATTTGTCTACTACGTTGTCGCCATTGAGTGCAGAAATCGGAATAAAATGGACGTCTTTCACATCCAGCTTATGGGTGAATTCTGCAAATTCCTCCTTGATACGCTCGTAAGCCTCTTCAGCATAATCCACCAGGTCCATCTTATTGATACAAACCACCAGGTGGGGAATCTGAAGTAGTGAGGCAATAAAAGCATGGCGACGTGTTTGTTCCATAATCCCGTGGCGGGCATCCACCAGTACCAGCGCTACATTAGCCGTGGAGGCACCAGTGACCATATTGCGGGTATATTGAATGTGACCCGGTGTATCGGCAATGATGAATTTGCGTCGGGGTGTAGAAAAATAGCGATAAGCCACATCAATGGTGATGCCTTGCTCTCTTTCTGCTTTGAGCCCATCGGTGAGCAATGCCAGATTGACGCCCTCTTCGCCGCGCTTTTCGGTTGTAGCTTTGATGGCCTCGTACTGGTCTTCAAAGATGGATTTGCTGTCGTAGAGCAGGCGGCCGATTAGCGTACTTTTACCGTCATCGACGCTGCCGGCGGTAGTAAATCGAAGTAAATCTGTATATGGAGTGGTCGTAGACATGCTGATTAGTTTTGACAAAATGCAAAGGTTATGGGGGATATCCCTCAACCTTTAAACCATTTACGCTTAAATTTTTATTTAAAAATACCCTTGTTTCTTACGGTCTTCCATCGATGTTTCAGATCGTTTGTCATCAGTGCGCCCACCGCGTTCAGTTTGACGGGTAGTAGCGACTTCTTCGATAATTCCTTCGATGGTGGTTGCCGATGAAGGCCATACTCCGGTACAAGTCATATCGCCGATGGTACGGCAGCGGACCTGCATGTCAATGATTTCCTCAGTAGGCCTTTTAGCAATAAAATCTGTGTCGGCCAGGTAGACGCCATCGCGTAGAAATACTTTGCGGGTATGAGCAAAATAAAGATTAGGCAGTTCCACCTTTTCGGCTGCGAGGTACTGCCATACATCCAACTCGGTCCAGTTGCTGATGGGAAAAACACGGAAATGTTCGCCAAATTGTTTTTTGCCATTAAAGAGATTCCACAATTCAGGGCGCTGGTTTTTAGGATCCCACTGTCCAAATTCATCACGGTGAGAAAAGAAACGCTCTTTGGCACGGGCTTTTTCTTCATCGCGGCGGGCACCACCGAGGGCGGCATCAAATTTGCCTTTTTCCAAAGCCTCCAAAAGAGCCGTGGTTTGCAAGCCATTGCGGCTGGCATTAAATCCTTTTTCCTCGGTCACCAATCCCTGATCAATAGCTTCCTGTACGGAGCCAACAATCAGTCGCGCACCCAGTTTTTCAACCATTTGATCCCGAAACTCAATGGTTTCCTGGAAATTATGGCCCGTATCTATATGCAACAAAGGGAAGGGTATACGTGCTGGATAAAAGGCTTTCATGGCCAGGTGGGTCATCAGGATGGAATCCTTGCCTCCGGAAAACATCAAAACCGGATTTTCGAATTGAGCAGCTACTTCCCGAATAATAAAAATGGATTCGGCTTCTAATTCTTTTAGATGATTAAGATGATATTGCATGTATAGTTAACAATTTATAATTAAATATATAGTAGTGAGAAAGTGATATTGTGAGTAGGTGAAAGGATCTTTTTTGCATTTCCACCTTTCCATTATCTCCATTTCTTCCTTCGGTCGACGGAGCCCTGAGTAGTCGACAATCCTCCCATTCATCCCTCTAAAATCGCCCATAATCAATAATAGGCTCAATAAAATTATATAAACTGCTAATTGAATCATGCAGATCCAACTGGTCAGTACGAATTTCAAGTGCGGGATTTTCGGGTGCTTCATAAGGGGCATCAATGCCCGTAAAATCTTTGATCTCACCAGCGCGGGCTTTTTTATACAGCCCCTTTACATCTCTTTTTTCGCAGGCTTCCAGTGATGCGTTGATGTATATTTCCAAAAAGTCGGCTTCCCCGATGATGGTTTTGGCCATTTGGCGAATTTCCCGGGTAGGGCTGATGAAGGAAATAATCGTCACGATGCCACTATTCAGGTACAGTTTTCCGAGTTCCGCAATACGACGAATATTTTCGGTACGCTCCTCGGCACTAAACCCAAGATTTTTATTGAGGCCTGTCCGGATATTGTCCCCATCAAGTACTTGAGGGAAATACCCCTCATTAAACAACCGGCGCTCCAAAGCCTGGGCAAGCGTACTTTTTCCCGATCCCGATAGTCCGGTAAACCAGAATACCTTGCTCCGCTGATTTAAGCGCTCTTCCCGATCTGCCCGGTTCAGCAGGCGGTCAAAAATTGGATGGATGTTTTTTTCCAAAGCTCTTTATGGATTATATGTTTCCCAAATTTTCCCTAACTACATTTTTAAGGGCACAAAGGTTGACAATTTTACCGGATTGTGCCCTTATTTTGAGCATAAAATCATAAAAAAATCAAAAAAAATAACTATATGCAGACTTGATCATTTGTTCATATTTTGTGGTAACGCAGGACCAGATCAAGGCTCCAACTTTTATCAATAAAGCATGGATATTCGGATTTCTAGAGTCGTTTTTTCCAAAATTTATAAGCTGGATCAGCTTTGCCATTAGGCCGCATTTTTTCCAGCGTTAGCAGGTGGGCATCACGGATACTTTTATAGGCCTTACGCTGATCTTCCAGCCAGGTTTTGGTAGCTGAACCTGCAACACGCAGGCCGAGTACACGGGCAGCATTATCAATTTCGGAAAGTTCAATGGCCCAGGTATTCATACCGGTCAACTGTGATTGTAGCAGGTAAGATTGAATAGGGTGTGCGGAGCCAGCTTTTGTTTTGGCCTCTTCCAGTTTCAAGATGGCTTTTAAAAGCACCCCGGATTCTGCATCTCCACTAGCAATAAATTGTTGATAGTGGGCTTGGGCATAGTCAAAAATAGCCTGTTTTTCAGTAGGAGAGGCTTCTTGGACAGTTTTTAGTCTTTGGGTTAGCTCGATTTTCAACTGTTCCATGCTGTCATAAGCCATTTCCAGATCGATTATGCCAGGCAGGGCGGTCATCATGGTCAGGTCGCGCTCGTCGGTGGGCGCCGCTTTTTTAGTGTTTTCCAACTCCCTCAATGCCGCTTTACTCTTGTCCAGAGATTCCTGAGGGTTTCCCAATTTCCAGGCGGTCAAAGATTGTAGGCAGATGGCGTTACCCATCAGGTTGAAATTTGCATTTTTGAGCTTGGACGGTGTGCTAAGTGCCTTGCCCAGGCTGATGGAGGCTTCTTCATACAATTTTATTACCGACGAATCTTTAACAATGGCGGGTTTGGCTCCGGGATAGAGTTCTTCCAGCGTAACCAAATCGGTAGACAAAGCGTCTCTCCCCTTCTTTTTCATCTCCATTTCAGCCGCCAGGCTAAAATTTTTCTGGGCTTCATCGTAATATTTCAAAGAACCACAGCTGTGGAAAGCCACCAGAATAAGGAGCCACAAAGTGATTTTTGACAAGTTTAAGTTTTTCATATTCGTTTTTATTAGAATCAACTAGACAAAATTTTGAATGTTATGATAAAAGGCAACCAATTAGCCTTCCAATTCTACCAACAAATCCTCCAGCGTAAAGGCCAGGTCAGCGTTAATTTTTTGAATAGCTCCTTCTACTTTAGCCACGGCTGCTTTCACATTTTCTTTAGTCGCGCCCTGTTCAGACAACCGCAATAAGTAGCATTCAATTATAGCATTCAGCGTGGCCGTTTGTGACAAGGTCCAGCTCCCTGCTGAGTCTCCATTTTCATCATAAATGGTCATGAATAATGCCTCCAGCGAATAGGTCAGGGCCAGTTGTTTTTCGTCTCCTTCCAAATCGATAAACTTAATCACCAATTGTTTTCGGAAGGCAACAGCCTGCATAGCGGCTTCGACGAGAACGCTAAAAGTAGCATAACCAATTTTTCGCTTTTGGGGAATGGCTTCCAAGGCAGCAAAGAGCGCTTTCATCACCACAAAAATCAATTCATCATTGACCCATTGTGGATTGGTAACCACCTTTGCCATTACCAGGCGAGTGGTTTCCAGCATTTGGGCTTCTGTAAGGTTGAGTTTCCACTTGTTGCGACTTGATGGCTTTTCACTAATAGCCTTTAATACTTGCCCGATGGCAACGGCCAGCAGGTTTCGGGGACCATTGATACGCATATCCATAATGGCATCCAGGTTGCCATTGATTTGTTCCAGAGAAAGGCGGATTAATTCTGGCAATAATTCCGGTCGGCTTAACTTGGAGTCGCGTAAAGCCAGTGAGGTATCCCGAAGTATTTTTTGAAAAACCCGGTCTTTACTTACCAGGTCGGGATATTGAGCAACGACGTCCAGGGCCGTGTCAATGAGGCGGTTGGCCTGTTCTTCGTTAAAACCACCATTGAGGTGGAATGCATTATTTTCAAACAAGATAAGGTGCAAAAATACCAGGCTGCGTTTATCAGGGTGTTGTCTGAGGATCGTTTCGAAGGTGTATTCCAGCAAAGTCTCCAGCATGGAAAGGTGACTTGCACGATCTTCCAGGTTGAGGACATAGCTGTATACCAAATCCAATGCCTGTTGCAGGATCGTGGCTTCATCATCTCCTGTTCCCCATTTTACTTTGACTAAAACCGACTCATGGCGGGCTGCAGTATAGGTAGCATTTTGTATGATCCAATTGAGGGTTTTCGGAGAAAAACGTTCCTCTTTTGGCGCTTTGGCCAGCGTAAGAAAAATGCTATCCAGTACCTGTTCAAATAGGTTGAGTCCATCTGCCCTTTCCACTAGCCATTCCGGATGATTGACCAATTCTTCTGTGCTATCTTCAACAATTTCCAACACCTGGGCAGCTGTGAGGCTAGGACTCCAGGGGTCTGTACTATTATTTGGATTGGAAAGTACCGTTAGCATTTTCTTCAAAGCACCTACTAAGAGAAAACGTGGGGTATCACTGGTGGTATTCAGGATTAAATGGATGTTGCTCGCACTACTTTGCAAGACCAAACGCACAAATTCCGGCAACAACTGTGGGTTGTCAAAACTTGATGCATCCAAAGCTCCTGCTATATCTTTGATCACTAATTGCAAAGATTTGTGTTTGGTAGTCAGTTCGGGATGAGCCTCCATGATTTCCAGTCCGGAAGCAATCAAGTGGTCAGCCAACTCCTCATCAAAACCTGCCGAGAAATCCACTTTGGGATTAAACAAAATTAGATCCACTAATATAAGGCCCTTGTTATCTGGATGATAGGTAAGGACAACCTCCATGATATATTCCAGCATATCTGTGACCAGTCCAATACGGTTGTTTCCTGAGTCAGGAACCTGTTTGAACGTAAAGTCAAAGATCAGGTCAAGGGCTTTATGGAGGATCATTGTCTTCTCCGTATCCTCTCCCCATTGGATAGGGTTGAGTACCTGCTGGCTGGTGGCAGCGGTACGCATACAGGTTTGAAGAATGGCTGCCAAGGTATCTGCATTCAGGCGTTCTTTTTTAGGGATATTGGCCATTGCTGCAAATACGGCAGTCAGCACGTCATTGTAAAGGCTGCCGTCTCCTTTGGGAATAACCCATTCCGGATGCATCACTACGTCGTCGAGTATCAATTCCACTAAACCCATCGCTTCGCCACTGGTCAGTACGGGTTGCCAGCGATCGGTATCTCTTTTGTAGGATAAGTGGCTCATCAATTGTTCGAGGGCTAGCACCATCATATATTGAGGGCTATCCGATTTGGCCTTGAAGATGAGCTGTATATTACGTCCCGTATTTTCCAAAACCAGCCTTAATAATTCGGGTAAAATACCGGATTTTCGGAAGGTACTTGCATCTAACACCTCAGCCACGCCAGTGATAATGTTTTGCAGAGAAACCTGATTGCTTACCAAGTGGGGATGTTCGTTGAGTACGCCTAGTGATGCATTGATCAATTGATCTGCCAGTTCGCGATTGAAACCACCCGAATAATCCACGCCCGGGGCTTTAAATAAGATCAGATCCACCAAGAGTAACCCCTTTTTGTTGGGATGGCGAGCAATGACGGTTTCGCTAACATATTCCACCAGGTCAATGAGCAAACCAATACGCTCAGTAGGGTTAACCTTTTGAGGGTTAAAGGTATAGGTAAAGATTAAATCCAATGCTTTATTGAGGATAACCACCTTTTCTGTATGACCGGACCAATTGATGGTGTCCAATACTTTTTGGCTATTGGTTACGGTTCGCAGGCTGATTTGAATGAGTAAAGCAACCACTTCTCCGTTAAAGCGTTCCCGTTTTGGAATAGTAGCAAGTGCCCCAAATACAGCTTTTAATACTTGTTGGAGCAGTGAGATGTCTTCCTCCTCCCGGTTGCGGACCCATTCCGGATTTTCGACCACCTCATCAAGAATGTTCTCGGCGATCATGATCAGCTGCCCCTTGGCGAGGTTAGGTTCCCATTTAGCATTGGGAATGGGTTCGGAAACGACCTCCAGCAATTGCCGGATAGCGATAACGAGCAGGTGTTTTTCACCGCTGCGTTTGGGCAACCAGAGCATTTCCAGATTGCCGGCAGTATGTTCTAATACCAGGCGCACCAATTCAGGTAAAAAATCTGGACGTTGGATGCCCGTATCGGCGATGGCTTTCGAAATACCGATGATGATATTGCGGAAAGCTTCCTGCTTTTGGCCATTAGGGGCAACAATCAGACTAGGGTGTTCCGCTACCACGTTTAGGGCCACCTTAACCATGCGGTCCAATGATTCAATATTGAAGGCTTTGCTGATATCGATCTTATGTGGATCAGAGAGGATGATCTCTAACAGGGCGCCTCCGGTGGACTGGATCAGGTGAGAACCACCTTCATTGGTGTCAAACAAGTCTGCTGGAGAGTTGAATACATAAGTGCCGGCATTTTTCACCATACTACGCAATACCAGCTGTCCCCAGCGTATAGATTTGTCGGATTCTTCTTCTTTTTGAATCGATCCAAAGCGGTTGTCACTTTTTATTTTGCCCACTCTTTCAAACAGATCTTTGGCCAGACCTTTGGTGCTAGCCTGGATAAACTGCTGTAACTTTTCATCGCTACTTATTTCAGAACTGAATGTTCCGATAACTTCTGCCGCTGTAATGAATAATTTGGGCAAGATGAGTTCTGACATATCTTTGAACTCTGCCGCATCACTAAAAGGAATATCGTCGAGAGCTGATAAAAAACTCTTCATGGCCTTGCCAAAAGAGGAGTTGGTATTGAGTGCTCCCGGCACCTGATTGAAATAATCAATCCCGATCTCAACTAGTGTACCAGCAACTATTTGCAAAGCAGAAGTCTTGACCAATTTAGGGTTTTCGTACTGGCGAATGCGCAGCAGCGACAGCAAATCATCGACATTTAACCGGCTATCGTCGATGCGCTGGGGGTGGTTATCCCCTTCGCCAACCATGATCGCCTGGTTATCAATTTGCTGTAATTCAAAAAAGTGATTATAATAGGAAATGTATTCCAGCTTATCATCGTCTTCCGTAAAACCGAATTGCCCAAATGCAAGGTGTAAAATCTGAAGCCTTTCGATCTTTTCCACAAAGCGGGCCCCACCTTCTATTTTATCTTTATTGTTGAAAAATTCTTCGATGGTGAGCAATGGTGGTTCACCGCTGAAGCGCGGCAAGGGGAGTAGGATTTCTCTGGATTTAAGGCTTTCAGCATAAGCTTTTTGCACGTTACGACCCAGTTTGATGGCCGAGTTAATAGCGAAAATGATGGCTTCTGCTGTAAGTGAATGGCCCATTGATACTTTATTTACTTGGGTTTAGAGCCTGTTTGGAAGTTAACCATTGACCGGACACCTTTTTATCTAATTTCGATCAATTATTGCTGTACAAACACAACTTCCAAACAAGTCATAGGAATTTTAGGCTTCCAAACTTACTAATTATTTGGAAAATTCCTTCCAATCAGGTCGTATACACAGAATTGAACATAACATAATCCGTTGTTAGATCTGCGCCCCAGCCAATGCCTTCACATTCACCAGCATTCATGTCCAGGTGAATGACCAAATGGGCTTCACGCAATAACCGTTTCAACTGGTTTCTGTCAAACTGTAGTGGTCGACCTTTTTCCAGAACTTGCGTCTGAGTCTTTTCATCACCCAGGTAAAGGTCAACAGAGGTATAATCAAAGGGTACCCCTGCATTGCCGCTGGCACAAATGATACGACCCCAGTTTGGGTCGCGACCAAACATGGCTGTTTTAACCAGGGATGAATTGGAAATGCTACGCACCAACGTGCGGGCTATCTTTTCTGTAGGCGCACCGGAAACTTTGTATTCAATAAATTTGGAAGAACCCTCACCATCAGAAACGATGAGTTTGGCCAGGTGGATCATCATCTCCTGGAGTTGGTCTTTAAATTTTAGATAACGGTCATCATCTTGGGAACGGAGCATTTCGTTGCCAGCCAGACCATTACAGATTACAGCGACCATATCATTGGTAGAAGTATCCCCATCCACGGTAATCATATTAAAACTTTTGTTGACGCATTCTTTTACGGCTTTGTCCAACAAGGGGGGGGCAATGGCAATATCGCTGACGATAAAACCCAGCATTGTCGCCATATTGGGATGTATCATGCCCGAACCCTTAGCAATTCCGGCAATATTGATATGGATACCATCAATATCAAAATCCAAAAAACCTTCCTTGGCAAAGGTATCAGTAGTCAAAATGGCATTGGCTGCAAAAGCCCCGGCTTTGGAATCAGAAGATAATTTATTGATGTTTTCCTTAATCCCATTCACTACATTATCAGTAGGGAAGGGTTCTCCAATCAAGCCGGTAGAGGCGATAAGCACCAGTTCTTTGTCTATTTTCAGGGTATTAGCGGCTGCTTCGGCCATGGCTTCGGCACCATGCATGCCTTGTTCGCCTGTACAAGCGTTGGCATTGCCGGCATTGCAGACAATCACCTGGGCTTTACCGCTTTTAATGTGGCGGCGGGATACCGTAATCGGCGCTGCTACAACTTTGTTTTGCGTAAAGGTTGCCGCCGCACTGGCCGGTACTTCCGAATAGATGATGGCCAGATCACGCCTCATTGATTTAATGCCAATGTGGGCACCCCAGCAACTGATACCCCGGACCGTGGTCAAATTCTGGATCATAGGGCTTGTGGTAGTTTGATTATTCATTATTCTTTTTTAAGGTTTTAAGGGGATTATTTTTAAGCCGGTTGTTTCTTCCAAACCAAACATCAGATTCATATTATGCACAGCCTGACCGGCAGCACCCTTTACCAGATTGTCAATAACGGCAACGACTATGATACGTTGGGTTCGCTCATCATAAGTGACAAAAAGGTCACAATAATTGGAACCACGTACCTCTTTGAGGCTTGGTGGTTGGTCACAGAGCCGTACAAAAGGCTGATGTCTATAAAAATCTACATACGTTTTCCGAAGTTGTTCTTCACTGATGGGCTGAAGCGGAGTAGCATAGATCGTCGAAAGGATACCCCGGTCTACCGGCAATAGGTGTGGGGTAAACTGAACGGTTATTCCTCCTGTTGATTGCCCGGATAATTGTTCCTCAATTTCTACGGTATGCCGATGGGATTTCAGGGCATAAGCCTTAAAGTTGTCATTGACATTGGAAAAGTGGGTTGTAGCATTGGCTTTTATTCCGGCACCGGTGAGGCCAGATTTGGAATCGATGATAATTTGGTTCTGGTCGATGAGCTGGTGGTGTACCAAAGGGGCCAACCCCAGAATGGCACTTGTTGGATAACAACCCGGATTGGCAACAAGCTGTGCTTCCCCAATGGCTTTTTTGTGCAATTCAGGTAAACCATAAACCGCCTTTCCAAAACCCTGACTATAGGTGTGCGGTTTGCCATACCACGATTGGTAAACTTCGGGAGAGGAGAGTCGGAAATCTCCGGAAAGGTCAACTATTCGAAAACCTTCCTGTTCATATTTTTCTACATACTCCATAGATACGCCATGTGGTAAGGCCAGAAAAACGATATCCAGGTTGGAAGGTAAATCATCCGCCGATTGTAAAGTATGATCTATCAGGCCTCTAAATTGTCCATGTACTGCTGAAAAGGCCTCCCCTTTACGACTTTCGGAGGTGATTGCAGTAATGTCTACTTCCGGGTGTCGGTACAACAGTCGTACCAGTTCAGACCCCGTATATCCGGTAGCGCCAATTATTCCTGCTTTTATCATTTAGTTTATTCTTTAAATTTGATTCTTTGAGAAATCGTAAAGGGAGTGATTGAGTACAAACAATCCTTCCATTTCATCATTCCAATGCTTTCAATGATGCGGCGATGACATCGGCGAGTTGTTCCAGCTCTTCGTAGGTGATCACTAGTGGGGGGACGAGGCGCAAGACCGTTTCCGCAGTGGCATTAGCGAGCACCCTTCTTTTCATCATTTCGGCAACCAGCGGTTTGGTTTCGAAGTCAAACGCTGCACCGATCATTAATCCAAGTCCACGAATTTCTTTCAGTCCAGGATGTTTGCCGATCCGATCTTCCAGCATTTCTTTTAACCAGAAGCCCTTACGGATGGTTTTGCGAAGGATTTCTTGGGAGTCGATAACTTCCAGTGTCGCAATAGCAGCAGCACAAGCCAGGGGGTTGCCACCAAAGGTGGTTCCATGGTCGCCAAAGTCGATAGCCTGGCTTACTTTTTCATTGCTGAGGATGGCACCTATGGGAAATCCATTTCCCAACCCTTTGGCGAGGGTCATAATATCGGGTTGTACTTCGTAATGGTCTTTGGCAAATAATTCTCCAGTGCGACCAATACCACATTGGATTTCATCAAAAATGAGTACTATGTTTTCCCGATCACAAAGTTCACGTAGGGCACGCAAATAACAGGGTTTAGCAATGTTGATACCGCCTTCTCCCTGGATGGGTTCCAAAATGATGGCTGCAATTTCCTCGCTGACCTTTTCCTGTACCGCTTCAATATTATTAAAAGGAATCTGGTAAAAGCCTTTAGGCATGGGACCAAATCCACGTTGCATACGTTCCTTACCTGTAGCAATAGTAGCCAGGGTACGACCATGAAAAGAATGATGCATGGATATGATGCCACCCCCACGTCCTTGAGTATGGGCATACTTCCGAGCAATTTTTAGGGCACCCTCTACAGATTCAGCACCGCTATTGGTAAAGAATACGCGCTCCAACTTGGACCTGCTGACCAACATTTTGGCCAATTTCATTTGTGGCTCACTGACATAAAAGTTGGAAATATGCATCAATTGTGCGGCCTGATCCTGAATAGCTTTAACCACTGTTGGATGACAATGGCCAAGATTGTTTACGGCTATTCCCGCTAGTGCATCGAGGTATTCATTGCCTTCTATATCCCAAAGCCGGGAACCTTCTCCACGCCGGAAGGCCAACGGGTACCGCTTGAATGTGGGCAAATAATATTGCTGATCAATATCGTGTAGTCCGGCATTGGTGATCGATTCTTTTTCTTTTACAAACATATCTCGGTTCCGATTGATTTTTCTGAATAAATGGCTTCAATAATGGTTGCCGGCCTGGTACCATTAATGATACAAGTTGATTTGGCACCCGCCTGAAGTGCTATTTGACAGGATTCCAGTTTGGGGATCATGCCCCCGGTAATTACGTTGCCAAACAGGCCGCTCATCTCCTTGATTGGCATTCTGTCGATCCTAGACTCAGGGTCGTTGAGGTTGCGCAGCAGACCATCCACATCCGTGAGGATAAGGTAATGATCAACTTTTAATGCGCCTGCCAAGTGACCGGCAAACATATCGGCATTGATGTTGTAGTCGTTGCCTTCTTTGTCGGAGGCAATACAGGTGACAACTGGCAAATACCCGTTGTCTAACAGGGTAAGCACCAAACTGGTGTCAATACTTTTGACATCACCTACCTGGCCCAGATCATAGCGTTGTTGCTGCCCATTTTCGGTTTTGAGGTGGTAGCGTTTTTCGGCAACCGCCAATGGCCCATCCTTTCCGGAAAGGCCCACAGCTTTAAGTCCGGCACGATTCAATAAATTAACCAAATTGCCATTGACTTCACCTTTCAGTGCCATTTCTATATACTTCAGGGCTTCCGGACTGGTTTTGCGATGCCCTTCAATAAATTCCGACTTGATCCGTACCGTTTTTAGTATTCGTTGGATAAACGGCCCACCACCATGCACCAGTACTACCCGATGCCCGTCGGCTTGCAATTTGCCTATGTTTTTAACAACAGCATCCTTCAAACGTTCGCTTTGCATAGCATTGCCGCCGTATTTTATCAAGATAAGATTTGATTTTTTCATCATTTCTGGTTTTTGTTACAAACATGTGCTCATCATTTCATTATTCAGCAATTGGGTATAATTGGTGAAAGAGCTGATATTTAGGGGTCAGCGAAGAATAGGCTCTTTTGCCACCAGCCGTTGTTGCTCAAATCCTTGCTTAGTAGTGGCCAAGCGCGGTTTTGGCGCTTGCGTGCCATAGCACTTCAGCGCACAGCGCACGTCTAGGCTGGTAACAAAATAACTCGCCTGAAACAGACAACTTATTCTTCGCTGGCCCTTTAGCATAACTTTCAAATTTGGGAAAAGAAACAACGACGTAGGGATTCCTGGCCTTCTGCATACTTTGGATTACAGGAAGACTCCAGCCAATTAATGCAAAACGATTTGCCATAAAAATATATTGATGAAAATTTTAAAAAAGTGGAGTTTACAGTGTAACGGGGCATGCGACAAACATGTTTGGTAGTTGTGACCAAGAACTGTTTTGTGCAGCAAATGCAAATTTTCCAAATAGATGCATCTGTGCCAGTATTAAATTAAGGTTGTGAAATTTATGATAATGAAATTCTAGCAGAAATGCAAATACAGGCCAGTATTTATAGAGATTTTAACGCAAAGGAGAGAAGGGAAGCCCATTTTATGCCTTTTCATATTCAGCACGGGTAACACCAAAAATCATCACATCCAATAACTCACCGCTCATTTTTTTAAAATCGGAACGCAGGTCTCCTTCCCGGCGAAAACCGCACTTGCGGGCCAGGCGTTGGCAGGCGAAATTATCGGTGGCGGTGCGCAAATAGATGCGTTCCATTTGTAATTGTTGAAAGCCAAAGTGCAGGCAAGTGGTCAACACCTCCGACATAATTCCCTTGCCTCCATACTGGTGGTCAATAAAAAAGCCCAGCTCTGCCTTGGGAACAGACCAGTCAATGCGAAAAAAACGGATCATTCCGATTAGTTTGGCCGATTCATTGTCCCATAGGCCAAAACAATATTCATTCTGAAGCAACCAACCAACTATTCTTTCCCTCAAAAAAAACTCTGCTTTTTCTTTAGTCTCCGTTTCTTTCAGGAATTTCACAAATGCGTCTACCAAAAAACTATGGTTGTCCTGAATAAGATCGTATAGGAGAATGCCCTCATTTTCCCGGAAACGGCGGGTAACGGTTCGTGGGGTGAGAATAACGGTATCTATATTTAATAATCGAGCTTGCATCGGGTTTTTTCTCAAATCTAAACCATTCAGAGATAAAAGGGTAGTGATTGGATAAATAATTGGAGTAATTTTGCGCCATAAATGTAATTATGAGCTACTTCCATAGCAGGCGATTCCGAATGAAGTTTTCCAAAGTGATGTGGATCACTTTGGGATGGACTTTTGTCGGTATCCTTGATGCACTCAATACACATGCGATCACCAAGGCGGGGTATATTCATTTAGTTGAGAATTACAATTTCGTCCACTATTTTCTGGTCAATACCCTGAGCGCTTTTTTTGCAGGGTTGGTTTCAGGCACCATTCTTATCTTTTTCCTGAGAGAATGGGTACGCGCAAAATCTTTTGGTTTTGCCCTGGTGGTCAACAGTATGGTGATTGCCATTCTTAACCTCCTGATCAGTGTACTGGCCTTTTCATTATCCTCCAGCATTTATCTGAAAGAAATGTTGTGGCATCCCGCCGTGATGGAAAACACAGCCCTGGTCGTTGGGCCGGCTTTTTATTTAAAATACTTTATCCTTTGGGGGCTGGTTGTTTTTTTGACCATCACATTTTTGCACGTCGACGACAAATACGGAACAGGTGTATTGGTGAAGTTGCTGCTAGGGCGCTATTACCGCCCACGGGAAGAGGAACGCATTTTTATGTTTGTAGATATTCGGTCTTCTACCACCATTGCAGAACGCCTTGGGCATATCCGATTTTTTAATTTACTCAACGACTTCTATCGCGACATCACCAATCCGATTATCAATGCTTCGGGGGAAATGTACCAGTATGTTGGTGATGAGGTGGTCATTGCCTGGACGATGGAGGAGGGGTTGACCAATGCCAATTGCATCCGGTGTTTTTACAATATGCAGGAAGCACTCAATAGATTAGCTCACCGCTATCAAGATCGCTACGGATTGATACCCCAATTCAAGGCAGGGTTGCATTGTGGGATGGTAACCATTGGCGAAATTGGTGTAATCAAAAAGGATATTGTCTATTCCGGTGATGTGATGAATACCACATCCAGAATCCAGAATTCCTGTAATAAATATGGAGTAGATATTTTATTGTCAAAATATTTACTGGATAAACTCAATCGACCTCCTCATGATTTTTACCCCCATCGGGTGGGGATTATTGAACTCAAGGGCAAAAAACAAAAAATAGAATTGTTTACACTTGGTGAAGAGGAAAGCCACCATGATCAACGTTTTGAGGTACTCTCTACTTAGCGAGCGAAAAACTTCCTAGCAAAGCCTTTCGTTCGTTATTGGTCGCCTTCATTTCATTCCATACCATTGCCTCTTCCTCCAGAAGCGAATGTTGAGGTAGCATTACCATAAAGTCATACATCCACCGCTCCTGTTCATGCACCTTTTTTATATATTCTTTTTCGAGGCGGTCTCTAGAGTAAGAGGTGAATTTTCGAATTATTTGTGTGAACTCATAAGGGAGGGTGTAATTGACTGGAATGTTTTGTTTTATGGCAAGTGTAGTCAAATTTCGGTATAGCTCAGTATTTCGGCTATACATCTCTTTGGCAATTTGCTGAACATGCCCATCAATACCCCTGTTGGAAACGATTTTTGAAATTTCATAAGCCAATCGTACCCGGTCATAAAGGCTATCGGCCATCATGCCTTTTTTGTCTAAATCTGCCTTCGATAGATGCTTTTGCTGGCCAATTTTTTGGCAACCACATATTAATAATAAAAACAGACAAAAGGAATAGGGAAAGTAGCTTTGTATGTGTGCGTACATAGTCATTTTTTTATTAAAACGCATTGAGCCTCAAGGTGTTCAAATTAAACAAATTTTTGCGATTTCTCGAACATGAGGAACAATCAATCGTTTTAGAGCCAGTAAACACGACAGGAATTATAGGACTTAAATTGTTAAAGCTATGAAAATTAAAATGAAATTTTTCTTAATGCAAAGTCTGTTCTTACTGATATTTGGAGTATTGATTTTTTCTTGCGAAACAGACAATCAGCGGTACAATAACCAGCAGGAAACAGCAATGACCGAAATGGATTCAGATGCCGATAATTCGGAAGACATGGCGAGAAACGATAACGAGATGCCCGATGCCATGAAACCTTCGGATGAACAAAACACCCTCATGGAACAGGATAAAATTGACCGGAAAGTCTACTATTATCCCGATGCCTACACTTATGAACAATGGGATATAGAAAATAAGAAACCAATGACGGTGAAGGCTTCCAAAAAGTCAAGTGAAAAAGCCAGTTCAGCTAAGGTGTATACCGATATTGATAAACTGGATCGCCCGCCATTATTCTCAAAGGAATGTATGGAGAAAAAGAAGCCCGAGAAGTGTTCCAATGAAGCTATTCAGGACTACATCAGAGCCAATGCCGATTATCCCAACAGGGCACTGACCAGAAATGAAGAAGGGGTGGAATATGTCACTTTTGTCATCAACAAAAATGGAGTGGTAGAATCCGACATTCAAATTGAATCCCAAGGTGAAGCCTGTACCGATTGTGCTTCCGAGGCTAAACGACTTGTAAAAGAGATGCCTACCTGGATTCCGGCCACCAAGGACGGTAAATCCGTAAATGTCAGGGTGATCCTTCCGGTTAAATTTGATAAACTGACGTTGTAAAATATAAATTATCGGATTTTAGCCGGTACCAGAGCAATTGCTTCGGTACCGGCTTTTTTCGTCCCTGCCAAATTTAATGGGTAAACCCATTTTTTTGTTTAGCTTATTCTAATGAACTGGTGGCTCTGGGGTAAATCATTGTTCTACAATATTTTTTATCTTGTTATTTTAACATATTAATTAGCTTCGGTACTTCGATGTCGTCTTTTATTACTATCGCTGTAAGGTTGCTAAATTCATCCATATGAAATTGGATTCTTTCATTTAAGCAGAATATTTTGCTTGAATTCCCAAAAAGGAATTTGACTATATTCAAAGAATTAAATAGTATCCTTACATCTACCTGATCTTCTGTAGATAAATATTTAGAAGTATCGTACGAAAAATTGCTTAACCTGCCAAACGAAGAAACCCAAGTAGAAACATCTATTTGGGGTTCGAAGTAAGAAACATTGCAATCAAAAGTTAAGCTATTATCCAAAATTGTTTCAAAATGAGACAAGGAGACAAAATCAATGTGTTGAATACGGTTTGTTTTTTTACTAATATAGAAGTCAATAAAACTCCCCTTTGTTGATAGTACTTTTCCTTCTACGTCTCTGTTAGTCTCTAGTGTTTTATTAAGCCTAAAGAAGTAACAATTTGAAATTGATCCACCTTTGGTGTTATCAAAAATTATTGAACCAAATTCAGTTGTATATTCGTCAAGCTTATACTTTGCAAGACTTTTATTCTCATTTAGTTTTAAAATTTTCATATTTAAAATTTAGATACTGCGTGTTTTATCGATATTAAGCCATTGGATGTCGGAATAGGTTGTTGAAATATTATTTCATCATTCATTAGTAAACTCATCTGCGTCAATTAATAAAGGAAGAATAGCTGATAAATATTGAGCCGCCTCCCCATAGTCAGAGTGTCGGTGTTCTAGGTAAACCCGAATTGTCTCAATCTGGTCTATATATTCTGCTCTGGGTTCATTTACTTCCCATTCTTGTTTGGAGTGGGCAGAAGTCATACTTTTAATTAATTCTGAACAATCTTCATCTGAAAAATCCCCATTATTATAACCCTCAATTAATTTTTGCGTTGGAGTTGTGTTGTCAAAAAGCCACCATAGCTGATCTCTATTTAAATTTAACCCTTCTACATTTCCAATCCAGTTGATTACGGTTTGAATCCGGGTTTGCAAATTTAGTTGCATTATAAAGTTAATTTCAGATATAAATTAACTTATGGGGGTAATATATAAAAGAATTATTTGACAAACAAAATTCACAAATTAAAATTAAGGTAAGCTAAAATTAGATCAGAAATTATGTTTGGACGTCAAAGGCGAGATCGTTTTTTTTTGAAAATATGAATTTATTCATACTTATATTGGTGCAAATGAATATAATTCAAAATAATAATCTGACTGTTAAAGTTTTTGAAGAATTCTGTCGGATTGAAATTAGGAGACATCTCAAAGTTGAATGTGTCAACTTAACGGCTCAAGTGGCAATTTTCCATTGCCTCTTGGGTTGCTGATTTAAACAAATCCAAGAGGCCGTGGAAACTGGCCCCTGTAAAGCCAGACATTACAAATTTGAGATTCAAGTGATGCTCCTAAATCCTACCGCCTAAATCCTAATCCTCAATAATTCACCTCCAAGCCCAAATCCTTACGCATAGCCGTATCCTCCAGCTTATTATTCTCCCAATAAGGTGTCAATAAGACATTGGTGCGAGTAGCTTTGGTGGTGCGCATTTGTTTGTCAAAGGCAGAAGGGTAGCTGTCGGTCCAACCGATAATAGGGTAGGGCGCTTTGGCTTCATAAACGATCTCCAAGGTACGGTCTGCTTTTGGATATTTGACCTGGTAGGCCATCAGATTTTCACCACTGAAATCTTTCCCGATATATTTGTTACGACTTACTTCAGCATCCATTGGTGCAAATTCGGTATGTTTCAAGCGCGCAAAAGTAGTGGAGGGCAGCACCTTGATTTTGCCGGTGGGCAGCAGCTCCGGATTCATGCGAAGGCGGTTGAACAACTCGTCTTCCAGCAAGAGCGCGGGCACTGTTTTATCCACATCACCTTCACTTTCAAAATAACTCCGCAACTGATAGCGATAATCGTCATTCTCATAATTAAGTTGCGTAAAGGTATGGCCACACCAATCCTGTGAAGATTGAGTGACTTTGAGGGTATGCGGAAATTTGTCCGTGTCAACAGGCGTGAAAACGGAGGTCATAATGGAATAATCATAAATCCCGGTAGAAAAACGACGGATTTGGTTCAATTTCAGGACGCCAGTGGAATTTGGGTTTTGATAATTATCATTTTTCACCTGCTTGTCTGTCAGAAAGTCTTCTGTAACAAAGACCATCACTACTTCGCCGGGGTGCACATCCTTGTAGCGGTTTTGCTCGAGCTTATAGTGATTGATTTCACCTTTACCCTGATACCAGTAATCGCCCAATTTCACCGGTACGTCGGTGATCATATTCGAAACCTTGATTGCCTTGGCATCATTGGATGCTGTAGGCGCACTTTCATTACTTTCAGCAGGAGCGGGGGCGCAAGCCTGGAATAATACCGCCAGGCCAATGGCCAGAACATATAGCTTTTCCATGTTAATTAGTTTTATTTATGTAACAGTTGAAAAGCCATTTTGATGTGAAAGCGCTATAATAAGTACCCCTCTCCTCATCGGTATTTGATCTTCCTGATCCAAAGTGTCGTGGGAGTTTTTATACCATTCAAGAAGTTCGACTGGCGATGCCAGGTCCAGTTGCCCATCTCATCATATTGGTATTCGTGCAGGATGGAAGAGCCGTCGATATTATTGGAAGAAGAAAGGTTGGCCACTTCTTGAACGGTGATTTGGCCATGTACATTTTTGATTTCACGAAGGATTCGGTTGATACATTGTGTTTCCGTGTCGAAGGGTAATAACAAGCGTCGCGAGCGCTCACCCTGGGAGTGCGTGACGATCACCTGATGGGTGCTATCCAGGTATTCTACCGTTTGAGTGAACTGATTGTTTTGGTCTTTGGCTGCTAACATGATTACCCGATCAAGAGAATCGTAGGTAAATTGGTAAGTAGTTTGGGGAGAGGAAAAATTGCCAAAGCTTACCTTTTGGAATAATTTTCTGGCATCATCATACAAAAATGCAGTGGAATCCTGCTTAAGGCCTTTTACGAGGCGCACGGTTGCCTCCAGTTGCCCCTGCTCATTGTAATGGTGTCTCAACTCGGCAGCCTGTTCTACTGCTTTTTCGCGGACAAGCTGGTTTTGTTGGTTAAAAACCAGCTCCCAGGTTGAGAACCCCGTATTGGGATAAAGGTTGATTTTTTTGTGGGAGATCATGCGAATATCTCCGTTTAGAGAAATATCCTGATCACAATTTAACAAATCAATGATGTGTTGCGCGTGCATAGCAGTCGTCCAGATCAGACAACAGCTGATTAGTATCCATTTTTTCATAGCTTAAAAATTTTATGCCGCTTCAATGATTTAAAGAGGCTTTATCTTCTCAAGATAATGAAAAATGAGGATAAGTGCATGTTAGCAACCAAGGCATTGATGACCAATTATCTGTCCGAAAGGGAGAAGCGGGTAAGCCTTCCTGGTTATATACATTTCCGATCAGGCGGGTTGTGCACAGGAATAAAAAGTTGAATAGTCCGCCCAAAACGCTGACGTATAGGGAAAGAACGGGAAAATTAATCCTCACACATTGTTGGTAGGTAAAATTCACTAATTTTGCTTTTTTAAAATGCATCATTGTCAAAATTATACCCATGAAAGCAATTACTATCATTTTGTGTATAGCGGCGATCACTTTTTCCTGCAATCAAAGCCCGAAAAAGTCGGTGGGAGAAAATCAAAAAGTAGTGCAGGCAGAAAAGAAAGCTTACACTGGAGACAGCCTTGTCATTCAATCGGATGGAGCCACCAGACTCGTGGTCGCCCCTGATGCTTTGGAGAAGGTGAAAAACCTGAAACCAAATGCCCAAAACGAATCAAACGAACCCATTGTGGTTAAAGGTGTCAATATGGGCCCTACCATCAATATGACAATGGTGGGTAAAGCCCAGTTTGTTTTTAACCAAAATTGTAGCAGTTGCCATGTGTTGGGCAAAAGCCAGGGTGACCTTATTGGGTTGGCTGGAATAACCCATAAACATGACCCGGCCTGGATTATGAATATGACAACAGGTGCTCCCATTGAGTTGGATAAAGACCCGGCAAAGGTAGCTCGTTTGCAAAAGTGCCCTACTCGTCAGGCAGGCACCCGCCTAAGCATTGAAAGGGCAAGAGATTTTGTAGAATTGGTAAGGAATATGGACGCGGGATAAAATGGCCCGGTGAAATGATTTTCTTCTGATTGGATTTGCTTGGTTTAGAAGTGGTGATTTATTGTTGCAAAATCACCACTTCCAAACAAGTTTTAATTACTCCCTAGTGGCTTTTCAATTTCTAAAGAACTCTGATAGGACTTAAAAGTTTCATTGCCACAGTTGAGGAATTCGGCATAACCGTCGATACCTTCCTGGTAACCACGTGGGGCAGCCAGCACCTTCTGGTCGGGTGAAAGCATGACGTATAGTGGTTGAGAATTTTGCTCAAAGTTGACAATCTGGAAATCCTGCCAGATACTACCAACGGTACGCAATTTCTCATTGCGGTGTTTAGAGATCAACATTTTCTCTAGCTTTTCCCGGTCATCGGTATAGAGGGAGACCAGCACAAAATCCTGTTGAATTTTGCTCCACACATTATCTGCTACCCAGATGTGTTCTTCCGTTTTGCGGCAGTTAACACAACCATAACCCGTGAAATCCAGCAGAATGGGCTTCTGTACCTCGTTGGCGTACGTCAAACCTTCCTGATAATTTTTGAAACAATCCAGGTTGTTGGCACATTTGGTGTAGGAAGGGAAACGCGCCTTCAGCTTAGCGTCTACATCGGGATCAGGAAGAAGGATATTGTAATGAGCCGGAGGAGCCAGGCCACTCATCAGCTTCAAAGAGTCATAAGACTGCTTTTTTTCACTATACACAAAACCCATACACAGATAGGCTGTTAATGCCAGAGCACCCACCGCAAAAAATCCACGAGTAGGGCTTAGTTTCTTCATCGGGCTATCATGAGGAAAACGGATCAGCCCAAATAAATAGAGCGTCATACCTGCAAAAATGGCTATCCACAGACCGAGGAATACCTCATAAGGCAGGACACCCCAGTGCATGGTCATATCTGCTACAGACAGGAATTTTAAGGCCAGGGCCAATTCCAGGAATCCGAGCACTACCTTCACCGAATTCATCCAACCACCAGACTTGGGTAAACTGTTGAGCCATGCCGGAAAGGCAGCAAACAAGCCAAAAGGTAAAGCGAGAGCAGAGGAAAAACCCAGCATCACTGTGAAGGGGCCCATAGTATCAGTAGCCGACTGCACGAGCGCAGAACCAATGATCGGACCGGTACAGGAAAAGGAAACCAACGCCAGCGTAAAGGCCATAAAAAAGATGCCAATGATACCCCCCTTGTCAGCCATAGAATCACTCTTATTGGTCCAGGAACTGGGAAGGGTAATTTCGTAGTAGCCAAAAAAGGAGAAGGCAAAAAAGACAAATACGGCAAAAAAGATGGTATTGGCCAGCCAGTTAGTCGATAAATCCTGGAGGGCTGTAACCCCAAAGACGCCGGTAATCAATAAACCAATGCCTACATAAATACCGATAATAGACAAACCGTATATCAAAGCATTGCGAATGCCACTTTTACGGTCTTTACTACTCTTGGTAAAGAAGCTCACCGTCAATGGAATCATTGGAAATACACAAGGCGTCAATAGTGCCAGTAATCCACCGGCAAAACCGAAGATAAAGGTCCATATCAGACTCATGTCTCTGGTTACGTTCTCCTCGCCACAGTTGCCAACCGGTGTTTGATAAGAGGCACGGATAGCAGCCACACTAGAGTCAAGTGTATCGCCCATAATGGCAATCTTACCTGGTTCAATGGCGGCATCTATTTTTTGTTCGGCGGCAGCACCTATCAATACTTCTCCAGTCTTTGGGCTGACCCAAATGGCTGTTCCCATAAAAGGAATACACTGCCGGTCGTCACAACTCATATAGGTCAAAAATGCTGTAATGGGCTGATCCGGAGCACTACTTTTTATTTTCTGGGTGAAATAAACCGGCTCATCAATATACTTGACTACGTTCACTTCAAAAATTGGGTCAAAACCCGATTTCTTTTTCCCTTTCTCTTGTAATTTGCCAATCAATTCATAGTGATCAGCCGGCTCAAATTCAAAATAGGTAGGAAGCGGGCCATCTTCAGCAGTTTCCTGAGAATATATATTCCATCCTTCCTGCAATGTCGCTTTGAAGGACACCGTAAATTCATCGTTTTCTCCAGGAATAACTTCCCCACTCCAGATGACTGGCGTTAAATTGCCGTTATCCTGTTCATTTAGGACGATGCTTTCATCAGCCTCTTCGATGACTAATGCAGCTTCGTCAGCTTGTTGAGATTCCTTTTGTGCTACTTGCTCCTCAGGCTGGGCGTTTGCCTTTTCGTTTGCGGTTTTTTCTTTGGCGTCGGTAAGCTTAGGCTCCGGAGTACTAGCACTGGCTTTGAATTCAAAATTGAAATCTACCTCAGTAGGTGGCAGACACCGCTCGTCGTTGCAGGTCATAAATTCAAAATAACCCGCAATTGGTTTTGAAGCATCACTGACGGTTACCCTTTGGGTGATGATCCCTTTTTTGGCAAACTTGATCAGTTCCATTTCAAAAACCTTATCATAAGCTTTTTTGATATTGCCGCTTTCTTTTGCCTGACCAATTAATTCGAAATGATCGCCTTCGTCATAATAAAAAGTAGTAGGTACCGGTCCATCTTCTTCAATAAATTGAGAATATACCCACCAGCCGTCTTCAATTTCTGCAGTAAAGATCAGGTCGTATTCTGTATCACTGATTTGTTTTTGATCCATCTTCCAACTTACGGGATCAAAAATTTGACCGGAAAGATTCAGGCTGATTAACAAGGAGAAAAGTAGCAAAAAAGGTCTCATATCGCTGTACAAATTTTTAGCGTACAAAAGATTTTAGTCAGGGGGTAGAAAATTTTTGCAAAAGTAAGGCCCATTAATATAAATCCTCTACTAGTTGGGCCCTAAAATCGTCTTTGAAACAACATATTCTGTTGTAATAGAACCTATCTGAAGCGGTTTCAAACCTAAATAGGCGCTTATCTAAGGGAAATTAATCTAAGGTAAAATAAAACCCTTCTTTTGTAGGAGGAAGGCATTTTTCATCATCACAACACATGTATTCTACAAAGCCTTTGATGGTCACCGGGTTTTCTGTCACTTTTACTTTCTGGGTGAAGACAACTTCTCCGGAATATTTGATCACCTGGACTTCAAACAGCGGATCATATCCTTCTTTTTTATGGCCTACTTCGGCTGTTTCACCGATCAATTCAAACCCATCAGTCGGGGCGAAAGTAAAGGATGTAGGAATGGGGCCTTCAGCACTACTTTTTTGAGAATAGATATTCCAGCCGACTTGTGCATCTGCTGTTAAGGTAAGTGTATATTCCTGATCGCCGGTTTTCTCGGATTCAAACGACCATGTAATGGGCTTTAATTGTGCCTGAAGTGCTAGTACAATTAAAGAAAAGGCGCAAAATAGAAATGCTTTTTTCATAGTTTAATTTGTGATTTTTGGTGTGAAGTTTGACCGGATAATCCCTGCCATTTTGGAAAACACGGCTAAATTTATGTTTTCACACAAATATAACCATCCCCAATCCATAACAGCCTTAAAAAGAGGTGACAATAATAAATAATTAACAGTTTTTGTGCAAAAGATCGACACCTACATGAATTCTCTCACCACTCACCCTCTCATCACTCACTCATATATATATCTAAGCCAAAGGAGAATACTGCATAAAAAGAATACCGAAGACGATTACCCAATGAATGGTTTCCGCTGTACGCCGAGACATGAGCGTGAAATTTTCAGCAATAAAAATGCCTAGTGGGACATTGAGGATGAGCAGGTGTTCCAGTTGGATGTCAGCTTGTACCAATAGGCTGAGGCCGGTAATGAGTAAGCCCCAGAACAGGATATTCATTTTTTTCTGGACTTGTATTTGCTTTTTGCTGGTATACTCTCCATAGCTGAGTATAGCAACCAGGAACAGTATGATAAAAAGGCCAAGGCCAATGTATAAATCAAGACCAGTCTGCAACGTAAAGTCTAAAAAGCCAGTGTTATTGCTGAATTGTAATTCCAAAAAGTAGTTCAATTCATCGTGCCAGAAGTAATAAAAACCCAGGTAGAAATACGGAATTATTGCGCCGACAATAACCATCAGTCTTTCCCTGATTTGGAACGCCCGTAGAATGTTTAGCCCAACAATAGCTTGGAGTATAAAGAGGATATAGGAGAAATAGAATAAACTACTGATCGCCATCAGAAGCCCGATATTGAAAATGCGGTTGGCACAGGAGGGGACTTTATAGGTGCCAAACAGTCCCCAAATGGCCATAATATAGAACGTATTGGCCATCAGTAGGGGAGTAAGGTGGTAAAATTCGGGAATTAAGCTGCCAATAAGGATATAAAAAAGCCCAGGGAATAAATTAATCTCATTGGACATCCTAAACTGAAAAACAATGGCATTAATCATAAGACCTTGAGCAAAGATCAATAATAGGGCCACTAGATTGGGTAACCATCCTTGAAACCCTATGGCGCCATATACCCAATTTGATAAAATGCCCATAGAGCCCGGTGCCCAATCGGAAGGAAATAGAAATACTGGCAGGCGGAGGAATACGGCATAAAAAATCAATAAGGTGCCAACCAGAAGCTGATTTGTTCGAAATATATTTAGCAAAGGTCCATTAATTTACGCTTGTGCCAAATTTAGTCAATATTACGGTAAGAAAAAAATAAATTGTAAGTGATTGATAATCAGTGTGTAAAAAGAATAGTTTAAAAAAAATGATTTTTTTTTATGGAATTTGTGCCCTTGTGTACTCTTTAAAGCGAAAATACCCCAAAAGCCAAATATTAAATGAAGCCTTGTATAACCCCAAATATTTTCGTTTGACACTTTAACCCCAAAAAACCAAACCCCACTACATATCCAAATGTTGACGCTGAGAGCATGATTGAGTCCATTTCATCCCCAAGACTTTAATCATGCTCTTTTTTTTAATGATGCTCAATAAATTGACATCATCCATATAAATCTGGTTGGTATGAAACCCTCGTAGGTGCCAAAACCTTCTGACCACCTAAATCAATCAAGACATCCTCCGATCCAAGCTTGCTCTTAATTCAAAGAAAAAGTAGGTTCAAGGGCATTGCCATCAAACTGGCTGAGTAGGGAAATTTCTACCTGCATAAAACGGGTGAGTGGGAAGTCGACCAACATCTCTAACACCTCCATTTCTGAATTGGCATTAAAGACAGCCCAGAGTTTGGACTTTTCTTCTGAGAGGGCGTAATTGAGCAGTTTACCTTCCTGGAAATATTTATTAACTACGACGCGCTGGTATGGGACCAGGTCAAAAAATTCTTCTGATGGCTTTCCGGGTAAAGTAAAATCTACCATGAAGTGGTAATGCATACTCATTGAAATATCATTTTGCACAATGGTACAAAGTTATCTAAAAACTGATGGAAGAAGGCTTAAATGGCGAATTATGTCGGATAATGTCAAAATTACCCAACAGGTCGCAACCGCCAAGCGACCAGAACAGCAAGGATACTCATAACGATGGCAATATAACCTACATATTGGTAATTGGCGAGGGTTCCGTCGGGGTTTTCAGTGACGATCATACCCGCCATAAAAGAGCCCAAAGCCAGGGCCATTTCATTAACCGAAGCGCGCATACTCATAAAACTGCCCCGATTGCGGGGATGCACAACTGAGGTTACCATCGTCATGGCAGGTACATTGCGACCACTGGCCACAACAAAGAAAGAGGAAGTAGCACACAAGGCAATGATCAGAGAAACTGGCGGTAAATTGGTAATTGCAAAAATGGAAAACAACGCAAAAAAACTAGCAATGCTAAAAACGAGGGCATTGCCAAAACGGTCTGACAAACGTCCGAAATAAGGGAGGAAAAAGACAGTAAGTATACCGCCGATAGTGTAGATATAGGCAACCTGAAAATCATCAAAGCCGATATTGAGCTGCATATAGGGCGCAATAAACGGAATGATGCTAAAGTGCCCCAGCATCAGGATTACACTGAATAATAGGGCACCAGTTTGATTGCTATTGCTAAAGATTTGTCGAATGGTCTGCCAGGGGCTAGGGCGGTCGGTTTTACTTTCCAGGTGCCCGGTAAGGGAAGGAAAAACGAAAAAGATGATGCCCGTGAAAAGCAGGGCTATGCCGCCAATTACCAAAAAGGGCATCTGCCAGGAAAACTTTGCGGCCAGATAAATACCCGCAGGTACACCGATCACCGAGGCTACGGAAAAAGCGGTCATCACCCAACCCATAGCACTTGATCGCCTTTCGTAAGGAATCACATCCCCTACAACGGCCAACACCAATGCGCCGAGTATACCTCCAAAGGCACCGGCTACACTACGAGCCACCAGGAAAATTTCAAAAGAATAAGCCACAGAACAGGCCAATGTCCCAACTGTAAATCCGATATAAGCCATTAAAATTGCTTTCTTTCGGTCTAGCCGGTCAATAAACATGGTACTCACCAACCCAGCCACAAAAGCACTCAGGGCATAAACCGCTACAATCCAACTAAATTGCCGGGGCGTAATATCAAACAAAGTCATCAATTGTGCCCCCAAAGGCATAATGATCATAAAATCTACAATATGGGTAAACTGTATCGCCGCCAGAATCAGTAATAATAACTTTTCCTTGTTCATGTTCTACTTGTGTAAGTAGTTATAATGCTGTGGCGTGGAAATTAGTTTCGGAAGGCTAGAGTTTTTAAGCTGTAATAACCAAAAGGCAAACAAGCACCAGTGCTTGTTTGGAGGTCGAATTTGCATCGCCGTCGGCAAGCCTATGGCGGCCGATGGATGGCGAAAAGCACCAATTTTTTGATGCTACAAGGCTTTTTTTGAAGTTCATACCCAAAAGGTACGGACAAGAAAAGTAACGAAGTATCATCGAAAAAGTGCTGTTTTGTAGCCCAAAGTTTGACCTCCAAACAAGCACTTTAGGTGACCGATTGGCTTTTTTTTTGTCTTTATCTTATAGAAACAGTTTTACGATTATGGTGTTATGATCTTCAAAGCAACCTCTGAATCCTTTTAATAAGAGAGAATAAACTAATATCAATTGATTTATGGATCAATTTAGCCAGTACTTTGAAAATCCAATATTTCAAAAAATTGCTGCTATTATTATTGGCGCAATAGTCATTTTTTTACTGACCGGATTAATCAAAAACATTATTCCCCGGTATGTAAAAGAAACCAATACCCGCTACCGTACCCGCAAGTTTATCAATTACGTTGGCTACCTTTTAGTCATTCTCATGATTATGGTCGTATACAGCAGTCAACTATCGGGATTGACGGTGTTCCTTGGGGTAGCAGGTGCTGGAATTGCTTTTGCCTTGCAGGAGGTTATTGCTAGTGTGGCCGGTTTTATTGCGATCAATTTTTCAAATTTCTATAATGTAGGCGACCGGGTGATGCTAGGCGGCATCAAGGGTGATGTGGTAGATATTGGCGTGTTACGTACCTCAATGATGCAAATTGGGGATTGGGTAAATGGGGATTTATACAACGGAAAAATTGTCCGGATTGCCAACAGTTTCATTTTCAAAGAACCCGTGTACAACTACTCTGGTGATTTTCCTTTCCTTTGGGATGAAGTGGTTATTCCAATCAAAACGCAAGGCGATTATAATTATGCCAGCGAAAAATTTATGGAGATCCTCCATGAAGTACAAGGAGATTATGCCAAGGGCGCGCAAAAATATTGGTCGAAAATGACTGAAAAAATGTTGGTGGAAGATGCGCAGGTAGCGCCAATGGTCACGATGGCTTTTGATGAAAATTGGATAAGTTTCACCCTACGCTTTGTGGTAGATTATAAAAAACGCCGAGGCACAAAACACCTGATTTATACAAAGGCGTTGGATGCAATTAGAAATTCTGGTGGTAAAATGGCGGTTGCTTCGGCAGCTATGGAAATTACGGCATTTACAAAGAAAGAAAACCCCCAGTAACACTCCAAGTTTATTATGTCGCTTTCCATCGGTGAAATAAATCAGCAAACCAATAGCATATTCAAGCAATAGGTCCTAGCCGATAATCCTGACAAAGGTGAGTCTAGTTCCTTTTAAAGTTGCAAACCAAGTAGTCTTTGAGTATCTCTATTGATCTGATTTTATCAATTCTATAGAAGTAGACAAGGTAAACCGGTCAGGTTGGTAAATGATCATCAAAGAGCCCATTCGGCTATCCAGGTCCATAACAGGAGCGACCACAATTTTTTTATCTGCTTTGTCTATAACATTCACCTCTTCTGACTTAAGCACTGTTTCCGAGTATTCGTTGGCTAGCTGACTGCCTTCATTCTTTTTATTGGTTGAAATCAGGATTTTGCCGGTTTTATCAACTAGGGTGATTTCCTTGATATTATCAGTCTTTACCAATTGTTTGAAATACTGGTTCACCTGTTCCATATTGCCTCTAGTCATTTCCCCACGTACGGCCCAAACAAAAGTTTTCATCATTATATCCAGTTGCTTTTGGGTGTTTGTGTTAACAGCTTGTTGTGCCTGCTCCAGGAAGGCTGTTTTTTCCTCAGCAAATGCCCTGGCTTGTTGTTTTAAGGCCATGTTTTTACTGATTGATAAGAAAGTTGTCAAGGTTATTGCGGCAAAAAGCAACATATAAAACCCTCTATTGCGGTGAAAATGACCGGCTTGTTTTTTTTCTTCTGTCATGATTTTTGAAATTTAAAAAAGGGTGCAGTAGTACAAGGTTATGGCCTCAACGCTGCACCCAATTTTAAGAATAGTTGACCTAACTAATATTAAAGGCAGTCAGACCAGTATAAAATGACTTTTGACAGCACCTTTCAGTTTTTGTTACTTGCCAAAGCCAATGGAAAGGTCAATTCTGGCACTGATACCAATAAAGGGTCGGATCAAGACATTTTTGTTGGTTTCTATCACATCTACCCCTCCTTCATTGGTGATCGTTTTTTCTGTTTTTTCCAGGAAGGCAGCGCCTGCATTAAAGCGGACAAATTCAAATAATTTGTAATCAAGCCCCAGGTAAAGGGGTTTGTCAATGATAAATCCGCTGATCTTGTTACCCGTTTCATCCTCAAAGTTTTGCAAAAAGGCACCGACGGTTATGGAAGAATTCCTCATGAATTTGGGTGCAAGGGTACTATTGCCTAAAGGAAAGGAGAGGCCGAGGTATGGGGAAGCACCATAGGAGATGTTATTCAGGTTGCCATCGAGATAGACGCCGCCATAACCTACATTGACAGAAAAGCTTCCTTTCTTTTGTTCCGTTTCATAATCGTCTACATAACGGCTGGTGGCCAATTTGCTCCATTGTTTGTCCATCACTCTATGGATTTTGGAGGTGATGGCATTTTCCAGTTCCGTCATTTTTCCTGTTGCAGCTGATTCCCTTCGGATGGTTTCTTGCGAGGCGGAGGTATCTCTTGGCATTTTACCAAAGTCTACATTTTCAATTTGCGCAAGCTTTTGTTTAATGGTTTCTGAAAACTCCTCCAAGCTAATGCCATCCTGTGTACGGTATTCTCTGAGGGCCTGTTGAACAAGCTCATTCAGGTCAGCCACCATTTTCTTTTCGCTTTTGGCTAACGTCATACTGTTGCCTTTGATGCTGATATTGGCATTGAGGTAAGCGTTGGCCATCTCAACCATTCTGTCTTTCAACTCCTGTTGTTCCTTGGCACTTATCTTACGGAAAAAATCCAGGCGAAAGTCGTAATTATCAGAGGCTCGTAAAGGATAATTTACTGCCAGCGAAAAATTCGTATTTGTGCTGTTGTCAAAGTCCTTCCAGGCTGCCTGATACAGCCGGTTGTTTTCATTTTTTGATTTTGAAGGAAAGATATTGATTTCGATGATATCGATCCCCTCTGGTACTAAACCAGTGAACATCAGGTTCTTTTCCGCCGGTAGCGGTTGCCCTTCATTAAAATAGTTTTTCTCCAAATCGAAGTTTACAGAAGCATATTGACTGAAAACAGAACATAGCATTCCCATAGTGGCCACTAGGACCAAGCTTAACTTTTTCATTGTTTTTGGTTTAAATTAAATCCAGCTTATTTGTTGATAATTTTGGTCTGTTTGATGATCAATTGGTGGGTTGGCACCACCAAACGTTCTTTATCATTGAGTTTAAGAATAACGGCAACATTATTCACTTCGACAATTTCACCTACCTGGCCGTCGATTTCTATTATTTGCCCTTTCATAAACGTATTCCGGCTAAAGAATCCGGCCAGAATATTGGCCAGCACATCCTTGGAAGCTATGCCGTAGCTAATTGCAGCAGCAGCCATAACGGCACCAATGATCAATAACAGGTTTGAAGTGATGATCGTTGTGTCAATTCCCGCCTGATCAAGGGCCGTCAAAGTGACCAGAATAAAAAGCAGGTAGAACACAAAACTACTGATGATCCTGCCAGCGCTGATACCCAACGTTTTTGTAGCACCATGGATCACGTCTTTGACAAAAGTGGCAATGTAAATGCCTACTATAAAGAAAATAATTGCGGATAATAGGGTGGGCAGATAACTTAATAATTTGGAAATTTCTCTTGAAACTGCCGTCCATCCCAATGTGTCAGCGGCAGTGGTCACTACCAAAAGAATAAGTATCCAGTATATAAATTTTCCAATTAAAGTACTGGGAGCCTGTTTGATATTTGCTTTTTCCAATAATTGTCCCGCTTTGATCTTGTCAGCCAGGACATCAAATTTAATGGCTTTCAACAATCGGCCAATAGCTCCTGAAACCACCCTGGCAAATAACCATCCCAGTGTCAAAACGAGGAGGGCTCCAATAACTCCTGGGATTGCCGCCATAAATGTCTGCCCGAAAGATCGGAGTGATTCAAAGAACAGTTGAGACCAGTTTGTGAATTCTTCCATTTTTAATTGGTTTTTCAAATTTTCAAAATAGAGACTAAACTATATTGTTTTGGTCACTAAATTTAAAGACCATTTGGAGAATTAACTATCTAATGGAAAAATTTTCACCCCTTACAAATGGAATAATCAGGTAGTTATCCCCTTCATGAGGATAGGACCTTTTTTGTGCATTTCTTTTTTTGCCTCTCGTGATCTTACTCAAAAAGATGGTTAGCAGGATCGAGAAAATGATCCAAACTATTCCAATGAGCGTAACAGATTCACTTGAAAATTTGGCTAAAAAAATCATTTGATTCAATTTTTTGATTTGTATAGAGACTGGGCATTGAACATTTGGTCACAGGAAATGGCTCGTTATTTATAAGGAGAATATGTGAAGATGGGAAGGAAAGGAAAACCTGGTGCAGTTTTGATAAAACCTTGCTCTTGGCAGGGCGATTTATGGGCACAGATTATTGTTCTTCAGAATCATCATTTTGAGTCAAATCTAAAAAGGTTGCTTTTGTCTGAGTAAATTTAGAGGTAAACAGATCGGCGATATCTCCTAATAGATTTAGGGTGTCGATAGTGTTGAAAACCTCTTTTTTTAATTCCTCAGGTGCATTTTCATCCGGAATTAGTTGTTTGAACTGTTCTTCCAGGTTTGCTTTGATTTTATTATCATTCTTCATGCTGCGCTTCTTTTAATAGATCAGCCAATCGGTCTCTGCCTCTTTTTAAACGCATTTTCACCGCACTTTCGCCTATAGAAAGCGTTTGTGAAATTTGTTTTACCGACATACTATCCTGGTAACGCATCATCAGGATAATTTTATCTTCCGGTTTTAGTTCATGTAATAAGACTTCCAACTGAACTAATTTTAAATCTGACAGGATTTTATTTTCCAACTCTATTTCTGCTGTAGAAATCCGCTCATAATCTTTGACCTCATAAGACTCGTACTTCAATCGCTTCCCTTTTCGAAGGTGATCCATACAGTAATTGTAGGTAATGGAATGTACCCACAGTGAAAATTCAGAAGTCCCCCGGAATTTTGACAGATTGAGAAATATTTTAATCATAATGTCATGAGCCAAATCCTTGGAGGTCTCTTTATTTCCTACGATACCTAAACACTTGAAATAAACTTTTGAAGAATATCGGTCATACAATATTTCGAGCAAATCCTTTTCCCCTTTATCCAGAATGAGCTTGATTATCTCAAAGTCCGTAAGTTGATCGAGTCCTTTTCGTTTTACTTTGTCTATTGGCACACTCAGGAAATTTTATTCCGAAAGTTAAAAATTTCCTTTTGAAAAATGGAATTGAATGCTAACATCTGGTATGGAGACTTATTTTGGAGAATTCGTCACAGGTTGTGGATTAGAAGATCGCTTTGTGCTATGGTTGGAACAAATCTTTCAAAAGCACCATCGCCTTGGACCACAGCGTGGCCTAAATTTGTTAGCTCGTAATAACGTCACGGTTTTCAACTACAGCGTAGTCGCACCTATCACACCCAATACTCCCTCATACACTTCCCCCCTTCGGGTAACACAAATAATGTTTCGTGAAAATCCGTGGCTGAACACCATGATCTACCACCATAGACATGGGTAGCACCTGGCCATCTTTGAAGAGAATTTTGATTTCGTCATTGAAAGTATTGTAGGCGCTATTGGTTTCCTTGCCCGAAATCAGCAGGTAGGGTAGCCATTCTTCCGTAAAAAACGGATAGCCCATTAATTTTTCACGGATGCCATCAACATGAGATTTGGGAATTGGTTCATTGTGGAATTCCAGTTTGAATAGTCGGCGTTGGATGAGGCATTTCGAAAAATAGGACAGGATGGGATCGGGAGCGGATTGCCACGCTTTCAGGCCGGAAACGATATCGTGGTCGTCCAGAGCGGAAAAGTGATCGAGTAGAGTTTCGGGCTGAGTCTTAAAATCTTCTCGGGTGAGATTGTCATCCAGAAAAAAACGAAGATTGCTGGGCATCTCCAGCACAACACCATTTTGTGCTAGGAGTTTGGCGCGTTTCAGGGCTTGTACCATCATTAGTTCCGCCGACAACACCGTTTTGTGCAGATACACCTGCCAATACATCAGCCGACGAGCAATCAGGAATTTTTCGATCGAATAGATGCCTTTTTCTTCAACCACTAATTCTCCGTCGTGTACATCCAGCATTTTGATGATGCGGTCGTAGCCGATAACCCCTTCATGTACTCCGGTAAAAAAACTATCGCGGTTGAGGTAATCCAAACGGTCCATATCAAGCTGGCCGGATACCAGCTGGTGCAGAAACTTTTTGGGGTATTCATCTTTAAATACCGTAATGGCAAGATCCAACTGTCCATTGAATATTTGATTGAGCCGCTCCATAAACAAGATGGACAACTCTTCGTGATGTACATTGATCAGGGTGTGCTCCAATGTATGGGAAAAAGGTCCATGCCCAATGTCGTGCAACAAAATGGCAATGGATACGGCAGTGGCTTCCTCTTCAGAAATTTCTGTCCCTTTGCTACGCAGTACCTCAATGGCCTGGCTCATCAAATGCAACGCACCTAGTGCATGGTGAAAACGAGTATGCAAAGCCCCCGGATAAACGTAATGGGTCAGACTGACTTGTTTGATGCGACGTAATCGCTGGAAATAAGGATGTTCCACCAAATCGAACAATATGCCATAGGGAATGTTGACAAATCCATAGACTGGATCGTTAAGTATTTTCTTGCGATTCATATTTGGTCTTCTCTGCATTTGAATAAGCTTAAAACAAGCTCTAAACTAATTACTTTAAAAGGAATGAGCGGGGAATTAGTTGTAAAAAATAGTAATATTAGAAAAGCTGTCTTTAACATTCTTTTCCTATCTTCCGCGCTTTGGGCAATAAATGAGCAAATAAATTGATTAAGATTAGACCAACGCTAAGAATCAATTAGGAAATTTACAGACCTTCATAAACAAACCGGCTACATGGATAAAATCAAAATACTTTGGGCAGATGATGAAATTGATTTGCTTAAACCCCAACTGTTGTTTCTCGAAAAGAAAGGTTATGAAGTCATTCCAGTCACCAACGGCTACGATGCCCTGGAAGAATGTGAAGAAAACAATGACCTAGATGTAGTCTTTCTGGATGAAAGTATGCCTGGTATTACGGGTTTGGAAACACTGGCTAAAATTAAGGAGAGTTATCCTACATTACCCGTAGTTATGATCACCAAAAATGAGGCTGAAACCGTGATGGAAGAAGCTCTCGGTTCACAGATTACGGATTACCTGATCAAACCGGTCAACCCTAACCAGATTTTGTTGACGCTCAAGAAAATTATCGACAATAAACGCCTCGTTCGCGAAAAAACATCCTCCGACTATCAGCAGGAGTTTCGACAGATTTTAATGGAAATCAATAGTGGGCTGGATTATGAACAATGGGTAGATATCTATAAAAAAATCATCAATTGGGAGATCAAAATTGATGATTCCAATTCCACTCAGATGGGCGATATCCTCTCCATGCAAAAAAGTGAAGCCAATGCTTCATTTTCTAAATACGTCATCAATAATTACATGGATTGGATTGGAAAAGGCAATGGACCCGTCATGTCACACAACCTGATGCAGTCCAAAATTTTTCCTCATTTGAAAGACGATGTTCCCACTATTGTCTTATTGTTGGATAACCTGCGCATGGACCAGTGGAAGGTGATAGAACCCATTATTTCCGAAGTTTTTCGGATGGAAGAAGAGGATTATTTTTACAGCATTTTGCCTACAGCCACTCAGTATAGTCGCAATGCTATATTTGCTGGTATGATGCCTTCTGAAATTGAAAAACATTATCCTGAATGGTGGAAAAACGACAATGATGAAGGTGGCAAAAATCAGCATGAACACGACTTGCTGTCGGAGCAGGTGCGGCGTATTATCCGTAAGGACATTAAGTTTGATTACCACAAAGTCACCAATGTACACTACGCTAAGCAAGTTCAGGACCGCATTTTAAACTATACCAATAACGATCTTACGGTTATCGTGTACAACTTTATCGATATGTTGTCGCACGCCCGTACAGAAATGGAAGTGCTGAAAGAATTGGCGGGTGATGAAAAAGCCTACCGTTCCCTGACGCGATCATGGTTTGAAAATTCTCCCATCTGGGCGGCCCTGCGGCGTGTAGCCGAAAGAGATGTACAACTCATCATTACCACCGATCATGGCACTATCCGCGTCAATCAACCTTCTAAAGTAATCGGTGACCGCGAGACGACGACCAACCTTCGCTATAAAGTGGGTAAAAACCTGCAATACGACCGTAGGGATGTCCTGGAAGTCCGCGACCCGGCAAAGGCCATGCTGCCCCGGCCAAATGTGAGCTCTACCTTCATTTTTGCTAAGGAAGATAAATTTTTCCTCTATCCTAATAACTACAATTATTACCACAACTATTATAAGGATACCTTCCAACATGGTGGCATTTCCCTGGAAGAACTGATTTGTCCAGTCATAAGAATGCGCACCAGATAGGTGGATTGGGCGGTAGGTTTTAGGGCTTAGGAGGAGTGTGGACAAGAGGGACTGTAAGGGTTGAAATAGGTTTAGGAGGTTTAGCAAAGGTTTAGGGCGGCGAAGGTGGTTTAGAACGGAATTGCTCTTTCCAGTTCTTCCAGTTTTTCCAATCTTTTTAGGGAACACAGGTTTAGGGAAGTTGAGAAGGTTTAGGGCGGCGAAGGTGGTTTATAACGGGATTGCTCTTTCCAATTCTTCCAGTTTTTCCAATACTTTTAGGGGACACAGGTTTAGGGAGGTTTAGCAAAGGTTTAGGGCGGCGAAGGTGGTTTATAATGGAATTGCTCTTTCCAAATCGTAAAGGAAAAGGGGGAAGCAAAATGTGTCCTACTCAAAAGGGAGTGTACACTGAACTGTGTCGGATCAAAAACATTAACTTTGATTATGGCCAAGAAAGAACAAGCTAAGAATAAGGATCAAGAACATCCTGAATTTGACTTTGAAAACTACCGTAAGTCGGTGATAGCTGGATTAATAGCAGGCAAAGGCTTAACCGGAGATGAAGGGCTATTAAAACCGCTGATAGCAAATTTCATCGAGGGAGCTTTAGCTGCGGAGCTAGACAATCACATCTCAGAAGAACATGTTCAAGGGATAAAAAACAAGCGTAATGGACAGCAGAGTAAGGAAGTTCGC